>NZ_JADPVH010000002.1 GCF_026932795.1 Paenarthrobacter sp. Z7-10 | reverse complement strand
CGCTCATGATCCCACACCCACACCCGGACGAATTAGCACACTCTAATTATCTCACAATGAGGGCATAATTAACAGGCTCCCGACGAGGAAAACTCCCAAAAATCAAAGGAACCCGCCCGCACCTGAATGGCTATGTCCAGAGTCCTGGTGTTCAGGCCGAGCCACAGTTTCCGTCTCCCGCTGTGGTCCGAGCGCTGCCCGGCCACCGGCGCCAACAAGGCGATCGCCACGCCGGAAATGGAGAGCGAAAAGGCCAACACCGCTGAGGCATGGTCCGAACCGCCGAAGTCATCTCCCGTCAGGTACAACGCAGTGAAGATAAAGGTGGTCATCACGGCGTTGAAAGCCGCCGACCCCCAGTCCCAGGAGGCCCAGGCCACGATCCGCCACTTGGCCGCCGGAGCTGATGCCCGCGGCATGCCGGGAAGGGTGCTGGCCGGGCTAACTTCACTCATAGCCAGAATGCTATACGGCGCGAAACCAAGCGGAGGTTAGATTTCCTCCGGCTTGCCCTTCAGCCGCAGAATGGCACGCTGGGTTCCGCGTCCGGCAATAACCTGGATCATGGCGGCCACAGCCGCGGACACCAGCGCGAAGATCAGGGCGGAGCGCAGGCTGTGAGTCGGGTCCGTGCCATCCTTGGGTGGCTTCTTTCCGGTGCATTTCTCCCAGGTCTTCTCCACGATTTTATTGGCCACAAAGACCGCGCCAACGCTTACACCGGTGGTCACCAGCTTCAAAAGCAGGTTCATGCCGCACTCCTTTGAGTTGAATTGAATTGATGAAGTCGAACCAGCCAAACTCTGCTGTTTCTTCCAACGCATTTTCTGCCTGAATCT
Organism: Paenarthrobacter sp. Z7-10; assembly: GCF_026932795.1. Taxonomy (GTDB): domain Bacteria; phylum Actinomycetota; class Actinomycetes; order Actinomycetales; family Micrococcaceae; genus Arthrobacter_M. The sequence continues at coordinate 144,147 of NZ_JADPVH010000002.1, read as the reverse complement.
TGCTCTGTGCCCAGCCTAGCGCCCCGGCCGGGGACGGCAAGATGGCTGCCGTCCTGCGGGGTCCGCCTCGGCGGCTTCCAACGGCCGCTGCGGGTATACACTGGTTCCGCTGAAAGAAGCAAGAAAATTAAACGACAGGGGAGCGCCACCACCCGGATCCGGGTCACCGGAAACCGCGAGGTGGGCGCTGAGAGTGCGGACAGCCGCAGACCCTCGAACCTGATCCGGTTAGTACCGGCGAAGGGAGTCGAGTTCTCTTCGGCGGTGCGCGGGACTTCCGCCGCATTGCTGCCCCTCCTGCGAAGGAGGATTCATGAGTAAAACACACGCCCACACCCCGCCCCCGATCGATCCTGCCGCAGCCGAAACGGCACGGCCGGGCAAATACACCTGGCGGGTCGTGGACATCGTCGTCGCCTCGGTGCTGGCCGTCGCCGTCGGCGTCATTTTCTGGGCCTGGTCCGTCGGCTACGCCGGAGTGTCGCTGCTGATCGCTGCCTTCCCGCCGCTGGGCGGGCTGTACGGCGGCGGCTGGCTGATCGCCGGCGTCCTGGGCGGGCTGATCATCCGCAAGCCCGGAGCTGCGCTCTATTGCGAACTTGTCGCCGCCGCCGTGGAGGCCCTGCTCGGATCGTCGTTCGGACTGACCGTGCTGCTCTCCGGACTGGTGCAGGGGATTGGCGCCGAGCTGGCCTTCGCAGCGTTTGGCTACCGCCGGTTCCGCCTGCCCGTCGCGCTGCTGGCGGGTGCGCTGGCCGGCGTCGGCTTGGGCATCAACGACAATATTGGCTATAACGCGGAATGGGAATTAGCCGCGAAGGTGCTCTATCTGATTTTCGCCGCCATCTCCGGCACGGTCATCGCCGGGCTGCTTTCCTGGCTGGCCGCCCGCGGTCTGGCCCGCACAGGGGCGCTGTCCAATCTGGCCTCCCGGCGCGCGGCCACGGAGCCTGTGCTCTAAGCCGATGGCAGCGCACGACGATGGCGGCACCGGCTCCGGCGGGTGGCCGGCGGCGGTCTCGGCCAAGGGTTGGGGCTTCCAGCATGCTGGCCGCAGCTCTCCCGCCGTGCACGACCTGACCCTGGAGATCGCACCGGGGGAGCGGGTTCTCCTGCTCGGCCCGTCCGGGGCGGGAAAATCCACGCTCCTCCATGCCCTGGCCGGGGTCCTGGGATCGGATGAGGACGCGGCGGAGTCCGGCTCGCTGCTGGTGGACGGCAGCCCGCCAAGCCACCGCCGTGGCCGGTCCGGGTTGATGCAGCAGGATCCGGAGGCTCAGGTGGTGCTGTCCCGGGTGGGGGACGATGTGGCCTTTGGCGCGGAAAATTTGGCGGTTCCGCCGGCGGAGATCTGGCGCCGCGCCGCGGCCGCCTTGGACGCCGTCGGGCTGGACCTGCCGCTGGACCATCCGACGTCCTCGCTCTCCGGCGGCCAGAAACAGCGGCTGGGGCTGGCCGGTATGCTGGCGATGAGGCCCGGTCTGCTGCTGTTGGATGAACCGACGGCCAACCTCGATCCTGCCGGTGTGCTGGAGGTGCGCGACGCGGTGCTGCGGATGCTGACGGACACGGGGGCGACGCTGGTGGTGGTGGAACACCGGGTACCGGTCTGGCTGGACGTGGTGGACCGTATTGTCGTGCTCGCTCCGGGAAGCCAACGCCAGCCCGGCGGTGTATTGCTGGATGGGCCGCCGGCCCGGGTTCTGGAGCAATCCCGCGCGATGCTGATTTCGGCCGGCATCTGGGTGCCGGACTATCTGCCGGTGGTGCGGCCGCGGCAGAACTCCTCGTCCGGCGAGGTCCTGCTGACCGCCCGGGACCTCGCGGTCTCGCGTGCATCCGTCCCGCGGCGACGGCACCGTGGGTATCGGCCGGCGCCGGTGCCCACGGCATCCGGGATCAATATTGAGGTTTGCGCCGGGGCAGCACTGGGCATCACCGGCCCCAACGGGGCAGGCAAATCGACCGTGGCCCTGACTCTGGGTGGGCTGCTTCCGATCACCGGCGGACAGTTGAGCGCCGCGGATCCGTTGGCGCGCGGCGCCGGGCAGTCCCCCTTCGATTGGACCGGTCCTGAGCTGGTGGGACGGATCGGGAATGTTTTCCAGGAGCCGGAGCACCAGTTTGTCACCGGCCGGGTACTGGACGAGTTGGCTTTTGGTCCCAGAATGCTGGGCCAGGGAACGGCCGGCGTTGAGGAGCTGCTGGTGCGGCTCCGGCTGGAGCATTTGGCTGAGGCTAATCCCTACACTCTCTCCGGCGGTGAAAAGCGCCGACTGTCGGTGGCCACCGTGCTTGCAACCCGGCCGCAGATCCTGGTGATGGACGAACCGACCTTCGGCCAGGACGCCAATACCTGGGCCGAGCTGGCTACCCTGTTATCTGAACTGCTCGACGCCGGCGCGGGCGTGGTGGCAGTGACGCACGATGCAGAGTTCACCCGCGTCCTGGGCGGAGCGCAGTTGGAGCTGACGGCTGCAGGTACGCCCGCGGCGTCCGCCGTACTGGGTGTGGACCGTGCGGCGTCGGCCGTGCTGGGTGTGGATCGTGCGGCGGCGGCCCGGCCGGAGGTCCAGGGTGAGTATTGACGTGCTGGCCGGTCCGCGTTCCACTGCGTGGTTGGCCCGGGCAAATCCACTTTCCAAACTTGGGGCAGGTCTGGCACTGACCATTGGATTGCTGCTGACGGTGGACTGGGTTTCCGCGTCCGTGGCGTTGCTCTGTGAGCTCGCGCTCCTGCCACTGGCCGGGTTAGCCCCGCGGGTGCTGCTGGGGCGTGGGTGGCCCATTCTGGCCGCCGCCCTTGTGGGAGGCTACGGTTCGGCCCTGCTGGCGCCTAAAACCGGAGCCGTCCTGCTGGAATGGGGGCCGCTGCTGCTGACCGAAGGATCGCTGCAGTCCGGCGTGGCCATTGCACTGCGCGGCATAGCCATTGCACTTCCCGGCGTTCTGCTGCTGGCCAGCACCGATCCCACCGATCTGGCCGATGCCCTGGCCCAGCGGCTGAGGCTGCCGCACCGCTTTGTGCTGGGGGCCCTGGCCGCGATGCGGCTGGTGGGACTGTTGGTGGAGGAATGGCAAAACCTGGGCATGGCCCGCCGCGCGCGGGGCGCCGGTTCCAGCGGTGGTGTGCTCGGCCGCTTCAGGTCCTCGCTGGGACAGGCCATGGCGCTGCTGGTGCAGGCCATCCGGCGGGCGTCCCGGCTCGCCGTCACCATGGAAGCGAAGGGATTCGGCGCCGGACCGCGCACTTGGGCACGTCGATCCGAGTTCAGCGCGCGGGATGCTCTGGTGCTTTTGGGTGGCATGGTGATTATCGGCGCGGCGTTGGCTGCCGCCGTCATGTCGGGGACATGGAACTCCGCTTTCAGTTAGCGTGGAGACAGGAAGGCAACAGACGAATCGACTCAACGATGTGAAAAATATCGCACGGTTCGACTATTTGCATCGATATCACACACCTTGCGTCCACTATGGCACCGAAATCTATATTTTTATGCGCTCTATGATATTACTTAAGCTATGACTCAAGAAACCGCCTCGTCCGTAGGCCTGCTGGTTCGTGACGCCCGCTCAGCCAAAGGCTGGACCCAGGGCAGGCTCGCGGCGGAGCTGGGAACCAGCCAAAGCGCCGTCGCCCGGATGGAGCAGGGCAAGCAAAACCTGAGCCTGAAGATGATCCAGCGGATGGAAACCATTTTCGGCCACAGCATCCTGAACATTGGCGGCGCCGCGCAGCCAAAAATCACGCATCTGCGTGTGGTGGGCGGCCACCAGCTTTCCGGCAGCGTGGAGGTCAATTCCAGCAAGAACGCCGGCGTGGCACTGTTGTGCGCGAGCCTTATCAACCGCGGAACCACCACTCTGCGACGGCTGGCCCGTATCGAAGAGGTCAACCGGATCGTGGAGGTATTGACCAGCATCGGGGTGGAATGCACCTGGCTCAATGCGAACGACCTGCAGGTCCGCCGGCCGGTGGAGCTGGACTTGGCATCGATGGATGTGGTGGCGGCCCGCCGCACCCGAAGCGTCATCATGCTGCTGGGGCCGCTGCTCGATGAGCGCTCCAGCTATCACCTGCCGTACGCCGGAGGCTGTGACTTGGGCACCCGGACGGTGGAGCCTCATATGCAGGCGCTGCGTGAGTTTGGCCTGTCCGTACAAGCGCACTCGGGGTTCTATGCCATCCAGGCGCCGGAGCCGGACGCGCAGGACCGCACCTTTGTTCTGACCGAGCGTGGGGACACCGTGACGGAAAACGCCATCATGGCCGCCGCGCACCGCGAAGGCACCACCGTGATCCGCAATGCCAGCCCGAATTACATGGTCCAGGACCTGTGCTTTTACCTGCAGGGACTCGGCGTCCGCGTCGAGGGGATCGGCAGCACCACCCTGACCATCACCGGCCGGCCCCGGATAGATGTCGATATTGAGTATTCACCCTCGGAGGATCCGATCGAGGCGATGAGCCTGATTACCGCCGGGATCGTCACCGGCTCCGAGGTGACGATTAAGCGGGTACCGATCGAATTCATGGAAATCGAGCTCAGTGTGCTGGAACAGATGGGCTTCCAGTACCGGAAGTCCGCCGAATATACCGCCCGCAACGGACACACCCGGTTGGTGGACATCACCACGCTGCCTTCTGTGCTGAAAGCAGCCCCGGACAAGATCCATCCGATGCCCTTTCCCGGGCTGAACATCGATAATCTGCCCTTCTTTGCGGTCATCGCCTCCTGTGCCATGGGGTCCACCTTGATCCACGATTGGGTTTATGAGAACCGCGCCATCTACCTGACAGAACTCAATCGGTTGGGCGCAGGAGTCCGGCTCCTCGATCCGCACCGCATCGACGTTACGGGCCCGACCCGTTGGCGTGCCGCGGAAATCGGCTGCCCTCCCGCACTGCGCCCCGCCGCATGTATTCTGCTGGCCATGCTGGCCGCCAGGGGCACCTCCGAGCTGCGGAACATCTACGTGATTGAACGCGGCTACGAGGACCTGGCCGAGCGGCTCAACACCATCGGCGCCGAAATCGAGTACTTCCAGGACTAACCGTCCACCATCCACCACCGACTACCATTTGCCCCTCATCGATTCAGCAATCCGTGCGCGATACGGCCGTGTATCGCGCACCAAGTGCTCCCTCGATGAGGGTGGCGGTGGGTCAGATGGCGGCGAGGGCCTGGGCGAGGTCCTGAGTGAGATCGTCGAGGTCTTCCAACCCGACGGAGAGCCTTACGGCGCCGTCGGTGAGGCCGATGGCGGCGCGTCCCTGAGGGCCCATCGCCCGGTGCGTGGTGGTGGCCGGATGCGTGATCAGCGACTTGGAGTCGCCAAGGTTGTTGGAGATGTCGATGATCTGTAACGCGTTGAGCAGTGCAAAGGCGGCGCCCTTTCCGGATCCTCCAGTTCCCGGTGCGGCCAGTTCGAAGGTCAGCACGGTTCCACCTGCTTTCATCTGCGTCCGTGCCAGCTCAAACTGCGGGTGGGAGGGCAGCAGCGGATACCTGACCCAGCTGACAGCGGGGTGCCGTTCCAGGAACTGCGCCAGCTTCATTGCATTGGCGCTGGCATGGCTGACACGCAGGCCGATGGTTTCCAGCCCCTTGGTCAGGACCCAGGCATTAAAGGCGGACAGTGCGGGCCCGGTGTGCCGCATCAGCGTTTTGACCGGCCCCTCGATGAATTCCTTCGTCCCGAGAATGGCCCCGCCAAGAACCCGGCCCTGTCCGTCGATGTGCTTGGTGCCGGAATAAACAATGACGTCCGCACCCAAGTCTCCGCACTTTTGCAGCAGCGGGGTGGCGAAGACGTTGTCCACCACGACCGTTGCACCGGCCGCATGGGCGAGGTCGCAGACCGCGCGGATGTCGACGATTTCCTGCATTGGGTTCGACGGCGACTCGAAGAAGACCGCCGTCGTCGGCGTCGCCAGCGCCTGGCGCCACTGCTCCAGGTCCGGACCGTCGACGAAGACCGTTTCCACGCCCCAGCGGGGAAGAATCTCGTTGAGGATCACGAAGCAGGAGCCGAAAAGCGAGCGGGCGGCCACCACGCGGTCACCTGCGCCCAAGAGTGCACCGAGCGCGGTGAATACGGCGGACATGCCGGAGGCGGTGGCGAAGCAGGCTTCGGTGCCTTCCAGCAGACGCAGCCGTTCCTGGAACGTAGCCACCGAGGGATTGCCGTAGCGGGACTAGACGAACCGATCCACCTCGCCGGTGAAGGCCGCCTCGGCCGACTCTGCGGACTCGTAGACGAAGCCGGAGTTGAGGAAGATGGCCTCGGAGGTTTCCTGGAAGTTGGACCGGTCCAACCCGCCGCGCACCGCTTGGGTATCCTTGGCCCAGTCCGCGGCCCGTGGATCAAAGTTGCTCATTGGACGACCGTTCCCTCGATGGCAGCCGACGATTCTTCCAGCCGTTGACGGTGCGGTCGCCGTAAGCGTCCTGCTCCCCTTCGAAGCCCTCCAACACGTTGTACGCGGTGTAGCCGGCCGCCGTGGCAGCCTCAGCGGCGGCGATGGACCGGACGCCGGAGCGGCAGAGGAAGATCAGCTCGGTGCCCGCCGGTGCCGGCACCCGGGCCTGCAGCTGCGCCAGGAATTCGCCATTGGGCAGTCCACCGGCGAGCTTCCACTCGATGAACAGCGGCTGCCGGCCGGTGCCCGACGTGTCCGGGATGCCCAGGTGCGTCCACTCGGCGTCCGTTCGCACGTCCACCAGCGTGGCACCCGATGCCAGCCTGTCCCACGCCTGGGCCGGGGTGAGGTCGCCGGCGTAGCTCATCGGCCGCCGTCGTTCGCTTTTCCAGCGGGTCTGCTCAAGCCGTCCGGCCAGATGACGGCCTGCGCCGCAATGGTCCGGCCGCCGTCGAAGGCCAGCGATGGGCTGCCGTAGAGGATGTAGCCCTCCTCGAGCGCGGCGCTGACCCGCGCGCAGAAGGCATGGTCATCCGGTCCGGTGAGCAGTCGATATGTCAGCAGTGCGTTCTCGGTGGGCATGGTGTCTCCTTCGGGCCATCGGAGAATGTCAGCGGGCGCCGGACGGTTCGGTGAGCCTGCGGGCGGGATCGACATCCGGCGGGATCGACATGCAGACCGGCGGCAAGGGTTTGCGCCGGCGCTCGGTACTCCAAATTGAAACTAACACAGCCCCTTCGGCCTCGGACAGTGCCGCCGGTGAGTATGGCGTCACGTGAAGCCGCCGGGCTTTTTTGTGCCTATTACGTGGCTGCGATCAGTTCATTCAGCTCCGCGGTCAGCGCTGCCCGGACGTCCGAGGTGCCGATCTCCCGACCGTCGATGTGGTTCACGGGGGCAAGCAGGCGAATGCTGGAAATCAGCCAGACCGCATCCGCGTCGAACAGATCCTCCGGCACCAGCGGACCGTAGCCCAGTTCCCAGCCGGCGGCCTTCGCGGCGCCGAAAAGCGCACTTTGCGACGTACCGGGCAGGATGCCGCTGTCCAGGGCCGGAGTGATCAGGCGACGGACGCGGGTGCCTCCCTCACCTTCGGCATGGGCCAGCAGGACGGACGACGTCGGTCCCTCCAGTACGCGGCCGTCACTGCTGGTGAAGATCACGTCATCGGCGCCGTTGGAGTGGGCGTGCCGCAGTGCCGCCATGTTGACGGCGTAGGAGAGCGTTTTGGCGCCCAGCAGCAGCCACGGCGCCCGCTCGGCCACGGTGCTGTCATAGCCGCGGTCCAGCAGCAGGACGTCGATGCCGTTTTCCCGCTGCAGCCTCCCGGCCTCCGGTGGGAGCGAGACCTGAACCCAGGCCGTCGGAGCGGAACTGCCCTCAACGCCCCGGGTGACGACCAGTTTCACCACGGCTTCGGCGCCGCCAGCCGCGCCGCCGCCTCCACCGCCAGCCGCACCGCCGCCTCCGTCGTCGGCGAATGCTGCGAGCGCCGTCGCGATGGCTCGCTGCCAGACCTCCGGTTCCGGAATGGTCAGTTCCAAGGACTGGGCGGAGGACGCCAGTCGGTCCAAATGTCGGTGAATTTTGCGTGGTTTTCCATCCACAGCGAGCATGGACTCAAAAATGCCGTCGCCGCGGGTGGCTCCCTGATCCGTGGCCATCAGGGCTGGCTTGCCCGCGTCGACGATCCGTCCGTCCGCAAAAGCGGGGTCCAAAAATACCAGTACAGTCATGGCAACAGCTTAGTCCGGGCCCTGGTTCCGCCGGGTCCGCTTCAGCCGCCGGTCCAGCCGCCTGGTTCCGCCGGGTCCGCGCGCTGGCCGCCTGCCCGGTTCAGCCCGGGAAGTGAGTGCCCAGCGCCTGCAGCACGCCCCCGGCCTTGGCCTTCAGCTCGAGCCACTCCTCGTGCGGACTTGAATCCGAGGTGATGGCTCCACCGACCCCCAGGCTCAACCGGCCGCCGTGAGCGGTCTTTTCCATCACCAGGGTTCGGATCGTTACCGAAAGGTCGGCGGCACCGCTCAGTGAGAAGTAGCCGATGGCGCCGGAGTATATTCCGCGCGGCGCCCCTTCCAGCCGGTCGAGGATGGCCATGGTGCTCACTTTTGGCACCCCGGTCATGGAGCCGGCGGGGAAAGCGGCGGCCACGGCCTCGGCGCGGGAGGACCCAGGCTGCAGCTGGGCTTCGATGGTACTGACCAGCTGGTGCACGGTGGCATAACTTTCCACCACGCACAGTCGCGGGACGCACAGTGTGTCGGGAATGGCAAAATGCGAGAGGTCATTGCGGAGCAGATCCACAATCATGATGTTCTCGGCCCGGTCCTTCGGCGACGTCTCCAGTTCCATCCGCAGGGACTCGTCCCGGTCCGGATCGGGATCGCGACGCCGGGTGCCCTTGATGGGTTCGGCCCGCATGCGGCCGCCGGCGGTGATGCGTAGGAACCGCTCGGGCGACGTACTGGCAATGGCGAGCGGCCCGAACCGCAGGAAGGCGGCAAACGGCGCCGGGTTTACCGCCCGCAGGCGCAGATAGGTTCGGCAGGGGTCCAGGGCAGCTGCGGTGCCCGACGTCAAAGCGGTGGTCAGGCACACTTCGTAGGAATTTCCGTCGGCAATCTCCGCCTGGGCCTGGGCAATTTTCATCTTGTAGGAAAATTCAGAGTCCCTGGCCGTGAAGCGAGGCGCCGGGGTCGGAGTTGCGCCGATCGCCAGCGCTTCGGCCGTTGCTGCGGGAGCCGGGGGCAACGCGGAAACTACGGCACGGGTCCGCTCCGTCCACGCCTTAGCCTCCGCCACCGTGGACGGCACCGCTGGTTCCGTCAGAGCCAGCAGGTACAGGCAGCGCAGGTGATGGTCGACGACGACGGCGCGGCCGGCGAAGATCAGGCTTGCGTCATCGCTGCGGTCGGGGCCGCCCACAGTAGGGACGGGAGCCTCGGCGTCGGGAGCAGATCCGGCCTGCACCGAAGATCCGGCGGTGAACGGCGGAAGATTTGCCGCGGAGCTGTCTGCGGTGGAGATCCCGGCCCCGCCGGTTTCGCGCTTGAGCTGGTAGCCCAAATATCCGACCCAACCAAGGGTGAATCCGCAGTCGTAATCCTCCGGCGCCGGGAGAACTTGCCCACCCCACACCGTTTCCAGCCAGCGGAAGAACGGCCCGTCGATGCGGGTGGTTACGCCGGACGAACTGATCCGAGTGCTGCCCGCGGCATGCCGGGCCAGCTGACCGTAGCTGCCGCCGTCGTCCGCCAAAATTGAGAACCGGCTCCTCTCCGCGGCGTCTCCATTTGTTTCGGCGGGAGCGCCTGCAGCAGCGGCGTTGGAGCTGTCGAGCCAGAGGGCATTCTCAGAGTCGCCGTAGAGCTGGGCAAAGATATCCGCGGCGTCCGGATAACGCTCCAGACGTTCGATGCTCAGCTCCATGGTGCGTCGGCGGGTGCGTTCCGGGGTCAGCAGCGCCTCGAGGGCGGGCAGCGCGGTCAACGCCTGCAGCACTTTGCCCGGAGCGCTGCCGTCGGCGCTGCCCGCGATCAGCAGATCGGCCTCATCGGCCACGGGATCACCGGCCAGCAGTTCATCCTCCTGGGCCGCCCACTGATCCCAGAATGGGGCAAAGCTGTCCCCGTCCCGGGCCAGGGCACGCAGTTTGCGGTCCTGCGTTCCGGCCTCAACCCAGAGCACAGTGTCCAGGAACGGCCGGGCGGTCGCGTGCGCGGCGCCCACCCCCTCGACAATGATCACGTCCGCCAGCGCCGTGGTGCGCTGCTCGCCGTCGTAATGGTTATCCCAGTCCCAGCTGGCCCAATGGGCCGCCAGCCCCTCCCGCAGCGGCGCAAGCACGGTCGTCACATAGCGCTCAATGCCCGCAGTTAGTCCGTTCCAGCCGGGATAGATGTCCTCCAGATGGAAGACGGACACGCGCCGGTGTTCGCGGAGCAGCGCGGCCAGCTCCAAGGCCAGGGTGGTTTTGCCCGCACCGGAACGGCCGTCGATGGCGATGATGGTCGGGGTTGGCAGATTAGCGCTGTGCATCGTCGCCCCTTTCGGTTTGCTGCTGCTGCACGAAAGCCAGGATGCCCGGGATGGCCGCGGCAATCAGGCGGCTGCTGTTGTCGAAGTCGCCGGCATCTCCGTACCAGGGGTCCGCGATGCCTTGCTCTCCGGGCTCCAGGTCCTGGACAGCGGGGTCGAAGGAACGCAGCATCCGGATCTTGTCCCGGGCGCCGGGAGTGGGAGCGTCGGCCAGCAGGTCTTCGTAGTGGTCAACGTCGAGGGCCAGGATCAGATCGCGGTCGGCGTACCGGGAGGAGTCAAACCGGCGGGCCACGTGCTCCGCCGAGCCGATCCCGGCACCGTCGAGCTGGCTGGCCGCCCGGGGATCAATGGGGTTTCCAATTTCCCAGCCGCTGGTTCCGGCGGAGTCCAGAACCACCGGCACGCCGGCTGCCTCTGCTGCGTGCCGCAGCATCAGCTCGGCCATGGGAGATCGGCAGATGTTGCCGGTGCAGACAGTGATGATCCGGTAAGGCGAGGTCATTCGATCAGTCTAGCCACGCCGTCGGAATCGACTAGAGGACCGCCAGCAGGATGCCGACGACAATGAACAGGGAGCCGAACACCCTGTTGAGCGTCATCTGGCCGCGCTCGGACGCACCCAGATGCCGCATCTGCTTGGCGGCAGCCGCGAAGACAAACCACATCACTGCAACATCGATGGCGACGACGGTGGCCGCCAGCACGGTGTACTGTCCGAGCAGCGGTTTGTCGGCACGGATGAACTGCGGCATGAAGGCGAGAAAGAAAACGATGGCCTTCGGATTGAGCAGGTTGACCCACAGCCCGCGCAGGAACATGGCCCGGGCGGAGTCGCCGGTTCGAGCCGTTGTTTCGGCTGCATCCAAGCTGCGGTCAACGACCCCCACACTGCGGCCGCTGGGCCCCGATAGCCCACCGTTTGCCCCGGGGAAACCGCCGCTGGCTTCTGACAATGCGCTGCGTGTTTCGGGAAGGTCGTGGGCTTCTAACAGTCCACTGCCCGTTCTGGGGAGGCTGCCGCTGGCCCTTGATGGCCCGCCCTCTGTTCCGCGGAAGGGATCGCCGGCCACTGACAGTCCGTCTGCTGTTCGGGCGGAGACCGTCGGTAACTTGGCGAGGAGTTTGCGGATGCCCAGGTAGACGAGGTACGCCGCACCGGCGTACCGGATGACGTGGAACGCCAGCGGCGAACTGGCCACCAGCAGACCCACGCCGGCGGCCACGATGGTGATGTGGACGATCAGTGCCAACTGCTGCCCCAGAATCCCCCAAATGGCACGGCGAAAGCCCGAGCTGATGGCGTTGCTCATCGTATTGATGGCACCGGCGCCGGGAGTCAGGCTGATCATTGCGCCGGCGCCGGCGAGCGGCAGCCACAGGGAAAATTCCACCAGAGAAGTTTATGGCAAGAATGTCCGGTTGTGGTCTCAGGCGCGGGCGATGATCTCCGCATTCGGGATCAGGAACCAGGCATCCGGGGTGGCTCCCCATGTCCGCCAGCCGGCAGCGAGGCGTTCCAGCTCCGCCCGGTCCGCCAGAGAATATTCGAGAGCCTGCTCGGCAAAGGCGGAGTGGACTATCCGGTCTGACCAGACGCCGGCATGCCATTGACGCTGCTCTTCGGTGGCGTAGAGCCAGTTGTCCGAGGAGGGTGTGACTTGGTCGAAGCCGGCGTCCCGCGCCCAGCTCAGCAGTCGCCGTCCGGCGTCCGGCTCTGCATCGTTGTGCCGGGCCACCTTCTGGTACAGCGACATCCAGCGCTGCAACTCCGGCAGTTCGGGATACCAGAACATGCCGTGGAAATCCGCTTCCCGGACGGCGACAATTCCGCCGGGCTTTGCGACGCGGCGCATCTCACGCAGGGCCTCCACCGGGTCGCTCAGATGCTGAAGCACCTGGTGGGCGTGCACCACGTCGAACTGATCATCGGGAAAATCCAGGTCATAAATGTTGCCGGTCTGGAAGCTGAGGTTGTCCAGATGCGCCTCGGCAGCGCGCTTGGAAGCCTGCGCCACAACTTCCGGCGCGCGGTCCAGCCCGATCACCTGACCCGGGGCGACCAGGCGCGCGAAATCCGCGGTGATCGTTCCGGGTCCGGCGCCGACGTCGAGCACATCCAAGCCATGGCGCAGGTAGGGGAGCAGATATGCGGCGGAATTTGCGGCGGTGCGTGCCGTGTGGGACCGCAGTACGCTCTCGTGGTGGCCGTGGGTGTAGACGTCGGCGGGATTTTGTTCACTCATAGCTGGACAGTACGCGGGGCCACAGGCCCGTGCAACGGAGTTCCGGGCAGCGGACGTCCCTGGAGCACCAGCTGTTATGACTGCCGACTAGCCCGAGAATGTCTGTCGGCTGGCCCAAATATCGGAGTTGAGTCGAACAGACTCAACTTGAGTTGACATCCGTGCAGCCCTGAGTAGACTTGAGTGCAGAACGCTCAACCGTCTTCCGGTTGGGCGGATCCGGCCCACGGGAAGCATCCGCGGGCAGCGGATATCCCGGCTCAGGAACTGAACAATCAGCAGTTGAGCACCCACTAGATGAATCACGCAGCAGTTGAGCATCCAGTAGTAGAGCATTGAAAGGAAACGCACTCATGTCCCGTGCAGTAGGTATTGACCTCGGAACCACGAACTCTGTTGTCTCCGTCCTCGAAGGTGGCGAGCCCACCGTCATTGCGAACGCGGAAGGCGGCCGCACCACGCCGTCCGTCGTCGCCTTCTCCAAGGGCGGCGAAGTCCTGGTCGGTGAGATCGCCAAGCGCCAGGCCGTCAACAACATCGACCGCACCATTGCCTCGGTCAAGCGCCACATGGGCACCGACTGGACAGTGGGGATCGACGACAAGAAGTACACGCCGCAGGAAATCTCCGCGCGCATCCTGATGAAGCTCAAGAACGACGCCGAGAGCTACTTGGGCGAGAAGGTCACCGACGCTGTGGTCACCGTTCCGGCCTACTTCAATGACGCCGAGCGCCAGGCTACCAAGGAAGCCGGCGAGATCGCCGGACTGAACGTGCTGCGCATCGTCAACGAGCCGACCGCGGCCGCGCTCGCCTACGGCCTGGACAAGGGCAAGGAAGACGAACTCATTCTGGTCTTCGACCTCGGTGGCGGCACCTTCGACGTCTCGCTGCTCGAAGTGGGCAAGGACGAGGACGAATTTTCCACCATCCAGGTCCGCTCCACCGCCGGTGATAACCGTTTGGGTGGCGACGACTGGGACCAGCGCGTTGTTGACTATTTGCTGAACCAGCTCAAGGTTAAGGGCATGGACCTGTCCAAGGACAAGATTGCCTTGCAGCGCCTGCGCGAGGCATCGGAGCAGGCCAAGAAGGAGCTCTCCTCCGCCAGCATCACCAACATTTCGCTGCAGTACCTCTCCGTGACGCCCGATGGTCCGGTGCACCTGGACGAGCAGCTCACGCGCGCCAAGTTCCAGGACCTCACGAAGGACCTGCTGGACCGCACCAAAAAGCCATTCCACGACGTTATCACCGAGGCCGGCATCAAGGTGGGGGACATCGACCACATCGTGCTCGTTGGCGGGTCCACCCGGATGCCTGCCGTGTATGACCTGGTCAAGGAACTGGCCGGCGGCAAGGAGCCGAACAAGGGCGTAAACCCGGACGAGGTCGTCGCAGTGGGCGCTGCCCTGCAGGCTGGCGTGCTCAAGGGTGAGCGGAAGGATGTTCTGCTCATTGACGTCACGCCGCTGTCACTGGGCATCGAGACCAAGGGTGGGGTGATGACCAAGCTGATTGAGCGCAACACGGCCATTCCGACCAAGCGGAGCGAGACCTTCACCACCGCGGATGATAACCAGCCGTCCGTGGCCATCCAGGTTTTCCAGGGCGAGCGCGAGTTCACCCGGGATAACAAGCCGCTGGGCACCTTCGAGCTGACGGGTATTGCTCCGGCGCCGCGCGGAGTTCCGCAGGTTGAGGTCACCTTTGACCTGGACGCCAACGGTATTGTGCACGTCTCGGCCAAGGACAAGGGCACCGGCAAGGAGCAGTCGATGACCATCACCGGCGGCACCGCGCTGTCGAAGGAAGACATTGACCGCATGGTCCGTGAGGCAGAAGAGCATGCCGCGGAGGACAAGACCCGCCGTGAGCAGGCCGATGTGCGCAACAGCGCCGAGCAGCTGCACTACTCGGTGGAGAAGGTGCTCGCCGACAATGACGACAAGCTGCCGGAAGAGGTCAAGACCGAGGTCAAAGCCGACGTCGAAGCGCTCAAGTCCGCGTTGGCTGGAACGGACGAGGACGCTGTCAAGGTGGCGTTCGAGAAGCTTCAGGCGTCCCAGTCCAAGTTGGGCGAGGCCATCTACGCTGCTGCTTCGGCGGAGTCGGCCGGTGAGGGTGCCGCGGAAGGTTCTGCGGACTCCGCAGCCGGTGGTTCTGCCGATGAGGACATCGTTGACGCTGAGATTGTCGACGACGAAGCCGCCGCAGACGAGAAGAAGTAGCCATGGCACGCCACGGTGACGACGCAGAGCAGGTAAATTCCGAGGGGGAGGCTGCCGATTCGACGGCCTCCCCGCAGGGGAGTAAGCCGGCAGATCCCGCCGCGGGCAGCGGCGAAACGCTGGGCGCCGGGCACGAGCCCGACGGCGAGGTTGAGGCCGATGCGCTGGCGCAGGCCGAGCGGATCCTCAACGATGCCGGGGCCGCACCGGAGAACGCTGCGGCGCAGCCCAAGAAGGACGAGGCGGCGGAGCTGAAGAATGACCTGCTCCGGCTCCAGGCCGAATACGTCAATTACCGCAAGCGGGTGGAACGTGATCGGGCCGTTGCGGGGGAGATGGCGGTGATCGGCGTGCTCAATTCGCTGCTGCCTGTCCTGGACGACGTCGACGCTGCCCGCAAGCACGGCGATCTGGAGGGCGGGCCATTTGCCGCCATAGCAGGCAAACTGGAGAATGCGCTCAAGACCTACGGGCTGACGAGCATCGCGGAAACGGGAGTGGCGTTTGATCCCACCATTCACGAAGCGCTGATCCAGCAGCCCGGCGAGGACGTGGAGGTTGACACCGTCAGCCAGGTTCTGCGCAACGGCTACAGGTCCGGTGACCGGATTCTGCGGGCCGCCCAGGTCATCGTCGCAGTTCCCCAGTAGCCATATCATCGAGTGAGCAGTTGGTGTCGTTCTGAACCTCCATACGGACACCAACTGCTCACTCGATTTCCACATCATTAGGAAGGAGACGCCTTGGCAAGTCAGGATTGGGTCGACAAGGACTTCTACAAGATCCTTGGCGTTTCCAAAGACGCTTCCGGCGCCGACATCAAGAAGGCATACCGCAAGCTAGCACGAAAGTACCATCCGGACACCAATGCCGGTAATACCGCTGCGGAAAAGACCTTTAAGGACATTTCCGAGGCTTACTCGGTACTCTCCAGCCCTGAGGATCGTGAGCAGTACGACGCCATCAAGGCCATGGGTGGGGGTGCCCGGTTCAGCGCTGGTGGCGCCGGTGGCGCTGGTTCTTCCGGCGCAGGTTTCGATGACCTCTTTGGCGGCCTGTTCAATGGCCAGCGTGCGGGGGCCGGGGCGCGAAGCCGCAGTTCGCAGGGCTTCGACTCCTCCGGGCTGCCGCCCGAATTCGCAGATCTGTTCGGCGGTGGAG
Source organism: Paenarthrobacter sp. Z7-10 (assembly GCF_026932795.1). Classification (GTDB taxonomy): domain Bacteria; phylum Actinomycetota; class Actinomycetes; order Actinomycetales; family Micrococcaceae; genus Arthrobacter_M. The sequence goes on along the minus strand of NZ_JADPVH010000002.1, from coordinate 128,047 downwards.
GAGGATTCGGCGGATATCAGTCCGCACCGTCCAAGGGCGCGGACCGCACGGCATCAACCAGCATCTCCTTCGGCGGTGCAATCCGTGGAACCACCATCGGTCTGCGTGAGCCGAGCGGGGAAGTGATAGACGTCCGCATTCCGGCGGGAATCAAGGACGGACAGAAGGTGCGTGTCCGCGGCAAAGGGCAACCTGGATCGGCCGGAGCAGGAGACCTCATGGTCACCGTCAACGTCAAGCCGCACGGGTTCTTCACCCGGGACGGGGATAACATCCGCATTCACGTGCCGGTAACCTTTCCGGAGGCCGCGCTCGGCGCAGACATCGGCGTGCCCACCCTCACCGGCGAACAGGTCAAGGTCCGGGTTCCGGAAGGAACTCCCTCCGGGCGCACCCTGCGGGTCAAGGGCCGCGGCGTGTCCACTTCCAAGTCCACCGGTGATCTGTTGGTCACCATTGACGTCACGGTGCCGCAAAAGCTCAGCAAGGAAGCACAGGAAGCCGTGCGGGAATTCGCCGCCGCAACGGCCGACGGCGACCCGCGGGAAAGTCTGGCAGCGAAGGCCCGGTTGTAGTTGGCTGAGCTGTCCCGGGGCGGTGTCCGGTCCGGGACGGGCTTCCTGCCGGTCCGGGACGGGCTTCCTGCCGGGAGTGATGCAGGCTGCGGGCGCCGTTAGCCGCAGATGGCGCCAAGGGATCGAAAGGAGACACGAGTGGAGATCAACTCCGATGCGCCGATTTTTGTCATCTCCGTGGCTGCCGAGCTTGCCGAGATGCACCCGCAGACGCTGCGCCAATATGACCGTTTGGGCATTGTCTCGCCCAGCCGGGCGCCCGGCCGATCCCGCAGGTACTCCCAGCACGATGTGGAAATGCTGCGCGAGGTCCAGCGGCTGTCTCAGGAAGGTGTTTCGCTGGAGGGCATTAAGCGGATCATGGAACTGGAGAATCAGGTTGCGGCGCTGCGGTCACGGGTAACCGAGCTTTCCCAGGAGCTGGCTGCCGCCGCCGATGCCCTGCGCCGCCGTACGCCCGACGCCGCACGCATCTTTGCGGCCGGCCTGGCCGGCGACGTGGTCAGTCTCGCCCACGGAAAGCGGCCCCGACCGCGCTCACAGGCCGTCGTCGTCTGGCGTCCGCAGCGCTGAACCGGGTGTCAGTCGCTGAAGAGTCCAGCCAGATCCGCCGCGGTGAGCGCTCCGCCCGGTAAGGATTCGCCACTCATGACGTCGGCAAAGAGCCGGGATTTCTTGGCCTTGAGCGCCATCACTTTTTCTTCGATCGTGTCCTTGGCCACCATCCGGTAAACCATCACGTTCTTCGCCTGCCCGATCCTGTGGGTCCGGTCCACGGCCTGGGCCTCGGAGGCCGGATTCCACCAGGGATCAAGGATGAAGACGTAGTCAGCCTCGGTCAGGTTCAGCCCGAAGCCACCTGCCTTCAGGCTGATCAGGAACAACGGAGCCGTACCCTCTTTAAACTGCCGCACCACCTCCGAACGCTTGCGGGTGCTTCCGTCCAGATAACAGAACTCGATCCCCTCCGCGGTAAGCCGGTCCCGGACTTTGCCCAGGAAACCGGTGAACTGGCTGAATATCAGGGCGCGGTGACCTTCCGCGATGACATCCTCCAGCTGTTCGAAGAGAACGTCGAGTTTGCTTGAGCGGACGGCCGAGAGGCTTTCATCCACCAGACTCGCGTCCAAACTCAGCTGGCGCAGAAGGGTCAACGACTGGAAGATGGTGAACCGGTTCTTGTTGACGTCTTCCAGCAGCCCCAGGACTTTCTGCCGCTCCCGCTGCAAATGTGTCTGGTAAACCTTGGAATGCCGCGGGTTCAACACCACCTCCAGCACCTGCTCCTGCTTTGGCGGCAGGTCCCGGATGACCTGTTCCTTCGTGCGCCGCAGCATCAGCGGACGAACCCGGGCACGGAGTTTGGCCAGCTGGTCCGCGTTGCCGTCCTTTTCAATCGGTTTCTGGTAGAACTCGGCGAAGCGTTTCGGGCTGGGGAACAGGCCGGGCGCCACGATGGAGGTCAGCGTCCACAACTCCATTAGGTTGTTTTCCAACGGAGTGCCGGTGACTGCGAGTTTGAAGGGGGCGGGAAGCTTGCGGGCACACTGGTACGCCTTGGACTGGTGATTTTTCACGAACTGGGCCTCGTCAAGGATCAGACCGGCCCAGCTATGTGCGGCGTAGGCCTCAAAGTCGATGCGGAACAGCGCGTATGAGGTGATGACGATGTCCGCTCCGCCCACAACGTCGGCCGGATTCAGGCCGCTTTTGGCGAAAGTCTCGGTAATGGCCAGAGTCCTCAGGCCCGGGGCAAAACGTGCCGCTTCGGTTTCCCAGTTGCCAACGACGCTCGTCGGTGCCACGACCAGGAAAGGGGCCCGGTTCTGCGTTTCTGCATTGCGTTCCTTCGCCGAGCAGACCAGCGCCAAGGTCTGGACGGTCTTTCCCAGCCCCATGTCATCGGCCAGCACGCCACCCAGGTCATGACTGAACAGGAAGTTCAGCCAGTTGAACCCTTCGAGCTGGTAGGGGCGGAGGACGGCATTCAGCGAATCGGGTGCCGGAAGCGGCGTCGGAGCACTGCCGCTAAGTAAGCCGGCCACCGAGCTGCGCCACGCGGCAGCCTGCTGGTCCACGATGCCCAGTTGGGCCAGCTCATCCCACAGGCTGGCCTGGAAGCGGCTGATCTTCAGTCCCTCACTGCCCGCGTCCTGCAGGACTCTGGCCTCATCAATCAGTTCCCGCAACTGGTGCAGCTCTGGACGTTCCAGTGAGAAATGTGCGCCGCTGGGCAGCAGCATCCTGGTGGAGCCGGCTGCCAGAGCCGAAAAAACGGCAGCGAAGGACACGGGCTCGCCCTCAAGGGTAATCACAATGCCAAGATCGAACCAGTCCCGGTCTGCCGTCTCGGCGGTGGAGATACTGACCACCGGAGCTTCGGTAACTTCACGGTAGTCGGCAACTTCGCCGGCTGTTTCGACCAGAACCTCAGGCAGCTCGCGCAGGGCAGGCAGGACCTGTTCGGTGAAAGTCAGGGTGTCCAGGCCCTCGAGCGTGGCCGCTGCCAGAAGCCGCGGCTCGGCCCAACTGTGCTCCCCTGGTCCGCCCAGCGGGGCGACCGTCTCCCACGGCTGCCCCACGGATTGCAGAATCCGGGCTTCGGCGGCCTCATCCCGGTACCCTGAGTCGTCCGGTCGGCCCCACAGCGGTTCGGCGTCGATCCGGTCACCGGCACTGTAATGCCATTCCCAATGCAGCCGCACTCGATGATCCCCGTCATAGTTCGCCAACAGTGACAGCACCGGAGCCGAGTAGGCCGGCAGCTCCACCGAGCCGTCGATCGAAACCACTTCCGCTGTCCGCTGCAACTGGGGGTAGAACTTGCGCAGGAAGCGGTCCTCATCCCGGGCCGGGATTTGGACGCTCGATCCGGAATGGATAAAGCCCAACAGCTGCTCGGACAGCGGCGTTTCCAAGGGTGCAAGCGTGATGACGCCCGGAACTGCGGTGGCGTTGCCCGGCTGGGGATGAAGTTCCGGGAGCGGATCGGGACCGTTGTCGGCGTAAAAGAGTCCGTGCGCCGGACGGCCGATGGTTTCCAGTTGTTCCGCGGCGACCGGAACGCCGCCAATCTCTGCGCTGGCACCGAGATCCAAGGCCCCAGATCCCGCGCGGCTCAGGCTCAGCCGCACCTTGGCCGGCTCGTCAAGAACGCGGACAGGATCCATCGATCCTCGGCTATGGACCAGACTCAATCCGATCCTGCCGGCCTCGGCCAGCAGGTTCCACAGATTCCGTCCGGCGAAGGAGTTCAGGGCCAGCCAGGGGGAGCCGGAGCTGACTTGGCGGCTGGAAGGTGAATGGGAGTTGAGGAATTCGAGCAGCCAATCCAGGTGGGCTTCATTGAACTTCCGGCCAAAGTTCAGATAGTTCAGGGTATTCCACCCAATGCCGCTGCGGACCCACTTGCCCTTGGCGCCCAGCAGAACCGGACGAACGTTGAGCTGGACAGGTGATCCCTTTGTATCCTGGTGTCCCCGGTAGGAAAACCTGCGGACCGGGCGTTCCAGTTCAAACTGCAGCGCCAGGGGTGGACTGTCCTGCCGGGTGGACCGGGATGAGGGCAGCAAACCCATCAGGGTTTTCTCCCAGTCCGCGGTGGCCTCGTCCTGGGCACTCGATCTGCCCTGGACAGCTGTCAGGGTGGTGGCGCGCGAAGACGATACCGGTTCCATCGTGCCCAGGAGCGGCCCAATGTCCGGGTCGGATTCCGCGGCAAAGAGCAGTGCCGCGACGTGCTTGCAGTTTTGCCGGACCGGACAACTGCAGATTCCCACCGAACATGACCAGCGGCCGTCCACGCTCTGGATCAGCTTCGCGGTGGCATGGTAGAGCGACGTTCCCCGCACCTGGCCGCGCAGTAACCCGGTCCCGGACTCAAAGGCGATGTCTTTGACCCGTCCCTGACCGGCATAATCAAAACCGGCCACCGTGGATCGGTCGCTGATGTGTGGCGTGCTGGTCACCAGACGGCTTTGATGGGCGGGGGAAAACGTCACGGATAATACTTCCTGGATTGGATCCGGGGCCTGACTGGCAAACCCTTAACCGTTCAATCTTAAGCGGTGCTCAGCCGCGGCGCTTAATTTCAAGTCGTTGGAACCTGGCTGACGGGCACGCCGGGCTGCACGGTACGTCGTCGTGCCGCGCGCCGATGCAACTCGCATCCTGCCACGATCCGCATCGCCGCCGCGGGTCCAACACCGCCGATGTCGAGCAGTGCCGGCAGACTGGCGGCGTCCAGCCCGGCAGGTCCGGCCGTTTTCTTCAACAACCGCTGCGCCAGCTCCAGGCTGCTGGCGTTGCGGGTTCCGGAGCCGATGACAATTGCCAGCAGCTCCTCATTACGGAGTCTGTGGGCTCCCAAAGCCAGCAGCCGCTCCCGTGGACGATCTTCCGGGGGGATTTCGGAAAGGGGCACATGTGATGTCATATGCCGAGGCTAGTTGGGGCGGGACCATCAGCGCAGCGGCGTGGTGCCTGTATGTGGGCACCGGCGCCGATTTTGGTCCTGTGCAGGGCAGGACGGCTGCGCCCGGCCGTCCCGGCCCAGGCATCCGGATTGCAAGCTGGCGTCCCGCCGTCCACCCGGATGGCAAGAGAGCCGGCGTCCCGCCACGATCAAAGGAACTCAGTATCCGCTGGTACCACCCGTGTTGCCGATCCGGGTGCCGGCGGAATCCAGTACCCACCAGATGTTGTTCACACTCTGGCCCTTGGTGTCCCCGGCTGCCCTGTCGGCGGCGAAGTAGTAAACAGGGAGGCCGTTGATGGTTACCTGTTTAGCGCCATTCGCCGTCGGAATGGTTCCAACCTTGGCGGAAATGCCAGCAAGCGACGGAGCACCGCGTTTCGCTATGACTGGCGGCCAGCTGGCCAGGCAACCACCGCTGCAGTTGCTCTTACCTGAATTCGCCACATCCTTGTCAAAAACATAAACGGTCATTCCGGCTCCATCCACGATGATCTGTCCCAGCGATGAGGTGGACACGGCCAGCTTGCTGGTTTCAGCAGCGGAGCCGGACGAGCCGGACGAGCCAGCTGTCGCTGCCGCACTGGACGCCGGGTTGGCGGCCGGTGCCGCAGCGCCCCCGCTGCCTGCGGTTGATCCGCAGCCGGTCAGCGCCGCCACAGCGACGGCCACAGTGACCATCAATGAACCGCTAAATCTTTTCATCGGAATGCCTCCTCCTGCATACCGGGCACGAGCGTACCCGCTGCAGTTGAGACGTTGTGCAGAGCCGGTTGGTTCAGTCCATCGGTGCGGTTGGTAGATTCAGCTTGCCGTTTTGCCAGCTCAACTCAGGCCAGCTCAACTCAGGCCAGCTCAACTCAGGCCAGCTCAACTCAGGCCAGCTCAACTCAGATCAGCTCAATTCAGGCCAGCTGAATCGGAGGAAATACGGACACCCGACGCTGAATCCGCTCAGGGGTTGCGGCGATAGGCAAGATCGTGGATTGCCCGGCCTGCGCGGTGAGCCTTGCTTTCGAAACTCGTCAGGACGCGTCCCTCGAAGCGCGGCGCCCAGCCGCCATCCACCGCACTGGGGCCCACGTCCGCCGTACTCGCAGCCATGTTCGTGAACAGTGGCGACGCGTCCCCGATTTGGCGCATCTGCCGTGCGTAGTGTTCCCAATCTGTAGCCAGCCGCCAGATGCCGCCCGGCTCCAGGGCAGCGGCAACCTGCTGGGCAAAGGCCGGGGTGACCAGCCGGCGCTTTTCATGCTTGCTTTTGTGCCAGGGATCGGGGAAAAACACCCACACCTCGGACACCGAACCGGCCGGAACCATGATGTCCAAAACTTCCGGGGCATTCGCCTGCACCAGTCGGACATTGGGCAGCGACCGGGCGGCCACCTTCAGCAGGGTTTGCGCCAGCCCCGGCAGATAGACCTCAACGGCCAGGAAGTCCTTATCCGGGTTGTCCGTCGCAGCCTGCACCACCGCCTCGCCCAGTCCGGAGCCAATCTCGATAATCAGGGGAGCCGTGCGGCCAAAAACAGTCTGGGCGTCAAAGCGGAAGTCTGGATGGACAGACGTATCGGAGATCTGTCGTGGCACATCAATTACATACGCATCCGCATGCTCCGCCCAAGCCTTCTGCCGGCGGCCCTGCAGGCGCGAGCCGCGCCGAACGAAGGACACCGGCTGGGCACGGTGGGCAGCGTTCGACGGCGGGGCGATGCTGGGCGCGGAGTTTGGAGTTTCATTCATCCGCTCCAGATTACCGTCGCCCGTCCGCACCGCATCCCGCCGCCGGCGCGATGCTAGCTGAGGTCCTTGTTTTTGGTCTCCGGGATGGTAAAGATCACCGCAAAGGACACCAGCAGCAGCACAATGGTGTAGATGGCGAAGACATTAGGCCCGAAGGCTGAGTTCAGCCAGGTCTGCAGGTACGGTGCCGTTCCGCCGAACAGAGCCACGCAGATGGAATACGGAATGCCCACGCCCACGGTGCGGATACTGGTCGGAAACAGTTCCGCAAACACGGCCGGCACAATGGATGCCCCGGCAGCGAGGAAGACCAGCATGACCGACATGGAAACGATCAGTTGCCAGGGGGAGCTGCCGAGCAGCCAGGTCATCGGAAAGAAGAACACGGCCGCCCCCAAGGCACCGGTCCAGAGCACCGGCTTGCGGCCAAATTTGTCGGAGGCCTTGCCCCACAGCGGCAGCGCCACCAAGAAGACAATGTTGGCCACCAACCCGGACCAGAGTGCCGCTCCGCGGTCCATGCCCAGTGACGTGGACGCGTATGTGGGTGCCACGATGGCCCAGGTGTAGTAAGCCACTGTGAGCCCCACGGTCAGGCCGATCACCTGCAGGGCCTGCTTGCGGTAGCGCACAATCTGCGGCCAGACGGGATCCCGCTTTACGGTCCCCGGCTCGGCGTCGAAAATTTCGGACTCCTTCAGCCGGGCGCGCATGAACAGCGCGTACAGGCCGAAGATGCCACCCAGGAGAAAGGGCAGGCGCCAGCCCCAGGCCAGCATGTCCGCCTTGCTGAGCAGCACGGTCAGCACCGCTCCCAGCAAGGCGCCGAACATGTTGCCGAAAGTTCCGGAGACGTAGATCAGGCTGGCCCAAAAGCCACGTTCTTTCCGTGGCGCGATCTCGGACAGATAGGTCTGCGCGGACGGCAGCTCGCCGCCGTGCGCCAGCCCCTGCAGCAGTCGGGCCGCGAGCAGCACGATGGAAGCCAGCACGCCGGTGGCCGCGAAGGTCGGGGCGACGCCGATCATCAGGCTGCCCACCGCGGCCAGTCCTACGGTCAGGGTCATGGATCGCTTGCGGCCGAACCGGTCGCCGATCCAGCCGAACAGGAAGCCGCCAAAGGGACGGGCCAAAAAGCCGACGGCGAAGATCGCCAAGGTGGACAGGATGGCCGACAGCGGGTCCTTATTGCTGAACAGCTGGGTGGCGAAGAATGGTGCGAAGGTGGCGTAGATGGCCCAGTCGTACCATTCGACGGCGTTGCCGATGCCTGTCCCAATAAGGGTCTTGGCCATGCCTTTACTGGGTGCTGCCGAGCGTGCCGGCGTGGTGATGGGGGTATGAGTCATCGTCCTGATTCCTTGTTGACCGGGGCAGCGTCGGTGCTGGCGGGGCCGGACAGTTGCTCGAGTCGGCTGGCCGCGAGCTGACTGTAGAGCGCAGCCCCATCGGCCAGGACCGAGTCGTCGAAGGTGGCGTAGGCGGAATGGTTGAAGGGCGCGTTAGCGTGGTCGGTTCCGGGGGCTGCCGCGCCAAGCCCGATGAACGATCCCGGAATTTCATTGAGGACGCGGGAAAAATCTTCGGAGCCACTCATCGGCGTGGTCCACCGGCTGTGCCGGGCAGGACCAAAGAGCTCGTCGATGGCGTTTTCAGCTTTCATGGTCTCCTCGACGTTGGTGACGGTAACCGGATATTCCCGGTTGTAGACCACGTCCACGTCCAGATCGTGAGCGGCGGCGATGCCCTTCAGCAGGCGGGGGATCGCCGTCATCATCCGCTGCTGATTAGCTTCCGAAAAGGTCCGGATGGTGGCCTCAAAACTGGCGGTTTCCGGAATGATGTTGCGTTTGGTTCCGGCCTGCAGTACTCCCACGCTCAGGACTACCGGGTCGAACATGTTGAACTGGCGGGTGACCATGACCTGCAGAGCCGTGATCATTTCGCTGACCGTGGTCACAGGGTCTTTCGCCTTGTGCGGCGCCGAGCCGTGGCCGCCGGCACCGAGGACCGTCACCGTCAGCCCATCGGAGGCGCTCATCATGACGCCGCGCTTGGTGGCAAACTGCGCGTGCGGCTCCAACCCGGAGAAAACGTGCATGCCATACGCGGCGTCCGCGCGCCGGCCCGAGGCCTCCAGGACGCCTTCACGAATCATCACCGAGGCGCCGTCGAATCCTTCTTCGCCGGGCTGGAACATAAAGACCACGTCGCCGGGCAGTTGGTGGACGCGCTCGGCCAGCAGCCGGGCCGACCCGGCCAGCATGGCAGTGTGCAGGTCATGGCCGCAGGCGTGCATGGCGCCGTCGAGGCGGGAAGTGAACTCCACGCCGGTACGTTCCTGAACCGGCAGTGCATCCATGTCCGCCCGCAACAGCACGGCGCGGCGTTGTTCCGCACCGGGAGCTTGCCCGCGCAGAACGGCCGTGACCGAACTGCAGTCCGTCCCCCGGGAAATTTCCAGCGGCAGGTCGGCCAACGCAGCCAGCACTTTTTCCTGGGTCCGCGGCAAATCCAAACCGATCTCCGGTTCCTGGTGCAGCTGGTGTCGGAAGCGGACAAGGTCCGGGGCAAGTTCGGAGGCAAGTTGGACAAATGACATGGGGCTCCCTGGGTTCGGATACGTTGCTTAGTGGTGTGTCGGGGTGCGCTGCTCGGCGTGCGCTGCCGTCCGTGCGCCGGTGAGTGGCGCAGCCAAAAAAGTTGTGCCGCAAATCATTTTGTGGTGATGTGGTTCACAGCACGCCCAATCGCTCGAAAAGCGCATTGAACCGTCCTATGCCACTGAGAGTGCGCACCGGAGCCGCATATATGGAGGACTTGTGCAACTATCCGAAGACGACTTGGCGTTGATCAACGCCCTCCAGATCGCCCCCCGCGTAAGTTGGACGGATGCCGCCGACATTCTCGGCGTGCACGCCACCACGTTGGCCTCCCGTTGGGAACGGCTGCGCAGCTCCGGCGCTGCGTGGATTACGGCGCATCTGATTGGCGAACCGGACAAGATGTCGTTGTCCTTTTTGGATGTCCAGTGCGACCTCAACCGGCGGTCTCCGGTGATCGATGCCGCGTGCGCCATCCCGGAAATCGTGACGGTCGATGAGGCGGCCAGGAACCGGGACCTGATTCTGACCGTCATCACGCCCACTCTGGCCGAGCTGAGCCAGCAGGTGATTCCGGCGCTCGCCGCCATTCCTGGGCTGAATCGCTACCAGGTTTCCCTGTGCACCCGGCTGCACCTGGGTGGGGACAACTGGCGGCTCAATATTCTGACCCGCGCCCAACAGCAGCAGTTCGGGCAGCGCAAGCGCACCGAAGCGGCCGGACGGGACCCGTTCCCCGCTGTTTCTCCGGACATGATCCGGATGCTGATGCGCGATGGGCGGACGACGGCGGCACAAATGTCGCGGGAGCTCGGCGGCCATCCGGCGACGGTCCGCCGGCAGTTGGATCGGCTGTTGGCCTCGCACCTGCTTACTTTTCGTTGTGAACTTGCCCAGGCCTACTCCGGTTTCCCTGTCACCTGCCACTGGTTTGGCCGGGTTCCGGCCGACCGGCACGACGAGGTGGCACGGGCCCTGGGCTCCTTTCGAAATGTCCGGCTGATCGCCTCCACCACCGGTTCCACGAATTTCATGGTGGGAATGTGGCTGCGCTCGGTGGCCGATGTGATCAGTGCCGAGCTGGCCATGGCGGAACGGGTTCCCGAGCTTCATCTGGTGGAAAGTGCTGTGATCCTGAACTCACCGAAGCGCGTTGGATGGCTGCTGGAGCCCAATGGAAAGGCGACTGGCGTCGTCGTGCTCCCCACCGGACCGTCGGATCTGGCCGTCCGCCGCCCACCGGACTGATAGACTGGGGAAACTTGAAGCGCGTACGCGCCCTTCATGCGTCGATGAACGCGTTGATCCAGTCCCGCATAGTAGCAATCCAATGCACTAACCCATCCGGCCGCAGCTGCGGTCCGGAATGGATGCGCGGTTGACATCTTCTGACATTTCTTCGGCGAATCCCTGCACCGACCGGTGCCAGGGCCACGTAACCGAAAGTCTGCTCTTACATGACTACGTTCTCCAGCCTTGGCGTGCCCAAGGTCCTTGCCGCTTCCCTCGCCGCCAACGGCATCGAAGAAGCCTTCCCGATTCAGATCAAGACACTCCCGGACACTTTGGCCGGCCGCGATGTACTGGGCCGTGGCCGCACCGGCTCCGGCAAGACCATTGCCTTTGCGCTGCCGCTGGTTGCCCGGCTGGCGGAAAGCGAAGCGGCTTACCGACGCAAGCCCGGCCGCCCGCTGGCATTGGTGCTGGCACCAACCCGCGAGCTGGCCACCCAGATCAACAACACGATCGAACCCCTGGCCAAGGAAATGGGCCTCAACACGACGGTCATCTACGGCGGTGTTGCCCAGCAGCGCCAGGAGCGTGCGCTCAAGGCCGGCGTGGACATTGTCATTGCCTGCCCGGGCCGGCTCGAAGACCTGATGAAACAGCGGCTGCTCACGCTGGAATCGGTCGAGATCACGGTGCTGGATGAGGCCGATCATATGGCCGACCTCGGCTTCCTGCCGGTGGTCAAGCGGCTGCTGGACACCACGCCGAAGGACGGCCAGCGCCTGCTCTTTTCGGCCACGCTGGACAATGGCGTGGACAAGATTGTCCAGCGTTACCTCTCCAATCCGGTCACGCACTCCGTGGATGACCCGACGGCGTCCATCACGACGATGGAACACCACGTTCTGGTGGTCAACGACCAGACGGTGAAGAAGCAGCTGATCGTGGAGCTGGCCGCCGGTGCCGGACGCCGCCTGCTGTTCATGCGGACCAAGCACCATGCCCGCAAGCTGGCGAAAACTTTGACGGATGCCGGAATCCCGGCAGTGGACCTGCATGGAAACCTGTCGCAGAATGCGCGCGACCGCAACTTGGCCGAGTTCTCCTCGGGTGAGGTGCGCGTGCTGGTGGCCACCGACGTCGCCGCCCGCGGTGTGCACGTCGACGACGTCGAACTCGTCATCCATGTTGACCCACCCACCGAACACAAGGCGTACCTGCACCGCTCGGGCCGTACCGCCCGCGCCGGTTCCGACGGCACCGTGGTGACCATCACGCTGCCGGAACAGCAGTCGGACGTGAAAAAGCTGATGAAGGCGGCCGGCGTCGACGTCTCCTTCGAACGCGTCACGACCAGCTCACCGCTGATAGCCAAACTGGTGGGGGAGGTCGCCGATAAGATCGATCCGCGCACCAGAGCGGCCCTCATGGCGGCCAAGACGGCGCAGCAGGGTGGCGGATCCTCCACCGGAGCCAATGCCGAGCGCAAGCGCACCCGCCGCACCGGCCAGGGATCACCTGCCGTGGGTGGTCGTGGCGGCCGCGGCGGACGCGGCCGGGTTTCCGGCGGTGCCACGGAGACGGGCAACCGCGAGGACCGGCGCAAGGATCAGCCGCAGGCACCCCGCTTTGGCAGCGAAAGGACCGGAGGCGAAAGCCGACGTCCGGCACGCTCCGAGGCCCATGGAGACGTGGCCCGTGGTGCCAAGCGCACCCCGCAGTCCGCGTCGCATCGTAATGATGTGCCGCGCGGCAGCGGCGCCCGGACCGCGGGATCGGCACCCGTATGGTCCTCGAATACCGGCGGAACCTCCACCGGAAGCTACAACGCCGGAAATGCCGGGGGCTCCGGTCGGCCGTCGCGGTCCGCAGGTCCGCGCCGTGCGTCGGCGCCGGCGTCGAATCAGCGCCGTGGCCGCTAGCCGCTTCCGGCAGCACTGACAACAGCACTGCAACAGTCTGCGTCGCCCCGGTTCCAAAAAACCTGGGGGACGCAGACTGTTTTTTTAACCCGCGGCACCCCGGTGGCGGTGCTTGGCCGGATTCGTGCTTGATGGGCATGCGGGTGGGCGTGGGGCTGCCTGCTGGGCTGCGGGCTGAGGCCGCAGAGTCTGGGATGACGGACAGCGATTCCCGGTGATGGGTGTCACAGTACCGTCCGTAGTGATGAGCTTGGATGCGAGGCCGGACCGCACCTGCGGTCCGGACGAACATTGTGGACGAGGAGCACTCATGGCATCAACTGGCCCGGCGACCGGATCATCCGGCACGCTGCTTGAAACGCACAGCATTGACGTGGTCCCGGAAACGGCGCGGCACGGACGCCCCCGTAATCAGTTCACCCTGTGGTTCGGCGCTAACATGCAGATCACCGCTGTGGTAACCGGCGCGCTGGCCGTGACCTTTGGCGCCGACGCGCTTTGGGGCATTTTGGGACTGCTGGCTGGCAACCTGTTGGGTGGAGCCGTGATGGCCCTGCATTCGGCGCAGGGACCGAAACTGGGACTGCCGCAGATGATCTCCAGCCGGGCGCAGTTCGGAGTTTACGGCGCCGTGATTCCGCTCATTCTGGTCATCCTGATGTACCTCGGTTTTGCCTCCACCGGTGCCATCCTGGCCGGTCAGGCCGTAAACACCATCACCGGCAGCAGCAATGTGCCGTTGGGAATCATCGTCTTCGGTGCCATCACCGCCGTCGTCGCGACCCTTGGCTACAAGTACATTCACCTGTTGGGGCGCATCGCGACGGTCTCCGGCCTGGTCGGTTTCACCTACCTGGCCGTCCGCCTTTTCACGCAATACGACGTCGGCGCCCTGTTCGGCACCACGGCCTTCAGCGCGGCCTCGTTCCTGACGGCCGTTGCGCTCAGTGCGGGCTGGCAGCTGACCTATGGCCCCTATGTGGCGGACTACTCACGTTATCTGCCGGCTGACACGCCGGCTAAGTCGACGTTCATCGCGACATTCAGCGGCAGCGTTATCGGCTCCCAGTGGTCCATGTCCTTCGGCGCCTTGCTGGCTGCCCTGCCTGCCGCGGCGGACGGCAGCGGATTCCTGGACAGCCAAGTCGGTTTCCTGGCGCAGCTCGGCGGCGGCGGCATCTTCGCGGTACTGATTGCCTTGGTGGTCTTTGTTGGCAAGCTCACCGTCAACACCCTCAACGCCTACGGTGGCTTCATGTCCATCCTGACTTCCATTTCGGCGTTCACCGGCAAGTCAAAGATCCGGCAGCTCTCCCGGATTCTCTATATCTGCGGGTTCATCCTGCTCTCCGTGCTGATAGCGATCATGGCTTCGTCGGACTTCCTGGGAAATTTCAAGAACCTGGTCTTGTTGCTGCTGATGGTTTTCATTCCCTGGAGCGCCATCAACTTGGTGGACTATTACCTGATCTCCCGTGAGCGGGTGGACGTTGCGGCACTGTATGACCCCAACGGCCATTACGGACGCTGGAACAAAGTGGCACTGATCTCCTACGCGATTGGCATCGCGGTCCAGATTCCCTTTTTGTCCCAGTCGCTCTACACCGGACCGATCGCCACAGCCATGTCAGGAACTGACATTTCCTGGCTGGTGGGACTGCTGGTAACGGCCGGGATCTTTTATCCCTGGGCGAAGCGGGCGGCCGTGGCAAAGCGTATTCAGCGCGCCGCGGAGCCAGACCTTCCGGTCTCGACAGCTTCCCGTCCATCCGCGACATGAAGATGATTGGCCCCGTCAATCTCCAATGACTCAGGCAGGATGTCACGCTCAATCGTGGTGGCCAGCGGCTTTTCCTTCAGGAAGAAGAGCAGGAAGCCGGCGATCAGCAGCAGCGGGACCATGTAGAGGAAGATGGGCGTCAGCGCGTCGCTGTAAGCACCAATAATAACGTCCCGCACCGCCGCTGGAAGGTTGCGCACGAGCTTCGGTGTCAGGGAGTTGCTGTCTGCGCCGGGGCCTTGGGCGCTGGCCGGCATCCGCTCAAGCAGCAGGCTTGCCAGTCGTGAGGCAAACAGGCTCCCGACGACGGCGGCGCCCAGCGAGGCGCCGATCTGGCGGAAGTAGTTGTTGGACGCCGTGGCCATGCCCACCTGCGAATTGGGAAACGAGTTCTGCACGATCAGGACCAGGATCTGCATGCTCATGCCAAGTCCGATGCCCATGATCGCCAGATAGCAGCAGGTGAGCCAGACAGGAAGAGTTGCCGTCATGGTCGAGAGCAGCACCAGCGCGCCGGCAACAATGAACGATCCGAGGATGGGGAACACCTTGTAGCGCCCGGTCTTGCTCACAATCTGGCCGGTACCGACGGAGGTGACCAGCAGACCGGCCATCATGGGGATCATCAGGAAACCGGCCTGCGTGGCGTTCGCCCCCGTCACCATCTGCAGGTAAGTCGGCAGGTAAGCGAGCGTCCCGAACATGGCAATGCCGGTGATGAGACCGGCAACAATGGTGAGGTTGAAATTCCTGTCCTTGAACAGATGCAGGGCCATGATCGGTTCGGCCGCCTTGCTCTCGACGAACACAAAGACGACAGCCGCTGCCACCGTGACAATGATGAGCGCGATGATGGTCGGCGAACCCCAGGCATATTTGGTGCCGCCCCAGGTGGTGAAAAGCACCAGAGCCGTGGATGCGATGGCCAGCAATGCCATGCCTGCTGCATCCACGCGCATCTTCCGGCGCGGTTTCACGGGCAGGTGAAGGAAGAACACGGCCGAAATAATGGCCAGGATGCCCAGCGGGATGTTCATCCACAGCCCCCAGCGCCAGCCAATGCCGTCGGTGAACCAACCGCCCAGCAGCGGCCCGGCCACCGAGGAAAGGGCGAAGACACCGCCCATGATGCCCATGTATTTTCCACGTTCGCGGGCCGGCACCACGTCGGCGATGATGGCCTGGGAGAGGATCATCAAGCCGCCGCCGCCAATACCCTGGACGCCGCGGCCGAAAATCAGCCAGCCCATATCGGGAGCGGAGCCGCCAATGATGGAGCCCACAATGAACACTGCGATGGCACCGATGAAGATGCCCTTGCGCCCAATCAAATCACCGAGCTTGCCGTAAATCGGCAGCATGATGGTCGAGGCCAGGATGTAAATGGTGATGACCCACAGCATCTCGTTCACCCCGTTGAGGTCACCGACGATGGTGGGCAAGGCGGTACTGAAAATCGTCTGGTCCAAAGAGGCCAGCAGCATGGTGACCATCAGTCCGGCGAACACCAGCAGGACGCTCCGGTGGTTTGCTGCCGCGTTGGCTGATGAAGCCTCAGGCGTTTTACTCATGACATCCTTTTGAACTGCGTCCGGACGGACCGGAATTTCGACGGGGAGAAACGGCTGTTACCAGCTTTGCAGTCAATGCATATTTACGCAAACTGCAAACATGTAGTGTGTGCACTTTAGGCTGGTTTTTCGTTCCCCGTGGCGCGGCGGATCAGATTCGAGGTGGTTTCCAGCAGTTCGCCGCGTTTGACGCTGAAGCTGCTGTTGACCCATTTGTGCATGGTGTAATGCAGGGCGCCAAAGGCAAGGGCCACGACCATCCGGGCCTCGTCCTCCAAGTCCGGGGTCTTCGTTTCGCTGCGGCCCTGGGTATGGAAGCGGTCCATAACATACTTCGTCAGCCGGCCCTCGGCGTCGCCGAGGCGTGCCTTTTCCCGCATCATCAGTTCAGGGGTGCGCTGGATCAGCGTGCGCCGGCTTTGGAAAAGCGCCATATCCGGCTCGGCGGCCGACATTGCCGCTGCGATCAGGGAAACGAGGTCGCCCAGGACATCCGACCCTTCCTGGGTGACGAAGCGCCGGATTTCTTCTTCTGCGGGCGTGGCGGGCCTGGTGCCTAGAATGACGCCCTCCTTTGAGCCGAAGTAGTTGAAGAACGTTCGCTGCGAAATCATGCTGGCTTCGCAGATCATTTCGACCGTCACGTTTTCGTATCCACGCTCCAGCGCCAAGGTCAGCGCGGCCTGTTCTATGGACGCTTCCGCGGCCGCCCGCTTCCGTGCCCGCAGCCCCTGTTCGGCCTCGACGACTTTGCTCATGAGAACCGCCCGGGGGAGGGTGCTGTTGCCCCATGCGCGCGTCCCGCCTTTGTCGGTACCACATGCGTAAATACCGCCCGGGGGGTGCCGTACCTAACGCCGGCTGCGTCTGCCATGAACATGTTTTCTCCGATGAAGCCAAGGGATCCGAGGAGCACAAGCACCGATCTGTGGCTGTGTCCGCCTCCAGTTTAGCGAATTAATGCATCGTCTGCATATTTATAGCGCATGCAGGGTTTCGGGGCCGCGCGTCAATCCTCGGCGGAGACCGGATCAATGCTGACGATGGCCAGAAAGCCGCGGCCACTTACTTCGGGAGCGGCGGCAGAGCCGACGACGACGTCGAATCGGTCCAGCGCCGCTGGTGCGGTCGTCGTCGTGCCTGCCTCCGTTCCCTGCGCAGGAGGCGCCCCCGCTCCGTCCGAGACGCTCGCGGAGCCCTGCAGCAGGACGGCGTGCTGACCGGCGAATACCGGGTGCGGGCGCTTTTTCGACAGTTCCACGATCGCGGTGTAACCGGTGAACTTCCCGCGCCGGGTCATCACATTCAGATCCATCACGTCCCCGGTGGGCAGGACGGCGCTGGTGCTGCTGTCGCCGGAAAACCGGAAGGGACGGAAGCGCTCCAGCGGATGCTCCTCGCCATCGACCGTCAGCACGATCAGTTCACCGGCGATGATCGTCAGCACCCGATCAATGCCCGGCAGATCCGAGAAGGGACCTGCCGTGCGGACCTCGGCGATGCTGATCCGCCAGTCCCAGTCGGCAGCGGCAGAGGCTGCGATCTGGCGGGTAACTCCTCCGCCATTGGACCAGCGGGAGGCTGGAAGGCTCTGATAGCGGACTATGTCCACCGGATTAGTCCTCCACGTTTTCGATGTGCATTACGCGGAGCCTTTTGGGCTGCTGCCGACGCCGGCGAACCGTCCGGCGGACATATTTATACACGCCGGCCAACAGCATCGAAAAACCGAATGCCGCCACAAGCTTGACCAGAAAGGGCCAGGTCAGCAGGGACAACGCCAGGCACACCAAGGCGAAACTGACGAACTGGAAAACCAGGTCCCCCCAGTCCGCTTTCTTACGCATGACCCAAGACTACCCGCCAGAACTACCCGGCCGGCGTCGCGGGCTCGGTCTCGTCAGCATGCCGCGGGCTGTCCGGATTCATTAGGGAATGGTGCCGTCCGTAGAAGTAATAGATGAACAGGCCGATGATGAGCCAGATGACGAACCGAAGCCAAGTTTCCCAGTGCAGCTGAGCGATCAGGAAGAGCGAGGCCAGCACCCCGAAGGCCGGAACCACCGGCATCCACGGCAGCCGGAACTCTCGCGGCGCGTGAGGCTTGGTCCTGCGCAGCACAATGACCGCAATGCAGACCACCACAAAGGCGGCCAGGATGCCGATGTTGGTCAGGTCTGCCACCAGCCGGATCGGCAGCACGCCCGCCAGCACGGCGGAAGCGATGCCGGCAATCCAGGTCACCCGCTGCGGCACGCCGCGCTTGGCGTCCGTCTTGGCAAACCACTTGGGCAGCAGGCCGTCGCGGCTCATCGAGAACCAGACGCGGGTCACACCCAGCAGGAAGGTGAGCATCACGGTCAGGATCGAGATCACGGCAAAGCCCGCGATCACGGTACCTATGGTCGGCAGGCCGACCGAATCAAAGGCGGAGGCAAAGGCGCTTGTCGGGTTCATTTTGGCGTAGTTCTGCATACCTGTCAGCACCAGGGTGGCCATGACGTAGAGGATCATGGCGATCACCAGCGACAGGATGATGGCCTTGGGCATGTGCTTCTTGGCGTCCTTGGCCTCCTCTGCCGCGGTGCTCATTGCGTCGTAGCCGAACACTGCGAAGAAGACCGTGGCCGCCCCGGTCAGCACAGCACCGAATCCGCTGGGCATGAACGGAGAAAAGTTCTCGCCGTGGAGGTGGAAGACGCCGATGCCGATGATGCCCAGGATCAGCAGCACCTTCAGCCCCACCGCCACCAGTTCAAACCGTCCGAAGCTCTTGGAACCGCGGCTGAGGATCCAGGTCACAATCAAACAAACGACGATGGCGGGCAAATTAATGACGCCGTGCGGGGTATCAGGTGTCCAGGCGCTGTTCACAGCGTCCGGCACCGTCACGCCGATCCCCGACATGAAGGCCCCGAAATAGCCGGAAATGCCGATCGCGACCACTGCCACGATCGCAATGTATTCCAGCAGCAGGTCCCAGCCGATGAACCAGCCGATCAATTCCCCCAGTGCCACGTAGCCATAGGTGTAGGCGGAACCGGCGCGCGGAATCATTCCGGCAAATTCGGCGTAGGAGAGGGCCGCGGCGGCGCTGGCCAGCCCGGCGACCAGGAAGGAAATGACGACGGCGGGGCCCACCCCGGGATTGTTCGCGTCCCCATGCGCTACGACGCCGGCCAGGGTGAAGATCCCTACCCCGATGATGCCGCCCACGCCGATTGCCGTCAGCTGCCACAAACCCAAGGTCCGGAACAGTCCGCTTCCGGAGTTTTCGTCCTCCACATCGTCGATGGGCTTGCGCCGCAGTACGGAGTAAGGATTGGATGAATGCGCCATGACAGCCTCCGGATCTCGATGCTCGAAACGTACCTCTGCTGGCCGACAGTCTAGCGCTGGAATCGGTCCGATTGCAGGAGGCTGTGGCTAATCCACCCGTGCTAAAATTCAGCGCATCAGCGGCGGCGGACCATGCCGTTGCAAGCATTGCGTCTGGAGGCAGCGTCAGATGGACCCCGGCAGCGTCATTCTGATCGTCATCCTCATTCTTGTGCTGGTGGTCGTTGGCACCGTCACCGCAGGTGGTCTCTTGCTGTACAAGGGTGCCCGGGGCGTTGCCCGGCGTGCGGCGCCAAGCGCGGAGACCGTCCGGCGCGGCGTGCTCAGGGTTCAGGCGCGGGCCGCATCTGGTTCGCGCGGCGAGCTGGCCGGGATGAGGTCAACGCTGGCGGACTCGCTCTCAGCCACACGGCGCAGCCTCGACATTGCCCGCGAGTCGGACCAGCACACCGGCAATTTGGCGCACATTGTCCAGACGCTTGACGAGGCGGGCGCCATCATCGACCGGCAGCTCGCAGTCGCCGAAAAAGACCCGGATGCTTCCATCCAGCAGCTCTATGCGCAGACACTGGGCGCGCAGGTGGAACAGATCCTGCAGACCTCCACTGGCGTCCGGCAGGCGTTGGCGACGAGCACCCAACCGATGGCGCCGGTGGATCTGGATGAACTGACCCGTGCGTTGAGCTCCGAGGCCAAGCTGCTGGAGCATTGGGCACGCACCTACGCTCAACTGCGCAAACGGTAGGCCGGGGAATGTATCGGTTATGCGGCGAAAGCTGAGGCTGCCGGCATGCGGTTGATTCGGTGGGTTACGGGGGCGGCACGGATCGGTCCTGTGGAGCGCCGATCGGAACCGCAGCGGAGCCTGGCGGAAGCAATGGAGCAGGTACGTCGGGGCATCGCGGACGCGGCCACGAGCCGGCGTGGGCTGGCATTGGAGGTCGCTGCCTTGCGCTCCGCTTTGGCCAAGCTGCCTGACCCGGCCGTCGTCGTCGCGCTCGATGCGGGGCACGCCGCCAACCCGGGGCACGCCGCCAACCCGGGGCACGCCGCCAACCCGGGGCACGCCGCCAACCCGGGGCACGCCGCCAACCCGGGCCAGGCAGCTGCGGCCTCCCGGGCTGCGATCGCGGTACAGTTGGCATCCCTCTCGGCACATGACAGGATGCTCGCGGAGCAGGAGGACCAGTTGATTCTGCTGTTCGGTCAGCTGCGAAGCCAGCTGGACGAGTTGTGGCGCCTCCATGAGTCGGGCCAGTTTGAGCGACGCTGAGTCAAGCCACCTAAGGTGTGATCCTGAGTTTCAGGCCACGATGATGCCGAGCTGGCCGGCGAGCAGCGGCGCCAGCAGGGACAGCTGGTAGTCGTCGATGATGGTCCCGGCGAGGCTTCCGATGCCGTTGATGGCCTTAAATTCAGATCCGCGCAGATCGAAGTCCTTCAGTTTTGCGCCACCCAGCTCCAGCGTTCCGATGCTGCAGTTTTTCAGTGCCATCCGAGTGACGGTGCTCCCGCCCAAATCCAGTTCGCTGATAATGCAGTCGTTGATAAGTACATCGGAGATTTTGGCCGAACGCAGGTTGACGTAATCCAATTTGCCGCCCTCGATCCGCACAGACTGCCAGCTGCTGTCGTACAACTCCGCGGAGCCCCAGCGCGGTCTGCTGAGCACTACTTCACGCCAACTGGACCTGGCAGCGATAAAGACAGGGGCGTAGCCGTCGGACAGGATGCAATCGCGGAACCGAACGCCCCGCAGTTGGGCCTCCGAAAAGGTTGCGGCCACGAATTCGCAGTCAATGAAATCCGTACCGGTCAGGTCCAGTCCATCAAGTGCCGGCCGTTCGTAACGCTCCCCGTCGTAACTCCCGCCGGGCTGGAGTGAGGACGCGGATCCGTCGCGCAGCTCCGGCAGCCTGATTTCGCTCAGCCGTGGAGCGCCGGACTTTGCCGCGGCGGGTCCGCGTGCGGCGGCCATCAAGGCGCACCCCTCATCAGGCCGACGCCCGTTCAACGGTTGCCAGCGCCAGCTCCACCATGTCGCTGAAGGTCTGCTGACGATCCACGGCGCTGGTCTCCTCGCCGGTCAGCAGATGGTCCGAAACGGTTGCCAAGGTTAGCGCCCTGCGTCCGAACTTAGCGGCCAGGGTGTACAGCGCGGATGTCTCCATTTCCACCGCGAGCACGCCATAGTCCGCCAGTTGCATGCACAGTTCGCTGCGGTCGTTGTAGAAGGAGTCCGAGGTGAACAAACCGCCGACGACGGCGGGTAGTCCGGCTTCTTCTGCGGCGGCGCTGGCGTGCCGCATCAACGTGAAGTCTGCTCCCGGCGCGTACTCGATGCCGTGGAACCGCAGCCTGTTCAGCGCGGAGTCGGTGCTGGCGGTTTGCCCGATGATCACGTCCCGGACCTTGACACTGGCCGAAATGGCTCCGCAGGTGCCCACCCGCAGAATCGTATCCACGCCGTAGTCTTTCATCAGCTCGGTGGCATAAATCCCCATCGAGGGCTGGCCCATGCCGCTGCCCTGGACGGAGACCGGTACGCCCCGGTAGCTTCCGGTGAAGCCGAGCATGTTCCGCACTGTGCTGTAGCACTGCGCATCATCCAGGAACGTCTGGGCGATCCATTCCGCGCGCAGCGGATCACCGGGCATCAGGACATTCTTGGCGATAGCGCCTAGAGCGGCGCCGATGTGGACTGACATGCTCCCAGCCTAACTGGCACACCCGCGAAGCAGCAGGTCGTGTGGCTCACTCACCCGCACCGCCGTCGCCCGCACCGCCTGGCCCGCCGTCGCCCGCACCGCCGTCGCCCGCACCGCCGTCGCCCGCACCGCCTGGCCCGCCGTCGCCCGCACCGCCTGGCCCGCCGTCGCCCGCACCGCCGTCGCCCGCACCGCCTGGCCCGCCGTCGCCCGCACCGCCTGGCCCGCCGTCGCCCGCACCGCTCAACTCACCGGCCAGATTCCGCCGAGCGGCCTCCTGCCACAGCGGGCGTGCCCGCGGCGTCGAGTAGAGCGGCTCCAGCGCCAGCAAAGAACGGACGACGGCGGCCCGGCCGGTGGCGAAGTCGGCGTCGCTGAGGTGCGCATAGTCCAACCGCACGGCGGTCAGATAGCGGCGGTATTCGGGTGCTGAGCCGCCCAGAACCGACAGATCCGCGTCGCAGAGCAGACCGCCGTCGTAATCTCCTGGCTCGGGCCGGTGGTGGGCCGTCAGCCGGACGAGCCGCGCAACCGCGGCGACATCCCGCCCGGCTAGTCCTGCCTTCATCAGGGCCGAAGACGCCAAATGGGCGGATTCCTCCTCGTCCCGAAGCGGAACCCCGTCGTAGACCGCGTCGTGGAACCACGCGGCCAGTGGGACAGCCCGCGGTGGCGCAGAATCCAGCCTGTCGATGGCTTCCAGGACGGCGAGGAGATGGGTGCGGCCGTGGTAGTGCCGGTGCGGTTCGCTCCAGCGTGCCAGCAGTGCGGCGCCCAACGGCTCTTCGCCGGGCAGGATGGCATTCCACCGGTACAGCAGCGCCGCGCGCAGGGATTCATTGCGCTGTCGGGCCGGTATCCGCAGACCGCTGCCAATCAGCAGCCGGACCAGGGCAGCCCCGGACACCTCGCGGGCACCAAGGGCCACCAACTGCGCGTAGCGGCGCTTCGGGACGTCGTAGTGGTCCCGGTCGAAGGCTCGATCTGAGATGCCGGCGGCGGCGGCCATTTCGTGCAGTTCGGTCAGGCTTCGATCGGAGACCAGGTGTGAAAACACGGTGCCGTGCGCCGGCCAGCTGGGCGGGTCGATATAAATGGCCAATCAGCGCCGCCAGTCCATCAGCGCCGTCGGAAGGTGTTTCATGCACTCCAGCACGAGGGCGCCTGCGGCCTGCAAGGCTCCTTCCGGGGCGAGCCCGCCGGTGAAGCCGTAGACCCGCATTCCGGCGGCGATGCCTGCCTGGACGCCGGGGACGCTGTCCTCCACAACCACACAGGCATCCGGCTCCGCCCCCATGACCTGCGCTGCCTGCAGGAACAGATCCGGGGCTGGCTTACCGTGGGCTACGTCGGCGGCGCTAAAGATGCGGCCCTGGAAAAAGTCGTACAGACCCGTCAATCCGAGCGTTCGTTGCATTTTCTGGTGTGATCCGCTCGATGCCACACAAGTCCGCCAGCCCGACTGCCGCAGACTGTCCAACACCTCCGGGATGCCGGGAATGGGGGTCAGGTCCCGGTCAAAGGCGGCGTGGATTTCCGCCGTCGAGCGGGAATCGAACTCCGCCGCCCCGGCTTTCCCCAACAGCCGCTCCAGCACTGCTTTGCCAGCCCCAGCCGAGCGACCCATAAACGTGTTCACCACATCAAGCTCGGAATGCGGGACACCCATCTGGGTCAACAGGTGGGCCTCGATGCCTACGCTCAGACGCTCGCTGTCCACCAGGACGCCGTCGCAGTCGAATATGACCAGCGCGTCTGTCTTCATGGCTCAACGCTATCCGCTGCCACCCCCAATTCCATCCACGGTGCACTCGGTGCGCGATGCAGCGCCGTATCGCGCACCAAGTGCTCGGTCGATGACTGTAGGAGGCTAGTGAATGGACAGGGGTTTCACCTTGGGTAAACATGGAGGATAACAGCGCACGTTGTAAGTTGAGCGTAGTAGGCTCAGGTCTAAGTCACTCAGTCACTCAGTCACTCAGTCACTCAGTCACTCAGTCAGCCAGTCAGCCAGTCAGTCGGCAGGCAGGCCAGCCACACAGCCAGTCCGACTAGTCCGACCAGCCAACGTGGCCGGTCCGCGGATCCGGCGCCCAGCGAGAACGGAGCTTTCCTTGGATGCCAAGTTCACCACTAAGAGCCAGGAGGCCCTTTCTGCGGCCGCGATGAACGCCTCGACGGCCGGCAATCCGCAGGTTGAGCCGGCGCATCTGCTCAAGGCGCTGATGGATCAGCGCGAGGGCGTTGCCGTGGCGCTGCTGCGGGCAGCGGGTGTGGATCCGGACGCGGCCAGCCTGCGCGCGAGCCAGGCCATCCGGGCGTTGCCGGCTTCTTCCGGATCGTCCGTGGCCCAGGCGCAGCTGAGCCGGAGTGCACTGCAGGTGATTCAGGGAGCGCAAAAGGAAGCCGAGCGGATGGGGGACGGCTACGTCTCGACCGAGCACCTGCTGCTGGGCATCGCCGCGGACGCCGGCGCCGCGGGTAAGGCACTCCGCGATGCCGCGGGCGCCGGAGTGAATGTCCGGGCTGCCCTGGAGGCGGCGCTGCCGTCCATTCGGGGCGGGGCGAAGGTCACTTCCCCGGACCCTGAAAACACCTTCCAGGCGCTGGAAAAATACGGCACTGACCTTACGGCGATGGCCCGGGCAGGGAAGCTGGATCCGGTGATCGGCCGTGATGCGGAGATCCGGCGGGTCATCCAGGTGCTTAGCCGACGCACCAAGAACAACCCGGTCCTGATTGGCGAGCCAGGCGTGGGTAAGACCGCCGTTGTCGAAGGCCTTGCGCAGCGGATGGTCGCCGGAGACGTTCCGGAAAGCCTGCGCGGTAAGGCCCTGATCAGTCTGGACCTGGCCTCGATGGTAGCCGGAGCCAAGTACCGCGGCGAGTTCGAAGAGCGATTCAAGGCGGTCCTGGAGGAGATTAAAGGCTCCGAGGGTCAGGTGGTTACCTTCATCGACGAGATCCATACCGTGGTGGGTGCGGGCGCTTCCGAAGGGGCGATGGACGCCGGCAACATGCTCAAGCCCATGCTGGCCCGCGGCGAACTGCGGCTGATCGGCGCCACCACGCTGGACGAGTACCGCCAGCACATCGAAAAGGACGCCGCGCTGGAGCGGCGGTTCCAGCAAGTTTACGTGGGCGAGCCCAGTGTGCAGGACACCGTCGGCATCCTGCGCGGGCTCAAGGAACGCTACGAGGCGCACCACAAGGTGGCGATTGCCGATTCCGCACTGGTGGCGGCCGCGACGCTGTCGAACCGCTACATAGCCGGCCGGCAGCTGCCGGACAAGGCGATCGACCTGGTGGACGAGGCGGCGTCCCGGCTGCGGATGGAAATCGATTCCGCTCCTGAAGAGATCGACCAGCTGCGCCGCTCGGTGGACCGGCTGACCATGGAGGAACTGGCCCTGAGCGGAGAAACCGATGCGGCTTCCCGCGATCGGCTTGAGTCGCTGCGCTCCGATATGGCGGACAAGAAGGAGCAGCTCGCTGCGCTCAATGCCCGCTGGGAAGCGGAAAAGGCCGGCTTGAATCGGGTGGGCGAGCTGAAGGCGAAACTCGATGAGCTCCGTTCCGTTGCGGACAAGGCACAGCGCGACGGCGATCTGGAACAGGCCTCGCGCATCCTGTACGGGGAAATTCCGGCCCTGCAGCGCGAACTGGACGATGCAGCCGCTGCCGAGGCGGATGTCGCCGGCCGGGAAGGGGCGGTCAAACAGGAGCTGATGGTGGCGGAAGATGTCACTGCGGACGACATCGCCGAGGTAATCTCGGCCTGGACCGGAATTCCGGCCGGCCGGATGCTGCAGGGCGAGTCGGCGAAACTGCTGCAGATGGAACAAGTGCTGGGTGCGCGGCTGATCGGCCAGGCCAAAGCCGTGGCGGCGGTTTCGGACGCGGTGCGCCGCGCGCGGGCGGGCATTTCGGACCCGGACCGTCCGACCGGTTCCTTCCTGTTCCTGGGGCCAACCGGCGTGGGCAAAACGGAGCTGGCCAAGGCGCTGGCGGACTTCCTTTTCGATGACGAGCGGGCAATGGTCCGCATCGACATGAGTGAGTACTCGGAAAAGCACACCGTGGCGCGGCTCGTCGGCGCCCCTCCCGGCTACGTCGGCTACGAGGAGGGTGGGCAGCTGACCGAGGCCGTCCGCCGTCGTCCGTATTCGGTGGTCTTGCTGGATGAAGTGGAAAAGGCCCATCCGGAGGTCTTCGACATCCTGCTGCAGGTGTTCGACGACGGTCGCCTCACCGATGGTCAGGGCCGCACCGTGGACTTCCGAAATGTCATTCTGGTCCTGACCTCCAACCTCGGTTCGCAGTTTCTGGTGGATCAGACCCTCGACGACGCGACCAAGCACAAGGCGGTTATGGACATCGTCAACGTCTCCTTCAAACCGGAATTCCTCAACCGGCTCGATGAGATAGTGATGTTCGATGCGCTCAGCGTGGATGAGCTGTCGCGGATTGTGGATCTGCAGGTGCAGTCGCTGGCGTCCCGCCTGCATGAGCGCCGGTTGACCCTGGAAGTCACGGACGGTGCCAGGGCCTGGCTGGCGATGACCGGTTATGACCCGGCCTATGGTGCCCGGCCGCTGCGCCGGCTGGTGCAGCGGCAGATCGGCGACCAGTTGGCCCGGGAAATCCTGGCCGGAAGCATTCTGGATGGCGACACAGTGGTGGTGGATACGGCCGCGGACGTGGAGGAGTTGAGCCTTGAAGCGCTGGCCGGCGGGACCGGAACTGGGCTGACCGTGCACCGGAAAGCGGCCAGCCAAGAGACGGGTTAGCCAAGCAGGGATTCGGTGATGTTATCCCCGGCGCCGTCGTAGACCAGGCAGTCAACCCGGCGGTCGTGCTTTCCCCAGGTGCTTTCCGAGGGGTATGCGGTGAGCTGTTTGAGGTCGTAGTTGTTGGCTGCGCTGGCCAGGCTCACGCCCCCGCAGACGTCCTTCGCCTTCGTTTTTAATATCTCGACGCCTGGATACGCAGCCGCCGGGGGATAGTAATGGGCGCCTACTAATTGGGCGGAATGCTGCGTACCGCAGGTGACAATGTCAGCCGGATGCCCGGCGTCGGTGAAACCCTTGAGGCAGTCTCCTTGCTGCCAGTCCGTTGCACACGCCTGCGATCTGATAATGCCGGCGGTGGCCGGCGGGGTGGTCCTGGTGGCGCTGCCGGACACGGTGGGTGCCTGCGAAGCGACGGAGGCCGTGCAGCCGGCGGCCGTACCGCCGGTCGCGCTCCCGACCAGCGTGATCACCAGCCAGATCAGCAGGCCAATCAGGATCAACACGACGATGATTGCACCTATCACCACGACTGCCTTATTGGCTCCGGTGGCCGTCTCGGACTTGCGCGCGCCGGAGGACGGCGGCGGTGCCCAGGCTTGGGTCGATTTGCGTGCCTGGGCCTTCCGCTTAGCACGGCTGCGCACCTGCGCGGCGGCCGGTCCGGGCAGCGATGCTGCGGAACCCATTCCAAGGGTGTCGCCCTGGCCAGGCCCGCTTGCCGAACTTCGGGGAGCAGGTTCAGCCGAAGTGTAATCTCCTGTGACGTTCGCGGTGGCGTCCGCTGCCCCCTTCTCTGCTGCCCGAACTCCGGCTGCGGAGGGCATGTCGGGAATTCCGGTTTGGTCGCCACCGGCTAGAGTGCCGGCCTTTTCGGCCTCCCGGGCCACTTGGGCGGCCTCGGCGGCCACCTCATTGAGGGCCGTGGTCTCGGCAACGTCCGGGCTGATAGCCGCTGTGCCAAGCTGCGGCGCGGGAAGGCTGATAGCGGCATCGGCACCCTGTTGGATGCCCTCGCGCTCCGGAGATCCGTCGTCGTGCGGCCCCGACCCTTCGGAACCGGCGCCGTCGTGCTGGCCGCCCGACCCGCCGTCGTCCTGATTGCTCATGAAACTATGCCCACTTTCCGTCGGTCCGGCCGCTCTCAAGGCGACTCTATCGAAACTTCCGCGGCCAAGGCAGGGCCGTCAGCGCCCGGCGCCGGGGATCTGCGTACATGGCGTAAGCGGAACGCGGCGAAAGCATGTAATCTAGAGTTACGACAAATTGACCGTATATTCCGGGGCCTCGCTCTTAGCCGAGCGACCACCTCCGGTCCGAGTGCAAAAGGGGGTCACGCCATGGGGCGCGGCCGTCAAAAGGCTAAGGCAACCAAGCAGGCTCGGGACATTAAGTACTACTCCCCGAACACTGATTACACGGCACTCCAGCGTGAGCTCGGTGCCACGACCCGTCATGTCTCCAGCCGACGAACTGAGGCTCCGGTGGAACCGGATTACTCAGCATATGCGGACAAATATGCGGATCAAGTGGATGACGATGACCAGGACGAGGTCGGCACCCGCCGAATCGGTTAGGTCACCTGGACGATCCACCAAAACAGGCAACACCCCGCTGCGGCTCTCCCATCAGGGAGATCCCCGGGCGGGGCTTTTGTTGTGCCTGAATGTCTTCCAAACCGGGGTCGGGCGTGCTTGGATGGTGCCTGAACGTACGACAGGTGCGTTCTCCCAGCTCGCCTTGTGCAACAGCACGGGCAGCAGTATCTGGAGGGTTACCAATGCCAAACGTAGACAGCTACAGCTCTGGCACACCGTGCTGGTGTGATCTGGTCAGCTCGGATGTGGAAGGGGCCAGGCAGTTTTACGGCTCGCTGTTCGGCTGGGACTTTGACGGCCGCGCCATGGGGCCGGACATGACGTACTACATGGCCACTTTGAACGGGCGCAACGTTGCGGGGCTGATGCAGCAGATGCCGGACATGGCGGCGGCCGGCATCCCGTCGGTCTGGAATACATACATCGCTGTGGACAGTGTTGACAGCGCCGCGGAACGGATCACCGAAGCGGGCGGAACGCTGGTTTTCCCCCCGGATGAGGTTCCAGGTTCCGGGCGGATGGTGATGGCCACTGATACGGCCGGGGCCTACATTGGCTTTTGGGAGGGCAAGGGACATATTGGCGCCAGCGTGGTCAACGAGCCCGGGACAGTGATCTGGAACGAGCTGCAGGTGGACGATCTGGCCGCGGCGCTGCCGTTTTATCAGAGCGTTGCGGGGATGGACTCAGACACCGGACCGTCGGGGGACCTGAGTGAATATACGCAGTTCCTGGTGAACGGCAAAAGCATCGCAGGGGCCATGAAGAAGCCCATGCCGGATACCCCGAACAACTGGACAGTCTATTTCAACTCCGCCGACGCGGATCAGACGGCAGCCAAGGTGCAAGAGTTGGGCGGAGCGGTGATTGCCCCGGTCTTTGATGTTTCGGGAATCGGGCGGATGGCTGTTTTCACTGACCCGCAGGGAGCCGTCTTCTGCATCATGGCCGCGGGATCGAATGGATCAGAAGCGGCTGGCGCAGCCGGGGAGTAGCCGTTCCGCGGCCGCACGGCGTCAGGCGTAGGAGTTGACCAGCCGGACAGCGCCGCCGTCGACGCCCTTTGCGCCCTGAACGTAGTCGGGACCGCTGCGGGAGCTTGACGTGGACTCGTCAGTACCCTCCTTGGCCACGCTGCCCATCACCCAGGCGGGCAGTCCCCGCTCGGTCAGACGGGCGACGGCGGCATCGGCACCGGCTGCGGAGACGATGGCCACCATGCCGACGCCGAGGTTCAATGTGCGCTCCAAATCCGGCAGTGGAACATTGCCCAGCTCGGATACCAGTTTGAAGATAGCCGGCAGTTCCCAGCTGGAACGGTCAATCGTCGCGGTCAATCCGTGCGGCAGAACCCGGGCCAGGTTGGCGGCCAAGCCGCCGCCGGTGACGTGGCTGAAACCGTGAACGGCCGCGGCGGCATCGACAGGCAGGTGGCGGGCCAGATCGAGGCAGTCCGCGGCATAAACCCGCGTGGGCTCGAGCAGTTCCTCGCCCAGCGTGCGGCCCAGTTCGGAAACTTGCCGGTCCAGTGCCCAGCCCGCGCGGTTGATGACCCGGCGCACCAGGGAGTAGCCGTTGGAATGCAGTCCGGAGGAGGCCATGGCGATGACCACGTCGCCGGCCTGCACACGCTCCGGACCAAGCAGCCTGCTGGCCTCGACCACTCCTGTTGCCGCGCCGGCCACATCGTATTCGCTCTCGCCCAACAGCCCGGGGTGTTCGGCCGTTTCGCCGCCCACAAGCGCCGTGCCAGCCACCGAGCAGGCCGCGGCAATACCACGGACGATGTCAGCGATGCGCTCCGGAACCACCTTTCCACAGGCAATGTAATCGGTCATGAAGAGCGGCTCGGCGCCGACAACGACGATGTCATCCACCACCATGCCAACAAGATCGAAGCCGATGGTGTCGTGGATATCCATGGCCTGGGCGATGGCCACCTTGGTGCCCACACCGTCAGTGGAGGTCGCCAGCAGGGGCTTGGTGTAACTCAGCAGCCGGGAAACGTCATAAAGCCCGGCAAAACCGCCCACGCCGCCGAGGACTTGTGCTCCGTGCGTGGCTCGAACGGCTTCCTTCATCAGTTCAACGGCCCGGTCGCCGGCCTCGACGTCGACGCCGGCGCTGGCGTAGGTGATGCCGGCCGGGGAGTGGGGGCCAGGGGCGGTGGGTGTCATACCGTCTCTTTCGTTTCGGTGGTCGCGGCGCTCTGACCGGCAAAGTCGTCGACGTCAACCCGATCGGCGTCGGTGAGGAGGTTCTCCAGTTCGGCGCCGGGTCCCGGGTCGCAGCCATCGGCAGCGGTGTCGTCGGCCGGGTTGATGCGCTCCAGCAGGTTCTTGCCGAGCCGGTCCGCCGACGGCAGTTTGATCGGGTACTTCCCAGTGAAGCAGGCCGTACAGAGCCGGTCGCGCGGCTGCAGCGTGGCGCCGATCATGCCGTCCTCGGAGATGTAGGCCAGCGAATCCGCCCCGATCGACTTGGCAATCTCATCAATGGCCGCGCCATTGGCGATCAGCTCGGCGCGGGAAGCGAAATCAATGCCGTAGAAGCAGGGCCAGCGCACCGGCGGGGAGGAGATCTTGACGTGCACCTCCGCGGCGCCGGCCTCGCGGAGCATGCGGACCACCGCGCGCTGGGTGTTGCCACGCACAATCGAATCATCCACGACCACAATCCGCTTGCCGCGGATCACGGATTCCAGCGCATTGAGCTTCAGCCGGATGCCGAGCTGGCGCAGCGTTTCGCTGGGCTGGATGAAGGTCCGCCCCACATAGGCGTTCTTGACGAAGCCGTGGGTGAAGGGAATGCCGGATTGCTCGGCATAGCCCACTGCTGCGGGCGTTCCCGACTCGGGCACCGGAATGACGATGTCCGCTTTGACACTGTTTTCGCGGGCCAGTTGGCGGCCCATCTCCACTCGGGACTCGTACACCGAGCGGCCGGCAATGGAGGCATCGGGGCGGGCCAAGTACACATACTCGAAGACACATCCCGCAGGGGTTGGCGGCGCAAACCGATGGCTGCGCACCCCGTCCTCGTCGATGGCGATGAACTCGCCCGGCTCGATCTCGCGGATAAAGCTGGCGCCCACCGTAGCCAGGGCCGCACCTTCGGAGGCGACCACCCAGCCGCGCTGCAGCCGGCCCAGCACCAGGGGGCGCACCCCGTGGGCGTCGCGGGCGGCGTACAGTGTGCCCTCGTCCATGAACACGAAGCAGAATGCGCCCTGGATTTTCGGCAGCAGGTCCATCGCGGTGTCTTCAAGCGACCGGCCGTCTTCGCCCTTCAGCAGGGCCGTGACCAGTGCGGTATCGGAGGTGTTGCCCTGCGCCATTTCCCCGGCCGTGGGCTTGCCCTGCCCTGCCAGCACCATGTCATAGAGCTCGGCGGTGTTAGTCAGGTTGCCGTTGTGTGCCAGGGCGACGGTCCCGGAGCCGGTGGCGCCCAGAGTGGGCTGCGCGTTGGCCCAATTGGAGGAGCCGGTGGTGGAATAACGGCAATGGCCGACGGCGATGTGCCCGGTCAGGGTGTTCAGCGTCGTCTCATCGAACACCTGGGACACCAAACCCATGTCCTTGTAGACACTGATCCGACTGCCATCACTGGTGGCGATGCCTGCCGATTCCTGTCCGCGGTGCTGCAGTGCGTACAGCCCGTAGTAGGTAAGTTTTGCGACCTCTTCGCCGGGCGCCCAAACACCAAAGACGCCGCAGGCATCCTGGGGTCCTTTTTCACCGGGTAATAAATCGTGGGAAAGTTGTCCGTCTCCGCGTGCCACCTGAAAATTGTCTCACGTATCCGCTGACAGGACTTAACGCTCCAGCTCGGGACCTTCTGCAGGGTCATCACCGGGCTGGTCGGTTGTTCCGGCGGCCCGCTGGTCCAGCCCATCGGCAGGCTCGTCGGGTACCCGTTCGACGACGACCCGTTCGGTGCGTTTCACACTCGCGCGGTCCAGCAGCAGGGCCGCCATGCCGCCCAGCAGCATGCCCGGAACCGCCAGGACCACGGCGAAAAAGCCGAAGACCGTGCTCCGGTCATAACTGGCGCTGCCGGCACCCACCACGGCCACGACGGCCGCGGCCAGAACGCCAAGCAGCGCTCCGGCAATCAGGAATGGAACAAACTTCGGGGCGCGCCGCACAGAGATCTCGCGGCGCTCGACCGGCTCTGTTGATCCGGGAAACTGTTCGTCGGAGTGCTGGGAAATCATGCCTTAAGCGTACCCGTCGGGCCTGGTACGGCGGATCAGAGCGGAAGCAGGTCGGACAGATCCGCCCGGAGTCCGGACGCGGCCACCTGACCTGCAGCCACCGCCTGGCCCCAGCTGAGCTGGCCGGTCGCCAGGCCCAGCCAGGTGGCGCCGTCGCACTCAATCACGTTGGGTGGCGTTCCGCGGGTGTGACGTGGTCCTTGGACACATTGCGCGACACCGAAGGGGGGCACCCGCACCTCAACGGAGTTGCCAGGAGCCCGGGCCGCCACCTCTTCGAGGCAGAACCGGACCGCCGTCGCCGTGGTCGCGCGGTCTCTCGCCCCGCCCCGCCAGGCGGCAAGCGCGGCCTGCCCGTCCGCCGTCGTAATCCTGCGTCGTGCCGGCACGGTAAGCGCTAGTCCAGCAACGCCGAAACCGCGGTGCCCAACCGCAGGCTCCCCACCGGTCGTCCGCCTCCGGTGATGGGCTCCACCACCCGCTCCAGCACATTGGCCACACCAGGAACGTCCAGAGCCCCAGCCGCCGCCAGCAGGGTCAGACCCACGAGCGTGGCCCCGCGCCCGTTGCCATCGAGCATTTTGACCGCCACGGCGGCACCGGTGGAGGTAGCCATCGCGAGCACCCCCTCAGCCCCGAACTTGGCCAGCACACCCAACTCTTGCATCACGATCGTGTTCGGCTTGCCATGGCCCTGAATTGCCCACGGGTAGTCCAGCATCGCCGTCGCGATGGTCGCAGCGCGGGCACTGGCATTGCCGTCCGAAGGTGCCTGCGCAAGCTTCGAGTAGGCCCGGGCGAGCCCGGTCAGGGAGAACGCCGTGACGGGGGCTCCGCAGCCGTCCACGCCAATATGCGAGATCTTCTCTTCGGTGTATTCCTCGATCACCGAGAAGATGCGCTGCTGCAACGGGTGGTTCGGCTCCAGGTAGGACTTCAGGTCCCAGCCATTTTCCTTACAGGCCCACAGGAATGCGGCATGTTTACCGGAGCAGTTCATCGCCAGCTTGGTTTTGCCGCGCCCAGCCCGGACCAGCCAGTTACGGGCCTCTTCATCCTGCGGCCAATCCGACGGGCAGCCCAGATCCTGCTCCTTCACACCCGCGGCCTGCAGCATGCCCTCCACAACATCCATGTGATCCTGGGACCCGACGTGGCTGGCGCAGGCCAGCGCTGCCTGCGCGCCGCGCAGCGGAACCCCGGATTGCATGGCGCCCAATGCCTGCAGCGGCTTGAGGCAGGAACGCGGGAAGATCGGACCGGTGATGTCGCCCAGGGAAGTGACGACTGAGCCATCGCCGGCCAGCACGACGGCGGACCCCACATGTCGGGATTCGATGAACCCACTGCGTTCCAGGACGGCGAGCTCGACGGCGGCGTCGGCGGAGAATGTTTGAGACATGTTGTCAGTCTATGCAGACTGTGCGGGGAGCGCGGGCACTCCCGCACGGAGCAACTGCTCGGGGCAGCGGGCACCCTGGACCCCGTCACCTATTGAGCTGCTGGCCACGGGGCAAAGTACCCTTGAAGCGTGAAGGTTCTAGTCATAGGCCCCGGCGGCCGCGAACATGCCATCGTCCGTTCCCTGCTGCGCGATCCGAATGTCTCAGAGGTCCACGCGGCCCCCGGCAATGCCGGCATCGGCCGGCTGGTTCCCACCCACGACATCGATGCCAATGAACCGGCGGTAGTCACCGCGCTGGCAACTAAGCTCGGCGTCGACCTGGTGATCGTTGGTCCCGAGGCTCCACTCGCCGCCGGCGTGGCTGACGCCGTCCGCGATGCGGGCATCGCGGTCTTCGGTCCGGGGAAGGATGCGGCCCAGCTGGAGGCATCCAAAGCGTTCGCCAAGCAGGTCATGGCGGAGGCAGGTGTGCCCACCGCGATGGCAAGGGTGGCCAGCAATGCCGCTGAAGCCGAGGACGCGTTGGATACCTTCGGCGCCCCCTATGTAGTCAAGGACGACGGTCTGGCTGCCGGTAAAGGCGTGGTGGTGACCTCGGATCGGGACGAGGCCCTTGCCCACGCGCAGACCTGTTTTGACGCCGGCGGCGATGTGGTGATCGAGGAGTTCCTGGACGGCCCCGAGGTTTCGCTGTTCGTCCTGTGTGACGGCCGTACCGTGGTTCCGCTGGCCCCCGCACAGGATTTCAAGCGCATTTTCGATGGGGGCCAGGGTCCCAACACCGGCGGCATGGGCGCCTATTCCCCGGTGGACTGGGCGCCGGCAGGGCTGGTGGATGAAGTCATCGCCCGGGTCGCTCAGCCCACCGTCGATGAGATGGCGCACCGGGGCACGCCCTTTATCGGAGTGCTGTACTGCGGCCTGGCCCTGACGTCGCGCGGCACCAGGGTAATCGAGTTCAACGTCCGTTTTGGCGACCCGGAAACGCAAGTGGTGCTGGCCCGGCTGCGCACCCCGCTGGGCCGGCTGCTGCTGGCCGCGGCCAAGGGGGCCCTGGATGAAGCGGAGGACCTGCGCTGGGCACCCGAAAGCGCTGTCGCCGTCGTCGTCGCGTCCGAAAACTATCCGGACGCTCCACGCACCGGACAGCGGATTCGCGGCCTGCGCAAAGCTAACGCGCTGGAGGGCGTGCACGTGCTGCACGCCGGGACCCGGCTCGACGACGACGGCAAGACCGTCAGCGCCGGCGGCAGAGTGCTCGCTGTAGTGGGAATGGGGCTTGATCTGGAGGAGGCCCGCGAACGGGCCTACGACGGCGTGGCGCTGATCCATCTGCACGGATCGCAGCACCGGCGCGATATTGCCGCCAAGGCCGCGCGGGGAGAAATTTCGGTTCCGAATCCGCGGACCGGCGCTCTTCCGGCGGTGTCAGCGACCGGAGCCACCGAGGCAACGGAAGCCGAAGCTGCCGGCGTCCGGACGGCACGGGCATGAGCGCCCCGCAGCTGCCCGGCTGGCGGCAAATCTACTCCGGGAAGGTCCGGGATCTGTACGAATCCGCAGCACCCGCCGGCCCCGCTTCCGGTGCCGCACCCGGGAGCGGCGTGCTGCTGGTCGTGGCCAGCGACCGGATCAGCGCCTACGACCACATTCTGGCTACCGAAATCCCTGACAAGGGCCGCATCCTGACGCAGCTGAGCCTGTGGTGGTTCGATCAACTCCAGGTTGCCCACCACGTGGTCGGCAGCACCGCGGCGGATGGCGTGCCAGCCGAGGTCGAGGGGCGTGCCATGATCTGCAAGAAACTGGATATGTTTCCGGTGGAATGCATCGCCCGTGGATACCTGACGGGATCCGGACTGCTCGAATACAAGCAAAGCCAGACCGTCTGCAGCCTGCCGCTTCCCCCTGGCCTGCTGGACGGGTCCCGGCTGGAACGGCCCATCTTCACTCCGTCAGCTAAGGCCGAGGTGGGCGAACACGACGAGAACATCACCTTCGGCGCCGTGGCCACGGCCGTCGGGTCGGAAAATGCCGAGGCCCTGCGGGAACTGACACTCGCGATTTACTCCCGCGCGGAGTCGATCGCAAGGGAACGCGGAATCATTCTGGCGGACACCAAAGTGGAGTTCGGCGTAGACCCGGCCAACGGCAACATTACGCTGGGTGACGAGGTGCTGACCCCAGATTCCTCCCGGTTCTGGGACGCGGTCCAGTGGAAGCCCGGCGCCGCACAGCCCAGCTTCGACAAGCAGTACGTCCGCGACTGGCTCAGTGGGCCCGAGTCCGGCTGGGACCGCGGGACCGATGCGCCACCGCCCCAGCTGCCTGCCGTCGTCGTCGAGCAAACCCGGGCGCGCTACGTCGAGGCTTACGAGAAACTCACCGGGCGAGCCTTCGCTTAGCGGATCGCCAAGCATTCTCGCGGCCGATAGCTAGTGAATCTTTCCAGCGGCCCGCATCTCCAAGATGCTGTCCATCGCCAGCGAAGCCTTATCCGCTGCGCCAGCGCTGGAAAAGAGCTCTTTCGCCTCGGTAAGTATATCTAGCGCCTCTTGACCCTTTCCCATGGCCTTCAGGGTTCTGCCCAAGAGGAAAGTTGCTTCGCCGGCGGTGTGCTTTGCAAGCTGCTCTCGGTGCTCACGCAGCCGGGTCAGCAGTTGTAGGGCCTCCTTCATGTCGCCATTAAGGTAATGCCATTGCGCGCGGATGAGCGACACCTCCAAAACGTCGGCCGGATTGGCGCCAACCACGGATTGGGCAAGCTCCGCGCGTTCGATGGCCACCAATGTGTCTGGCTCTACGACGCCTGCGAACAACCTCACTGACGCCGTCGCTTTATTAAACCTCGCCCACAAAGCGAGGTCACTGGCGGGAGAGAGCAGTTGTCCCGCCAGTGCATGGTTGGACAGCCCCTCCTTGACGTCGTGCCGCATAAACGCCACGTTTCCAACTACCCAGTAGATTTCCCCCGCGAGCTGGGGCAGTAAGGTGTCATCGACAAGGGCAGCGAGTGTCTGGCAATGAACCCACGCTTCATCCAATTTTCCGCTTTCCGCCAGTGCCGCAATCAGCGTGCGAAGGGCCGCGATGTAGGCGTTGGATTCGTGTGGGAGCGTGGCGCCGCGTCTCACTGCAATTGCGGCGTGCTCTACGGCCTCGGTCAACTGCCCTAACCCCAGACACGCGGAGGCCAGCAACTGCTCTGCCCGCACCGCTAAACCGGCTGTTTCCTGTGATAGCGGATGCCGCAGCACTTCGGAAATGGTCTCCTTTGCGGCTTCGCAGTCTGCGTTTTCAAGCAGTGAGCTGGCTTGCAGGTAGGCCATGTTCCACCATGAGACAGTGTCCCGATTGGCTTGGGCCATACCGGCAGCGGTCTGGGCTTGCTTTGCGGCAGCGACGAAGTCCCGCATATCCCAGGATTGTCTCGCGTAGAGTGCCGTGAGCAAGTACCCTGCTTCTTCTTCTGAAACTGGGCTGGTCCATTCCTGCACGGCATGCGGTGCAAGTTGCAGCTGTTTAGCCAGCTGTTTGACGACGTCCGGGGTTGGTTCCCGGCGGCCATTCTCCAGCAGTGAAACATAGCTGGCCGAGTACAGGTCACCACCAAGTTCAGCCTGCGTTAGGCTCCGCGACAGGCGCTCTGTCCGTAGCCGGTCTCCGAAACTGTTGCCCACTGGTTCCTCCTGAGGCTCGCCGGAATGGCGAAGGCCTATAATTTACTTGACACTTCGTTTACACTCGATTTTACAATTGTTGTCAACACGTAGAAAACGTGCGACACCAACTCAACCAAACAATAAGGGTGGTCTCATGAAGAAGCTCGCAACTTCGCTGATGTTGACGGCAGTCATTGCCGGCGGTGCAATTTCGGCTCAAGGAGCCGTCGTCGCGACGGGTAACTGGCCGAATGTCGTTTCGCCTGCGACGGGTAACTGGCCTAATGCTGTGTTGCTGGCGACGGGCAACTGGCCGAATGTCGTTTCGCCTGCGACAGGTAACTGGCCGAACGTCACTGCCAGCTAGGCGATGTTCTGAACTAAATTCTTTTCCTGCTGTGCCCGAGTATCCTGGGGGTGCTCGGGCACAGTGCTGTCCGAATCCAGAAGTCACTGTTGCGCCCGAGGGAATTGTCGGGCCGACTGGTCAGCTGGAGTTAACAAAAGATGGCGCCGATTTCTCGACGCCATCTCCACTATCTATTCTGGTCGGGGTGACAGGATTTGAACCTGCGGCCTCGTCGTCCCGAACGACGCGCGCTACCAAGCTGCGCCACACCCCGATCCATTGACCGTTCCCAGCGGTAAATAACCGGGAAAAGCAACCTCTCAAGAATAGCCGATGGGGTGCCTCATCGCGAAATGCGGCCCGCTGCTCAGACTGAGTGGCAGATAACGCACTCATTCCGGCGAATGAGTGCGTTATCTGTTAGTCAGTTGGGTTAGACCAGCGAACTCTGCCAGGCGCCGTGCAGATCGGCGAAACGGCCGCCCCCGGAGATCAGTTCGGCGGGCGTTCCGTCCTCGACGATCCGACCGCCGTG
Organism: Paenarthrobacter sp. Z7-10; assembly: GCF_026932795.1. Lineage (GTDB taxonomy): Bacteria > Actinomycetota > Actinomycetes > Actinomycetales > Micrococcaceae > Arthrobacter_M. Next base: position 89,547 of record NZ_JADPVH010000002.1, on the reverse strand, counting down.
GACCACCAGCACGCGGTCGGCGATGGCCACGGTGGAGAGCCGGTGGGCGATGATCAGCGCGGTTCGCCCGGCAGTGACGGTTCCGGCGCCGTCGTCGGTGGCACCTAGCAGCTTGTGCAGGCCCTGCTGCACCATCCGCTCGGAGGGAATGTCCAGCGAGGAAGTTGCCTCGTCCAGGATCAGGACGGCGGGTGCGGCCAGGAAGGCCCGGGCGAAGGAGATCAGTTGGCGCTGGCCGGCGGAGACGCGTCCGCCGCGCTTGTTCACGTCCGTGTCGTAGCCGTTGGGCAGGGACTCGATGAAATCGTGCGCTCCGACGGCGCGGGAGGCTGCCTCCACCTCGCGCCGGGTGGCCGCGGGCTTGCCCAGAGCGATGTTGTCCGCCACGGTTCCGCTGAACAGGAAGGCCTCCTGGGTGACCATGACGATGGCGCGCCGCAGGTCGGCGGGGGAGAGATCGCGCAGCGGCACACCATCCAGCGTGAGGGAGCCGGACGTGACGTCGTAGAAGCGGGCAATGAGTTTGGCGAGGGTGGACTTGCCGGCGCCGGTTTTGCCGACGACGGCGACGGTCTGGCCGGCGGGGATGTGCAGGTTCATCGTGGGCAGCACCACCGGGCCGCTGCCGTAACCGAACTCGACCTCGTGGAAATCGATGTCGCCGCGCGGATGGGGCAACGGAACGGGGTTCTTGGGCGGCCGGACCGTGGGTTCCTCTTCGAGCAGCCCGGAGACCTTCTCCAGGGCCGCCTGAGCGGACTGGAAGGAATTGTAAAACATGGCCATCTGGTCCACCGGCTGGAAAAACCGCTTGGCGGACAGCAGCAGTGCCAGCAGCGCGCCCACCGCGATGCCGCCGTCGAGCACCCGGAAACCGCCGGCGAGCAGCACCACCGCCACCGTGACGTTGCCGATCAGCACCAGTCCCGGCTGGAAAATTCCGTTGAGGTTGATGGAACGCACAGTGACGGTGCGGTAATGCTCGGCCAGCTCCTCGTACCGGGCGGCGTTGTCCTCCTCCCGCCGGAAGGCTTTTACCGCGCGGATCCCGGTCATTGTTTCGATGAAGTGCACAATGAGCTTGGCGGACACCACGCGGGAGGCGCGGAAGGCCCGCTGGGACCGCTTCTGGTACCAGCGCGAGAGCAGGTACATTGGCACGCCCGCGGCGAGCACCAGCAGCCCGGTGATCCAGTCCAGGGTGAAGATGGTCACCGCCGTGAAAACCATGAACACCATGCCCGACGCAAGGGACGAAACGCCGGAGTCCAACAGCTCGCGCAGGGCCTCCAGGTCCGAGGTCTGGCGGGAAATGATGCGACCGGACGTGTACTTTTCGTGGAATTCGAGGCTCAGGCGCTGGGTGTGCCGGAAGACGCGCACGCGCAGGTCCAGCAGCATCGACTGGCTGAGCCGTGCCGTGGAGGTAACGTAGGAGGCCGTGAGTACGGACGTCGCGACCGCAGCAAGGATGTAACCGGCGCCGGCCAGGATCAGCGGCCACGGGTCCGCTGCCCCTGCCGCGCCGGTAAGGGCGGGCAGCGCATGGTCAATGCCGAAGGCGATCAGCAGCGGGCCGGAAACCCGGGTGGCCTGCGAGAGCACCACCAGGACCACGGTCCAGGCGAAACGACGGCGGGACGGCCGGATCAGGGAACCCAGCAGCCGCACCGAGCGCTGCCGGACCGCCTTGCTGTCGGCCTTGCTGAGAAGAACCCGGTCCTCACCGGCTGTGCCCGTGACCGGAGCCTGTGGGACCTTGTGTTGCGTGCTGGTGCTCATGCTTTTACCTCTTCGGCGTCGTTCAGCCCAGTGAGTCCGGTCAGGTCTTCGATGGCGTCGATCCCACCGGCACCGACGTCGGCTTCCGCCATGTCGTCACCTGCCTCCATGTCACTGTCCAGGTCCTTCGGCTCCTCGGTGAGGCTGGCCAGGACGTAGCGGTAATGTGCGTTGCCGGCCAACAGCTGGGCATGAGTTCCGACGGCGGTGATCCGGCCGTTCTCCATCAGCGCGACCCGGTCCGCCATCGCCACAGTTGAGGGCCTGTGCGCGACGATCAGCGTCGTCGTCGTCCGCAGTACCTCACGCAGGCGCGATTCGACCAGTTCCTCCGTGTTGACGTCCAGGGCGGAGAGCGGGTCGTCAAGGACCAGCACCGCCGGCCGGGCGGCGATGGCCCGGGCCAGCGCGATGCGCTGCCGTTGGCCGCCGGAAAGGCTCAGACCCTCCTCGCCGATCAGCGTGTCCACGCCGTCCGGAAGTGCGTAGGCGAAGTGCGCCTGCGCCACGTCCAGAGCCTGATCCAGCACCTGGTCCGCCGACAGGCCAGGATGTTCGGCGGCACCCAGGAGCACGTTCTCGCGCACCGAATTGGAGAACAGAGTGGTGTCTTCGAAGGCCACCGCAACATGCGTGCGCAGCTCCTGCACGGAGAGCGCACGCAGATCAACGCCGTCGATCATCACGGACCCACCGGTGACTTCATACAGCCGCGGCACCAGTGCCAGCAGCGTGCTCTTGCCGCAGCCCGTCACGCCCACCAAGGCCATGGTCTCCCCGGCACGGATCTCCAAATCGATGCCATTGAGCACGTCGGGCGAACCGGGGGCCGTGTCCTGGTACGCGAAGTGCACGTCGCGGAATGTGAGATCCCCGTGCACGGACGGCAGCTGCACCGGATCCGGAGGGTCGGTGATGGTGTTGATGGAATCCATGACTTCGTAGTGCCGGTCCACGGCCGTTTTAGCGCTCAGTGTCATGGCCATCAGCGGACCCATGGCCTCCACCGGCCCGGCTACCACGGCGGCGGTGGCGAAGAAGGCCACCAGCGCCCCAACGGTCAGCGAGCCATGGGCGACAAAAAGAATGCCCACAATCAGTCCGGAACCCAGTGCGAGTTCCGGCAGCAGGGTGACGATCAGGGAGAACAGGGCAAGCGACTTCGCCTTGTGGATCTCCGTCTGCCGCAGTTCCTCGGCCTGCCCGGCAAAGGCATCCAAGGCTTCCCGGCCGCGGCCGAAGGCCTTCAGTACCCGGATGCCGTGCACGGACTCCTCCACCGTGGTGGCCAGATCGCCGGCCTGGTCCTGGCTCTTGCGGCTGACCCGGCCATAATTGGTGCGGAAGCGGAACCCAAACAACACAATTGGCACCGCGGCGGCCAGGAAAATCAGCCCAAGCACCGGGCTCAGCGTGAACATCAGCACCACGCCGATCGTGACGGTGAGCGAGGTGACCACCAGCATAATGGCGCCGAAAGCCATCCAGCGCCGCATGAAGTTCAGGTCGCTCATCGAGCGGCTGAGCAGTTGACCGGAGCCCCAGCGGTCGTGGAACGCCACGGCCAGGCCCTGCAGGTGCCGGTAGAAGGAGGTGCGCATGGCGGTTTCCACCGTGGTGGCGGGCGTAATGACGAATTGGCGGCGCAGCGCCACGAAGGTTGCCTCCAGCACGCCGAGGACCAGCACGACGGCGGCTGCCGCCCACACGCTGCCGGTCTCACCGCCCTGGTGCAGGCCGGAGTTGATGAGAACGCGGTACACCTGCGGAATGATCAGTGCCACGACGCTGGCCGCCAGCGCGGAGAGCAGCCCCATGAGCAGGCGCGGAAGAATGGGGCGAAGGTGCGGATAAAGCCGGCTGAGGGATTGGAATAAGGTTGTCTGCTTCGCCATGCCAACTTCTCTGGGACCATGTCAGTTGTCGGGTCACGCGACGGGGTTGCTTTGGCGCGTGTCAGGGATGAGTTACTTGACCACCGGTAATTACCCTAAGTAACCAGCCTATGCCCGTTTGGTGATCCGTCTCACCGTCCGCGGCGAAAGCCGACGGCTTATTCCTGCCAACCTCCCGCAGCCAGCCGGCTTGGCCAGCGGCAAGGTTAGGCGCCCCGGGCGGTCAGGGTGAGCAGGACTGCTTCCGGTGGGCAGGCGAACCGGACCGGCGCGAAGCGTGAGGTGCCGATTCCCGCGGAAACGTTGAGCGGCGTGCTGTGGCCGTCGTATTCCCAGTCGGTCAGGCCCCTGGCGCGCCACGTTGGCAGGTCGCAGTTACTGATCAGTGCACCGTAGCCGGGAACGCACACCTGGCCGCCGTGGGTGTGCCCGGCGAGAATCAGGTCGGCACCCGCGGCTGTGAAGCGGTCCAACACCCGCTGATAGGGTGCATGAGTGACCGCGATCCGAACGTGCGGAGCCCGGGTCTGGTACTTGGACCCAGCGGGCCAGCCGGCAAATCGATCCCGTTCCATATGCGGATCATCGACGCCGGTGAAGTCGAAGCGGATGCGGTGCATGACCACGGACTGGTTCCGATTGGTCAGGTTGACCCATCCCGCGGCGCCAAATCCGGCATGCATCTTTTCCGTATCCAGCTTCTTTGGCTGACGGGCTGTCTGCCCATCCTTGAGCTTTGTTGGCCCGAGCAGGTATACCGCAGGATTTTTCGGCACCGGAGCGAAGTAGTCATTGGAGCCGGGAACGAAGACTCCAGGAAATTCCATCAGCGGACCGAGGGCATCCAGCAGCGGCCGGATGGCCTTGACGTGACTGAGGTTATCGCCGGTATTAACCACCAGATCGGGCCGAAGGCTGGCCAGACTGCGGAGCCAGTCGGTCTTCCTTTTCTGTCCCAGGCTCATGTGAATGTCGGCCAGGTGCAGGACGCGAACGGGCGAGGATCCGGCCGGCAGGCATGCGACCGTCTCGTGGCGTACTTCAAACCGGTTGCGTTCAATCAGGGCACCGTAGGCAGCACCGGCCCCGGCGACGACGGCCCCGGCGGCTGCCGTGACAGCCAGCCCGGTGAGCCAACCCGTCGTCGTCGGGCTCGATGGTGAGGCTGCTGGCGAAGTGTCGGACATCGCGGGCTACGGCTTGCTGGGCTTGGCGTCGTTACCCTTGCCCTTGTCGGCTGGCGGTGCGCTCGCCGGCGGTGAGCTGGGCGGAGCCTTCGAGGGCTGAGCGTCCGATGGCGGCGCGTTCGACGGCGTCGTGTCGGCTGGCGGTGAACTCACTGGCGCTCCGTTGTCCGGCGGCTTGGGCGCGTCGTCCTGGTGCGAGGACGGATAAGCGATGGTGCTTTCTGGCGGTGCTGGAAAGTCCCCGCTTGGGTAGAACGTAATGGCCTGCTTCATGTAGTTCTGCCACTGCGGACCGGCAATGTAGGCACCATCCACCTGGTCATATGTTTTTCCCTTGTACGTGTAATCCAGGGCGTCTTGACGTGCGCCGTCCTTCCACCAGCCCCACCAGGAAGCAGTTGCGAGCTTCGGAGTGTAGCCAATCATCCATGTCTGCTTGGAAGCATCGGTGGTGCCGGTCTTGGCGCCAGCCGGAGTGCCAATGTCGAGCCCGTAGGCGGAACCCTTGGTGATGACCTGCTGCAGTGCATAATTCACGCCTTTGGCCACATCCGGATTGATGGCCTGCTTGCAGTCCGGCCCTGGGACCGGGTACTTCTTGCCCTGGCTGTCGGTGACGGCGGTGATCGCTGTCGGATTGCAGTGGATCCCGCCACTGGCGAAGGTTGCGAAGGCGTTGGCCATGGTCAGCGGAGCCACATTCTTGCCGCCGCCGATCAAACTGGAGATGCCGGGTACGGTCCAGTCCAAGGCAGAACCGTCGGTGGCGCTGTGCAGACCCATCGCCTTGCCCATGGCGTTGATGCCGCACAGGTCCAGCTCGGCTGCGGACGCAAACGTGGCGGTGTTGATGGAGTGAACGATGCCCTCCCGGACTGTCATTTTTCGGTACCACCCCGACTCGTCGTTGGGAAGTGGCGGCCCGTCCGTTCCTGTGTTGTCATACGCGCCAAAAAAGTGCTGGTCCGGCTTGCAACTTGCTTTCCAGGGGAAGTCTGCGGGATAGATCCGCTGGCTGGCGTCAACCGTCTCATTCATGGAGTGGCCCTCGTTGAGCCATTCAGCGAAGGTTACGGTCTTGACAGTGGAGCCGGGCTGGAAACCGGTGCCACCGCCGTTGACCTGATCCACGCTGAAGTTGATCACTGTGTGGCCTGGCGCAGTTGTATTCGACTAGACCGTGTTCTGCGCCATGGCCAGGACTTTCCCGGTTCCCGGCTCAATGGTGTCCAGCGCGGTGCCCTTCTGGCTCGGGTCGGCGGCAGGCTGGGTGTCATTGACCTGCTTCTGTGCCGCGGCCTGCAGCCGGGGATCCAGCGTCGTCTTAATGGTCAGCCCGCCGCGGTCCAGCAGCTTCTGGCGGTCCTCGGCGGTTGCGCCGTAGGCAGAGTTGTTGACGATCAGGTGCCGCACGTAGTCGCAGAAGTACGGCGCGCTGTTGGCCGAAATACAGCCCGGCTTGGTCTGCTGCACGTTCAACGCGAGCTTGGTCTTGATTGCGTCGTCATGTTGCTTCTGCGAAATTTTGTGCTGCTGGAGCATCCGGTCCAGCACGGCGTTGCGGCGGGTCAGCGCGTTCTTTGGGTTCTTGATCGGGTCGTAGTAGGACGGGCTGTTCACCACGCCGGCCAGCAGCGCGGCCTGCGGCAGGGTGAGGTCCTTCGCGTGTACGCCAAAGTACAGGTTGGACGCGGACTCGATGCCGTAGGCGCCGTTGTTGAAGTAGACGATGTTCAGATAGCCCTTGAGGATCTCGTCCTTGGAGTACTTCTTCTCCAGGGCGATGGCGAGTTTCATCTCCCGCACCTTGTCCCCGATGGTTTTTTCCGAACCCAGCTTCACCTGATCGGTGTGCCCGTTGGCCACCTGTGTCTGGATAATCACATTGTTGACGTACTGCTGCGTCAGCGTGGAAGCGCCCTGCCGGTCACCCTGCGCCGTCGCGGCAAGCGCGCGCAAAATACCCGTACTGTCGATGCCGCCGTGCTCGTAGAAGCGTGAGTCCTCGATGGCAACGATGCCCTGCTTGATGAACGGGGACATCTGATCCAGGCCCACCTGCACACGGTTCTGGTCGTAGAACGTGGCGATGACGGAGCCATCGTTGGCCAGCACCTTGGTGGACTGCGACGGCGCGTCAATCTTCAGTTCGCTGGGCAGCTGGTCGAAGAAACTGATGGAGTTGCTCGCGGTAGTACCGGTCACTGCAACGGCCGGGACCATGAGCCCGGCCACCAGGACACCACACACGGCGCTCACCGCAAGGAATCCGAGGATCTTCCCCAAAGTGGTCGCCGTGTTGAATATAGGGTTTTTCCGAGCTGCCATTTTCCCAGTTTACCGGTAAGGACTACGCTTTAGCTCATGACCAAATGGGAGTACGCCACTATTCCGCTCATCATCCACGCCACCAAGCAGATTCTGGACCAGTGGGGTGAGGATGGCTGGGAGCTCGTGCAGGTGGTTCCCGGGCCCGACGGGAACGGTCTTGTGGCCTACCTTAAAAGGGAGAAGCAGTAACCGTGTCTGAGCGCGACATTCCAACGACGACGGCCGTTACCTCCGCCGTCGAAACCCGCCTAAAGGAACTGGGGCTTGCGCTGCCCGCGGTGGCCGCCCCCGTGGCTGCCTACGTGCCGGCGGTGATCTCCGGAAACCACGTCTACACCTCCGGACAGCTGCCCTTTATTGATGGCAAACTGCCAGCTTCGGGCAAGGTCGGGGCCGAAGTTTCGGCCGAGCACGCCAAGTCCCTGGCTGCCATCTGCGCCGTCAATGCCCTTGCCGCCGTCAAGAGCGTTATCGGCGATCTGGACCGCATTACCCGAATCGTCAAAGTGGTGGGTTTCGTGGCCTCCGCGCCGACCTTTACGGGCCAGCCGGGCGTCATCAACGGCGCCTCCGAGCTGCTCGGACAGGTCCTCGGAGACGCCGGGGTCCATGCCCGATCCGCCGTGGGCGTCGCCGTCCTGCCATTGGATTCTCCGGTCGAGGTTGAGTTGATTGCAGAGTTCCAGTAGGCCCGCTGCCCAGCGGCTCTTCCCCCTGCTGCCTGACCAAGTCGCCGCGGCGCAAAGCTGGGTGGATTTTGGCGCCCGCACTCCGAGCAAACCGCGCTTCGCCTCCTCCCTCGTGTTGCTCAAAGACGGCCCCAGGGGCCTGGAAACGTATCTGGGTTTTCGGCCCGGCGGCTCGCCTTTGGGTGTCGTCGCCTTCCCCGGTGGCAGCATCGAACCGGCCGACGACGACGGCGTCGATTGGGTGGGCCCGTCGCCGTCGATGTGGGCCAAGAGCATGGGTATGGACGACGTGGGACTGGCCCGCCGGCACGTGGTGGCCGCGATCCGGGAGACCTTCGAGGAAACCGGCATCCTGCTGGCCGGACCTGATGCTTCGTCCTTGGTGGAAGGTTCGCAGGGACCGGAATGGATGAGCGCGCGCGAGGCGATAGCCAGCCAGGAGAAGACCTTTGCCGAACTGCTGGCGAAAACGGGGCTGGGACTGCGCACCGATCTGCTCAAGCCGCTGGTGAATTGGATCAGCCCGGATTTCGCCCATCGCCGCTTCAACACCCGGTATTTTGCCGCTGCCGCACCAGTCAACCAGAAACCGTCGATGCTTTCCAGCAAGGGCGTGTGGGCGCGCTGGGCCAATGCCGCTGAGCTGGTCGCGGGCCGCGGAGAACGTGCCCTCGGCGACGAGATCGGTCAACCAAACACAGCGGGACTGACTCTGCCCGAGCTGACCGTTCCCGGTTGCGAAATCATCTTGGAAAAAATCGCGGCCGCGCGCGGCTGCATCGCCTACCTGAACCACGCACGGCAGATGAAGGCCTATCAGCCTCGGCTGGTCCAGGCCGGCGCCGACGTCAGCTCGGACGACGCCGGCGCTGACAAACTGCGGACCGGTCCGCAGTTCCTGCTCGAGGTTGATGTGGCGCCGCAATCCGAAGGTGCGCCCTGCCGCGAGCGGTAGTCAGCGGCTGCCAACTGTCAGTGGCCGGCGTCTGCTTTTGAGCTGTTCGTCCGGCCTTAGCGGCTGCGCTGGCGGAGCCGGTTGACGTCGAGGATGACGACGGCGCGCGCCTCCAGCCGCAGCCAGCCGCGCTGAACGAACTCGGCCAGGGCCTTGTTGACGGTTTCGCGGGATGCGCCGACCAACTGGGCCAGCTCTTCCTGCGTCAGTTCGTGTGCCACCAGGATGCCGTCCGTGGCGGGACGGCCAAAGCGGTCGGCCAAGTCCAACAGCGCCTTGGCAACCCGACCGGGAACATCGGAGAAGACTAAGTCGGAGAGATTGTCGTTGGTCCGGCGCAGGCGGCGGGCGAGGGCCTGCAGCAGTTGGGCGGAGACTTCGGGCCGGTTGCGCAGCAGGGCGTTCAGGCTCTCGTTCTTCAAACCGGCCAGCCGGGTTTCTGAGACGGCGGTAGCCGTGGCGGTGCGGGGGCTCGGGTCGAACAAGGCCATTTCGCCGAAGAGCTCGCCCGGGCCGAGAATAGCCAGCAGGGATTCGCGGCCATCGGTGGAAGTACGGCCCAGCTTGACCTTGCCGGAGACGATGAAATAGAGCTGGTCGCCTTGGTCTCCTTCACGGAAGACCGAGGCGCCGCGGGACAGGTCCACCTCGGTCAGCTCGTCCGTCAGCAGCCGGAACGCTTCGTCGTCGAGCGTGGCAAACAGTGGTGCCCGGCGAAGTACCTCGATGTCCATGAATTCTCCTGAATTAAAGTGTCTACTCAATGTTTCTGTGTTGGTCTTGGTTCGATTGTTTCAGAATTTTGTCCAATTTGTGACCAAGTTGGCATTTGCGGCCGCGCCGAGGGCCGCCGGCTCCGGGGCCGGCGGCCTCAGCAGCAAGGGCCAACATCGAGGTTATTGTCAGCCGGTGCCGGTAAACTCGGCAGTTGCGGGGAGGTCCCGAGGCAGCAGCTGCAGAAATGGAAAAGGTATGGCCATGTTCGGATTCACGCTGCTGGACCTGGTGCTCCTTTTGTGGCTGCTCGGCCAGGTGCTGTATGGCCTCCGGGCCGGGCTGGTGGTCAGCCTGGGCGGGATCGTTGGGTTCGTGGCGGGGGCCGCTGCGGCATTCTTCGCCATCCCCTTCGTCAGCTCTTTGGTGGCGGACAGCGCCTGGCGGACCGCCGTCGTCGTCGCCGTCGCGCTTGCGCTCGTGGCGCTGGGTCATGGACTCGGGGTCCGGCTTGGCCGCCTGATGGCCCGACGCGTCCGGGTGCGCCCGATCCGTGCCGTTGACCGCATCCTCGGCGGCGCGCTCAGCTTGGCCGTTGGTGCGTTGATGCTCTCGCTGCTCGCCTTCAGCGTCTCCAACTTGGGCATACCCGTCATTTCAAGCCAAATCAGCCAGTCCAAGGTCATTCGGTCCATCGATAACCTCACGCCGATCCCGGTGAAGACCGCTGTGGCACAGCTGCGCTCCGCCGTCTTCAATGACGGCATCCCACAGCTGTTCAACCAGCTGGGACCGGCCGCACCGATGGCTCCGCCAACCACCAGCACGAACACGTCAGCCCTCAATGCCGCGTCTCAATCCGTGCTGAAGATAACCGGGACGGCCTATCAGTGCGGCCAGAACCAGACGGGCTCAGGATTCGTGGTGGCGCCGGGCCGTGTGGTGACCAACGCCCATGTGGTGGCGGGCGTCAATCAGCCGGTGGTGGAGGTCCCGGGTGGTGGTGCCCTGCCCGGACGGGTGGTGGAGTTCGACCCGCAGCACGACCTTGCCGTGATAGCCGTGGATGGTTTGGCGGTTCAGCCGCTGCAGCTCGGCCGCCAGCTGGATGCCGGATCGGCGGCAGCCTTCGCCGGCTATCCGCACGGCGGGCCGTTCCAGTCCAAGCCCGCCACCGTCCAGACGGTGGCGCAAATGATGGTGCCCGACATCTATTCTTCCGGAAGAGGTCTATCAACTGGCGGCCGATGTGCAGCCGGGAAATTCCGGTGGCCCATTGCTGGATCGCTCCGGCGGCGTGGTCGGCGTGGTCTTCGCCAAATCGACCACGAACGCTCCGGTTGGGTATGCCTTCACACTCAAGGAACTGGCACCTGTCGCCCACGACGCGGCGTCGGAAAACCAGCAGGTGTCCTCCGGCAGCTGCACCCGCAAATAGCTGCAGCGTCCAACAGTTGCACCGCAAGCAGCCGCATCTTCAGCGGAGGTGCGTCAGCTGCTGGTGGGAATGCGCAGCTTGCCAACCAAGCCCAGGGTTGCACCATAAAGGACGTGTGCCAGCAACATGGTGAGCGCGCGGCTCCATTTCTCCCGGTGCGCGGCCGGAACGACGCCCAGCGCCGGGAGCCAGCCTTCATAGGCCAGCGCCCAAATCAACAGCCCATAGCCCGTTCCGGTGGCCGGATTCCGAAACCTGGCGGGGATGGCCGCAGCGTAAAGGGCGCCAGCAGCCGCGCCATAACCGAAATGAGTGACGACGGCGACAGTATCCAAAGTATCTTTGGGCAGGTCCGGAAGGGCCGCCTGGACAATCTTCCGCGGTGGCTGCCGGTTCCTGACTCCGAGCCGATCCGAAAATGTCAGGCCGGTGGTCATGACCACGGTAGCTGCCAGTCCTCCGACTGCCCCGCCGAGGCAGCGCAGCCGCAGGCTTTCCTTCTCTCGCATGTCCATCCTTTATGCTAGCTCGATTTGGCTGGCTCAATTATGTGGCCCGACTTGGCAGGCTCGACTGTGTTGGCCCGATTTAGTGCGCCAGCTTAGGAGGGCCGCACTCAGTGGCGCAGCGCCGAGGCGAGGTAGTTGATGGCCAATTCGTAGCCGTGGATGCCCGCACCGGCAATGACGACGTCGACCACGGCGGAGAGGTAAGAGAAGTGCCGGAACTCCTCACGTTTATGCACATTACTGATGTGCACTTCCACGGCGGGCAGGCTGATTCCGGCTAACGCATCCCGGATGGCAACTGAGGTATGTGTGTAGGCACCGGCGTTGATGACAATCCCTGCCGCCGTGGTCCGGGCGGCGTGCAGAGCATCCACCAGCACGCCCTCATGATTGGACTGCAGGAATTCCACGGAAAAACCAAATGACCGGGCGGCCGCGGCGGCGAGTTCCTGCACGTCTTCGAGGGTGCTGCTGCCGTAGACCGCGGGTTCCCGGGTGCCCAGCAGATTCAGGTTGGGACCGTTCAGGACCAGGATATTTCCGGCGGCGGCAGTTTCGTCGTTCATGGTTCAAGCCTAGTGCTCCGGTGCTCCGGCCGGATCGATGTCCGGGTTGCCTGCCGCAACTGTGAGCTGCAGCAGGATGGCATGCTCCGGATTGAGGATGGGCATGGGCAGTCCTACTTCCGCCAAGAAACGGCCGGTCGCCGTGGCTCCGCCGGTCAACCATGCCGGGGCAGATTGTTGCAGGTAGCCGGAGCCGTCGGTCGGATAGATAACGTTTACCCGGTAGGTCAGCTCCGGCTTCAGCCCCGGAAAGGGAATCCTGCCGGGTTCCTCGGCATCGGAGGTATACATACACACGAACGCGAACAGGGCCTCGGAGCCGTCCGTGGAGACCACTCCGTGCAGCAGCAGTGACGGGTCCGGGAGGTCGGCCCGCACCATCCGTCCGGAGTGGATCAGGGACCGGAATGTTTTATAGAGCTGGATGACGGCTCGGAGGTCTTCCCTCTGGGTGCCGGCCACGGACCGGATATCCCATTCCATGCCAAAGTGCCCGAAGAGAGCCGTGATGGCGCGGAACGAGAGCTCGGAAGTGCGGGCTGTGGTGTGCGAGGTGGTGGGGCCGATATGCGAACCCACCAGTTCCGGTGGCACCACCATTGTGGTCCAGCGCTGGATGATCTGGCGTTCCAGCGCGTCGTTGCAGTCCGAGGCCCAGACGCGGTCTGCCCGCTGCAGGATTCCCAAATCGACGCGGGCGCCACCGGAGGAACAGCTTTCGATTTCGACCTTGGGGTGGGCCGTCTTCAGGGCGTCGAAAAGCCGGTAGGCAGCCAGGGTCTGCTCATGCACCGATTCTCGGCCGGCGTGGCCCATCTCGAGCAAATCGCGGTTTTGGTCCCATTTCAGGTAGGAGATCGGATACTCCGTGAGCAGGGCGTGGATTCGATCGTAAATGTACTGCCAGGCCGCGGGATTCACCAGATCAAGAACCTGCTGGTGACGCCATTCCACCGGCCTCCGGTGTGGCCAGTTTTCGGCGGCCGGCCCGGCGATCCAGTCTGGATGCTCACGGGCCGTGTCTGAATCGACGTTGATCATTTCCGGTTCCACCCAGAGCCCGAATTGCATCCCTTTGCTAGTCACTGCGTCTACCAGTGGGTGCAGCCCCTCGGGCCAGATGCCCGTATCCACATACCAATCGCCGAGTCCGGCGCGGTCGCCGCGGCGGTTCCGAAACCAGCCGTCGTCCAGCACAAAACGTTCCACTCCCAGCTCGGCAGCGGAATCGGCCAGCTCCGTCAGGAGGCCCAGATCATGGTCGAAGTAGACTGCCTCCCACGTATTAAGGACCACAGGTCTGGGTGTGGCGGGGTGCCGCGGACGGGCCCGGAACCAGTCGTGGAATGCGGCCGTAATACCATCGAGGCCACGGTCCGAATAGGCCGCGAAAAGCGCCGGCGTGGCGTAGGACTCGCCCGGTGCGAGCACCATCTCTCCGGATCCGAGCAGCTCGGCGGCGCCGAGGACGGTCCTGCCATCCGCTGCAGCATCGACATAGGCCTCGTGGTTACCGCTCCAGCCAAAATGCGCGGCCCAGACCTTGCCTTGCCGGTTGCCGAAGCCCGAAGACCCGACGGCCAGCAGCAGGGATGAATCGTGCCCGGTTCGCCCGTGCCGTCCGCTTCGGACCCAGGTGCCCTGCCGGACGGGGTGCCGCTGCGGATGCCGTTCACGGCACCAGCGGCCGGTCAGGTCCAAGATCTCGGTTCCGTCAGAACCTACCGGAAGCACAGCGGAAAGTTCGTCCAGCGCGTAGTCCGTTCCGCCGTCGTTCGTCAGGGTATGCCGAAGTTCCAGCAGCCCTCCGGAGTGCAGCGTCAACTCGCTGACAACCGTCAGCCCCAGCTCTGGATCCGCCGAGGTGATGCGCCCGCTTTGCCCTCCTCCGGACGGGATGGCGGCTTCGATCCGGACATTCGTGACGCGGAGCCGGGCGGAGAAACCACTGCCGTCCGGAGTGCGGTGTCCGCGCAGCCCCGGCCGACCGCGCCAGCCGGAGGAGGCCTGCGGCAACAGGCCGAGAGTCACCGGAATATCCAGCGCCGAATGCGGGACCGGGCCGGTGAGGATCGCCAGGTCCGGAAGCGTCGGTCCCAGGTCCGCGCCCCAGTGCAGCACGGCGGGCTCTCCGGTGTCGAAGCCGATCAGCACACTGGTGCCTTCGGAGCGCAGGTACAGGGGTTCCATCGGACTTATCCTTGGCTCGGTTGATGGTTGAGTGCGGCCGCCGGGTGGCCAATGTGGTGCACCGCAGCAGCCCTCCGGCCCAATTCACGCGCTTTCACGCTGCGGCACCCGGACCAGCCGCAGCCGGCCCACCCTCTCCCGCAGGATCCGCTGTGCCTCCACCCCCAGTCCGGAATCCGTGATCACCTCGTCCACATCCTCGAGCGCGGCGATGGTGCTGATGCCCAACGTGCCCCACTTGGTGGAGTCGGCCAGCACCACCACTTTGCGGGACGCGGCCACCAGTGCCCGGTCCATCTCCGCCTCCAGCAGGTTGGGTGTGGTGAACCCCGCCTCCGGATCCACGCCATGCACCCCCAGGAAAAGCAGATCGAGATGCAGCTGGCTCAGCGAGGACGTGGCCACCGGCCCGACCAGTGCATCCGAGGGGGTGCGCTCGCCGCCAGTGAGGATCACCGTGGACTTAGCGCCCGCGGCGTGGAAAACATCGGCTATCCGCACCGAGTTGGTGACAATAGTCAGCCCCTGGCGCTGGCACAGCAGTTTGGCCAGCGCCCAGGTGGTGGTTCCGGCACTGAGCCCGATCGCCATTCCGTTTTGCGCCAGCAGGGCCGCTTCGCCGGCAATGGCGTCTTTTTCCTCCTGCGCCTGAGTCGACTTGAGCTCAAAACCGGGTTCGTGGGTGCTGGCGCTGCCATGGATTTTGGCCCCGCCATGGATCTTCTCCAGCAGACCCGCCTCGTCCAGCACATCGATATCGCGGCGCACGGTCATCAGCGAAACGCCGAACATCTCCGCCAGATCGGAGACGCGGACGATGCGTTCGCGTGACACCGCGGTCACGATGGCGGAGCGTCGTGCGTCGGCAAGCATGGAGTTCCTCGCTTCGGTGGGAAAGGTATGGACTACCGGTGCGGAGCCGGGACATGGGGTTGGCCGACATGTGCCATCTGCTATCCCTTGCTCGCTCCGAGGGTAAGGCCGGCTACGAATTGACGCTGCAGCAGCAGGTAGACAATCAGGGTCGGAATCACCGTGATCGTGGCACCGGCAGCCAATAAATTGTAGTTGGAGAGGAAAACGCCCTGCAGGTTGTTGATTGCCGTGGTGACGGGCAGCCGGTCTCCGCTTTGAATGAACAGCAGCGGCCAGAAGTAGTCGTTGTAGATGAAGATGACTTCCAAGGTGGCCAGTGCAGCGAGCGCCGGCCGGCACAGCGGCAGGACGATCGAGGCGTATTGCCGCCAGATGCCGGCGCCATCGACCAGGGCGGCCTCGGTGAGATCCGCGGACAGTGCCTTCATATAGTTGGACAGCACAAAGGTGCAGAAGCCAATCTGGAAGGCCGTATTGGCGGCGATGACGCTAATGTACGTGTTGAGCAGGGTGCCCGAATCGCTGAACCAATACGGCAGCGTCAGGTGCTTGAACATCTCGAACAGCGGCGCGGCGAGCACCTGCGGCGGCAGCAGGTTACCGGCTGTGAACATGATCAGCAGCGTGATGTTGAACTTCCAGTTCACCCGGCTGACGGCGAAGGCCATCATCGAGGCGAAGAACAAGGTCAGCAGAACGGTCGGAATGGTGATGATCAGCGAGTTTACGAAGTACTTCGGGAATCCGCCCTGATTCCAGGCCTGGATAAAGTTGCCGAAGTTAAATGCTCCGCCGAGGCTGAAGTAGCCGTATTTGTCCGTGTCGGCTTTGGGCCGCAGCGCCGTGAACAGTGCCCATGCCAAGGGAATGAGCCAGACCACCGCCATCACAGTCAGGAAGATGTGCGTGCCGTAGTGCCGGGCGGGCCGGCCGCCCTGCCGGACGACGCCGTCGACCTTTCGTCTGCGTCCCGAAACCGGGGAGGCAGACTGCTGGGAAGCTGAAGTGAGGCCGCTCATTTTGCTTTCTCCTTTCCGAAGACCCGCGAGAGGTAAAAGGTGATCGGCACCAGCGACACGACGAGCAGAATCACAGCCAACGCCGAACCGACACCTATCACCTGCCCCTCGCCGATGAGGTTTTGGATGACCAGCGCGCTGATAAGTTCCAGGCCATTGAGCCCGCGGTTGATGACGTAGACGACATCAAAGGCCCGCAGGGATTCGATGATGGTGATCACGACGATCACGATGTTCACCGGTCCCATAGCCGGAAACACGACGCGGAAAAACGTCTGGCTTCCGTTGGCCCCGTCCAGCGCCGCGGCCTCCTTCAACGAGGGGTCAACGCCCTTGAGCCCGGCTAAGTACAGGATCATGACGTAACCGGAATGGCGCCAGGTGGCCGCCACCAGCGCAGCCCAGATGTTTACCCGCGAGTCGCCGAACCAGTCGACGGCGGCCGGAGTGCCGGAGGTGCCGAGCAGGAAATTCAGCAGGCCGTTGTCCTTCTGGTAGAACAACTGCCAGATAATGCCGATCAGGGCCAGCGAGAGCATCACCGGGATGAAGAAGATGCTTTGGTAGATCTTGCTGCCGCGGATCTGCTGGTCCAGCAGCACGGCCAGCAGCAAACCCAGGGGCGTGCCGATAATTCCCAGGAACAGGAGCCAGAGAATGTTGTGCTGCACCGCCGGCCAGAAGGGTGGATAGTCCTGAAAGACGTAGCTGTAATTGTCCACGCCGACCGGCTTGATGTCGGAAAGTTCCAGGCCGTTCCAACGCACGAAGGACAGTCCGATGGAGAGCAGCGTCGGGATCCAGACCAGCACGAGTTGGATCAGCGTGGGGATTCCCACCATAAAACTCAGAACCACCTTGTCGCGGCGGGACAATCGGCGGACGCGCCGGAATCGCGGCGGCTTGGCAATGGCGGCGCTGGTGACGGGCGCTATGGGCGACCCTGTTGTGGAACTCATGGCTAACGTTCCCTTCTGCGGGCGGCTGGCCCCCTGCCCTGCCGCACGGGCAGGACAGCGGGCCGTCCTTGCTGGTGTTACTGGGCCGCGTAAAGCGTCTTCGCCTGCGCCTCGAGGTTCTTCACATCCACCGTGCCGTCCTTGATGAAGGTCTGCAGGGCAGGAATCATCACGTTGTTGGCCATCGCGGGCAGGGCGTCGCGGTCAAAGAACTGGCTGATGCTCTTGGCATTTGCGATCACCTCGGCGCACGTCTTGTTCAGCGGCGTGAAGGAGGAAGTGTCGGCTCCCTTGACGGTGGCGATGTTCGACGGGTCAACCGCCGCGTAGGCGTTCTGCCCCTCGGCGGTACCCATGAACGCCATGAAGTCGCGGGCTGCCTGGTTCTGGCCGCCCTTCTTGGACAGCAGCAGACCGTCGATGGGTGCCTCCACGGCATCCCGGCCTTCCATGGCGATCTCCGGGAACGGGAAGAACCCGATGTCGGCCAGCGTGGTCTTGTCGGTGAACTGCTGGGTGACGAAGGACCCGAGCAGGTACATGCCCGACTTCTTGGCGCCGAGGGACTTGGCCGAATCCTGCCAGGTCATGCCCAATGCTCCGGGATTCTGGAAGGGCAGCAGAGCCTTCCACGTGTCGAAGACGTCGCTGACCTTCTTTTGGTCCCAAGACTCCTTGTGCGCGGCCAGATCCATATGGAACTGGTATCCGTTCTGCCGCATATTGATGTAGTCGAAGGTGCCCATGGCCGGCCAGCCATCCTTATCGGCAAACTCGATCGGGATGATGCCGTCACCTTTCATTTTGGCGCAGAGCGTCTTGAGCGCGTCGAAGGTGGTGGGAATCTCGTAGCCCTTCGAGGTCCACAGGCTCTTGCGGTAGAAGAAGCCCCAGGGGTAGTTGTAGTTGGGGACGAAGTACATTTTGCCGTCCGGGCCGGTGGAGGCCTTCTTCATCGCGTCGGAGAAGTTGGGTCCGATTTTTTCCCAGACGTCATCGATCGGTGCGAGCAGGCCCTTGCCCGCGTAGTACTGCGTCCGGTAGCCGGCGAACCAGGTGAACGTGTCGTCCGGACTGCCCTGCAGGTAGTTGTTGATTTTGTTCTGAAAGTCATTGTGGGCCACCGTATTGGTGGTCACCGTGATGCCGGACTTTTTGGTGAACGCATCAGTGACGGCCTTATAGCCGGCCTTCGGGACCGCGTCGGAGGCACCCGACCCGAACGTCAGCGATTTGGAGGCTCCGCCGCTGGCGCTTCCGGGGGCCGAGCCGCCCGTACACGCAGCCAGCAGCGGAACTCCGGCCAGGCCGGCGGCACCGACCCCCAATGATTTCAGCAGCGTTCGGCGGTCCATTCCTGCCCCGCCAAAGCCGGCGGACGACCGCGGATGGTAAGTTGCCATGATTTCTCCCTTGAAGTCACCAAGCTGTGAAGCAGATCACATTACACCATCATAATCGCTCAAAATCGAACGTCAATGCCCAAAAGAAAAAAATTTCGATCATTAAGTAACGGTCAGGTAAACGTCGTCGGGCAGCGGCACCGTCACGGGATGGAGTTGTTGGAAATGGTGTTGCAGAGCTAAGGACTGGGATGGAAAAAGGAACACCCCGGAAGCGCAGGGCAACCGGGGTGTTCGCTGTCGGTGAGGACTATTTTCGCAGTGAATCCGAGATCTGTGACATCACCGTGCTGTCCGCCAAGGTGGTGGCATCTCCGGCCTCCCGGCCCTCGGCGATGTCCTTCAGCAGTCTGCGCATGATCTTGCCGGAGCGGGTTTTGGGCAGTTCCGGTACCACCAAAATGGTTTTCGGCTTGGCGATCGGACCGATCTCCTTGCCAACGTGGTTGCGCAGAGTGGTGACGATGTCGGGGTCGTCCTTGGCCGAGCCGCGCAGAATGACGAAGGCCACCACTGCTTGACCGGTGGTTTCGTCCGCCGCGCCGACGACGGCCGCCTCGGCCACGGACGGGTGGCTGACCAGGGCGGATTCGATCTCGGTTGTGGAGAGTCTGTGGCCGGAAATATTCATCACATCGTCCACCCGCCCGAGCAGCCAGACATCGCCGTCGTCGTCCTTTTTGGCGCCGTCCCCGGCGAAATACATCGTCTCGAAACGCGACCAGTAGGTGTCCTTGTACCGCTCGGGATCTCCCCAAATGCCGCGCAGCATGGAGGGCCACGGCTCGCGCAGCACCAGATAACCACCGGCGCCGTTGGAGACCGGCTGGCCCATTTCGTCCACCACGTCGACGGCGATGCCTGGCAGCGGCACCTGCGCCGACCCTGGCTTCGTGGCCGTCACGCCTGGCAGCGGGGCCACCATGATGGCACCGGTCTCGGTCTGCCACCAGGTGTCCACGATGGGAGCCGGATGGTCCTTCTTCTGCCCCTGCTTGCCCGCATTGGCGCCTATCACCTCGCGGTACCACATCCAGGCCTCGGGGTTGATCGGCTCGCCGACGGATCCGAGGACCCGGATGGAGCTCAGATCGTACTGGCCCGGGATGTCGCGGCCCCATTTCATGAAGGTGCGGATCGCCGTCGGCGCGGTGTAGAGGATGGAGACCTTGTACTTTTCAACCAATTCCCACCAGCGCCCCTGATGCGGACTGTCGGGGGTGCCTTCATACATCACCTGGGTGGCGCCATTGATGAGCGGCGCGTAGGCGACATAGGTGTGGCCGGTGACCCAGCCGACGTCGGCCGTGCACCAGTACACGTCGGTCTCCGGGTGCAGGTCGAACACGGCCCGGTGCGTGTAGGCGGCCTGAGTCAGATAGCCGCCGGTGGTGTGCAGGATGCCCTTGGGCCGGCCGGTGGTGCCGGAGGTGTAGAGGATGAACAGCGGGTGCTCGGCTTCATGGCCGACGGCGGTATGTTCAGCGGATGCGGCCCCCACCGTGGTATCCCACCAGACGTCCCGGCCCTCGGTCCAAGCCACGTCCTCACCGTTGCGCTTGACCACCACGACGTGCTCCACGGTATGGCCAGGTTTCTGCAGCGCATCGTCGACGGCGGGCTTGAGGGCGCTGGGCTTGCCGCGCCGGTAGGTGCCGTCCGCGGTGACGACCAATTTGGCTTCCGCGTCGTCGATCCTGGAGCGCAGGGCCTCGGCGGAGAACCCGGCGAAGACCACGGAATGCACGGCGCCGATGCGGGCGCAGGCCAGCAGGGTAATGACGGCCTCGGGAATCATCGGCAGGTAGACGGCTACCCGGTCCCCCTTGGCCAGGCCGAGGGCTTCGAACGCGTTGGCGGCCTTTTTGACCTCCTCGGTCAGCTGCGCGTAGGTGTAGGTCCGGGTGTCACCCGGCTCGCCCTCGAAGTAGATTGCCACACGATCGCCCAAACCGTTTTCCACGTGCCGGTCCAGGGCGTTGTAGGCAGCGTTGAGCTCGCCGTCGGCGAACCATTTGGCAAACGGCGGGTTTGACCAGTCGAGGGTTTGGCTGAAGTCCTTACTCCAGCTGAGCAGGCTGCGTGCCTGCTTGGCCCAGAAGGCCGGCGCGTCCGCCGCGGCGTCGTCATACTCGCCGGCCTGGACGACCGCGGCGGCGGCGAACTCCGGTGTTGGCGCGAACCGGCGGTTTTCATGCAGTAGGTTTTCCAGCGCATCACCGGGATGCTCCTGCGCCTGGTCCGCGGCGCTTACGACAGGCGATCCGGCATTGTCCTGCGACATTGTTCAGCCCTTCATCTTCGCTTTAAGTGCGGCTGCGGTCCGTCCAGTAGGAGCGGAAAGACCGGAAGCCGGCACGGATTCTGGTTCCCCGGTCAGCCTATCCCGACCACCGCTGACCGTGTCCACAGTCACACGCCGTGAGCCTGCCATGCCACCCTGGCCGCGGGCCGCGGCCAGAAGGTCCCCAGCTAGAGTTGTCTGCCGTGTTTCACTAGGCTGTAACAGAACCGTGATCCGTCGCAAACCCTGCAGCAGGCCATTGAACGGGCCCGGCATGCGACGGGTACACCATACGTACCGGCCGGTTGTTGTTGGACCGTCCCGCGAGGAGCATGAAATGACTGAACAACAATTCGGACCACACAGCGAAAAGGCCGGCCGCGGGCAGGCCCCAGCCGGCGCAGCTGGGCGCAGTGAGATTACATCGTCAGCTGGGCACGGTGACGCAGCGACGACGACGACGGGTACCGAGGGGTCCGCGTCGAAGCGCGGGGCGCAGGCGGTCGTGGGAACCTTCACGCTGCGCGACCTGGTGGTGCTCGGTGCCGTGCTGGTGATCTTCATCGGCTCGCTGCTGCCGATCTTCCGCGCCGGGAACATGGTTAACCTCTGGAACGGGGCATCGCTGTTCTTCGTCGGCATCGGCATCGTTCTGCCGCTGATCGTGGCGGGACTCTTTCTTGCCCGCCGACTCGCGGCCCGAAGCACTTTCCGCGTCGGCTCACTGTCCGTGGATCAGTTTGGCTCGGTGGTTGCCTCCTTTGCGGTGGCTTACTTTTTCCTGAGCATCGTGAGTGACTTTGGACTTGGGTTCCTGATCGCGCTGATCGGATCACTTGCGCTATTGGCAGCGACCGTTGCAGCACCCTGGCTGCCCTTCTTCGCCGCTGATTTTGCCGGGCGGCCCGAATCCGCTGCCCATCCGGTGGCTCGCGATGCCGTCCTCCCAGTTCGGAAGCCGGCCGCCGCCCCCAAGCCCGCAGCCAACCGGCCCACCGGTTCGAACGCCGCTGGCTCCGCTCCTGTCTCCACCACCGCTGGGGTGGCTGCCTCCGGACCGGCCGCTACCGGCTCGGCTGCTTCCGGCTCGACGGCTACCGGCTCGGCTGTCTCCGCTACCACCGGAACGGCCGGTGCCGCCGCTTCCAGCCAGCGCGGTGCCACTCATCAGCCGGGTGCCACAGGCGCCACTGGTCGAGACAATGCAGGGGCACACTCTTCCACTACACATCCCGCCGGTTCGAACGCGGCAGCCGCGGATGGCCCAACTTCAGCGGCCGGCCGGCCGGCCGCTGAAACCGCCGATACCCAGCATGGCCCGGGCGCTCCCACGCGTGCCGCTTCGTCGTCGTCGGAAACTGCTGATACGCAACGCGCGGCGGGTCCCGCGCGGGCCGCTTCGTCGTCGTCGGAAACGGTGGCTGCCGCCCCCGAACTCAGCCAGTTCCTTGGCGGTGCGGCCGCTGGCGGCGCCGTGGCAGCCGCAGCACAATCCCTGCCGGCCGAAGGACAAACGTCTGAAGGTAATCGTGCGGGCAGCCCGGCGCAGCAGGGGTCAACGGGCGCTGGCAGCCGGAGTTCCGAGACCTTGGGTGCGCGTTCCGACAACGAGCCGAAGAAAAACGCAGGCGCGCAGGGAACGGGCGCGGATGGCGCAAGTGCCGCCGTCGAGCCCGTGGACGGAAGCCTTTCCGGGGTTCCAGCCACCACCGTCAATCCAACCGTCCAGGCACGGCGGGAAAGCATCGGCGCCACCGTCGATCCGGCGTCGCGTTCAGAGGCGGGACACAGCCACGATCAGCACGGCTGGCAGAACGAGGAAACCGGCGCGGAGTCCCACTCCTCCGCCTACGACGCGTTCTGGTTCGCGGTGGATCGGCCTCGCCCCGTCGTGGATGAGAAGACCGGCGGGTTCCTGTACAACGTGGAGCCGGGAAACTGGATCCTGGCACTGCAGGACCGCGGCCATGATTTCCTTGTCCAGAACACCGATGGCCGGGTCGGCGTGCTGCGCGATCTGCGCAACATTGAACGGGCACCGGAGGGCGAGTAGCGGCCAGGAACATTGAACGATGGCCGGAGGGCGAGTAGCGGCCAGGAACATTGAACGATGGCCGGAGGGCGAGTAGCGGCCAGGAACATTGAACGATGGCCGGAGGGCGAGCAGCGGCCAGGAACATAATATCTAGCTGAAATTGAGGAGCACATGGCCGGGACGACGTCCGGGAAGGCGGGATCGGACCGCAGTGTTGCGGATTCCGGCGCGCAGAGCGTGACCGGGCGGGGAACTTCGCGGGTAACCGGTGCGGGCGAGTCGCGGCTGGCTCTGACCCGGCGGGCGCGAAAGATCAATCGCGGTCTCGCCGGGCTGTACCCCTATGCGCATGCGGAGCTGGACTTCCGCAACCCCTACGAGCTCGTCGTGGCTACAGTGCTCTCCGCCCAGACCACCGATGTCAGGGTGAACCAGACAACTCCTGCGCTTTTTGCTAAGTATCCGAATGCCCAGGCGTTGTCGGAGGCGAATTCAGCCGACCTGGAATCCATGATCCAGCCCACGGGATTTTTTCGGGCCAAGACCCGGAGTCTGCTGGCGTTGGCGACCCGGATCGTGGACGAGTACGATGGCGAGGTCCCCGGGCGCCTCGAGGACCTCGTGACACTGGCCGGCGTCGGACGGAAAACCGCCAATGTGGTGCTCGGAAATGCTTTCGGCATTCCCGGAATCACCGTTGACACACACTTTGGCCGGCTGGCCCGCCGGTTTGGGTGGACGGATTCGGAGGACCCGGTCCAGGTTGAGCGCGATGTGGCGGAACTGTTTGAGCCGGCGGACTGGACCATGCTCTCGCACCGCGTGGTGTTCCATGGCAGGCGGGTGTGCCATGCCCGGAAGCCTGCCTGCGGGGCGTGCGGTGTAGCAACGCTGTGTCCGTCCTACGGCGAGGGGGAGACCGATCCGGTAAAGGCGAAAAAGTTGCTCAAGTACGAGCTTGCAGCGGGCAATGAGGAGTTACTGGCACGCATGCTTGCCGACGTGTCCAGAGCGGCGGAGTACCGGATGGAATTCCAGCGCGGTGCGCAGGTTCCCTTCGGATCAACGAACAAGTCGGAAAGTACCGCCGGGCCGGAAGCACCGTTGGGGGACGCAGGCACACTGCCGGGGCATCAGTGAGCGCACGGGCGGACTTGCATTTGCTGGCGGAAAGGGCCGCGGCCGGTCAGCTGCCCGATCCGCCGGACCCGCGTTGGTCAAGGGGTCTTGATCGGTCCACCGCCCGCCGCGCGGCCGTCCTGATGCTCTTCGGCGCACTCGACTCCGTTCCGGCGGCATCACCGAAGCCGCTGGCCCCCACCGAGTTGGACGTGCTTTTGGTGGAGAGAGCCGCGAATCTGGAGAACCACCCCGGTCAAGTCGCTTTTCCGGGCGGCGGAGCAGACGCCTCGGACACATCAGTGGAAGGCACAGCACTGCGTGAGGCCGTGGAGGAAACCGGATTGGACCCGGACGGGGTGGAAATTCTTGGTGCGCTGCCGGAGGTGGCCTTGCCGGTGAGCAACTTCCTGGTGACTCCAGTACTGGGCTGGTGGGCATCCCAATCCCCGGTGGCAGTTGTCGACTTCGGTGAATCCGCGCAGGTGTTCCGTGTCCCTGTGCGCGACCTGCTGGATCCGGACAACAGGTACATGGCTACAGTCCGCCACGGTGTGGAGACCTCCCGGAGCCCGGCGTTCAGCGTCAACGGGGTAGTGATCTGGGGATTCACCGGTGCCCTGCTGGACCGGCTCTTCGATCAGCTGGGCTGGGCGGTCCAATGGGACACCAACCGGCTGGTTCCCGTCCCGCTCTGATGCCGCGGATCTATTTAGCATCCGCGTAGGACTGCACCACGGTGATGTTGACCGGAAATTCAATCGGAATCTGACCGAACAACAGTTGCGTGGCCGCCCGCGCGGCTTCCTCCAGCAGAGCGCAGACCCGGTCCACGTCCTCATCCCGAGCGTGCACCATGATTTCGTCGTGCAGGAAGAAGACCATCTCGGGGACCCCGGCGGGGCCGCCATCAGCCGCGGCGCCACCGGGAACCTCCGACGGGAAGGCGCGCAGCCGTCGTCGTAATTCCGCCATCCAGCAGGCAGCCCAGTCCGCCGCCGAGCCCTGGACCACGAAATTGCGCGTGAAACGTCCACGGGACCGGGCCGCGCCGTCGGCCCGGCGCTGTTCCTCGGCCGTGGTGCTGCGTTGCGCGGCCATCCACGCAGTCGAGGGCGGCGGGCAGCTGCGTCCCAACCGGGTGGTCACGATCCGGCCCTTTTCCCCGGCCCGGGCTGCGTCCTCGACGTATCCCACCGCCTGCGGATAGGTGCGGGTGAGCTGGGGCATCAGCCGACCCGACTCACCCGTCGTCGCACCGTAGATGGCGCCCAAGAGCGCAACCTTGGCCTTCGCCCGGTCGCCGCCGAATCCCTGCGCTGCGATGCCGGCGTAGAGGTCCTTATCCCGCGCAGCCTCGGCCATCTTGGTGTCGCGGGCCAATGCCGCCAGCACCCGCGGCTCCAGCTGGGCGGCATCGGCGACGATCAGTTTGTACCCCGAATCCGCGAACGCGGCACCTCGAATCTGCCTGGGAATCTGCAGCGCACCTCCGCCACGGGAGGCCCACCGGCCGGACACCACTCCGCCCACCACATACTCCGGACGAAACCGCCCGCCGGCCACCCACTGGTCCAGCCACGCCCATCCGTTGGCCGCAAAAAGCCGGCTGAGTTTCTTGTATGCCAGCAGCGGTTCGATAGCCGGATGCTTTAGCTGCTCCAACTCCCAGGAACGGGTGGTTTTGACCTCGACGCCGGATCGGTGCAGTGCCCGCAGCAACTCCTGGCCGGAATCTGGGTTCAGCCCGGGGACACCGAGCAAATCCCGCAGCCGGGCCGCAAGCCGTTCCAGCTGTTCCGGCCGGCGCATCCCCTCCGGCCGCGGTCCCAAGTGGGTTTGCAGGATCGCCTCGTGCAAGTCCTCGCGCCAGGGAACGCCGGTATGCTGCATCTCCGCTGCGATCAGCGTGCCGGCCGATTCCGCGGCCAGCAGCAGTGACAGCTTGGCCTGCTCGCCGGTATCACGGACCGCCGCCAGCTGGGCCCGCAGATCAGCGCAAAGTTCCTCGAGCCCGGGTCCGCGCTGCTGTACCTGGCTGTCGAAAAGGCTGTCCTGATTGGGTACTCCCGGCCGCGAATCGGACGCGCCCTCCACCGGCAGAGCCATGTTAGCGCGCGGGTAACCAGTGGAGGCAGTGAACTCTGAATAGACCAGGATGTTGCGGCACAGGGTTAGATCGTGGCATTTTTCCACGCTGACACCGGCCCGCAGCAGCGCCGGGTACCAGTCCTGGGTTCGTTGCCACACCCAGCGCGGCCGGTCTTGTTCAAGGCCACGCACGACGTCGGGCAGGTTCTGCAGTGCGACGGTGAGTCTGGTTCCGGAAGGATTTCCGGCGGCGTCCAGGGAAAGCAGGTCCGCTGCGGGGCTCGGACCGGCGTCGGCGGAGCGGTTGCCGGAGGCAGTAGCCAACACCAGGTACATGCACCTATTCTGCCCGCTCCCGATCGGGGCGAAGAACGAGGCCGCCGGGAAGTGGCGCGACCGGCAGCCAAAGAGACACGACGCCGATCCGGCAGCCAAAGAGAAACGACGCCGATCCGGCAGCAGATACTTTTTGCAGCGCCGATCTGGCAGTCATCGAGCTGCATTGCCGATCCGGCAGCCACCGGCGGCCACAGGCGACTTCCCCTGCACACGGGCTTGCGACCAGTTCGCCGCGCACAACGGCATGAACTCCAGTAGCGGAGGCGGTGGACTTCCGGGGAACCTGTATCCATGTCTTCCGGTCCACGAATCCGCGGCCGGCGTGCCGCTGCACCGCGGACCCGCGCCGACTCCCTGCTCGAGGGATCTTCCGGCGCACAGGCCAGCTTTCCCACCGCCGACCGGGGCTCGAAAGTCCTTGGTCGGGAAGTTTCTGGCCCGGGAGCCCGGAGCCTGGCTGCCAGTAGCCGGGCGCACGGAGTTCCCGAGCCGGATCCTGGTGCGTTGAGGAGCAGGACCGAGACAGTTTCCGGCCGAGCCGGTCAATGGCTTCCGGAGCAGCGCATTGACGTTCTGTTGGTCACCGAATCCTCATATCTTCGGGATGAAGCGGCCAGAATTAGTGCCGCCGCCGCTGTGGAGCTGGCCGTAGCGGCAACCATAGAGTCAGCCGGCGTCGATTGGCATGGTGCCGGCGCCGTCCTGGTTGGCAGCGACATCTCCGAGCCCATACCCCGTCGTCGTGGACCGACCGTCCTCATAGGTGCCAGCGGCGAGAGTGAAACGCTGTGGCAGCAAGCATCAATTTCGGGTGTGGACAGGGTCGCCGTGCTTCCCCATGGTTCTGAATGGCTGGCCGAGTTCCTTGGCCGGCTCCGGGATCCCGCGTCCACAGGTTTCGTCCTCGGGATAGTCGGCGGATGTGGTGGGGCGGGGGCATCAACGCTTTCCGTTCTGATGGCCGGGCACGCGGCCGGCCTCGGAATCCGGACGCTGCTGGTCGACGGCGACGAGTGGGGCGGCGGACTGGACTTGGCCGTTGGCGGCGAAGATCTGCCGGGGCTCCGCTGGCCTGATCTCCAGGCTGCAGCGGGGTCGCTCAACCCGGGCCAATTGGCCGCGGCATTGCCGGTGGTGGCTGGTTTTTCGCTGTTGACATGGGGCCAGCAGCTGCAGGGAGCGAGCAGCAACCCGCAGGCACAGGGATTGAACATGGAAGTCCTCAAGGCGTCCCGCCGTGGTTACGAACTGACAGTGGTTGACGTCGGCCGCAGCCGCGATGCGTTGGCTGGATTGGGCCAGTTTTGTGATCAAGTGCTGGTGGTGGTCCCGGCCCGCATGCGCTCCGCGGTTGCCAGCGCGCAGCTGCTGGCGCATTTACCACCGCTGTCTACGTCTGTGGTCATTCGAGGCCCCATCAGGGAAGGTCTGGATGCGGATCTGATTGGCGGTTCCATTGGCGTCCCCGTGACCACTGTGATGCCCGCCGTGCGGGGGCTGACCGCAGCCGCGGAACGCGGCCAGTTGCTCGACTTTCTGCATCGGAGGTCCATCCGCCGGGTGACCGGAGCCGTTCTGGCAGAACTGCGCAGTGGGGACCAATGAGCCGTCACTCGTCCTCCCGACCCGCTGCGGAACTGGACGCCGCCTTGTTGGAGACCGTTCGGGCTGCGGTTCTCTCTCAAACCGGCCCGGTAACACCGTCCCGGGTGGCCGCGGCAGTCCAAGCCAGTGGGCGGCTGCTGGGCACTACTGGTTCCCTTGCCGCCGTTGACCGAATCCGCGCCGAATTGAATGGTCTCGGCCCGCTTCAACCACTGCTGGATGATCCGCGGGTTACTGATATCTACGTCAACGGCCCCGACTCGGTCTGGGTGGACCGTGGCTCGGGGGCAGAACGGACTGGGGTGGGTTTTTCCGGCGAACCGCAGGTACGGGCACTCGCCGCGCGGCTTGTGGCCGCGGGTGGACGGCGGCTGGATGACAGTTCGCCGTGTGTGGACATCAGGCTCGACGATGGCTGCCGGGTTCATGCCGTGCTGCCGCCCATCTCCACGGTGGGCACTCTGCTTTCAATCAGGGTCCGCCGCTCCACGGTCTTTACGCTGGACGAGCTGCTGGCATCCGGATTCGCTCCTGCCGCGATGGGCCAGGTTCTGTCCGCCATCGTCGCCCGGCGGCTGAGTTTTTTGATTAGTGGCGCGACCGGATCGGGAAAAACCACGTTGCTGACCACGATGCTCGGCCTGTGTGAGGACAACGAGCGCCTGGTGCTGATCGAGGACGTGGCCGAGCTGATGCCCGATCATCCACACGTGTTGGGGCTGGAGGCCCGGCATGCGAACAGCGAAGGTGGTGGAACCATCGACCTCGGTCAGCTTGTTCGCCAGGCCTTGCGGATGAACCCGACCCGCCTCGTGGTGGGCGAATGCCGCGGGGCTGAGGTTCGAGAACTTCTCTCCGCCCTCAACACAGGGCATCGCGGTGGTGGCTGTACTGTCCATGCCAACAGTGCGGCGGCCGTTCCCGCCAGGTTGACGGCGCTGGGGGCGCTGGGTGGTTTGAGCAGTGAGGCGGTCGGGCTGCAGGCCGTGAGTGCTCTCGACGTCGTTCTGCACTTGCAGCGTGGTCCGGCCGGGCGCCGGCTCGCTGAGATCGGCACGGTGGCGCTGAAATCAGGGACTCTGGAAGTGGTTCCCGCGATCACCTTTGTGAATAACGACGCAGGGAGCGTCCGTGAGTGCGTGCCGGCGGAATCGGAGTTGCGTTACGGGCCTGGGTGGGAAGGGCTCCAACGTGCCTTGGACGGGAAGTGGACCGGTGAGTGAGCTCTTGCTGTTCGGTATCCTGACTGCAGCGTGCTGCCTTCTGCTGGCGCCGCCCTCAGAACGGGGCGGTGCGGTCCGGGTTTTCCGCCCGGGGACAAAGGACTCCGTCCGGGAGCAGCGGGTCGCCGGCTCGAGCGCCCCTCCCCGGGGCCCGGCCAAGGCGCCTGAGCGCGATGGAACAAATTGGTCAACCAGGTTCAGGCGCACCGATCCCGCGGGGGAATATGAAGACCTGGTGCGGCTGCTGCGCGAGCTTTCGGCACTTCTGACCGCTGGAAGATCTGGACCCGAGTTGTGGAATGACGCCTTGGTGCGGCGCTGTCCCGAGGATCAGCAAACCTCTTTCCCGGTCGCTCACAAGGGGCGCGGCCGGAACCGCCAGATGCCGGCAAATTCCAATACCGCCATGCTTCAGTTGGCCCAGCGCGCGTCCCAGCTGGGTCTGAACGTCAGCACGGCTCTGCGTGCAGCCTGCCGGGAGCGCACGCCTGCACGAGATCGGAGGCGGACCGGCGATGCGGATGCCACCCGTGCCTGGCAGGAACTAGCCGCATGCTTGGACGTTGCGGAAATCAGCGGCGCGCCGCTGGCCGCAGTTCTGCTGCGATTAGCCGGCGCCCTCGAAGCCAACGGTGATGAAGCAGCCGTGCGGGAGACTTCTTTGGCGGGCCCCAAAGCGACGGTTCGCCTGCTGGCCTGGTTGCCCGCCCTCGGTCTCGGTCTTGGAGTGCTGATGGGAGTTGATCCCTTCGCCGTCCTCTTCGGTAGTCCGGTCGGCATCGCCGCCTTGCTGGCGGGTGTGGCCTTTTTAATTGCCGGGCGATGCTGGACCGCGCTGTTGATTTCGGCCGCCAGTGGGCGAAAATGACCGGACATAGCTGGTGGATTTTTGCCTTGGCGGCCTCCGGCATGATGGTTCTGTGCCAGCGGCCGGACAGGACGCGGTGGAAGCAGCGACTGCAGATGTGGCAGGTGCGGAGACGCCGAGGACCCCGATGGGTCCCCGTCCAGGAGAGCGCGGAAGCGGCCGGGGCAGCGTGCAGGAATGACGGCATTGAGGACGTCCCGCTCATGCTCGAGCTGCTCGCCACTGCCTTTGACGCGGGACTGCCGATGGTACGCGCCCTCGAAGTGCTCGCAGGGGTTGCCAACGAAGCTACCCGCCGCCGCTTGGTCGTGGTTGTCGCGGGGCTCTGCATCGGTGCCTCCTGGAGTACTTCCTGGTCTCTCGTGCACTGCGACGAGGTACTCGAAACCCTGCATTCCGCTTTGACTTTCGCCGCGCTGACAGGTGCTCCGTCGTCAGCGCTGCTCGACGCGGAAGCGGCCCAAATCCGGCGAATCAGACACCGGACGGCCGAGCGACGCGCAGCGGCACTTGGCGTGAAACTGGTGCTGCCGCTGGGGCTGTGCTTCCTTCCAGCCTTCGTTTGCCTGGGCATTGTCCCGGTAGTCCTGGCAATGGTTCCGTCGTTTCGCTGATGCCATGTTCTCCTCCACAACCGGAAAGTCAGCAGGGGTACCCCACTTGGAGTCGCCGGCATCTGTTCCTGGACGCTGGCTGCTACGAAAGTTGAGCATGGCCGCTCCGGGCGGCATTTTTTCGACAAAGGAGAAAAGATGAGAATCATCAGGGACGCAAACGGCATGCTTCGCACGGGGATGACCGGAGCCCGCGAATTGAACGGATCCGAGGGCGGCCAAGGCGCAGGGGACGGAGGCAGCCCGGACCGGGAGGACAGCGGCGCATCTGGCGCGGGTGAAGCACGCGGCCAGATTGTGCACGAGGAAACGCCTGTCGCCGTTTCGGATGACAAGCTCAGCCCCGTCCGGGAGATCTTCGCTGGCGCGGCCAGCCGCCCGCCATATCGCCAACGAGTGCCATTGCGTAGACGGTCAGCGGAAGCCGGGATGGCGACGGCCGAGTATGCGATCGCCACCCTGGCCGCCGTTGGCTTCGCTGGTCTGCTGGTCGTCATTCTGAAAAGTGATGAGGTGCGCGGCTTCCTGCTCAGCATTATTCGCAGCGCCCTAAGCATGCCGTGAGGCAGCAGGAACGGGATGGCGGACGGTGTCCCGCCGCTGACGGAGGATCTGTGACAGCGGAATTAGCCGTTACGCTGCCCGCGTTGACTGCCGTGCTGGCACTGCTCCTGCTGGCGGCGATGCTCGGCGTGACCCAGCTTAGGCTGGAGGAAGCGGCACGCTCTGCGGCACGTTCGTTTGCCCGCGGCGACTCTGTTGCCACTGCTTTCGCTGCAGCTCGGCAAGTTGCCGGTGGAACGGCCGAGATAAGCGTCTCGATGGATGAAAATCTGGTTTATGTCCAAGTCACTGCCCGGTTGTCCGGTCCAATGTCGGCAATGGTCAACTGGCCGCTGACGGCCACGGCCACAGCCGGCCGGGAGTCGGCTCCGCAGTCGGCTCGAGCCTATAGTGCGCAGTCCGGACATTCCCCGTGAGCAAGTACCCGGACCGGGAGGCCGGGGCGCCGAAACCAACAGCGGGACGGGAACGGGGTTCGGGAACCGTGCTGGCAGTCGGGGTGATCTGTGTCCTGTTGAGCATGCTCGCCGCTTTGCTGCTGATAACCCAAGCGGCCGTTGCGGCCAGCCGGGCTGCCACTGCCGCCGATCTTGCCGCGCTCGCCGGTGCGGACGCCGCCCGGGACCTGATTTCCGGTGAGCCGTGTACCGTCGCCGCTTCGGTGGTGGCGCAGCATCGGGCAGCACTGGTCAGCTGCATCGTTGGAGGTCATGAGAGGGACATTGTGGACATCAGTACCCGAGTAGATCTGCCGCCACCCTGGGGTGCCGCCAAGGGTCATGCCCGGGCGGGGCCACCCCCTATGGATGACTCCCCGCGCGGAGTCGACCCCGCACCCTAAACCGGAGCTGCACGGTTGGCTACTGCCGCCCGTCGGCCATCGCTGCACTCTTAGCCACTGGCGCACCGTCGGCGACTGCCGCACTGGCCAGCAGCACATCGATCAATTGAACCGCGCCGCGTTTGTCCAGGGGATTGTTCTTATTGCCGCATTTCGGTGACTGGACGCAGGATGGACATCCGGTCTCGCACTCGCAGGCGTCAATCGCGTCACGGGTGGCCCGGAGCCAGGTCCGGGCGGCTTCAAAGCCGCGTTCGGCGAAGCCGGCCCCGCCAGGGTGTCCGTCGTAGACAAAAATCGTTGGCTGCCCCGTATCTGCATGGACAGCCGTTGAAACTCCGCCGACATCCCAGCGGTCACTGGATGCCACCAGCGGCAACAGCCCGATCGCCGCGTGTTCGGCGGCGTGCAGTGCCCCCGGGAACTGGGGCTCAGCGAGGCCAACGCGCAACAAGGAGCCGTTGTCCAGCGTGAACCAGACCGCCTTGGTGAACAAGTCCCGGGCACCAAGTTCCAGAGGTTCCTCACCGAGTACCTCGTTGGAAATGAAGGCCTTGCGCTGAAAGGAGACCACCTGCGTGGTCACTTGGACCTCACCAAAGTGAACCTCCACCGGACCCCACTGCTCATGCCGGAGTGATTTAACTACTTCGATTTGGGTGACGTCGCGGGCTGTGGTGTAGAAATCGGGATTGCCCCGGCGCACCACCGCGCAGTGGTCTGCTTCATTGAGTTCTTCGACCAGGAACGTCACGCCCTGATGCACATAGACCGCACCGCGGTGGGCCTGATAGTGAGACTGGGGAGAGTCCATCGTGCCCAGCAGCGCGCCGGTATCTGCCTCGACGATGCTGATCGGGCCGCCGCCATCGGCCCGCAGATTAACCATCCCTGCTGCGCTGCGCGAATGGGTCCAGAACCATCCCGCCGGACGCCGCCTGAGATAGCCGTCCGCAACCAGCTCAGCGAGCAGGGTTTCCGTGCTGGAACCAAAAAGTCCAAGGTCGGCCGGGCCAAGAGGAAGTTCGGCCGCGGCCGCGCACAGGTGCGGACCCAAAACATACGGATTGGAGGGATCGAAAACGGTGGCTTCAACAGCGGTTCCGAACACTGCCTCGGGGTGGTGCACCAGATAGGTGTCCAAGGGGTCGTCGCTGGCAATGAACGCCGCTATGGCATCCTGGCCGGCGCGGCCGGCGCGGCCGATCTGCTGGAAAAGTGAGGCTCTGGTGCCGGGCCAGCCGGCCACCAGGACGGCGTCCAGCCCCGATATGTCGATGCCCAGCTCCAGGGCCGATGTGCTGGAGATTCCGAGCAGCTCCCCGGAGCGAAGGGCCTTTTCCAGCGCACGGCGCTCTTCCGGCAGATATCCGGACCGGTAGGCGGCGATGCGGTCCGGAAGCCGGGGGTCGACCTCCGCGAGCAGGCGTTTGGAGATGCTGGCAATGTTCTCGGCGCCGCGCCTGGACTTGATGAAGGCGATGGTGCGGATGCGGGATGAAACCAGGTTGGCCAGCAGGTCAGCGGTTTCGGCAACGGCGGTGCGCCGGGCCGGAGCACCGTTTTCGCCCTTGAGCTCCATCAGCGCCGGCTCCCAAAAGGCAACGGTGGTGGAGCCGTGCGGCGAGCAGTCTTCGGTGATGGCGCTGACCGGGGCGCCGATGAGCCGGCCGAACGACACGGCCGGTTCCGAGGAGGTGGCGGAAGCGGCGATAAAAATTGGTTCGGAGCCATAATAGGAGCAGATTCGACGCAGCCGACGCATCAGGTTTGCGACATGTGAGCCAAAGACGCCCCTGTAACTGTGGGCTTCATCGACGATGACGTACTTCAGTCTTCGGAAGAATCTGTCCCAGCGGGTGTGGTTGGGCAGGATGCCGAAGTGCAGCATGTCGGGGTTGCAGAGCACGAAATTGGCGTGGTCCCGGATCCAGCGCCGATCGCTGGGGTCCGTGTCGCCGTCGTAAGTGGCGGCACGGACGGTGGGAAGGTGAAGCGACTCGATGGCGGCGAACTGATCCGCGGCCAGGGCTTTGGTCGGCGAGAGGTACAGCGCAACGGCGCCCTCGGGGTCCAGCTTGCCCGGATTTGCGGCTGCGGTGAGGCCGGCGCGGTGGATCGCGTCCAGGGCAGGCAGTTGGTAGGCGAGGGATTTTCCGGAGGCCGTGCCGGTGGCAATCACCACATGGTGTCCGCCATGAGCCGCCTCCGCGCCCAGAACCTGGTGCTGCCATGGTTCGTGCACGCCCAAATTCGCGTATGCTGCGCGGATGTCGGCATGGGTCCAGGTTGGCCAGTCCACACTGATGGCCGACCGCGCGGGAATTTCGTGCACGTGCTGGAGCTGCTCCGGGTCTGGACCCCGGCCCAGCAGGGGAATCAGCGATTCGATGCGTGCCACTGAACCATTCTTTCATCCGCACCGAAACCGGTTAGGCGCGGCGCGTGCCGGTCCGCGGCAGGACGTAGGCTTAAATGCGTGGCTTTGAATCGAATCGTGCTTTTTTACGTCTTTACCCCGCTGCCGGACCCGGAAGCTATTCGGCTCTGGCAGCGCACACTGTGCGAAAAACTTCAGCTGCGGGGCCGCATCCTGATCTCCGGCGACGGCATCAATGCCACTGTTGGCGGGGACCTGAACGCCATCAAGCAGTATCTGAAAATTGCCCGCGGCTACGCTGGCTTCCGGAATCTTGACGCCAAGTTCTCCGCGGGGTCGGCCGACGACTTCCCGCGCCTGAGCGTCAAGGTCAGGGATGAAATCGTCAGCTTTGGAGCGCCGGGGGAGCTGCAGGTGGATGCGGGCGGCGTGCTGGGCGGCGGCACCCACCTTGCACCTGAGGAACTGCATGAGCTCGTGGCGCAGAAGCGGGCCAGCCGGAAGGAGGTTGTCTTCTTTGACGGCAGGAACGCCTTCGAGGCGCAGATCGGCAGGTTCAAAAATGCCGTGGTGCCGGATGTCGCCACCACGGCAGACTTCATCCGGGAGCTGGACTCAGGCAAATACGATGCGCTCAAGGACGAGCCGGTGGTCACCTATTGCACAGGTGGCATCCGCTGTGAGGTGCTGAGTTCCTTAATGATTAACCGGGGATTCAAAGAGGTCTACCAGCTCGACGGCGGCATCGTTCGGTACGGCGAGACGTTCAAGGATGAAGGACTGTGGGAAGGTTCGCTGTACGTTTTCGATAAGCGGATGCATTTGGAATTCAGCGACCAGGCCCGCACTCTCGGACACTGCGTGCGTTGCAGCACGCCAACCAACAAATTCGAAAACTGTTCCAATCCCAGCTGCCGCAATCTGGCACTGTACTGCAGCGATTGTGCCAGCAGCGCTGACACGCTGCTTTGCCCGCAGGGCTGCAGCGCCTGACCCAGGTGCCGGCGGATGGCATGACGTCCAGCCGCCGGCGACCCGCAGTGCGACTCAGGCAGTCAGCTCCAACACCGGGCCGGAATGCAGTGCGCGGTAGACCCGGTCCCGCAGGGCATTCGCCTCCCCGATGGTCAGGGTTCGGTCCAGGGCCTGCAGCGTCAGCCGCACCAGGACGTTGTTCTGTCCCGGCTTGGGCTGCAACCGCTCGACGGCGGCGGCCGGCAGCTCCGCGGCAGGCGTAACCGCACGAACCACCAGGGACGCCAGCACGGCCGAGTCGGTCCCCAGCGCTTCCCGGGCGGCATCGCCGAGCGTTTCGACGTCGTCGTCCGCGCTGCAAAGCAGCGTCCGCGCTGCAAAGCAGGGACAGATCCCGGTGCATGGGCGGCATCACCGAGACGTGCCGCCACGGCAGGAGATCCTGCAGCTGTTCCTGCGCCCGGGGATGCGGCGAGCGCAGCAAGCGGATGTCCGGGATGTCCTTGCGCAGCATCAACGCCCGGTCCAAACCTAAGCCCAAGGCAAGACCGCACCAACGGCGCGGATCCACCCCGGCCGCCCGGAGGATCGGTGCCGCCACTAGGCCGCACTCCGCCAGTTCCAGCCAGTTGCCGTCCACCAGGACATCAAGCTGATGGCCGTGCACGGTATAGGAGTGGGCCGTCGGCACGGCGCGCCAACGGGCTCCGGGCAGCACGGCGGCCACCACCGATGCCATCAGCTGCTGCATGTCCGCCAACCCCAGCAGACCGCGGGCCCGGAGCCGCCATAAATCCAGCTGATGCGGCGTGCCAACATGCGTTCGGTCCACACTGTCACGGCGATACACCATCCCCGGCAGCGCGTGCAGGACGTCATAACTATCCCGCTCCGACGCCAGCGCATCCAGCAGCGCTGGGACGCCTGCGGAAGTATGGCTGCGCAGCATCACGGTCGGACTGACGTGCTGGGAATAGCGCGAATCCCGCGTCGCGGCGCCGGAGCTGTAACCGAGTCGGTCGTAGTTGTCCCGGGTGGCCACCAGCGGATTATGCCGGTGCAGCTGGGTCGGCACGCCCCACGCATCCTTGAGCGCGTCGAGCACGCCGTCCAGGATCAGCTGCGTGGCATGATCGCCCTGCGCCGGATCACTGAGGTCGCGCAGCGCAAGCGCGGCATTGATTTCGGTCAGCGACAGGTAGCGTGCTGCTGGCTGAAGCCGGGGCGTCAGGGCAGCTGACGAGGAAGTATGTGTATTGGGAGGGGAATACATGGCAAAGTCCTTTGGAGAGTGGCTGAAAGGGGAAGTTTCACCCTCGGCCACTGTGCCGGTGGACTCAGCGCGTCAGCGAACAGCCCGTCCGGCCGGTAAACGGCCGAGGGCTGGGAAATCGCTGCTGCTGATGCATGCTTCCATCGTAAACCCCGACCGCAACCCCTGACTTTAGACTTGAGTTCGTGACCGACTTTGCAGATGTCCACGACGCCCCGAATAGCTCCGACCTGGGTGTGCTTCAGACCTTGGCCGAGGATCTGGCCGCGCTCGATTACACGGTGGAGGGGGTCCGGGCCTTGCTCGGTGAAGAAGCTCACCGGGCACTGGACCGCGATCAGCTGATCCCGGCCCTGCTCGCGTCGGCCGACGACGACGGCGGGCTGGCTGCGGCGGTCCGGCTGTGGCTGCTTGCCGAACCGGTCAGCCCCGCCGCGGTCGCGGCGGCCTTTCCGTCCACGGGATTGGACTCCCTTCGGTTTCTAGGGCTGATCGAGGACGACCCTTCCGGTGCGGTTCGGGCCGCGGTCGACCTGCGCCCCTACGGTTGGGCCGCGGAACGCGATGGCAGCGGAGATGTTGAGCTGTGGATCGCCAGCGATCTGGGCGCCCATCAGCGCACGGGGGTGCTCCGCCGGGATCACGTGCTGGGCATCGGCCAGGCTTCCCTGACGCTGGCCCAGAGCACCGTTCGGCGGCCAGTGGAACGGGCGCTGGACCTGGGCACAGGCTGCGGCATCCAGACATTCCACCTGCTCAGTCATGCCCGTCACGTGGTGGCCACCGATATATCCGCCCGGGCGCTCGCCTTCAGCAGGTTCAACCTGCTGCTCAACGCCCCGCAACTGGGCATCGAAAGGGACAATTTGGCTGTGCGGGTGGAGCTGCGTCTGGGCAGCTTGCTTGAACCGGTGGCCGGCGAAAAGTTCGACCTGGTGGTGTCGAACCCGCCGTTTGTGATCACGCCGCGAAACAGTACGGAGACCGCCGGGGACCAGTTCACCTATCGCGATGGCGGCCTTGCGGGCGACGAAATTGTCGCTGCCCTGGTGCACGGACTGCCCAGCGTGCTGGCCCCGGGCGGAACGGCGCAGCTGCTGGGGAACTGGGAGATTCAGGGCGCCGGTTCGGCGGAGGCTGCCGGCTCCTGGTCGCTGCGTCCGGAGTCTTGGCTGCGGTCGACGGCCGATGCCTGGTTCATCCAGCGCGAAGTGCTGGAACCCGGGCAGTATGCCGAGACCTGGCTGCAGGATGCCTCTGAGGGCCGCGATCGCAATCTGTACGCCGCTTCCTACCGGGAATATCTGCAGGATTTCGCCTCCCGTGCGGTTACGGGAATCGGCTTCGGCATGATTTGGCTGCGCGCCGTCCCCGCTGGTGCCGCACCATTCATCCGCCGCTTCGAAGAGATTCCGCATCCGATCGAACAGCCCATCGGGCCGCATCTGGGCCAGCAGGTGGAGCGAGCCGACTGGCTTGCCGCTCTGGATCGGGACGCCGGTACCCTCGACGGGCTGGCCGGCGAGCACTTGGTAGTGGCCGGCGATGTCACCGAAGAGCGTCATCAAAGGCCCGGTGCGGAGCATCCGGGGGTGATCTTGTTGCGGCAGGGCGCTGGCTTGCGCCGGACCACGCTGCTCAGCACCGAGTTGGCCGGTTTTGCCTCCGCCTGCGACGGTGACCTTTCCGTCGGACAAATCATCGGGGCGCTGGCGGCGCTACTTAACCGGGACGACGGCGCAGACGGGTCCCGGAACTTCACTGTCCAATTGCTGCACGACGTCCGCAACCTGGTGCTCGACGGTTTCCTGCTCCCGGCGGAGATTGCCTCGCGCTGATTCGGCTGCCGCTGAACTCGCACCGTCGTGCGCCCGCGCGGCTGCACCGCCGTCGTCGGCCGGTCCAACCCAAGCGGCAGGAACGTCCACTTCCGGGCGGCGGGCGGCAATCAGCACGGTGATCACCGCCGAAGCAAGCAGCGTCGCCGCGCCACAGAACACGAAGCCGGTGCGCGGATCGAAAAGGCTCCCCAGCAGGCCGCCGACGCCCAGCGCGCCGATGGATACGGCCCTGGTCAGACCCATCACGATGGCCGAAACCTGCCCGCGGTGGGCTTCCGGGGTGCGCAGAATGATCAGGGCACCAAAAGTGGCGTTGAGGACACCCAGATTGACGCCGGCGATGCAGCTGAAGATATAGAGCGCAGCCAGATTCGGTGCCAGACCCATCAGGATCAGCAGAATCGACGCGCCGGCGGCGGAGGCCAGAAAGGCCTTAAGCCGCAGCTTCTCCGTGCTGATTCTGCCCGCGGACAAGGACCCGGACACCAGGCCAGCGCCCATGACCGCGGACAGTAGTCCGTACTGCGCGGCCGAGGCGCCTAGGGTTTCCCGGACCAGGAAAACTTCCAGTACGTTGATGGCCTCGGCACTGAGGATGATGAACAGCGAACCGATCAGCACGAAACGCAGCAGCCGGTCCCGGTTGACAATCCGCAGCCCGTCCAACAGGCGTGGTTTGGCCGCGTCGGTGCGTCCAGCGGCACCGTTGCGCCGGGTCCTGATGGACAACGCACCCAGAGCCAGCAGCAGATAACAGCCACCGGCCGTCCAAAAACTGAAAGCGGTGCCACCGTTGCCCACCAGGATTCCGCCCGCGGCTGGACCGGCCATCTGGGCCAGCATCAGGGTGGCCTGCATGCTCCCCATTGCCCGCGGCGTCCGCTCCTCGCCCACAATCCGCGGAAGCAGGGCCGGCCAGGTGGGACTGGCCACCGCCAGTGAAGCCTCCAGCACAAACGTCAGAACGAACAGCGCCGGCAGATAATCGCTGAACAACCGCATGCTGATGGCCATTGCTGCAACGGCCGCGGCGCTGGCTACAGAGGCGCCCGTGGCAAGCCGCTTGGAGTCGTGTGTATCTGCGAGCCGTCCGGCCCATGGGGCGAGCAGGACCATGGGCAACGTGGAAATGAGCAGAAAGAACGTCACGGCCCAAGCACCGTGCCGGCTGTCCCCGGCGCTGGCCTGGATGTGCAGCAGAATCGACACGACGACGGCGCCGTAGCCCACGCTGCCCAGGAATCGGGAGCTGCTGGCGATCAGGAAGTCCCGGTTCATGAGCAGGGACTTTGGCCGTGACGCTGGGACTTTCGGGGAAAGGGGATGATAACCAGCCGGCTCACACTTATGAAGCAAATCTTTCATAAGTGTGAAACTAATCTTTCACATATTCGTTGTCAAGCGTTTGTTTCAGATTTCGTTATGCTTGAGCCATGACAGCTCAGCAGGATCCGGAGCAGCTATCCCGGGACACCGAACGCAGCGTCGTGAACATCACTGATCCGCAGGCCATCCGTGCGCTGGCCCACAAGGTGCGACTCGATGTCATTGATGAACTCTTTGGCTCCGATGAGACGTATACCGCAACGGAACTGGCCCGCAGTTTTGGACTGACGCCCAGCGCCATGAGCTATCACCTGCGCGCATTGGAAAAATGGGGATACGTGCTGCGCGCGGCCTCGGCGGGGGACGGTCGGGAACGGCGCTGGAAGGCTGCCGGCGAAACTCTGACGGTGGGGGACCGCACCAGTGCGTCGGATCTGGTTGGCTCCACACTGATCGATGTGACATTGAACGCCACACGCGACCGGATCAACCGCGCGCTTGCCCAGGCCGAAGCCAGCGGCGGGCCGGCACCAACGTCGTTGATGCTGGCCTCATCGAAGCTGAAAGTTACGGAGGCCGAGGCCAAGGAATTTACGGCCGAATATCACCAACTGGTGGAGCGCTACCGCAAGCTGACGCACTCCCCGGACGCGGCAGAGAAGCCCAAGCCCATGTACCTGACCACGATCTTCGTTCCCGAGGTGGATCCTCCCAAGTAAGTAGCAGATAACGCACTCATTCCCTCGAATGAGTGCAACAACTGCCACCCAGTTGGGTGCGTGGTTTTTTCCTGCAATGCGCTTTCACGGTAAAAATATGGTGAACTAGGCTCTCGGGGGCTGAGTTTGCCCCCCTTATCTGTTCCACGTAGGAGTACCGTGCCCAGCAAGGCCACCGCCAAGTCAGCATCTGCAAAGCCGGGGACCGGCAAAAAGCTTGTCATCGTCGAGTCACCGGCCAAGAGCAAGACCATCGGCAAATACCTCGGCGAGGGGTTCGTTGTCGAGGCCTCCATCGGCCACATCCGTGACCTGCCGCAGCCCTCCGAGCTGCCCGCTGAGCTGAAGAAGACGGCGCTGGGCAAGTTCGCCGTCGACCTTGAGAACGGCTTTAAGCCGTATTACGTGGTGTCACCGGACAAAAAGAAGAAGGTGGCCGAGCTCAAGGCCCAGCTCAAGGACGCCGACGAACTTTACCTGGCCACTGACGGTGACCGCGAGGGTGAGGCCATTGCCTGGCATCTGCTCGAGGTGCTCAAGCCGAAGGTTCCGGTGCACCGGATGACCTTCAGCGAAATCACCAAGGAATCGCTGCAGCGCGCGCTCGAAAACCTGCGTGAACTGGATACGGATCTGGTGGATGCGCAGGAAACCCGACGGGTGCTGGACCGGCTGTACGGCTACGAAATTTCCCCGGTGCTGTGGCGCAAGATTGCCCGCGGGCTCTCCGCCGGACGGGTTCAGTCCGTGGTGACACGGATGGTGGTGGAGCGTGAGCGTGAGCGGATGGCCTTCCGGGCCGCCTCCTACTGGGACCTGGTGGGCACCTTTACTCCGGTGGCTTCCGCGCCGGACGCGGGGGAGACGTTCAAGGCCAGACTGGTGGCCCTCGATGGGCGCCGCGTGGCGTCCGGGCGTGACTTCAATGATGCCGGTGAGCAGACCGGCAAAAATGTGGCGCATCTGGACCAGGCTTCGGCCACCGATCTGGCGGCGGCCCTGGAAACGGCCGATTTCGCCGTCCGTTCGATGGAGCACAAGCCCTACTCCCGCCGTCCCGCGGCGCCGTTTACGACGTCGACCCTGCAGCAGGAAGCGGGGCGCAAGCTGCGCTTCACGTCCAAGAGCACCATGCAGGTGGCGCAGCGGCTGTACGAAAACGGCTACATCACCTATATGCGTACCGACTCCTCCTCACTGAGCG
This sequence comes from Paenarthrobacter sp. Z7-10, assembly GCF_026932795.1. Lineage (GTDB taxonomy): Bacteria > Actinomycetota > Actinomycetes > Actinomycetales > Micrococcaceae > Arthrobacter_M. Next base: position 47,733 of record NZ_JADPVH010000002.1, on the reverse strand, counting down.
ACGAAGCCGTCAACGCAGCGCGCCGGCAGGCCTCCGAGCTGTACGGAGCGGAGTACGTTCCGCAGGCCAAGCGCGTCTACCCGAACAAGAGCGCCAATGCCCAGGAAGCGCATGAGGCCATCCGCCCGTCCGGCGACGCGTTCCGCACCCCGGCGCAGGTGGCCCAGCAGTTGGGCCGCGACGAGTTCCGGCTCTACGAGCTGATTTGGAAGCGCACGGTGGCGTCCCAGATGGCCGACGCGAAAGGTTCGACGGCGACCATCCGGCTGGGCGCGGTCACCGCCGGTCCAGGCGCGGCGCAGGACGCCGAATTCTCCGTCTCCGGAACGGTTATCACGTTCCGTGGTTTCCTGGCGGCCTATGAGGAGGGCACCGATGAAGTGCGGGGCTCCGAGGACACCGACGCGGACCGCCGGCTGCCCAACGTGAAGGAAAATGACGCCCTGCGCGCCACGGATGTCGCCGCCTTGGGTCACGAGACGTCACCGCCGCCGCGCTTCACCGAAGCGTCGCTGACCAAGGAAATGGAAGAGCGCGAAATTGGCCGCCCTTCCACCTACGCGTCGACCATTTCCACCATCATGGACCGCGGCTATGTCCGCAAGCAGGGCTCGGCTCTGGTGCCGAGCTGGGTGGCTTTCTCCGTGGTCCGGCTGCTGGAGCGGCACTTCAGCGACTACGTGGACTACAAGTTCACGGCTGGAATGGAAACCGGGCTGGACCGGATCGCCAAGGGCGAGGAGGAAGGGGCCGACTGGCTCAAGCACTTCTACTTCGGCAGCGGTAACGAAACCGGTCTGCTGAGCATCGTCAATAACCTCGGCGAAATCGATGCGCGGGACATCAATTCGGTGCCCATCACGGACAGCCTCACGCTGCGGGTCGGCAAGTTCGGTCCCTACCTGGAAAGCTCCGTTCCGACGCTTGACGAGAAAACCGGCGAAATCATCGAATCCATCCGGGCCAACGTTCCGGAGGACTTGGCGCCGGATGAGCTGACCGCGGAAAAGGCCCTGGAGCTGATGAATACGGCGGCTCCCGAGGAGCGTCGGCTGGGCGTCGATCCAGCCTCAGGCAACGCCGTCCTGGCCAAGAACGGCCGCTACGGCGCGTATGTCACCGAAGTAATCACCGAGCCGACGGCGGACGAGCTGGCCAACCTGCCGGTGGAGTACTACAAGAACGGCAAGCCGAAACCGCCGAAGAAGCCGGTCAAGGCCAAGCCACGCACCGGATCGCTGTTTCAATCGATGACGGTGGAATCGGTCAGCCTGGAGGAGGCATTGGCCCTGATGAGCCTGCCGCGCGTGCTGGGCGTCGACGCCGAAGGGGCGGAGATCACGGTACAGAACGGGCGCTTTGGGCCTTATCTGAAAAAGGGCACGGATTCCCGGTCGATCGGCTCGGAAGAGGAAATCTTCACCATCACACTGGAACAGGCACTGGAGATTTACTCCCAGCCCAAGCAGCGCGGAGCCCGCACAGCAGTGCCGCCGCTGGCCGAATTCGGCGAGGACCCGGTTTCCGGGAAGCCGATCGTGGTGAAAGAGGGCCGGTTCGGTCCCTACATTACGGACGGAATCACGAACATCACCGTTCCGCGCAGTACCTCGGTGGAGGAACTGAGCCGGGAAAGTGCTGTTGAACTGCTGGCCGAGAAGCGGGAAAAGGGACCAATCAAGCGCACAGCCAAGGCACCGGCCCGGCGCAAGGTGGCGGCGAAGAAGTAGCACCGCCCTCGAGCCAACCCCCCCAAGCCCATCCACCCGCAAGCCAAACCACCCCAGCCAACCGGCTGAACCAGCTGCTACAACAAGCGGCATAAACCCCTGCGTTGCTCCCACTAGTTGACTTTGCCCGCGGTTTGAGTGCATTAGCTGTTACCCAGGAGGGCGGCAGGGATGTTGGGGCAGCGCGCCGGGTCGGGAGCGTGCCCTGATGCCCGGCCGGGACGCGCCATAATGAAGGTATGCGTCTTGGCGTCCTCGACATCGGTTCGAACACGGTACATCTACTGCTTGTCGACGCGCACCCGGGTGCCCGGCCGGTTCCCTTTGCTTCGCACAAACGTCCCCTGTCGCTGGTGCAGTACCTGGATCCGGAGGGCAACATCAGCGACGCCGGCCAGCACGAGCTGACCGAGTTCGTGCTGGAGGCTTGGGAATTTGCCGCCAAGCACAAGGTCGATGACCTGCTGGCCTTCTGCACCTCGGCGATTCGGGAGGCAGCCAACGGCCCGGCCGTGCTGGAGCGGGTGAAGCGGGAAACAACCGTGTCGCTGCAGGAACTCACCGGTGCCGATGAGGCGGCCATGACCTTTTTTGCCGTCCGGCGCTGGTACGGCTGGGGCGCCGGCACCGTCCTGAATCTGGACATTGGCGGTGGGTCTTTCGAAATGGCACTGGGCGCCGACGAGCTGCCCGGCATGGCCATCTCCGTTCCGCTGGGCGCCGGCCGGCTGACCCGGGACTGGCTGCCGGAGGACCCTCCCAGCGCCCGAAGCGTGAAGGAACTGCGCCGGTACATCCAGTCCACCCTGAAAGAGCCGGTGAAGACGTTCTCGAACCTGGGATCGCCCACCGTGGTTACAGGATCGTCCAAAACCTTCCGCTCGCTGGCCCGGATCGCCGGGGCCGCCCCCAGCGCCATGGGACCCTACGTCAAGCGCGGCCTGCTGCTTGCGGATGTGGGACTGTGGGCCCAGCGACTGACGGCGATGTCCACGGCTGACCGGCTGCATCTGCCCGGCGTCTCCGAAGCGCGGGCCGGGCAGCTCCTGGCCGGTGCGCTGGTGGCGGAGGCGGCGCTGGAGATGTTTGACGTGCAGAGCATGGACATTTGTCCCTGGGCGCTGCGTGAAGGGCTGATCCTGCGCCGGCTGGACCAGTTGACCTTTGACGCCGGGCTGCGGTCCTCCAGCGCGGGTCTGGTACCCGTGTATGACTCCGCTGAGGCAGTATAGGAAGTGATGAAGACAGACGAAGCCAACGGACCGGATAATCGGCAGGGCCCTTCCCATTCCATCCCGGTGGCACTTTCAAGCGCCTCGGTCTATCCCCTGACCGTGCACGATGCCTTCGCCGTGTCGCACGATCTCGGCTATGACGGCGTGGAGGTCATGGTGACCAACAACGCGACCAGCCAGGACGCCAAGGCCCTGCAGACCCTGAGCGAACGTTATGCCCAGCCAATTCTGGCCATCCACGCCCCGACGTTGCTGCTGACCCAACAAGTCTGGGGCAGCGCCTGGAACAAGATCCAGCGTTCTGCCGAGATGGCTGCCACGCTGGGGGCCGAGGTGGTGGTGGTGCATCCGCCGTTTCGCTGGCAGAACGACTATGCGGAGACCTTTGCGCACGGGGTGCGTGATATCGCGGACTCCTTCCAGATCCGCATCGCGGTGGAGAACATGTACCCATGGCGCGTGCGCGGGCGCGAAGCCAAGGCCTACCTTCCGCATTGGGATCCGGTTCGGCTGGATTACGACGACGTCACATGGGACTTCTCGCATGCCGCCTCCGCGGACGTTAAGAGCCTGGCGGCCGTCAAGGAACTTGGAACCCGGCTGCGGCACCTGCACCTGACGGACGGCACCAACTCTGGTAAGGACGATCATTTGATCCCGGGCCACGGCCAGCAGGAATGCGTCGAGGTGCTTCAGTACCTGGCCGGAGCGGGCTTTGATGGTGCGGTGGTGGCGGAAATATCCACCCGCAGGGCCAAGGGTGCCGGCGAGCGTGAAGAATGGCTGGCGGAAACACTGGCGTTTGCCCGGGAGCACCTCGGCCAGCTGGCCTGACACTTTTCAGTAGCTGCCGACCGCGAACACTTGCGAATACAGGGGTCTTAAACGTGAAAGCGCCGGAGAGCAATTGGCCAGTGGTTGGGGGAAACACTGGCGAACTCTCCGACGCTGTGACCGCCTTCCGGAAGCCCGGAAAGCGATCCGCAATCACTCGCACCTTTATGAGGTACTTACTAACTTAGGCAGGAAATCTGTACAAAGCCTGCCACCCTGCTGTGAATCAGCTGGCAATGAATGGGTTCCGGGTGCGGCGCTCATCGGACCCCCGTGGAAGGATAGTGACATGATCAACAAGATTGCATTCCTGGGTTGCGGGTCCATGGGCGAAGCCATTTTGGCCGGGCTGGTCGCCTCCGGGCTGGCCCCCTCCGCCGCCGTCGTCACCGTCCGCCGGGCCGAGCGGGCCGAAGAGCTGGCGGCGCGGCATGGCGTTACCGCCATTGCCGGGGCCGAGGAGCCTGAGGCCAACCGCCTGGCAGTGAAGGGATCCGACGTGGTGATTCTGGGTGTCAAACCTGTTGGCATCGCTGCGCTGTGCCGCGAAATAGCCGCCGATCTTCACGCCGGGACGGTCGTTATCAGCGTTGCCGCTGCGGTTTCCCTGGCCCGGCTGGAAGCAGCCTTGCCGTCGGACCAACCCGTCATCCGCGCCATGCCCAATACACCGCTGAAGGTACGCAGGGGCGTCGTCGCACTCTCGGCTGGCACCTCGACCACGGGCGGGCAGCTCGCGCTGGGCCATGAGGTCTTTGCTGGATCCGGCGTCGTGCTGGACGTTCCGGAGAGGCAGCAGGACGGCATCTCCGCGATCAGTGGCTCAGGACCGGCCTACGTTTTTTATCTGGCCGAAGCGCTGGCGGCAGCGGCCCGCGGATTCGGACTGGACGAGGATGCGTCCCGGATCCTGGCCCGGGAAACAGTAGCCGGAGCCGGCCTGATGCTTTCCGAGCCGGGTGCGGACCCGTCAGTGCTGCGCAAGGCCGTCAGCAGTCCAAATGGCACCACCGAACGCGCCATCGCGACCTTCGACGAGCGCGGACTTGCGGGCATTGTGGCCGCAGGTGCCCAGGCCGCCGCGGCCCGCGCGGCCGCCATCACCAAGGAACTGGACGGAGAATAATATCCGTCAGTCCGGGCTTGGAACGGCCACCCCTCCACGGCGCGGGCGAGTTGTTCAGGCTGCTCTCAGCGCGCAATGATAAGAATGCTTAGTATCCCTCGGTGGCTTTATGCCCCGAGCCGTCCACCTCAGCACCAGGAGGAGCACCATGCAGGCTCTGACCATCATTCCCGGCACCAAGGATTCGCTGCAGTTGCGGGAGATCCCCGAGCCGGAGCCGGCGGAGGGGTCGGTGCTGATCCAGGGACTGGACGTTGGACTTTGCGGCACTGACAGAGAAATTGTGAACGCGGAATACGGCCAGGCTCCGGAGGGCGCTTCGTTCCTGGTGCTGGGGCATGAGAATCTAGGTCGGGTGCTGGAGGCACCTCAGGACAGCGGGTTTTCAGCCGGGGACCTGGTGGTGGGCATCGTCCGGCGTCCGGACCCTGTGCCCTGTGGGGCCTGTGCTGCCGGTGAATGGGACATGTGCCGCAACGGTCAGTACACCGAACATGGCATCAAAGGCCTGCACGGATTCGCGCGCACGCAGTGGCGTGCCGATCCGGACGCCCTGGTCCGGTTGGATAAGAGCTTGACCTCTGTTGGCGTCCTGCTGGAGCCGGCCACCATCGTGGCTAAGGCCTGGGAGCAGATCGACCGCATTGGCCAGCGCGCCTTTTACGACCCGAAGGTGGCGGTGGTGACAGGTGCCGGCCCGGTGGGGTTGCTGGCAGCGCTGCTGGGGGTCCAGCGGGGACTCGAAGTGCACGTCTTCGATCGCGTGACCGACGGGCCCAAGCCGGATCTGGTCCGCGATCTGGGCGCCATTTACCACACGGACACCCTGACTGCTTCCGGGGTGCAGGCCGATGTATTGCTCGAATGCACCGGGGTCTCCTCCGTGGTGCTCGAAGTCATCACCGTCCATGCCACGGACGCCATCGTCTGCCTGACGGGGGTTTCCAGCACCGGGGACAAGATCCCGGTGGATTTGGGTGCGGTGAACCGCGGCGCCGTGCTGGGCAATGAGGTGATTTTTGGCAGCGTTAACGCCAACCGGCGCCATTATGAGGCGGCGGTGCAGGCCCTTCATCAGGCTGACGTCGACTGGCTGGGCCGGTTGATTACCCGCCGCGTTCCGCTGGCGGATTTTGCGCAGGCGTTCCGCCACGGTGCCGGCGATGTCAAGGTGGTGCTGGAAGTAAACGGCCGGGAGTCCTAAAAGAGGAGTCCGGTGCTGACCCGCGCCGGATTTTCCAGCTGCAGCAGGTATTCCTTGCGTTCCAGTCCGCCCGCGTAACCAACCAGGGATCCGGTGGCCCCCAGCACCCGGTGGCACGGGACAATGATGCTCAGCGGGTTGCGCCCGTTGGCCGCTCCGACGGCTTGGGCCAGGGAACGGTCCCCGAGCGATGCGGCCAGATCACCATAGGAGCGCGTCTCCCCGTACGGGATTAACATCAGCTGCTGCCAGACCCGGTGCTGGAACGTATTGCCCGCCGCCGCCGTCGTCAGCTCGAATTCGGTGCGTTGGCCGGCGAAGTATTCGTTCAGCTGCTCGATGGCCGCTGCAAAGCCGCCGGCCAAAGCCGTGCCGAACGCGCTGTTCCCCGGCCGCCGCTTGTGCTCGGCCATGTACACCGCGCACAGTGCGCGGTCGTCGGCCACCAGGGTCAATTCTCCAATCGGTGAGCCTGTGGTGGTGTAGGTCTTCACGGTCGTCTCCTTCCAGGCAGGGTTCGGGGCAGGGTCCGAGGGCAGGGTCCGGATCCCTCGTGACGTAGACGCCGGCGGACCCCGGAACGTGAGCTGTCAGGGGCGAGCGGCGAAGCGCTCCAGCAGGTCCACGTGGCCGGAGACAATCAGCATGTCCCGGGCGGAGACCTTGGTTTCGGGCTGCGCGTAAGTGAAATCCTCGCCCGGGGACTTCACCCCCACCACCGTGACGCCATATTTACTGCGCACCTTGGATTCGCCGAGCGTGAAACCCTGGGTCTCCTTGGGTGGGTACATCTTCACGATCGCAAAATCGTCGTCGAACTCGATGAAGTCCAGCATTCGGCCGGAAACCAGGTGTGCCGCCCGGACGCCCGCGTCGGCTTCGGGATAGATGATGTGGTTCGCGCCGATGCGGCTCAGGATTTTGCCATGCGAATGCGTGATGGCCTTGACCCACAGGTGCTCAATGCCAAGGTCCACCAGGTTGACGGTGATCAGGACGCTGGATTCGATTGAGGTGCCGACGCCGACGACGGCGGAGACGAAGTCCTGCGCTCCCAGCTGGCGCAGCGCGTCGATGTTGGTCGCGTCCGCCTCAACGACGTGGGTGAGGGTGCCCGCCCATTTCTGCACCAGCGACGGATCCCGCTCGATGGCCAGCACCTCGCGGCCCTGCTTCACCAGCTGTTCGGCAGTGGCGGCGCCAAAGCGTCCCAGCCCAATGACCAGCACCGGGGAGTTATGCGACGGACGATTGTTGGAGCTGGGTTTGTCAGCCAATGATTGGCCTTTCTTCCGGATAGTGGAATAGTTGCCGGCGCTGGCGCAGGGCCAGCGCCGCGGCGACGGTGATGGTGCCGACGCGGCCGGCGAACATCAGGACAGAGAGCACGTAGACCCCGGCCGGCGGAAGTTGCGCGCTCAGGCCGGTGCTCAATCCACAGGTGGCAAAGGCCGAAATCGATTCAAAGAGCACCCGGTCCAGGCTTTGTCCGCTGATCACCAGCAACGCCCCGGTGGCCATCAGCACGAATGTGGCGCCCATCATGATGACCGAAATGGCCACCCGCATGGTTCCCTGCGGAATGGTGCGGCCATAGACTTTTACGTCGCTGTCGCCGCGCGCCTCGGCCACAATGGCAAGGAACATGACGGCCAGCGTGGTGACCTTGATGCCGCCGGCGGTGGATGCGGATCCACCACCGGCGAACATCAGCGCGTCCGTAAGCAGCATGGTCGCGGAGTTCAGCTGGTTCATGTCCACCAGATTGAAGCCCAGCGACCGGGTCATGACCGAGGCGAAAAGGGAATGAACCACTTTGTCCCCGGCATTCATATTGCCGATTGTGTCGGGATTGCCCCATTCCAGGAAGCCCCACAGCACGGCACCGGCCAGGACCAGGATGGCTGAGACCTGCAGGGTGAGCTTGGTGTGCAGGTTCCAGCGCCGCACCTTCAGCCCGCTGCTCATCAGCACCATCAGCACCGGGAACCCCAGGCTGCCGATGAAACCGCCCACCATCAGCGGGATCAGCACCCACAGATCGTTCTCGTAGGGCACCACGCCGTCTGAGTGCGGCGTGAATCCGGCATTATTAAACGACGAGACCGAGTAGAACACCGCATGCCACAACGCTTCCGGGAACGACTCGCCCAAAATCAGAAAGCGTGGCGCCAGGAACAGGACCAGCACCACCTCGATGCTGACCGAGGTGGTGATGACAATCCGCAGCAGCGATCCCACCTCACCCAAGCGGCCGGCGTTCATGGCCTCCTGCGCGATCAGCTTCCCCCGTACGCCCAGCCGTTTGCTGACCATCAGCGCCATCAAAGAGGCCAGCGTCAGGATGCCCAAGCCGCCCACGAAGATGCCAGCCAGGATCACCAATTGACCAAAGAATGACCAGTGCAGCGCCGTGGACACCGTCGTGAGGCCTGTGACGCAGACTGCTGACACCGCGGTGAACAGAGCGTCGTGAAATGCTGTGGCCTTGCCGTCCGCCGCCGCCATCGGCAGCGACAAGAGCGCGGTGAACAGCAGAATGACCAATGCGAACACGATCAGGGCCAGCCTGGCCGGGGAGCCGTTTGCCACCCGGTCAACGAAGTCCCGCACGGCTGTGACGGGAGCGAAACGGTGGGTTTCCTTCGGTGGGTGCCAGACGTACTGACTCTTGGCCATGGTGGTCCTGCCCTCCTTTGGATGGATCCGCCTCATTCGGGCACCGCACCGCATGATTGGGTAGCCTGTCAATGATGCCACCCATTGCCAGCTCCGGGCCAACCGCCGTTCCGACCAGCATAGTCTGGGACCGCTCGCTGACCGCTTACGATTTCGGTCCCACCCATCCCATGTCGCCCGCCCGGCTTGAACTGACCGCACGGCTGGCTTCCGCGTTGGGGCTTTTCGACCGGCCGCAGGTCCGGGTCCTGGCACCCTTCGTGGCCGACGACGACCAGCTGGCCAGCGTCCACAGCCGCGACTACATTGCGGCTGTGCGGGCTGCGGGCCGCCATCCGGAGAATCCCGCCTTGAACCACGGCTTGGGAACGGCCGACACCCCGGCGTTTGCCGGGATGCACGAGGCCAGCGCCCGACTGGTCGGCGGTTCACTGGTCGCCGCTGAGACGGTGTTGTCCGGAAAAACTCCGCGGGCCGTCAATTTCAGCGGCGGAATGCATCATGCCGGACGGGATCATGCCAGCGGTTTCTGCATCTACAATGATGCGGCCGCCGCGATTGCGCGCCTGTTGGATGCGGGCGTGAAGCGGGTTGCCTATATCGACATTGACGCACACCACGGCGACGGAACGCAGGAAATCTTCTGGGACGACCCACGGGTGCTGACCATTTCGCTGCACGAAAGCGGTGTGACGATGTTTCCCGGCACGGGTTTCGCCCCTGACCTCGGCGGCCCGCAGGCGCGGGGCTTCGCCGTGAACGTCGCCCTGCCGGCCTTCACTGGGGACGCCGGCTGGCTGCGCGCCTTCCACGCGGTGGTGCCCCCGCTGGTATCCGCCTTCGCCCCCGACATCATCGTCAGCCAGCATGGCTGTGACTCGCACGCCGACGATCCGCTCACTAACCTCAGGACCAGTGTGGATGCTCAGCGTGAGGCCGCCCTGAGCATCTCCCGCCTCGCCACCAAAGTATGCGGGGACCGCTGGATTGCCACCGGCGGCGGCGGGTACAGCATCACCAGCGTGGTGCCGCGGGTTTGGTCACATCTAATGGCCATCGTGTCCGGCGGACCACTTCGTGTTGAAACCGCCGTTCCGGAACCGTGGCGCCGGCATGTGCAGGAAAGGTATGGACATACTGCCCCGCCCCGAATGGGAGATGGCGTGGACATTTGGTGGCGCTCCTGGGAGGTGGGCTTCGACCCCAACGACGCGGTGGACCGCGCCGTGATGGCTACCCGCCGGGAGATTTTCCCGCTGCATGGACTCGATCCCTGGTTCGACTGACCGCGGCGTCTGCCGCAGACGGAGTCCGCCCTCGGGCAGTCGCCGCATGTCGTCCGAGGAAACGGATGCCGCGGGGTGCATATGTCGCTAGGGTAGTGGAATGGTGTTCGACGACGTCTTCGCAGTCATCGCGGAGGAAACCCGGCGGGATATTCTCCGCTCCCTCAAAGCCGGGGACAAGGCAGTGGGCGAACTCGTCGAGGAGCTCGGTGCCAGCCAACCCACCATTTCAAAGCACCTGCGGGTGCTGCGGGAGGCCTCCCTGGTGACCATGCGCGCGGAGGGTCAGCGCCGCTACTACAGTTTGAATGCCGGACCCCTTGAACACATCAGCACCTGGCTTGCCAGCCTCGGACTGGACGGGGCCGGACGGCACTCGCCACCGGCCGCACTAGTTCCGGCCGGTGTGGCCGCACCCGAGGCCGGCACAGCCGGAGCACTTCCATTCACGGCCGTCCCGGTGGCCGGGGTCCCTGTCAGTGTCCCTGCCGGTGTCCCGGCCGCGTCGGCGCGGACCGCGGCGCAGTTGCCGCCCTTCGCCTCCGCGCCCGCCCCGGAGCCCGGCGGCGACGGCGGCAGGCCCCAGCAGCTCGGACGGTCCGTGGGGCGGGCAGCGAACAAAGCGGCCGACCTGCTGGCCAACCTGCCCAAGTTCGGCCGCCGCCGCGACTGACTCCGCACACCCCCTGACTCAACTGAGTAACAGCTAATGCACTTCTGAGCGCGAATGAGTGCGTTATCTGTTACCCAGGTGGGAATCAGAGCAGACGCACGTGCTCCGGAGTGAGATCGGAAACCCGGCTGACGCCCAGCAGCGCCATGGTGCGCGCCATGTCCTTGCGCAGAATGTCGATGGCCCGATCCACTCCCGCCCGTCCACCGGCCATCAGCCCATACAGGTATGCGCGTCCAACCAAGGTGAAGTCGGCGCCCAGCGCAAGTGCCGCGATGATGTCCGCCCCGCTCATGATGCCGGTGTCGAGGATGATGTCCGCCTTGCCCTTGAGCGCGGCGGAGACCTCCGGCAGCAGGTGGAACGGAATCGGCGCCCGGTCCAGTTGCCGGCCGCCGTGATTGGACAGCACCATCCCATCGGCGCCGTGATCGACCACCTTTTTCGCGTCGTCGAGCGTCTGGATGCCCTTGACCACCAGCTTGCCCTTCCAGGTCTCCCGCAGCCAATCGAGGTCATCGAACGTCAGCGTCGGATCGAACATGGAGTTGATCAGATCGGCTACGGTTCCGGTGTAGCGCGAGAGCGAGGCGAAGGTCAGCGGCTCGTGGGTGAGGAAGTTGAACCACCACGCGGGCCGGTATGAGGCGTCCAGTACGGTTTTGATGGTCAGGGCCGGTGGAATAGTCATGCCGTTGCGGACATCGCGCAGCCGCGCGCCGGCCACGGAGGTATCGACTGTGACCATGAGGGTGTCATTGCCGGCCTTGGCGGCCCGCTCGATCAGCGCCAGCGAGCGGTCCCGGTCCGTCCAGAGGTAGAGCTGGAACCAGTTGCGGCCGTTCGGCGCCGCGGCGGCGACGTCCTCGATGGAGGCCGTTCCCATGGTGGAGAGGGTGTAAGGGATACCGGCCGCCTCCGCGGCCTGGGATCCGGCATATTCGCCCTCGGACTGCATCATCCGGGTAAAGCCGGTGGGGGCGATGCCGAAGGGCATCGCCGACGTTTTTCCCAGCACCTCGGTGCTCAGGTCGATGGCGGAGACGTCGCGCAGGATCCCGGGACGGAACTCGATGTCGAGGAAGGCCTCGCGGGCGCGGCGCAGGGTGATTTCGGCCTCCGCGGCACCGTCGGTGTAATCGAAGGGCGCCTGCGGGGTCCGGCGCTTGGCAATGTCCCGCAGTTCCCAGATGGTGCTGGCCCGGCGCAGCCGCGCCGCTGAACTGAATTCGGGCTTCTTGAACTGCATCAGCGGGGCGAGGTCGCTGTAGCTGGGTATCCGGCGCCGCAGGGCCGGCGGGTTCGACGGCGAAACGGCCGCCGTTCTGGCAGGCAGGTCCGCGCCAGCGAAAGCCTGCGCGTTCGGAGGCACGTCCGCAGGGGGATTTTCAGCGGGATCACCCAGGAGCTCCTCCGTGCGGGGTTCGGCGGGCTGGCTGGCCGGCGCGCCGGCTGCATTGTTCGGGGTCATTGCTTCCTCCGGTTGCTGCGGACTGTGGTCTCAGCACAGAGTAAGTCATGTGGTCCAACCACAGCAAGTAGGATGGGTAAATGCGCAGTCATCAAGTTGTCCTAACCTGGGTCGAGGAGCAGCTGGCCAGCGGGGAATTGCCCGTGGGCAGCCGCCTGCCCGCCGAGCGGATGCTGGCCGAGCGGCTGGCCGTCTCCCGGACCTCGGTCCGGGAGGCGATCCGGATCCTGGAGGCCATGGGCGTAGTGCGTTCCGCAGTGGGATCCGGTCCGGAGGCGGGCACCATGGTCACGGCCGATCCGGCGACCGCCTTGGGTTCGGCCTTGCGGCTGCACGTGGCAACTTCACACCTGCCCGTACAGGACATCGTTGCCACCCGTGTGCTGCTGGAGACCTGGGCCGCGGCCCGCGCCCGGCCGGGTGCGCCATCCTTGGCGCTGGCCGCGGCACTGCTGCAGGAGATGGATGAGCTGGCGGACCATGAGGACCGCCGCGACATCGATGCCTTCCTGTCCCTGGACGCCCGTTTCCACGTGGCGCTGGCCGAGGCCGCCGGCAACGCGGTGGTCAGCGCCATGATGGGATCGCTGCGTGCGGCCATTCAGGACTATGCCGGCCGCTTGACGGCTAATCTTCCGCAGTGGAGTTCGACGGCGGCCCGGTTGCGAGGCGAGCATGCCGCCATTCTGGCAGCGGTCAACGCGGGCGACGGCGGCACGGCCGCCGCGCTGGTGGCCGAGCACATTGAGGGGTACTACCACGACGCGGGCCTTGGTGGTTTTCCGTCGGACGACCCAGGGAGCTAACTTGTTCCTGAGAACAATGTTCGCCAGGGTAACCCGGCATGGCTTCGTAATGAGGATCTTGAATGGCTCTTTTTGACCTCCCGCTCGATGAACTCCGCGGCTACCGGCCGGAGATCGCCGAGCCGCAGGGTTTCGATAAGTTCTGGGAAAGCACGCTCGCCGAGGCCAGGACCATTGCCTTGGAGCCCGTGTTCCAGCCGGTGGACAGCGGGCTCGTCGTCGTTGACACTTTTGACGTTACGTTCACGGGATTTGGCGGCACCCGGGTCAAGGCTTGGCTGCACGTTCCGGCCGGGGCAACCGCCCCGCTGCCCACCGTCGTGGAGTATGTTGGCTACAACGGGGGACGTGGACTGGCCCACCAGAATGTTTTATATGCCAGCGCCGGGTATGCCCACTTCATCATGGACACCCGGGGCCAGGGGGCCGGCAGCACCGTTGGCCAGACCCCGGACGACCACGCGGATGCGGGGCTGAACGCCGTCTCCGGTCGAATGACGCAGGGCATTCTTGACCCTGCCACCTACTATTATCGCCGGCTTTACACCGACGCCGTCCGGGCGGTTGACGCGGCCGCGGCGCATCCTCTGGTGGATGCGTCCCGCATGGTCGTGGCGGGCGCGAGCCAGGGCGGCGGACTATGTATCGCCGTGGCGGCCTTGTCCAAGCGCGTGGTCGGCGCCATGCCGGATGTGCCTTTCCTCTCGCACTTCAGCCGGGCAATCACCATCACAGACAACCTGCCCTACGGGGAAATTCCGGCTTACCTTATGCGCCACCGGGACCAGGTACAGCAGGTTTACCGCACGTTGTCGTTCTTCGATGGCGTGGTTCTGGCCAAGCGCGCACACGTTCCGGCATTGTTCTCCGTGGCGCTGATGGACAGAACCTGCCCGCCCTCCACGGTTTTCGCCGCCTACAACCACTGGGCCTGCGAGGATCGCGACATTGAGGTCTATCCGTTTAACGGTCATGAGGGCGGCCAGGAGTTTCATCAACTCCGGAAACTGGGTTGGCTTCGCGCACACACGCCGGTAACATCGGTGACCGGCTTTCACATTGGCCCCGTGCGGCACTAGAGTATTTGTGACACGGTCGAACGATGGCTCAGTATCCTTCCATACCGTAGGCGATCTATCGCAAGCGAAGGAACGTAAGGACAATGACCGGGGAGCAGCATCTCTCGAACGTGAGCTTTTTGACAGTTTCGGAAGTCGCCGAAGTTATGCGCGTGTCCAAGATGACCGTCTACCGCCTGGTGCACTCGGGCGAACTGCCGGCCGTGCAGTTTGGCCGTTCATACCGCGTACCAGCTTCTGCCGTGGAGGGCTATCTGCGCACCGCGAGGGTGGATGGTTCGGCGGAGACAGCCTAGAGGCGGTACCCTGTTAAAGATCCATTTTCGGTTTTGACCGATACCTGTGATCGGTCAGCTAATTCGTAGACAATTGCCTGCCGGGTAATTGTTGTTATGTAGTTTGTGAGGACTTACGTGGGTTCAGTTATTAAGAAGCGCCGCAAGCGTATGGCAAAAAAGAAGCACCGCAAGCTGCTTCGCAAGACCCGCCACCAGCGCCGCAACAAATAGTAGAGATACTTCCTGCAGCGAAAAATGCCCGTCACCTCTTGGTGCCGGGCATTTTGTTGTCTGAGGGAAGGAGCCTCCCATGACCGGGCTAATGTCAGCTGTGGACTGATGGACCCGCGGGCAGGCGCTAGCGCCGGCGCATCCGGCTGAAGCCCTTCCAGCCGCCATAGATAATTCCAACCCCGGTGGCGGCCCGCAGGCCAAGGGTGGCCGCGCGCCGCCCCGAGCGGAAGTCGTAGACCGGCCAATTGTTGTCCCGGGCATGCCGTCGGAGCCGGGCGTCCGGGTTGATGACCACCGGATGGCCCACCAGTGACAGCAGCGGAACGTCGTTAAAAGAATCGCTGTAGGCCCAACAGCGGCGCAGATCCAGCCCCTCTGCGGAGGCCAGGGCCTGCACCGCCACTGCCTTGGCCGGGCCGTGCAGAATGTCGCCCACCAGGCGTCCGGTGTACTTGTCGTCCTCGATTTCGCCGATGGTGCCCAGCGCGCCGGTCAGTTCCAGCCGGGAGGCAATAACGCTGGCCACCTCGATCGGAGTGGCCGTGACCAGCCAGACCTTCCGGCCGACCCGCAGATGCTGCTCGGTCAGCGCCCGTGTCCCCGGCCAGATTTTCGACTCGATCATTTCATCGAAGACTTCCTCCGCGAGGGTCTTCATCAGTGCGGTGGGAATTCCCGCTCCCAGTGTGCGCGCCGATTCCCGGATGGAGTGGACGTCTTCCAGGTTTTCGCCGCGCAAAATGAATTTCGCCTGTTTCCATGCGAAGCCAGCGGCGGCCCGAAGCGTGAATGCCTTCTTCTGGTACATCTTGCGCGCCACATGGAAAATGCTCGCACCCTTCATCAGAGTGTTGTCCACGTCGAAGAAAGCGGCTTCGCCCGATCGTTCCGGGGCGGCCGGGACGTCCTCGGCTTTCACCATGTTCACTTCGGGCATGGCTCGAGTCTAGTTCTTCGGGCAGGAGATGTCCGATCCCGCGCCACGAGGTCCTCGATGGGGTTAGTTTTGGAAGATGCCATCCAACCCTGCCACCCCGGAACTGACCCTGATCACCAAAGCCAACTGCCATCTGTGCACTGCGGCACGGGATGTCGTTGTCGGCGTCGCCGCCGAATTGGGACTGGCCTGGAACGAAAAATCCATCGACCATGAGCCGGCGCTGGCTGCCCGCTTTGCCGAAGAGATTCCGGTGGTGCTGGTCGACGGTGTGCAGCGCGATTTCTGGACCATTGACCCCGACCGATTGCGCAGGATTCTGCGGCAGGCAATGGATGGGGGCACCGGCGCCCCCTAATTTGCCGGGTTTGTCCGGTTCCCGATGGAGTCCTACAGTGTAATTAGCCCGACGGCGGTAACCGGCCCGACGGCGGCAGGCCCGCTCCGTGCGGTGCGTCCCGGAGATCGTGCACCGGCTGCCGCAGACACCTGGAGCTATGCTTTTGACCTCGACCCAGATCTTCCCGGATCAGCCGGACGCCGGCGCTGACGCGACGGCCCGGCAGTTGCCTCCGGCCACGGTGCAACGGCTCACGCTGTACCTTCGCGCGCTGAACGCGATGCTCGGCGATGGGGCCGAAAGGGTCTCCTCCGAGGAGTTGGCGGACGCTGCCGGGGTCAGTGCGTCGAACGTGCGCAAGGACCTGTCGTACCTGGGATCCTATGGAACCCGTGGGGTTGGCTATGAGGTGGCGGACCTGAGCCGCCACGTCTCCGCCGCGCTCGGACTGACCCAAGATTGGCGGGTGGCCATAGTGGGCGCCGGTAACTTGGGCCGGGCGTTGGCCCGCTACGGCGGATTCGAATCGCGCGGATTTGATGTGGTGGCCATCTTTGACGCCGACCAAATGCTGATCGGCAACGAGATTGGCTGGCTGCGGATCAGCGATGTAAAGGATCTGGAGACCGTCCTGACCCGCACCAAGGCCAATATGGTGGTGCTGGCGCTGCCGGCAACGGTTGCCCAGCCCATCTGCAACCGGGTGGTGGCAGCGGGCGTGCACAGCATCCTCAGCTTCGCCCCGGTGGTCCTGCAGGTGCCCTCGTTCGTGAATCTGCGCAAGGTGGATATGGCGACTGAGCTGCAGATTCTGGCCTATCACGCGCAGCGGGCCAAGGTGCCGGGACTGTCCCAGGAGACCTTGGACGGGCGGCATCGGGGCGCCTGAAGCGTCGGCCGGACCAATCGGGCCCCGCCGCCTCAGTCCGTTAGCGTTTGAAGTAGTCTTTCGCGGGCGCGCGGAACAGAATGATTTCCGCGATGATGCCCAGCGCCAGCTGAACGGCAGTGATGTAATTCGGCTGCACCAGCGCCAGCAGGGAAAGAACGGCCAGAATGGCGCCGGTGATCCGCGCCCAGTTTCGTCCCTTGCGGATCTGGAAGGCGATCACCACGTAGATCACGACGGCGAGCATGCTCAGCAGCAATGAGGCGATCAGCAGCGGCTCCAGCAGCGACTGGTCGTCCAGCCCCATGTCACGCATGACCTGCAGCGCGGTGGATTGACCGGCCGGTGTGAAGAGCGTCGCCGCGGCCAGCACAGCCAGCACGGCCTCGATGACCCCGGCGGCGATGATCATTCGGAACGCGATTTCCACCGTGCGCGGCGGTGCGAGGGCGGTTCGGCGCTGAATCAGCTGGCCAACGGTTCCCTTGCGCCCCTGCCGTCCAGCCTGCCGCACAGGCAAGGAGCCGGTCGGAGCCGTGTAGGGAGGCGGCTGGGACCCGGGAGGTGCGTACTCGCCGTAACGCGGCACTCCCGGAGCTATCTCACCGTAGTTCCCGTAGCTCGGACCGTGCCCGGGTTCTTTATTGGGCTCTTCCTCCGGGGTGGTCATGGCAAATCCAATCATTGTGGTCGACGGACGCGCTGTGGCATTTTTCCCTTTTCCGGGCAACGGCGCGGGCCGCGGCGGGGCTTCTTCAACCCTACCGCGGCCCGTTGGTCCGCTGCCTGCCGCTCCGCGGCTCGTGCGGAGCGTATCCCGTAACTACCGGGGGTAGCTGACGGCGTTCCGGTTGGCGTAGTACGCGCGGCCGGCGGGCATCAGCAGCATTATTCCGCCAACAACGAAGGCCACCGAGCCCAGCAGTCCGATGATGTTCAGGGCGCCCAGGAACAAGCCGATCAGCGATGTCAGTGCACCGATGACGTTCAATGCGGCGATCACGATCATCACAATACGGGCCCAGTTCACCCGTTCCTTCATCAGCAGTGACAGCCAGACGACGATGGCCGTGAAAATGATGGCAATGATGAAGCCGAACACGGACGCCCCAACATAGAGGGCGCTGCGCTGCGAACCCACCGCGATGAGATTGATCAGGCTGGAGAGCAGGTTCAGCGCGGCTCCGAGCAGGAACAACAGGTAGGCATTCTTAATTTCCTTGGGGATTCCCCCGAGATTCTTCAACCGCGCCGGGAAGTTGCTGAAGTTTGCGGCGGGCGACTTGGCGCCCCTCACCATTCCGCCGCCATAACCGGGATCGGCCGGCTGCTGATACGCCGGCGGACCCTGCGGCGCCTGGTAGCCGGGTTGTTGGTAGCCGGGTTGTTGGTAGCCGGGTTGTTGGTAGCCGGGTTGCTCGTAACCCGGGGCCGATGGCCGAGGAGCGCCGCCGGAGGAGGCCCCTTCACCACCCGCCGGTGACTGTGAGCCTGCCTGCTCGGGGTTCGGGTTCTCATATGGTGTGCTCATGGTCAAACTCTAGTCTGGGCCCATGTCTTTGCATAGGTTCCGCCACGGCAGTACGGCGGCACCGCTGCGGCACCCTTCCCCGGTTTTCCGGTCGAAAAGATGCGAAGCGATGCCGCCGTCGTCGTGGCTGCGCCGGTCGGGCCCTGCCGTTGAGGCTACGCCCTGACGAACGCCACCTCAAGGGTGAGGGTGACCTTGTCGCCCACCAGCACGCCGCCGGCTTCCAGCGCCGCGTTCCAGGTCAGTCCAAAGTCCTTGCGGCTGATCACGGTCTTGGCGGAGAAGCCCGCGCGGGTGGCGCCAAACGGGTCAACGGCAACTCCGTTGAATTCGGTCTCGAAGACGACTGGCTTGGTGATGCCGCGGATCGTCAGGTCACCACTGAGCTTGTAGTCCTCGCCGGAACCGCTGATCGAGGTGGAAGCGAAGGTCAGTTCCGGAAACTTCTCCACGTCGAAGAAGTCCGCGCCGCGCACGTGCCCGTCGCGGTTGGCATCACCGGAGTCGAAGCTGGCGGCTGCGATGGTGGCTGAGACGGAGGAAGCCTCCGCGGTCTCCCCGACGGTGGCCGTGGCGGCCAGTTCGGTGAACTTTCCGCGGACCTTGCTGATGCCGGCATGACGGACACTGAAGCCCACTTCACTGTGTGAGGCATCCAGGGTCCAGGTGCCCTGAGTCAGTCCGGTTGAGGTCAAGTCTGTTGCACTAGTCATATTCTTCTCCTTCAAAAGGTGTACAAACCGTTCGTTCGGGAAGGCTGTCCCGCCGTCCTTCGAGGGGTATAAGGATGCAAACGCATCTATTATTCCGGGTTCGGGAAACTTTTTTTAGAACCACCCCCCGACAAGCTGGGAATCTCCTGATTTAGCAATCCGCCGCCCGTTTGAGAAACTGGGTGCATGCCTCTAGCAACTGTCCATCTGCTGCGCCACGGCGAAGTCTTCAATCCCGACGGCGTCCTGTACGGAAGGCTGCCGGAATTCCACCTTTCGGAGCGCGGCCGGGCGATGGCGGTGCTGGTTGCGGAACACCTGAAGCAACGGGCCGACGACGGCGCGAAGCTGGTTCATTTGGTGGCGTCGCCTTTGATTCGGGCCCAGGAGACGGCGCGTCCCACAGCGGCTGCACTGGGATTGGAAATCAGCACTGATGCGCGGATCATCGAGGCGGAAAACCGCTTTGAGGGGCTGAAGGTCTCCCGAAACGAACTGCTGCATCCCCGGCACTGGGCAGCGTTCCGGAACCCGCTGCGGCCGTCCTGGGGGGAGCCCTACGCCGCCCAGGCCAGTCGCATGATTGCCGCGGTGCAGGATGCGCGACGCCGTGCCGTGGAGCTTGGCGGGGAGGGTGCGGAGGCGGTGCTGGTCGGTCACCAGCTGCCTATCTGGGTGACCAGGCTCAGCGCCCAAGGCAAGAGGCTCTGGCACGACCCGCGGCACCGCGAATGCACGCTTGCCTCGCTGACCTCACTCGTCTTCGACGGTGGCACCCTGGTCGACGTTGTGTACAGCGAACCGGCAGCCCGGCTGCTTCCCGGTGGCGCGACCACCCCCGGAGCTTGAGAAAGTGGCCCTGGGTGGGGGAGAATGAATATTTCGACACGCTGTAGAAATTCCAATTCAGTTCAGATGTGGATGATGCTGTGACTACCCCGATGAGCCGCCGGTCTCTGCTGACCGCTGCCGGCGCTGCCGTGACGCTGGCGCTGGCGGCGTGCACCGCCACGGATCCGCTGGCTCAGCAGGCTAATGCGGGGGACAACAAGAACTACATTGCCGGTGACGGCTCGGTCACCGAGTACGCAGCCAAGGACCGCAAACCCGCCGTGCAGTTCTCCGGCATGCTTTTCGACGGCAGCACGGTGAACTCGTCGACCATCGCCGGCAAGGTGACGGTGCTGAATTTCTGGTACGCCGGGTGCGCTCCGTGCCGGCTGGAGGCGCCGGATCTGGAGGCGCTGTATAAGGAAACCGGGCCAAAGGGCGTGCTG
The DNA here is from genome assembly GCF_026932795.1 of Paenarthrobacter sp. Z7-10. Classification (GTDB taxonomy): domain Bacteria; phylum Actinomycetota; class Actinomycetes; order Actinomycetales; family Micrococcaceae; genus Arthrobacter_M. Next base: position 27,411 of record NZ_JADPVH010000002.1, on the reverse strand, counting down.
TTCTATGGCGTGAACATCCGGGACGAGGCAGCCACCGCCGATGCATTCAACCGCACCTTTTCACTGACCTATCCCAGTTTTCACGACAAGGACGGCGCGGTCCTGCTGGCCATGACGGACTACGTCCCGCCGGCCGCGGTGCCGACTACGCTCGTGTTGGACAAGGCGGGCCGGGTGTCCGCCCGCATCCTGGGCGTGGCCGAAAAGGGCACGCTGAAAACGCTGATCAGCTCAGCGCTGGCGCAGAGCCCGTGACAAACAACCCCTTCGCCCAGACCATTCTGGGCGGTTCCATGCTGCTGGCCATGCCGGTTGCACTGCTCGCCGGTGTGGTCTCCTTTCTGTCGCCGTGCGTGCTGCCGCTGGTGCCCGGATATCTGGGCTATGTGACAGGCCTGACCGGAGTGGACCTGGCGAAGCAGAAACGCGGCCGGATGTTTGCCGGCATCTCCTTGTTCGTGCTCGGATTCTCACTGGTGTTCATGCTGATAGGGGCGGTGTTTGGCCAGCTGGGCGCATGGTTGAAGGGCCCCGATGCGGCCTGGGTGACCCAGCTGCTGGGCGCAGTGGTCATTGTGCTGGGGATTATTTTCCTGGGTGGCTTTCGCTGGTTCCAGGGCGAAGCGAAGATCCATGCGCGAACGCCGGCCGGTCTGTGGGGTGCACCCGTTCTGGGCGTCACCTTCGGTCTGGGCTGGGCACCCTGTACCGGCCCGACGCTGGGAGCCGTCCAGGCGCTGGCCTTCTCCGACGGGTCCAGTGCGGCTAAGGGTGCGGTGCTGACCTTTGTCTACTGCTTGGGACTGGGACTGCCATTCCTGCTCATCGCCCTGGGCGTGCGGCGCGGGCTGGGCGCCTTGTCCTTCTTCCGCAGCCGTCGTCGTGCCCTGCAGTGGGCCGGCGGCGGGCTGCTGATAGTGCTGGGGCTGCTCATGGTGACAGGTCTCTGGGGGAACTGGATCAACGCCCTTCAGTTTTGGTTCGCCAATGAAGTGAGATTGCCAATTTGATGACCGGGAACACCTATCCCGGTGGGAAAGACCCGCGATGGAAAAGACGACAGTGACGACCAACAAGACCCAAGAGCCCCGCGCCGCCAGCGACGCGGTGCTGCCGCGGCTGGGATTCGCCGGCACCCTGCGCTGGGCTTGGCGGCAGCTGACCAGCATGCGTACTGCCCTGTTCCTGCTGCTCCTGCTTGCGGTGGCGGCCGTGCCGGGATCGTTGTTTCCGCAGCGTCCCTCAAGCCCTTCGGTGGTTACGAAATACCTGCAGGATCATCCGGATTCCGGCCCGGTGCTGGACTGGTTCCGGCTCTTCAACGTCTACTCCTCGCCCTGGTTCTCGGCGATTTACCTGCTGCTGTTCATCTCGCTGATCGGCTGTGTGATTCCGCGGGCCATCGCGCACTACAAAGCCATCCGGTCCAAGCCGCCGAGAACCCCCAGCAGGCTCTCCCGGCTGCCTGAATACGGCACGCTGCAGATTCCGGCCAGCCAAGGCGTGACCGCGGGCCAGGCGATCAAAGACGCTGCCGCGGTGCTCAAATCCCGGGGATACCGGGTGGACATCCGCGATGCCGACGGCGAACGGCCCTCGGTCGGCGCCGAGCGCGGCTTCCTGCGGGAAGTGGGAAATCTGCTTTTCCACACCGCGCTGATCGGAGTCCTCATCGCGCTGGCCCTGGGGGGTCTGTTCGGCTACAGCGGCCAGCGTGTGCTGGTGGAGGGGGATACCTTCGTCAACACGCTGGTGGGCTATGACACCTTCAGCCCGGGTGCGAACTTCAATGCCGGCGATCTGGATCCGTATTCGGTCCAGCTGGACAAATTTGAAGTCAAGTTTGACCGCCAAAAAGCCCATTACGGACAACCGCTCGACTTTACCGCGACCATGACCACGAAGGCGTCGCCGTCGTCGACCGCTAAAAAGCAGATCCTGAAGGTGAACGACCCACTGGCCCTGGGCGGCACCAATATCTACCTGGTGGGCAATGGCTACGCTCCCGTCGTCACGGTCAAGGACGGCACCGGTAAGATTGCGTTCCAGGGCCCGGTGGTTTCCGTTCCAACCGACGGTGCCTACACATCGCTGCTGGTTATTAAGGCCCCGGACGCCAAGCCCAGCCAGCTCGGTTTTGTCGGCTTCTTCCTCCCCACGGCGGTGAAGGATGGCAACGGCGTGGCCTTCGGTTCGGACCCCGATCCCTTCAACCCGCAGCTGAACCTGAACTCGTTCTACGGGGATTTGGGCCTGGACAAGGGACAGCCCAAGAACGTCTTCACTCTGGACACCTCAAAGCTCACCCAGCTCAACGGCCGCGATCTGAAGGCCGGCGGCATCGTGCTTGGCCCGGGGGGCTCCTACACGCTGCCGCAGGGCAAGGGCAGCATCAGCTTCGACGGCCTCAAGCGCTACGTCGCCCTGGACATCCATCACGACCCGGGTCAGGTCTGGGCCTTAATTTTTGGTGTCTCAGCACTGCTGGGCCTGGTTGGTTCACTGTTTTTGGCCCGCCGCCGGGCCTGGGTGCGCACTGGAATGCACCCGGATGGGCGCACCATGGTGGAATATGGGCTGCTGGCCCGTGGCGAAGACCACCGTCTGGCCGCGGAGTCGGCAGCGATCCGCAAACTGCTGGAAAAGGCCTGGCTGGCAGCTCGGACAGATTCGGCGGAAGATAACAAGCAGGCGGAACCAACGGCGGACCGCGTTTCCGCAGCCTCCGGCACAGCCCACAGCGCCAGCAAGGTAAGTAAGGATCAGTAATGCCCGATATTAACGAGTCATTGGCCATGTTCAGCGAGCGGTTCATGCTGCTGGCCGGGATTGCCTACGCCATTGCCTTCATCGCCTTCGCCTGGGACTTGGTCCAGAACAGCAAGACCACGCGATCCGTTCTGGAGCAGAGCAGGCAGGCGCAGGGCCGGCAGCCGGCGGCGGAGAACGCCGCCGCCCGGACCGCCAGCCGGTCCAAGGTTTCCGCCGGTGCCACTGCCGGCACTGCCGCTGGCGCCGGGGGCATCGCCGGCGGCGGCGGGTATCCGGTAACGGAGCTGGACGGCCCCGAAGGCCGCGCTGAGCGTCCCATCGGGCGTTCCGGAAACTCCGCGCACACAGCTGACGATTCGATGCGCTACGGCTTGACCGCACGCCGCGTTCCGGCCCGGGTGGCGGTGGCACTGACCGTGCTGGCTGTCCTGGTGCACGCCGCCGGCGTGCTGTGCCGGGGACTTGCGGCCGGTCGGGTGCCGTGGGGCAACATGTACGAGTTCTGCACCACCGGAGGCCTGGTGGTGGCCGCGGTGTTCCTGATCGTGCTGACCCGGCGCGACCTGCGCTTCCTTGGCACCTTCGTCATCGGCCTGGTGCTGGTGATGCTGACCGCTGCCTCGGTGGCCTTCTGGACCCCCGCCGGGCATCTGGTCCCGGCGCTGCAAAGCTATTGGCTGGTCATCCACGTTTCCATCGCCGTGATGTCCTCAGCACTATTCACCCTGACCTTTGCCATGTCCGTGCTGCAGCTGATGCAGTTTCGCCGCGAAGCATCGCTGGCGGCCGGCAAAGCGGACCGGCTGCCGTTCATGCGCCTGGTTCCCTCCGCGCTCAGCCTGGAGAACATGGCCTACCGCATTAACGCCATTGCCTTCGTCGGCTGGACGCTGACGCTGATGTTCGGCTCCATCTGGGCCGAGAAGGCCTGGGGCCGGTTCTGGGGCTGGGACACCAAGGAAGTGTGGACGTTCGTGATCTGGGTGGTCTTCGCCGGCTACCTGCACGCCCGAGCCACCCGCGGCTGGACGGGCACCCGCGCTGCCTGGCTCTCGATCGTGGGCTACCTGTGCGTAGTCTTCAACTTCGCGATCGTAAACGTTTACTTCTCCGGACTGCACTCCTACGCCGGCATCGGCAGCTGACGCGGTAACGTAAACCCAGCTCAGGGCTTGGTGTCGGGATTGTCCTGACGGTCACGGCCTCCGGGCTGCGGGCCGTCCTCGGACGGCTTGGCCGCGGCGGGACCGGTATTGCGTGCTCCACCCGCACCGGCCTCCCGTGCTTCCTTAAGTTTGCGCAACCGATCCACCTGCGCCTGGCGCCAACGGGCGGTTTCCAAATTGCGGAGGAAATCCGGATCATCGTCCGGCGCTATGGGCTGCCGGCGGTAAGTGCCCGGCTGCGGACTGTAGCGGGGTCGGCCCAGGAAAAACCACAGCAGCACGCCCAGCAGCGGCAGCAGGAGGATCACCAGCACCCAGGCAGGCTTGGGAATGCTGCGCACATCGGCCGGCTCGCTGCGAACACAATCGATCAGGCCATAGATGAACAGGGCCAGGAGGACGATGACCGGAAAGTATCGGACCATGCTTCATTCTACCGTCAGCGGTCCGCAGGGAGCGACGAGTAGTGCCGCGGGATCCCAGCTTCAGCGGCTAAACTTGAGCCGTGGCTTTCTTCAAGTATTTCCTGATCCGTGCCGCGGTGTTTGTGCCGTTGTTCATCCTTTTCGTGTTGTTGCACGTTGGGTTGATTTTCTCCGCCATCTTCGCCGCCCTGATCGCTTTTTGCGTCAGCTACCTTTTCTTCCGCAAACAGCGTGATGCCGCGGCGGAACAGATGCGGTACCGGTTCTCCGGACATGCTAAGCCGGTGCGCAGTCCCACCGAACTGGCCGACGCCGCCGCCGAAGACTCCCTGGCCGAAGCCTCGCCGGATGTTGTGGCCGACGCGGATGGCCGCCGGCAGCCCGCCCGGAACGGGACCGACGGTGCCGGTGTCCCGAAAGACTTTCTTGACAACTGAGCCGTCAGGCCCGCGGCGTTCCGGCAGAACCAGGTCCACCTTGGAACTAGAGCGCGCTCAGACGCCGTTGGACAGCACCAGCCCGACGGCGAACAGCACGCTGTAGCCGAGGTTGAGCAGTCCCGTCTGCTTCAGCACCGGAATGAGGCTGTGGCGCATCGTGCCCCTGAGCATCAGCAGCGACGGCTTCACAGCGGCGGGAATCAGCAGCAGGACCAGCAGGATCCACGGCTTTTGCCCGGCCAGTGGCAGGACCAGGAGCAGCGCCACAGCCAGCATCAGGACGTAGCTTCGCCGGGCGTTGCGGTCACCAAGCCGCACAGCGAGCGTGCGTTTGCCCACCGCGGAGTCGGTGGGGATGTCGCGGACATTATTGGCCATCAGCAGCGCGACGGCGATCAGCCCGGTCCCCACTGCCCCGATCACTGCTGGTGCACTGAGCCGCCCCGCCTGGGTATAGGTTGTTCCCAACGTGGCGACCAGGCCGAAAAACACGAACACGAACACGTCGCCCAGACCCAGGTAGCCGTAGGGCTTCTTTCCGCCGGTGTAACCCCAGGCTGCCAGTACGCAGCCGGCGCCCACGAGCAGCAGCCACCAGGCGCCTGAGAGCAGCACCACCCCGATCCCTGCCAGCATGGCCAGGGCGAAGGCAATGAACGCGGCGTACTTGACCTGTCGGGGTGTTGCCGCCCCGGAGCCGACCAATCGGAGCGGACCCACCCGGACGTTGTCGGTGCCGCGGATGCCGTCCGAATAGTCGTTGGCGTAATTGACGCCGATCTGCAGCAGCAAGGCCACCAGCGCGGCCAGGATGGCGCCACCTGGCCGGAATGCGTCCAAATCATAGGCCGCGGCCGTGCCAATGATCACGGGCGCGATTGCCATCGGCAGGGTGCGCAGCCGCGCCCCTTCCATCCATTGACCGGCAGTGGCCACGTTTGAGCTCCTTGATTTGCAGGTTCAGGTTAGTCCGCCCGCCGGTTCACGCTGGTGATCCGGCGGACAGGTCGGGATTAGTCGGGCTGGTTGTGCCGCCGGCGCGTGCCGGGACCGGTTCCTTCGGCGGCGAGCATGGCTTTCAGCCCCTGCCGGTCAGGTTTGCCGGTGGGCAGCATCGGCACCTCCGCAACGAAGCGGACGGTTTTCGGAACGGCGTGGGACTCCAGTACCGCGCCGGCGCCCGCCAGCAGCGCTTCCATCGAGCAGCTGCCGACGACGGCGGCACAGACGCGCTGACCCCAGTCCGGGTCGGGGACGCCCGTGACGAAGGCATCCTGGACGCCCGGCACGAGCAAGAGCTGCTCGGCGACCACACGGGCGGAGACCTTCAGTCCGCCCGTGATGATAACGTCATCCATCCGGCCCAGCACGGTCAGCCGGCCGTCCGCTGCCAGTTCGCCCTCGTCATCGGTGCGGTACCAGCGCAGGTTCTCGCCTCCCGTGCTTTCTTCGATGAAGTTGTGGGCGGTCAGGGCGGGAGCAGCCAGGTAGCCGGAAGCCAACAGCTCACCGCCCAGCCAGATTCGGCCTTCGCGTATGTCCACCCGCACGCCCTCCAATGGAACGCCGTCGTACACGCAGCCCCCGCAGGTCTCGCTCATCCCGTAAGTGGTCACCACGTTGATCCCGGCGGCGCGGGCCGCGGACAGCAGCCCGGCGTTGGCGGGCGAGCCGCCGAGCAGGATGGCGTTGAAGCGCCGGAGCACCGCCAGCGTTTCCGCTGCTGGGTCCTGCAGCAGCCGCTGCAGCTGAGTGGGAACCAGCGACGTGAAGCGGGTCCGATCCGTCAGCTCCAGCGCCGCCGCGGTAAAGGCCTCAGCGGTGAACCCTGCAGATTGGTCCATCAGCCAGGGTCGGGTGCCGGCGAAGAGTGAGCGGACCAGCACCTGCACGCCGGCGACGTAGTGCGCCGGCAGGGCCAGCAGCCACTGACCCTCCCCACCGAGTGCCATGGCCGTTCCCACCGAGGAGGCAGCCAATGCATCCACGCTGAGCAGCGTCTGCTTAGGCGCTCCAGTTGAGCCGGAAGTCGAAACGACGACGGCGATGTCGGAATCGCCGTCGAACGCGGAGTGCGCCTCCGGGAGCAGCTCAAGGTCCGGCAGCTGGCCCCGGGAACCAGCGGGATGCAGCTGCACGGCGGCTCCCTCGCCGGCCAGCGCCGCGGCGAGTGCTTTGAGGATCGGATCAAGGTCCATGGCTTCGTTTCCGCGCTTTAGAAGTAGTAAGGGAAGCGCGACCAGTCCGGATCGCGCTTTTGCAGGAAGGCTTCCTTGCCCTCCACCGCCTCATCCGTCATGTAGGCCAGCCGGGTCGCCTCGCCGGCGAAAACCTGCTGCCCGGCCAGTCCGTCGTCGGCCATGTTGAAGGCGAACTTCAGCATGCGGATGGCCTGCGGGGACTGCGCTGCGATGTCCGCGGCGTATTCCAGCGCCACCTCTTCCAGCCGTGCGTGCTCCACCACCTCGTTCACCGCACCCATCCGGTACATATCTTCGGCGGAATGTTCACGGGCCAGGAAAAAGATTCCGCGGGCGGCCTTCTGGCCCGCCTGGCGGGCCAGCAGGGCAGAACCATAACCCGCGTCGAAGGACCCGACGGTGGCGTCGGTCTGCTTGAACCTGCCGTGCTCACGCGAGGCGATGGAGAGATCCGCCACCACATGCAGCGAGTGCCCGCCGCCGGCTGCCCAGCCATTGACCACCGCAATGACCACTTTAGGCATGGTCCGGATCAGCCGCTGCACCTCCAGGATGTGCAGTCTGCCGGCGCGGGCGGGGTCGATTGTCTCCTGGGTTTGCCCGTCCGCGTACCGGTAGCCGTCGCGGCCGCGGATCCGCTGGTCGCCGCCGGAGCAAAAGGAATGACCGCCGTCCTTCGCCGAGGGACCGTTGCCGGTCAGCAGCACCGTGGCCACATCGGGAGACATCCGGGCGTGGTCCAGCGCGCGGTACAGCTCGTCCACCGTGCCTGGCCGGAAGGCGTTGCGGACCTCGGGGCGGTTGAAGGCGATCCGGACGGTGGGCAGATCACGGACGACGGCGCCGGCCGGATTCCGCTGGACCTGGCGGTGATAGGTCACGTCGGCCAGCTCGGTAAACCCGGAAACCAGGCGCCACTGCCGCGGGTCGAAGATGTCCGAGACCGGCGCGGGAAGGGACGGTGCTGCGACGTTGGCGGGATCTGCTGTGCTCACCAGTCGAGTTTAGCCGCCCGGGACCGCGCTACCCGTTCGCCCGCGCTCCCCTCTCCGTTCGCCCACGCTCCCCTCTCCGTGCTCCTGACCGCAAAACTAAGTGTCAGCTGATGCACTCAAAACCGCTTTTGAGTGCATCAGCTGACACTTAGTTGTGAAGTCGTTGGGAGTAGGTGGAAGTAGCTGGGAGTCGTTGGGAGCGCCCTCTGGACTTGGGGGGAATGGGTGGGCAAGAATCGGAGCTACCATCCACGCAAGCCACACCCTTCGAAGGAGTAAGTTCCTTGGGCGCACCAGGCATTCCCCGTTCCTTGGTCGCATCCCTCATTCCCCGTCCGGTCAGTGTCACTCAGGGGGACGGCGTCTTCGTGCTGGACGCGGCGACGGCAGTGGACGCCCCTGCCGCCCTTCGCGGCGTGGCCGCCTGGCTGCAGGGCGCACTCCGTCCGGCCACTGGGCTGCAGATCGCTGCGGGCGTGGGAGGGAACGTGGTGCTGCTGACGGAGCCGGGACTTGCTGCGGAAGGCTTTGAGCTGACTGTCACTCCGGCCGAGGTCCGCATTGCCGGTGGCAGCGCAGCCGGTGTTTTTTACGGCTGTCAGGCGCTGCTGGGGTTGCTGCCGCCGGCCATCCATCGGCGCGCACCGGTGGCCGGCATCCGATGGCAGATCCCAACGGGAACCGTGCACGACGCCCCGCGGTTTGGCTGGCGGGGCGTGATGCTGGACGTGGCACGGCATTTCCTGCCTAAGCGCGAGGTGTTCCGGTTCCTGGACCTGATGGCGATGCACCGCTTGAACATGCTGCACCTGCACCTGACGGATGATCAGGGTTGGCGGCTGGAGATCCGCCGGTATCCGCGCTTGACCGAAATTGGGGCCTGGCGCCGCGAGACTCAGGTGGGCGCCGGTCCCGATGCCCCTGGAAACGGGCGCCCGCACGGCGGCTTCTACAGCCAGGACGATATCCGTGAAATCGTGGCCTACGCCGCCGAGAGGTTCATCACGGTGGTGCCGGAAATTGAATCCCCCGGTCACGTCCAGGCCGCGCTGGCCGCCTATCCGCAACTGGGTGTTTCCGGCGGGAACCTGGAGGTGTTTACCCGCTGGGGGATTAACTACAACGTGCTGAACATGGCGGAAACCACGGTCCGGTTTTTCACCGATGTCCTAAACGAGGTGATGGACCTGTTCCCATCGCCGTACATCGGCGTGGGCGGGGACGAATGCCCCAAGGACCAATGGATTCTGGATCCGCGGACTCAGCAACGCATCGCCGAGCTGGGCTTGGCCGACGAGGAGGAGCTGCAGAGCTGGTTCATCCGAAGGCTGAACGATCATCTCCGTTCCGCTGGCCGCAGCCTTTTTGGCTGGGACGAAATTTTGGAAGGTGGAGGGGCGCCCGGCGCCACGGTGGCCTCGTGGCGTGGAACGGCCGGAGCAGTTGCGGCGGCCCGCAGTGGCTGCGACGTGGTCAGCTGCCCAGATGACCAGGCGTACCTCGACTATCGGCAATCCGACTCCCCACGGGAACCGATTCCGGTCTCGGTGGTGCTGACGCTGCGCGATGTCTACCACTTTGATCCGGTGCCGGCCCAGCTGACTGCTGCTGAAGCGGAGCATGTGCTGGGCGGGCAGGGGAATATCTGGACCGAACATATGGATTCGCCGCGCACGGTGGACTATTTTGCCTTTCCGCGCCTGTGCGCGCTCGCCGAGGCACTGTGGTCCGCCAAGGGTGGCGACTTCGAGGATTTTGACCGGCGGCTGCAGCTCCACCTCGCCCGGTTGGATGCCCTGGGCGTGGAATACCGCCGTGCCGCTGGGCCTCTGCCATGGCAGCAGCGCCCGGGCGTACCGGGGCGCCCGGAAACGCAGGACCAGCGCGCGGCTCATATTGCCGCGTTGGTCGCCAACATCGCCCTCCCCGCTGACTTCGCCAGCGGAAGTTGAGCGGCGCGCGCATTGACTTAGGCTGAATTAGCTTAGGCAGAATTCGTTGCCTTCGGGATCCGCCATGGTGTACCAGAAATGCGGACCTTGATTGGCTTCCCACAGGAAGGTGGCGCCCCGGCCCTCGAGCCGTTTCCGCACCTCGTCCTTGTCATCTCCGGCCAGGTCGACGTCCCAATGCACACGGTTTTTGACGGTTTTTCCTTCGGGTGCGCTCTGGAACAGAATCCGGCGGCGTCCCCGTTGGCCCACTTCCTCGGTGGGACAGATGGCGGCACCGTCCGTCCACACCAGCACCCCGTTGTGCACCATGGTTTCACTTTCGGTGGCGTAGCCCTGCTCGATCATGGAGCGGATGAAGGCCTCGTCCGAAGGCTCCAACGCCCAGCCGAGCGTTTCCGCCCACCAATCCGCCTGCTCCTGGGGATTCTTCGAATCAACACACATCTGGATTGAGTAGCTCATCTTTGGAGCCTAGGACCAAGCCACCGGTTGTGGAAGGCCCGGTCCACTTGACGCGTGGTGCGGCCGTGGCGCAGGGTTGTGGCATGAAGAACTAACGCGATTTCATGCCCGTGCCGGTGATGCACCGTCCCGCAGACTACGCACTGCAGCGGTTTCCAGCGGCAATCACTTGGCGAAACCGCGAGGACCCTCCATGCCAACTTCCAACACATCACGCCCTGGTACGGCACGCTCCAACGCTGTGGATTCCAACGCTGTGCATGCCCATACGGTGCATGCCCATACGGTGCATTCCAACGACTGGACCGTGGCTGATTCCGATACCCACATCGGGTTGTCCGAGGTTTCCCATAGTTACGGCGACCGACTGTTGCTGGACCGCATCACAGTCAACGTCGCCGCCGGAGAACGTGCAGCCATCGTGGGCGAAAATGGTGCGGGCAAATCGACGTTGCTTCGGCTGATGGCCGGACTCGAAGCGCCCGACGGCGGCAGCGTCACCGTGCGTGCAGACATCGGATATCTGGCCCAGAGCCTTGACTCCGCACCCGGAGCCACCGTGCGCGATGCCATCGACACTGCGCTGTCCGGAATCCGTGCCCTGGAACAGCAGCTGCGCGCGCTGGAAGGAACCATGGCTGCGGCGACGGCGGAGGAGCTGGAGCTTTATGGCTCGCTGCTGGGCGAGTTTGAGCTGCGCGAAGGCTACGGCGCCGATGCCAGGGTGGACGCTGCGATGGACCACCTCAGCCTCGCCGGCATTGGCCGGGACCGCGGGTTGTCCTCACTGTCCGGTGGAGAACGGGAGCGGCTGGCCCTTGCGTGCCTGCTGGCCGATCCGCCAGCCATCCTGCTTCTCGATGAGCCCACCAATCATCTGGACGGCGGTGCGGTGGACTGGCTGGAGTCCCGGCTTAGTGCCCATCGAGGCACAGTGGTGGCCATTTCCCACGACCGGACGTTCCTGACCCGGGTGGCCAGCGTCATTATCGAGGTGGATGGTGATCGCCGGGAGGTCCGCCGCTACGGCAACGGCTACCGGGGCTATCTTCAGGAGAAGGCCGCCGAACGCAGCCGCTGGGAGCAGGAGTATTCCCAGTGGCTTGATGCCATGGCCGCGGAGCGGCGGCAGGCAGATACGGTGGCCGACAGAATGGGGTACGGCCGGCGCCGTGACGGGGACAAGATGAGTTTCGGTTTCAAGACCGGCAGCTGGGAGCAGGCTGCGGCCAGCAAAATCCGCAATGCCCAAGAGAGACTTCGCCGGCTGCAGGCCAACCCGGTGGACCGGCCGCCGGAACCACTGCAGCTGGCCGTGCAGCTGGGTGACGGAGTGCTGTCCGGGGAAGTGCTGGCCGCACGCGGCATCTCGGTTGCAGGTCGGATGGAGGTGCCGGAGCTGCGGGTACCCGCCGGGGCCAAGCTGCTCATCACCGGACCCAACGGCGCAGGCAAGACCACGCTGCTGGATGTGCTCGCCGGAGTAAGGGCACCCGACACCGGGACCGTGGACCGGCGCGGACGTCTGGGCTACCTGCCGCAGGAGCTGGGGTCGCCGAAGCATCCGGGCCGACGGCTGCTGCCCGCGTTCGCTGCGGGCCTTTCCGGCGACATTGATGTCCATGGTGACAGGCTGCTTCGATTGGGGCTTTTCCGGACCGCCGATTTCTACATCCCGGTCGGATCGCTGTCCGCAGGTCAGTACCGGCGCCTCGCACTGGCCCGGCTGCTGGTGGGCCACTACGACGTGATCCTCTTTGACGAACCAACTAATCATTTGGCGCCCGTGCTGGTGGGAGAGCTCGAAGAGGTGTTCGCCGCCTATCGTGGCACCCTGGTCCTGGTCAGCCACGACCGTGCGCTGCGGCGCTGGTTTTCCCGGCTGGAGGTCGGACTCGAGCTGAAGATGGAGCGAGGATGCCTGCCTCCGGGACCGCTTGGCGTCTGCTGAAGCTGATCGGTTGACCGGACGGGCGGTGTCTGGAATATTTAGAGAACGAGCGGTCAGTAATCCTGCGGTCCGTTCGTTCCGCAGACGACGGCGTTCGCGCCATTGAGCGCAAAGGATCTTTCCATGACACAGGCTTCTTCGGCGGTACAGGCACACCCGACGCCGCAGGCCTTTCTGGTCGGTGGCGTGCGCACGCCCGTCGGGCGGTACGGCGGTGCCCTGTCCGGCGTCCGTCCCGATGACCTGGCGGCCTTGGTGATCAAAGAGCTCGTGGCCCGGACCGGCATGGATCCGGCCGGAATTGACGAGGTCATTCTGGGCAGCGCCAACCAGGCCGGGGAGGACAACCGTAATGTGGCGCGCATGGCCACGCTGCTGGCCGGTCTGCCGGATGAAATTCCCGGGATTACCGTGAACCGGCTCTGCGCCTCGGGGCTCTCGGCCATCATTCTGGCATCCCAGATGGTGAAGTCCGGGGCTGCGGACGTGGTGATCGCGGGCGGAGTCGAGTCGATGAGCCGGGCGCCCTGGGTGATGGCCAAGCCGGAGAAGGCCTTTGCCCGGCCAGGGGAGACCGCGGATACCTCGATCGGATGGCGCTTCACTAATCCCGTTTTCAAACAGCGGGACAAGGCAACCTATTCGATGCCCGAGACAGCCGAGGAAGTGGCTGGTCTCGATGGCATCAGCCGCGCGGATGCGGACGCCTTTGCCCTGCTGTCCCATCAAAACGCGCTCGCCGCCATCGACGCCGGCCGGTTCGACGGCGAGATTGTCGCCGTCGAGACGCGCAGAGGAACGATCGACACCGACGAGGGCCCGCGCCGCGAAACCACGTTGGAGGCGTTGGCGAAACTGCGTTCAGTGGTGAAGCCCGGCGGCATCGTGACGGCCGGTAATGCCTCCTCGCTCAATGACGGGTCTTCCGCGGTGATTGTGGCCAACGAGGCGGCCCTGCGGAAGTTCAATCTGGTGCCCCGGGCCCGGATTGTGGACGGCGTTTCCGCAGGTGTTGCCCCCGAGATCATGGGACTTGGTCCCGTCCCTGCCACCCAAAAGCTGTTGGCGCGCACGGGCGTTGGCATTGGTGACATCGGCGCCGTCGAACTGAACGAAGCGTTCGCCACCCAGTCGCTGGCGTGCATCCGCCGGCTCGGCTTGGACCCCGCCATCGTCAATCGCGACGGCGGTGCGATCGCGCTGGGTCATCCGCTCGGATCTTCCGGTTCGCGGATCGCCATCACGCTGCTGGGCCGGATGGAACGCGAGGGGGTGCAGACCGGGCTCGCGACCATGTGCGTTGGCGTGGGTCAGGGAACGTCCATGCTGCTGCAGGCGCTCTGATGGGCTACAGCACCCTGCTGGTGGAGGAACGAGCCGACCGGCTGCTGGTCCAGCTGAACCGACCCGAGGCGCGCAACGCCATCAACCAGGCGATGGTGGATGAGCTGCACGACGTGTGCGCTCGGCTGGAGGCGGAACCGAAGATCCTGATCCTTTTCGGCAGTATTGGATCAAGCAGCAGCAGCGGAGGCGGCGCCAAGGCCGGTGTGTTCGCCTCCGGGGCGGACATTGCCGAACTGCGGGAACGCCGCCGGGAGGATGCGCTCGAGGGGATCAATATCAAGCTTTTCATGCGCATAGCCGCCCTGAAAATGCCTGTGATCGCGGCTCTGGACGGGTATGCACTGGGTGGCGGTGCGGAACTGGCCTTCGCCGCCGACTTCCGGCTGGGAACGCCGTCGGTGAAGATCGGCAATCCCGAAGCCGGTTTGGGCATCATGGCCGCTGCCGGTGCGAGCTGGCGGCTGCGGGAATTGGTGGGCGAACCCGTAGCCAAGGAAATTCTGCTGGCGGGCCGGGTCCTAACTGCGGACGAAGCGCTCGCTCTGCACCTGATCACCGGGATCCACGAAACCGGCGAGCTGATGACCGCAGCGAACGCGCTGGCGGATCGGATTGCCGGCCAGGACGCGCTGGCGGTGCAGATGACCAAGGCCGTCTTCCATGTCCCGGACGCAATGCACCCCCAGGCGGACATGGAGGCACAGGCGGTGCTCTTCGAATCGCCGGCCAAGTTCGAGCGCATGCAGGCCTTCCTGGACCGGAAGAAAACAACCCGAAAGAAGACCTCATGAGTTCCACACCCCCCGTGCACGGCGAAGTCCCGTCCACCGTTGGCGTGCTCGGTGGCGGCCGGATGGGCGCCGGGATTGCGCATGCCTTCCTGGTTGCAGGATCCACCGTGGTCGTGGTGGAGCGCGACGCTGAGGCCGCCGAGGCAGCCCGGGAACGGGTCGAAATGGCCTTGGCGAAAAGCGTGGAACGCGGCACGACGGCGGAGCCACTGGCCGCGCTGACCGGCCACCTGCGCGTCTCCACGGACTATTCGGATTTTGCCGGCTGCGAACTGGCGGTCGAGGCGGTACCGGAGGATTTTGCGCTCAAAAGCGCGGCCTTGCGGTCCGTCGAGGAACAGTTGCCGGCGACCGCGTGGCTGGGCACCAACACCTCCTCGCTCTCGGTCACGGACCTGGCCGAGGGTTTGCGGCGGCCCGAACGTTTCTGCGGACTGCATTTCTTCAACCCGGTTCCAGCCTCGCTGCTGGTGGAAATTGTCCTGACTACAGTAACCTCGCCGGCTCTGGAGAGCGCCGCGGGAAGCTGGGTGAAAGCGTTGGGAAAGACGCCCGTCGTCGTCCGCGATGCCCCTGGTTTCGCCTCTTCCCGGCTCGGCGTTGCCATTGCGCTGGAAGCCATGCGCATGGTCGAGGAGGGGGTGGCGTCGCCGCAGGACATCGACGCGGCCATGGTGCTCGGCTATAAGCACCCCGTTGGGCCGCTGCGCACCACCGACATCGTGGGCCTGGATGTTCGGCTCGGCATCGCCGAGTATCTTTCGTCGACGCTGGGCGAACGCTTCGCGCCTCCCCAGATCCTGCGGAACATGGTGGCGCGCGGGGACCTGGGCCGCAAATCCGGCCGGGGGTTCTTTGACTGGGATGCACCCTGAGTGCGGCTAAAATAACCCGATGATGCAGATGCAACCTCTGACCCTGACCGGGAAACTGGTGACCCTGGAACCGCTCACCGCCGCGCACCACGACGGACTGGTGGCCGCTGTGCGGGACGGGGAGTTGTGGAAGCTGTGGTACACCGCAGTACCGGAGCCGGACGCCATGGCCGCAGAGATCCGGCGTCGGTTGGCGCTGCAGGAGGCGGGGTCCATGCTGCCCTTCACCGCCCGGCGCACGGACACCGGCGCCGTGATCGGCATGACCACCTATATGAACATCGATGCGGATAACCACCGGCTGGAGATTGGCTCCACCTTCAATGCCGCCGCCAGCCAGCGCAGCGGAACCAACGCGGAATCCAAACTGCTGCTGCTGACCCATGCCTTCGAGGTCTTGGACTGCATAGCCGTTGAATTCCGCACACACTGGATGAACCTGCAGTCCAGGGAAGCCATCGCCCGCCTGGGTGCCAAACAGGATGGCGTGCTGCGCAGCCATTCCCGGATGGCTGACGGATCCCTCCGGGACACCGTGGTCTTCTCGATCCTGGCTTCGGAGTGGCTGACCGTCAAGCGCGGTCTGCAGTTCCGGTTGGCTCGGCGCGGATGACCGCCCCGCTCTAGTGGCGCGCCGAAATAAGTCCCGCCAGCGACGCCGTCAGCGAGGCGGCGTAGCCGAAGCGCTGCCCGTCAGCATTGGGATGGAAGTTCCCGGGGTCCGAGGGAGCAAAGGGATTCAGATTGATCCACTGCTGCGCGGACGGCACGCCATGGCCGGCAAACGACCGGCTGACGTCGACAAAGCGCGCGCCATTCCACGTCGACGTTCCGGCGATGGTGGCGTTGAGCAGATCGGTGGCGTAATTCAGGGATCGGGCCGTACTGACCTGGGCCGCCGGATATCCCAGGGCTGCCATATTGTCCGGCTCGAACAGGTGCGGGTAACCCAGTACAACAATCCGGGCATTGTGCGCCTTGGCCTTGATCGCGTTAAACATGGCCGTCAGCCGTTGCGGCAGCTGGGGCAGTTTTACAAAGACGGACGTCGCAATGGCACTGCGGCAGGCCAGGCCCTCCGGATCGGCTGTACACGCCGCGGCCACCTGACCACTGCCGATGTCGTTCCCGCCAACCGTCACGGTGACCAGCCGGGTGTTCGCCGGCAGCAGCGGAACCTCCTGCAGGCGAACGTCATCCGTGGTCGCCCCGAAGCAGCTGAGGTTCGCCGTCAGATTGATGCCCGGAACGGTCCCAGCGATGTTGGGGTAGGCGTTGGGGCTTTGCAGGCACGGCGGCAGTTGCGTTCCGCCGGCACCGGTCCCGGCGGAATAGGAGTCACCGAGGGCAACATAGGGAACGCCGGAGTTGCTGCTGGAATGGGAGGCGGCGGTGGCGGAGGACGCGGATGCGGACGTGGAGGGCAACGCGGAGGCCGGGGCGGCAATTGCCCCGCCGACCAGCCCTGCGGTAATAGCGGCAACGGCACTCAAACGGGCCGTGAATCCCCTGTGGGAGCAAGCTGGCGATTTCATAGCCTGAGGCTACTCCCGGCTAGCGGATCTGGGTAGGGTCCGGCGGTGTGGGTCGTTCCAGCAGAAGATTGGTGATGCGCAGCGTGCAGAGCCGCCGTCCGTCGTCGTCGGCGATCAGCACCTCATAGGTGGCCAGCGTGCGGCCCAGGTGGATGGGCGTGGCCGTGATGGTCACGATCCCTTCCCGCGCGGACCTGTGGTGCGTTGCCGACACATCGACCCCCACGGCGGTCCGGCCCATCGTGCTGGCGTAAATCACCGAGGCCCACGAGCCCACGGCCTCTCCGACGGCCAGCGACGCCCCGCCGTGCAGCAAGCCAAAGGATTGCCGGTTCCCCTGTACCGGCATCGTGGCCACCACCCGGTCCACGGATTCCTCAAGGATCTGGACGCCCATCTTTTCGTCCAGTTCGCCCAATACAATCTTCCAGGGTGTCAGTTCCCCTTTGTTGGCGGCTTTCCCGCTCACGGGCGGCTCCTTCGGGATAAGTGGTTCCGGCTTGTCTGGCTCCGGAACGGCAACCAGACCATAATGTACTCTGGACATATTACTGAACGTCCGGTCAGTATATCGCCGAAGGCGCTGCGGACCGGTAGGGAACGCTTCGAAAGGAACCGTCGACGATGACAGCCACCGTCCTGAATGCAGACACCGCCGTTGAAACTGTGCCCAGCTACGTCCGCGACGCCTGGTGGACACCGGAGCCTTCCGCGGACCTGTTGACGAACAGTGCCCGGGTCCGCGACGCCAGCACCGGCGAACTGCTGGCCATGGTGAGCACGGAGGGGCTGGACCTTGCCGCCGTCGTCGAGCATGGCCGCAGCGTGGGCCAGCGGGAACTGGGCGCGCTCACCTTTCACCAGCGTGCGCTCAAGCTTAAGGAGCTGGCCCAGTACCTCAATGACAGGCGCGCGCAGCTGTATGAGGTCTCAGCCCGCAGCGGCGCCACCACGGGTGACTCGCAGGTGGACATTGATGGCGGCATTGGTGTGCTGTTCACGTTCGGTTCCAAGGGACGGCGCGAACTGCCAAATTCGCAGGTCGTGGTGGACGGTCCGGTCGAGACGCTGTCCAAGGACGGGTCATTTATTGGTGAACACATTTATACCCGCATTCCCGGTGTGGCGGTGCAGATCAATGCCTTCAACTTCCCGGTTTGGGGGATGCTGGAGAAACTGGCGCCGGCATTTTTGGCAGGTGTCCCCACCATCGTCAAACCAGCCACACCCACGGGCTACGTTGCCGCCGCCGCCGTGCGGCTGATGGTGGAATCACAGATCCTGCCAGCCGGATCGCTGCAGCTGATCTCCGGGTCGGCGCGGAACTTGCTCGACGAACTCGACTACCGGGACCTGGTGGCCTTCACCGGCTCCGCGGCCACGGCGAAAACGCTGAAGGCCCACCCGAATGTCGCCATTGGGGGAGTGCGTTTCACCTCGGAAACCGACTCACTGAACGCGGCCATTTTGGGGCCGGACGCCGTTGCCGGCACGCCGGAATTCGAGGCGTTCATCAAGTCTGTGGTCACCGAAATGACTGTCAAGGCGGGGCAGAAATGCACGAGCATCCGCCGGGTCCTGGTCCCCAAGGAACTGTGCACGGAGGTGAGCGAGGCCATCGGGGCACGCATCGCCCAGCGCGTGGTGCTGGGCGACCCGCGGGCCGAGGGCGTCACCATGGGTGCGCTGGCCTCCCTGGAGCAGCTGGCGGACGTGCGCTCCGCCGTTGAAATCATGCTTGCCGCCGGCGGCGAACTGGCCTACGGCAGCTTGGACGCGCCCGCCGTGACGCGGGCCGATGGCACCGTCGCTCCGGCGCCCGGCGGGGCCTTCATGTCCCCCGTGCTGCTGCGCTGGGCCAACCCGGAGGCGTCGGAGCTGCATGCGCTGGAGGCCTTCGGCCCGGTGGCTTCGGTGGTCGGCTACAGCGATTTGGCGGATGCGGTGCGGCTTGCGGCGCTGGGCAGCGGCTCGCTCGTGGCCTCCGTCTGCACCAATGATCCGTCCGTCGCTCAGCAGCTGGTCAGCGGTATCGCCGCGCACCACGGGCGCGTGCTGATCCTCAACCGCGAAGATGCGCGCAGTTCCACCGGGCATGGTTCCCCGGTCCCGCATCTGGTGCACGGCGGTCCCGGGAGGGCTGGCGGCGGCGAGGAGCTAGGCGGCATCCGCTCGGTCTTCCACCACATGCAGCGGACCGCCGTGCAGGGTTCACCCAACATGCTCACGGCGATCACAGGGGTCTGGCACACCGGCGCCGATCAGCACTTCGACGACGTCCATCCGTTCCGCAAGCCGCTGAGCGCGCTCCGGATCGGGGACGCCTTCAAGTCGGGACTGCGCCAGGTCACCCTGGCGGACATCACCGCCTTTGCCGAAAGCACAGGTGACACTTTTTACGCCCACACCAACGCCGAAGCCGCGGCGGCAAATCCGTTCTTTCCGGGCATCGTGGCGCACGGTTATCTGATGCTGTCCTGGGCTGCCGGGCTGTTCGTGGAACCCGCGCCGGGACCGGTGCTGGCCAACTACGGACTGGACAATCTGCGCTTCCTCACACCGCTGGCCGCGGGAGATTCCTTCCGGGTCACGCTGACAGCCAAGCAGATCACGCCGCGGGAGACGGACGAATACGGCGAGGTTCGCTGGGACGCGGTGCTGCACAATCAGCACGATGAAGTGGTGGCCAGCTACGACGTCCTCACCTTGGTGGCCAAGGACTGGGCAGCGTCGTAGGCCGGGGATAGCTCCGGCGCGCGTGGGTCGAGGAGCCGGCTATTCAGCGTCCAGATCCCGCTCCAAAAAGGCGGCCAGCGACGCGAGGGCCACGTCGGCGTCCGCTCCCTCCGCACGCAGCACGACGACGTCGCCACATTCCGCGCCCAGGCTCAGCACGGCCAGTACGCTGGCGGCGTTCAGGGCGTCCTGCACGGGTGCTCCGTCCCTGGCTATGGTCACTTCGACCGGCAGTCGGGCCGCCGCCTCAGCGAACAGTGCGGCGGGCCGCAAGTGCAGGCCAACCCGGCTGGCAATGGTGGCTCGACGTTCGGACACGATTTCTCCTCGGTATTAGCGCAGCAATACTACCCAGCAGTATCTACCACCGACATTTATCCAGCCATATCCAAGCAGCCATATCTAGGCGGCCATGTGGGGCCCCGGATCTATGCGGCCAGATGGGGCCCCGACTGGCCTGATGGACTTTTCCACGGCCTATAGTCCTAGTCTTTCCAGCATGGGCAGCCGGGCGCGCACCCGGGCGCGGGCCCCCGTGGCGCTTGAGCTGTCCAGCGCCACTCCCGCCAGCTCCTGGGCCAGCTCAAGGGAAACGCTGCCCAGTACGGCGCCTACCCCGGCCAGCGACCGCGGTGTCATGGACAACGTGGAGACGCCCAGTCCGGCGAGGACGACGGCGAGTGCCGGATCCGCTGCGGCCTCACCGCACACGCCCACCGGCTTGTGGCCGCCCTCGGCCGCGGCGCCGGCCACAGTATGGCTGATCAGCTGCAGCACTGCCGGTTGCCAGGGACTGTTCAAAGCCGCGAGTGCGCCAAGCTGGCGATCCGCCGCCATGACGTATTGGGTCAGGTCGTTGGTGCCGATGCTGACGAAGTCCACCCGGCTAAGAATGGGCTCGGCAGTGAGGGCGGCGGAAGGGACCTCCACCATGACCCCGCAGGTTTTGAGCCCCGCGGCGGCGCACCGGCCGGCGAATTTTCCGGCTTCTTCGGCGGTGGAGATCATCGGTGCCATCACCCACACCTCGGCTTCGGCGCCGGCTGCGGCGCTGGCGATTGCCTCCAACTGGCGTTCCAGCACACCAGGGCGCACTCGTTCCGTCCGGTAACCGCGGATCCCGAGGGCAGGGTTGGGCTCGGCGGCGGCGTTGGCGATGGCCAGGAACGGCAGCGGCTTGTCCGCCCCCGCATCGAGGGTGCGCAACACCACCTTCTTTCCGGGGAAGGCGTCAAGGACTGCCCGATAAGCCTTTCTCTGCTGCTGGATCGACGGCTCAGAGGTATGGTCCAGAAAGTACAGCTCGGTGCGCAGCAGGCCAATCCCCTGGGCACCCGCGGCCGCCGCCGTGGCAGCGTCCCGAGCGCTGCCCACATTGGCCAGCAGCGGCAGCACATAACCATCGGCCAGCCGTCCGTCGCCGTCGAAACCCGCGGCTGCCGCCGTCGTCGTCTGCCCGCCCACTGTCGTCGTCGCCCTCGGGCTCACCTGCAGCCCGGCGCGCGCTGCGTTGTCCGGATCCACGACGACGGTTCCAGTCACGCCGTCGACGCAAATCTCCACGCCGTCGGTCAATTCATCCGCTCCCGCTGCGGCGACGACGGCGGGCAGCCCAAGAGCGCGGGCAAGAATGGCCGTGTGTGAAGCCGGCCCGCCGCCCGAGGTCACCAAGGCCAGCACCATGGCTGGATCCAGCGTTGCCGCGTCGGCCGGCGCAAGGTCTTCGGCCACCAGGATGTAGGGGGTGGCGGAAGAGGGAACTCCGGGCGCGGGCACGCCGCGCAGGATGGCAATGATGCGCGCGCGGATATCCAGCACATCCGCTGCGCGCTCGGCCATGTGTCCGCCCAGCCCGCGGAGCATTCCCGCCACCGATGCAGCAGCATCCCAGAGCGCCCCTTCCGCCGACGATCCGCCGTCAATCAAATCCAGTGCGGACCGCATCAGCATCGGATCCGCCGCCATCATGGCCGTTGCTGCCAGGATGGCCTTGGCATCGCCCGTGGCCTGCTCCGCCCGGCTTTGCAGCTCGGTCTGGACGCTATGGGAAGCGGCACGCAGGTCGGCCGCAGCCTGCCCGGCAGAGACGGAGACGGCCCTGCGTTCACCCGGAGCGGGCTCGCGGACCGGGCGCGGCATCCGCCGCACCACGCCGGTGATCCGCCCGGGACTGACCCCTGCTCCGGAGAAAATCCGCATTGACCGTCCTCACTTCCACCGCCAAATGGTACGGGCCTGACCTCCACCCTATCCGTGTGGCGCGTTGCCGCCCTGTCGCCCTGTCGCCCTGTCGCCCTGCCGCCCTGCCGGCTCTGTCCCGGCCGCAACCCCTGCCGCTCCGGCCGACTCTGTCCCGGCCGCCGCTCCGCCGCTCCGGCCGCCCCCGCTGAACCGGCCCTGTCCCAGCCCGTTCCAAGTAGGGGCGATGATTCGATGGGGTCGACGGAATAGCAGGACCGCTCATTCCGTTGCCTGCACGAAGTCAAAGCCGCCGTTCGCCGGTCTGAATCCATCCCGGGTAGTGGTCGTGGATTGTTGCCGGTAGGGAATTGGAAGAGACATGAATGGAGTTGGCGATGCTGGACATCGTGGTGATTGGCGGTGGACAGGCAGGACTTTCCGCCGCCTACCACCTTTCCCGGCGCGGACTCGTTCCGGAGCGTGATTTTATTGTGCTCGACGCCAACCCCGGCCCCGGTGGTGCCTGGCGTCACCGCTGGCCAACGCTGACTCTGGGCGCCGCGCATTCGATTCATGATCTTCCCGGCATGCCGTTGACCTCGCCGGATCCCTCCGAGCCAGCCGCCGCCGTCGTCGAACGGTACTACGGCGGCTACGAAAAGGAATTCGGACTGCCCGTGCACCGGCCAGTCCGAGTACAACAAGTGACTTCAGCCGGCGGCGGTCTGCCGAATTCCGGAGAGCTGCCGTTACTGCGCGTCGGCACGGACCGTGGGAGTTGGCGCACCCGGCTGGTGATCAATGGCACCGGCACCTGGGACCGACCATATTGGCCGCACTATCCTGGCCGGGAACTTTTCCGCGGGCGAGAGCTGCACACCCATGACTTCTGTTCGGTCGATGACTTCCGCGGCCAACGTGTCCTGGTGGTTGGTGGCGGAACGTCCGCCGTGCAGTTCCTGCTCCAGCTGGCTGGCGCCGGCGTGCAGACCGCCTGGTCCACGCGCCGGCCGCCGGAATTCACCGAGCGGCCCTTCGATCAGGAATGGGGCCGTGAAGTGGAGAAAAGGGTTCGTGAGCGCACGGCCCGGGGGCTGCCTCCGGGCAGCGTCGTGTCTGTCACAGCCTTGCCCCTAACGCCCGTGTATCGGCAGGGAATTGCCGACGGCATTCTGGTTTCCCGTGGTCCGCTTGCTTCGATCACCGCCGACGGGGTCCAATTTGCGGATGGTTCAACTTTTGCCGCAGACGCCATCCTTTGGGCCACTGGATTCCGCGCTTCCTTGGATCATTTGGCGCCACTGAAGTTGCGCGAGCCCGGCGGCGGAATCATCGTTGAGGACGGCGTTCGAGTGGCCAAGGACCCGCGGGTGTTCCTGGTGGGGTACGGCCCCTCGGCCTCAACCCTCGGTGCCACCCGCGCGGGACGGGCCGCCGCGCTGGCCGCCATCGAGGCCCTTGGCGTTCCGGCCCTCTGAACCACCGGCTGACCGGCGCAGACTGGGTACGCCTGGTGCACTCGCAGCCCAGGACCACCCCTTGTGCCCCGGACATTAGCGGCTAGGCTCTGGCTATGCCAGCACCGGAGCCTTCGCCTCAGCAACTCAACCGTCAACCGGCGCCTCTACCGGCCGTTCAACTCACTGCCGGTACCGTCGAGTGAACCCGTTCAAATTCATCTCGTCCCTGGTGCGGCCGCTGAAGGCCCTCTATGTGCTTTTTATCGTCGTCTTCCTGGTCGGGTTCGTTTCCTTCTTTGTGCAAGTGCCGGACCTGAGCCGATATATGTTCGGCGGCGCCGGGGGTCATCGCGTTTGTGCTGGGACTGTGCCTGATTACCAATTTCAATGGCTCGGCCCTGTCCCTGGCCAACGCGGTGAAGGGATATAAACCCCTCGGCGTGGACTATTCTCGATCCTTCCTGGCGACCGAGACCTATGCACGATTGTTCGGTGCGGGCTTCCTGGTGGTGGGTGGCAGCATCGCCGTGACGTCGTTTCTCGGGCTCTGGGAGACCTGAAGCCAGCCGCCTTGTGCCGTCGCTGGATCGGGTGCAAGAATCCAAATATACGCAGGCGCTCCTGGCACCACTGGTCATGTCGTGTGCGTTGACCGATGAGAAGGGGGCACATGAGCTACGACGCCAGCCGATACCGGAATTACTTCGAGCATGCTTTCAGCTATGAGGCCGGGTTTCGCCGGAACGTTAGCCGCTTTGGATCACAGAGCGCCGTCCTGGACCCGGAAACGGGCCGCTCCTGGACGTACCGGGAACTCGACGCGGACGTGGCCCGGGCCGCTTCCGCGCTTGATTCCCTGGGCGTGGGCCGCGGTGATCGGGTGGTCTATCAGCTCAACAATTCCCCGGAATTCGCCATCCTGTATCTGGCGACTCAACGGCTTGGCGCCATCGGCGTGCCAGCGAATTTCAGACTGGCGCCCGGGGAGAGTGCGCACATCCTCACGGACAGCGAACCAACGGTTTACATCGTCGGCGTCCAGGACCTGTCCGCGGCCAGGCAGGCGATGCAGATTTCCGGTCTTACCCCTGTGCTGCTCACCGTAGGCAAGGCGGACGACGGCGTTGCGGGGGATGCGTCCGACCGCGCCCCCGCGGTGGTTGGCTCATTGGAGGAGGCGATGTCCTCGGCCCCGGACAGGGAGTTGTCCCTACCCGCGGATTTTTCGATCTACGAGGAAACGACCCGGCTGTATACCTCCGGCACCACCGGGATGCCCAAGGGGGTGCCGCTGCCCTCACTGGTCGAGGTGATGAGTGCACACGACGTGATCATGCATTTCCCGCTGGCGCCGCAGGACCGCACCCTGAACATGACGCCATGGTTCCACCGCGGCGGACTGTACTCGGGCGGTCCCAACCCTGTGTTCTACGTGGGCGGGTCTGTGGTCCCGCTGCGCGCTTTTTCCGCGGCAACGGTGCTGGATTGGGTGGAAAAGTATGACATCACCTTCCTGATCGGTGCACCCGTCACACTGGGTATGCTCGCCGATGAGCAGGAGCGCCAACCGCGGGACCTCTCCCGGCTTCGCGGCATCGTCACGATGGGAGCACCATTGACCCGCACCGCCGTACTGCGCTACCAGCGCGTGCTCACCGAGCGGATCTTTAACGGCTACGGCACCACGGAAGCGTTTTGGAACACCTTCCTGCGTCCGGAGGATCTGCCAGCCCATGCCGGCACTGCCGGCCGCGCCTGCACAGACGACGATGTCGCCGTCGTCCGGCTTTATGAGGACCGGCCCGCGAATCCTGACGAACTCGCCGCACGGGACGGACAAGAGGTGGGCGAGATGATTATGCGCTCGCCCAAGTCCGGCTTTTCGTATTTCAACCTGCCGGACAAGGACGAGGAGAAATTCCACCAGGGCTGGCTGTATCCCGGGGATCTTGCCAGCTGGGACGAGGACGGGTTCGTCACCATTGTCGGGCGCAAAGACGACATGATAATTTCCGGCGGGGAGAACATTCACCCGGTGCAAATCGAGGAAGTGCTGGCCGAACATCCCGGCGTAAGGGACGCGATAGTGGTTGGTCTGCCCGATGACCATTGGGGCCAAAAGGTCGTGGCCTATGTGATTCCGCACGATGGGATGACCGGAGATGCAGCCGTTGCCGAGCTTGATCGGCATTGCCGCGAACACCCGCTGTTGTCCAATTTCAAGCGGCCGAGGGCCTATCGTTTCGTGGACGAACTGCCGATGACAGCTACCGGAAAGAAGATGCACTTCAAGGTTGCGGAGCTGGCGGTGGCGGACGAAGCCGCTGGTCTGCTGACTTCCACCGATGCCGCAGTGCCGGCTTTGCTGCCCGACGCGGCTGGGACCGGCGAATGAGCCCAGAGTCGGACGAGCGCCGGGCAGTCATTACCGGAATGGGAGCCATCACTCCGGTGGGCAACACTGCGGCGCTGACCTGGGCGGCGTTAACGGAGGGCGTGAGCGGTGTAGGGCCCATCACTCTCTTCGATGCGACAGGTTTCCCTACCCGGATAGCTGCTGAGGTCAAAGGTTTTCAGGCTACCGAACAGATGACCTTCAAGGCGCGCAAACGATCCTCCCGCAGTTCGCAAATGGCGGTGACCGCAGCCCACGAAGCCTTGGCCGACGCCGGATTGCCGGCCAGCCTGGAAGGTCGCGAGGCTGCGGTATTCATAAATTCGGCGGTGTCCGGCTTTGCCGAGATCCAGGACGCAACGCAGACCTTGTCGACCGAGGGCCTGCGCCGGATCAGCCCCAATTTCGTGGCTGCTTCGCTGACGAATATGGCAGCGTGCGAGGTAGCCATCAGCCTGGGCGTTCACGGCCCAGTTAACGCCAGCGCTCTGGCATGTGCCAGCGGTGCCTATGCCCTGTTGGAAGCCCGTCGGGCTCTGCTGGCGGGCGACGCAGACTACGTGGTTGCCGGCGGAGTGGATGCCTCCATCACTGAGGTGATGTTTGGCGGTCTCAGCGCCATGCGGGGGTTGTCGACAAGCAATGAGGTGCCAGCGGAAGCGTCCCGGCCCTTCGACGCCGACCGGAACGGGTTTGTTTTCGGCGAAGGTGCCGTGGTCTTCGTGCTGGAGCGCCTGGATCAGGCGCGTGCCCGTGGAGCGCGGGTGTACGCGGAGGTGAAGGGCGGCGCGCTGACCTCGGACGCTTTCCATACCGTGGCACCTGAGCCCGGGGGCCGCTATGCGGCCGAGGCGATCCGCCGCGGGCTGCATAATGCCCGCCTGAACGCGGCGGACGTCGACTATATTTGTGCCCACGGAACGTCCACCAAGGCAAACGACCGCACTGAAACAGCCGCCATCCGGGCGGCCCTCGGTGCCGCGGCAGATTCCGTTGCCGTGTCCGCACCGAAATCCATGACGGGCCACCTCATTGGCGCAGCGGGTGCGTTGGCAGGGTTGGTCTGCGCCCGGACCATCTCCGACGGAGTCATCACGCCGACTATCAACTACACCACCCCGGATCCGGAATGCGACCTGGACTATGTACCCAACGAGGCGCGCACCGCGCCCGTGCGTCATGCGATCACTAATGCCTTTGGCTTCGGCGGACAGAACTGCGTGGTGGCTTTCGGAAAGGTGTAGGTCCTTCTGACGGCGCAGCAGCCTGCCAGTAACAGTGCTGGGTAATCAACGGTCCTGAGGCCAGGGGGCGTCTGGCATGTCCCTCAGTCTGACGACAATGCGGCTCGATCGGTGCTTCTTCTTCTTAGAGCGCCGCCGTCCCACATCGAATTTAGTGTCTGCTCCATTGCTGGCACGAGTGCGGACTGCGCCATCGCCGATCACGGGTTCGGTCCCAGCCTCGACGCGGGCCCTTAACGTGGCGGTGGCTGCATCGTCAACTATCCCATTTTTCGCAGGCATGACAGCAGGCATGGCCGCAGGCATGACGGCAGAATCGGCGGACTGTTGCCGGTTGTGGGGTGTTTCGGGTAGTGGTGGGGCGGTGGATTGGTAGGTGTGGCCGGTGGGGGTCCGGGTTTGGACGGTGTGTCGGGGTCCGGGGACGGGTTGGCAGGACCAGCCGGGTGCTTCTTTGGTTTCGTTGCAGGCTTCGCATAG
>NZ_JADPVH010000019.1 GCF_026932795.1 Paenarthrobacter sp. Z7-10 | reverse complement strand
CCGCGGCAATATTATCCGCATTAATATCCATCCCACCCACCCTCACTTCACCAGGAACCCTACGACCTTCCCCAACTGTCTTAACGCTACCGAGGGGCACCGACAAAAAAGCCCCACACAACCACCACCACACACAACAGGGGAAAACTCCTTTCCCCCATCCCACCGGTGCCCCAGCTTCTCCGCTGGCGCCCCGGCTTCCCTACTGGCGGCCCGGCTACCCCGCTGGCGGCCCTGCTACCCCGCTGGTGGCCCGGCTTCCCTACTGGCGCCGGCTTTCCCGCTGGCGGCCCGGCTACTCCACTGGAGCCCCGGCTTTCCCGCTGGCGGCCCGGCTACTCCGCTGGAGCCCCGGCTTCCCCCCTGGCACCCCGTCGCGGATGCTGCTCCTGCGCCCGGAGCGTCCCGCCCTGACGTCACTGACGCGGATGATGTTTCGGGTCAGCACGGAACCGGCGCTATCTCCGATGATGAGATGCATGCCAATAGGCGCACAGACTCGAGGAAATTAACGTCGGCTCGTTCCCGCTCGGTGTCTCGCTCCAAATCCGCCGTCGTTGGTTCGGCCAAGCCAGAGACGGGTTAGATGGGAGGACGGTCAACTATCCGTGTGCAGAACTGCAGCGCCGCGCAACGACGTGTCCTGCGGTGCAAGCTCTAGACTCACCCATGATGTTCGGCGTGATCGGTCGCGGTACGGAAGACGCAACCCTGCTAACCTCACGACTCCTTGGCCGTGGGGACTGGCTCGACTGCCACCCGGGCGGTCTCCTGTGTCCCTGCATCGCCGTCGTCGGGCTGTGCCCGATTGCGGTCCTGGCGTTTATCCAGCGCGCGGTGAAACAGCTTCAACCCATGGTCCACCAAAAATCCCATCACGATGGCGAAAGCAATCGCAATAGCCACACCCAGCAGGGGATTGTGATGGACCCAGCGGCCGGCAAAGGTGCCAATGGCCACCGAATAGCTTGACCAAGTTACGGCCGCCAGAAAATCCAGCACGAAGAAACGCCGCCATGAGAACTGGGTGGCTCCGGCCGTGTAGTTTACGGCGATGCGGCCCACTGGGATGTAGCGGGCAGTAAAAATGAGTACCGCTCCGCGTTTGTCAAGCTCCTTGCGGGCCCACTCGAAGGACCGGGCGATCCGTGGCCGCCGCATCCACCCAAAGCGG
Source organism: Paenarthrobacter sp. Z7-10 (assembly GCF_026932795.1). GTDB lineage: Bacteria > Actinomycetota > Actinomycetes > Actinomycetales > Micrococcaceae > Arthrobacter_M. Next base: position 62,094 of record NZ_JADPVH010000019.1, on the reverse strand, counting down.
GTGGTGCCCAGCCGGCGGCCCAGCTGGTAGGCAATGTTGTCCCCGATCACAGCTCCAATGGCACCTCCAGCCAGTAAGAGCCAGACATTGGGCGCCCCGTGCAGAGTGGCGGCGGCGGCGAGTCCAACGATTGCTGTTTCGCTGGGCAGAAAGAGGAAGAAGCCGTCAATCAGGCAAAACAGAGTAACCAAAGGGACAATCCACCAGGCAGTGGTGGAATGCGCGATCATTTGGTCTAGCGCGTGTATCCAGTCCACTGCGTGGCCGGCTCCTCTTCAATGGTGGGCGTAAGTCAAGTTTCCCACGGCGGAAGCGTGGGCGCTATCACCCCTCCGGAGTAGATCGCCGGGGGCCCATCCGCCTCTGGTATGAGAGGCGTTAAGCAATCCTGTCCAAGATCAGCCGCTGCGACGGCCGGGATCCCTCGGGCGCGATGACGACGGCGGCTGCCAGCGCCTCTTTGGCCCGGGCAAACCGTTCCGGAGTATCCGTGAGCAGCGTCATCAGTGGCTCCCCGGCCCGCACGAGGGCACCGGGTTTGGCATGCATGCGCACGCCCGCACCCGCCTGGACAAGGTCCTCCTTGCGTGCCCTGCCGGCGCCAAGTCGCCAGGCCGCGATTCCGACAGCCAGCGCGTCCAGACCCACCAGCACTCCATCGGCTGGGGCGTATATGACTTCGGATTCCTTCGCCTCCGGCAGCCTGGCGTCCGGATCCCCGCCCTGCGCGGCAATCATGCGGCGCCATACGTCCATGGCACGTCCGTCGCGCAGCGCTGCGGCGGGGTCCGCGCCGTGCACGCCGGCCGCGGCGAGCATTTCCTCCGCCAACCGGATGGTGAGTTCGACGACGTCGTCCGGACCGCCGCCGGCCAGCACCTCCACGGATTCCTGGACCTCTATCGCGTTCCCGGCCGTCAGGCCCAGAGGGGTCTCCATGTTGGTTAGCAGGGCCACAGTGTTCACGCCGGCATCCTGGCCCAACGCGACCATGGTCCGGGCCAGCTCCCGGGCACTCGCTTCGTCCTTCATAAAGGCGCCGGAGCCCACCTTGACGTCGAGAACCAGCGACCCCGTCCCTTCGGCGATCTTCTTGCTCATGATCGAGGAGGCGATCAGCGGGATGGACTCCACCGTGCCCGTGACGTCGCGCAGTGCGTACAGCTTTTTATCCGCCGGGGCCAGACTCGCACCGGCGGCGCAGATCACGGCGCCGACGTCCGCTAACTGGCGCATCATCTCGGTACTGCTCAACTCGGCCCGCCAACCTGGAATGGACTCGAGCTTGTCCAACGTGCCGCCGGTATGCCCCAGGCCACGGCCGGAGAGCTGCGGTACTGCAACTCCGAAGACTGCCACTAGTGGTGCCAGCGGAAGGGTGATCTTGTCCCCCACTCCGCCGGTGGAATGCTTGTCGCTGGTTGCCATGCCCAAGGCGGAAAAGTCCATCCGCTCACCTGAAGCAATCATGGCCGACGTCCAGTTTGAGATCTCCTCCCGGTTCATGCCGTTGAGCAGGATCGCCATGTTCAACGCGGCCATCTGCTCCTCGGCGATGACACCGCGGGTGTATGCGTCGATGGTCCAGCTGATCTGCTCGGGGCTCAGCGTCCCGTGGTCGCGCTTGGTACGGATAATGTCCACCGCGTCAAAGGACGCAGAGGAGGAGTGCCGTGTTGGGTTATGCCCGGCGGATCCTGTTGGGGTCATGTCGCTCATCCGGCTTCCTGGAGGTGTTGGGGGCTAAAGGCGTCGGGCAACACCTGGTCCATGGTTCGGATGCCGCGTGTGGTCATCAGCAGCATTCCCGGCGCCCGGAATTCGTAAAGCAATTGCCGGCACCGCCCGCATGGCATCAGGACATTCCCTGGTCCGTCCACACAGTAAAAAGCTACCAGCAGTCCGCCGCCACCAAGCTGCAGATTGCCCACCAGTATGCATTCCGCGCAGAGGGTAAGACCATAGCTGGCGTTCTCCACATTGGCGCCGGTCACGATCCGGCCGTCGTCGGTCAGTGCCGCTGCCCCGACCGGGAAGCCGGAGTAGGGTGCGTAGGCGCAGGCGCTGGCCGCCTTGGCCGCCGCCTCCAGCGCCTTCCAGTCCACGGCCGGACCGGACGACGACGGATCGGTCACCGCAGTGCCGGGCACTGCCGGACCGGACGACGACGGATCGGTCACCGCCAGATCGAGCCCTGTCTTGTCAGATTCCGGAGGTTCAGAGAAATTCATGGTCTTATCCCTTGATATATGGTTCGCCGCTGGCGGCTGGTGCGCGGGATTTACCGACAAGTCCGGAGACGGCCAGGATGGTCAGCGCGTACGGCAGCATGGCCAGGAACTGGCCGTCAATGGGAGTGACCGCCAACGACAGGATGCTCTGCAGATTGCCCGCAACACCAAAGAGCAGCGCGGCCAGGAAAGCACCGATGGGATTCCAGCGGCCGAAGATCAGCGCGGCCAGGGCAATGAATCCCAGGCCGCCGGTCATGTCCTTGCTGAAGCTGCTGACCGCCACCAGGGTGAAATAGGCTCCGCCCACACCCGCCACGGCCCCGCCGGCCAGGACGTTGATGAAGCGCGTCCGGTTGACGTTGATGCCCATGGTGTCGGCCGCCTGGGGGTGCTCCCCTACAGCGCGGACCCGCAGCCCCCAGCGGGTGCGGAAAAGGCCGAACCAGATGACTGCCACCAGCACCAGCATCAGGTAACCGATGATGGACTGCCGGAAAAACATCGGTCCCAGCATGGGGATGTCTGACAGCAGCGGGATCGGCAGGTTGGGCAGGTGTGGTGGGTCGTTGTAAACGGTGACGCCCTGGACCTTGATCTTCATGATCTTCTCAAACAGAAAACCTGTCAGCCCCGCGACCAGAACGTTCAGCACGACGCCAACGATGATCTGGTTCACGAGGTACTTGATGCTGAAGGCGGCGAGCAGGACCGAGACCAGGACACCAGCCGCAGCCGCGGCAACCAGGGCCGCGTATGCATTGCCGGTAATGGAGCCGACCAGCGCTGCGGTAAATGCGCCGGCCAGCAACTGCCCTTCAATGGCAATGTTGACCACCCCAGAGCGTTCGCACAGAACCCCGGAGAGGGATCCGAAAACCAGCGGCGTGATGATCAGCATGGCGCCGGTGAAAAGACCCACCAAGGTGATGTTCTGGGACTTCGTTCCGCCAATAATCCACACCAGCAGGCCCAGCACAAAGAGCACCGTAAAGGCGTTGGACACGGACCGGCGGGTCCTGCCCTCCAATTTTGTCTGCAGATAGGACAGTATCGCCAGCGCCACACAACCGGCGGCCGCCAGAATTCCCACCGGTTTGGCGGGCAGGACCAGATCAGGCAACTGCCAGGCGTCTCCGTCCTGGGAGAGCCGGAAGGTGGCCCTGCCATCGGGGCCGAAAATGGCGAAGACCAGGATCGCAAACAGCGCCAGGGCTCCGAAGGTCAGCGGCAGCTTCCAGCTGCGAACCGCCAGTTGGTCCTTGAAGGCGTTGGGCTCGGTCTTGATGACGGTGCTCATGCGCCCGCTCCTCGTGTGGATGGGGTCTTTAGCCGGAACATGGCCCGGATCAGCGGAGGTGCGGCGATGAAGAGCACAATCAGGGACTGGACCACCAGCACAATGTCGATGGAGACATCTGCGTTGACCGCCATCGAGGTCCCGCCGGCTTTGAATGCGCCAAAGAGCAGGGCCGCAAAGAAAGTGCCCCACGGCGTGGAGCGTCCCAACAGCGCCACGGTGATGGCGTCGAACCCGATGCTGCCGGCAACCTCAGAGTCGAGGGACTTTTCGGTGCCGGAAATCTGCGCCACGCCAGCCAGGCCAGCCAGAGCGCCGGAAATGAGCATCACCACGATGTAGCCACGGGAGACGATCATGCCCGCGGTCCGCGCGGCGCTCGGATTGGCGCCGATGGCCCGCAGCTCAAAGCCCAGCGTGGAGCGGTTAAGCAGCCAGGCGATCGCCACCACGGCCACGACGGCGAGGAGGAAGCCGGCGTGAAGGCGGAAATTATCACCCAGCAGGAGTGGAAAAACGGCCGAATCCTTCATGGCGGGGCTGACTGGGTTGGTGCTGCCGGGCGCCTTCAGCTGGTTTTTGAGCAGGTAGAGCACCAGACTCAGGGCAATGTAGTTGAGCATGATGGTCACAATCACCTCATGCGCGCCGGTGCGGGCCTTGAGCACACCGGCAATCCCGCCCCAGATGGCTCCGCCGATGGCGCCGGCGACAATCACCGCGAGCAGGTGGATGACCGGCGGCAGGTCCAGTCCGAATCCGACGGCGCCGGCAAAGGTGGCGCCGAGAATAATCTGGCCCTGGGCGCCGATGTTGAACAGTCCGGCGCGGAACGCGATGGTGACCGCCAGGCCGGCCAGGATCAGCGGCGTCGCGAAGGTGAGCGTTTCGAAGATTCCCAGCTGCCCAAGCCAAGTCCGCGCACCCGGATCGTAGGTGGCGCCGCGCAGCAGTGCGCCGTAGGCTTCGGAGACCGCGGTCCAAGCCGCGGCAAAGGTATTGCCTGGTTCAGCGAAGAAGTATCCCGAGGCGGCCGCCACGCGCTTGTCTGTCACCGCGATCAGCAATCCACCGATCACGAGGGCGACGACGACGGCGAGCACCGACACGAGCGCGCTGCCGCTCATGATCTCCCGGACGATGCGCTTGCCGGTATGGTCGCCGTCGCCACCTGTTGCTGTCGAAGGCAGCCTTCCGGACGTTCCCACCCCGGTAAGCTCCGCCTCCCCCGCGCTGCCGGCGGGAGCGCCGCCGTCGGCCGGACCGTCGCCGGTCAGGCTCCCGGCAGACACCGCCGGTTGATCGGACTCGTTGGCCTCAACGCCCCGCGGGTCCCTCATGAAAGTTCTCCTTCTGCGGTGGTGGCGGAGGCATCCAGCTGTGCCTGCGCCTCTGTGGCGGTCAGCCCGGCCATCATCAGTCCCAATAAGGATCGGGAAGATTTTCCGGGGACAATGCCCATCAGCGCACCGGCGTAGAGGACGGCGATGCGGTCCGCCAGTTCCAGCACCTCGTCCAGCTCGGTGGAGACGATGACGACGGGTGTTCCCTTGTCCCGTTCGGCGATGATTCGCTTATGCAGGAACTCGATCGATCCGACGTCGACGCCGCGGGTTGGCTGTGAGGCAATGAACAGTTTGAGCGGCCGTGACAGCTCCCGGGCCAGCACCACCTTTTGCTGATTCCCGCCGGACAGGGTGCCAACGGGCACCGACGCGGAGGGGGTGCGGACGTCGAATTCGACAACCTTCGCTTCCGCATGCCGGGCAATGGCGGCCCGGTTCAGGGTCGAACCACGGGAAAAGGGAGCTTTTCCATACAAATCCAGGATCAGGTTCTCGGCGATGGAGAAATGCTCCACCAGTCCGTCGATCTGCCGATCCTCGGGAACAAAACCCACGCCGGCATCAAGGACCTGGCGTACATTGCGTCCCACCAATTCACGCCCATCCAGGGTTACAGATCCCTTTACGTGCTTGTGCAGGCCCAGTACGGCCTCCGTCAGCTCGGTCTGACCGTTGCCCTGCACACCGGCGATGGCCAAAATCTCGCCGGTGCCGACGCCGAAGCTGACATCGTCGACCAGGCGGTGCCCGGCGTCGTCCATCACCGTCAGGTTCCGGACCCGGAAGGTCTCCTCGCCCGGAGTGGCATCGGCCTTGTTCAACGCCAGGCTGACGGAACGGCCCACCATCAGTGCCGCCAGCTCCGTGGTGGCCGCCGACGGCAGCGCCGTGCCCACCATTTTTCCGCGCCGGATCACCGTGATCGTGTCCGCAATGGCCTTGATCTCGCGCAGTTTGTGCGTGATGAACACCAGCGAGGTGCCGCTGTCCTTGAGCTGGCGCATGATGGAAATCAGCTCGTCGGTCTCCTGCGGGGTGAGCACGGCGGTGGGCTCGTCCAAGATCAGGATCCGGGCATCCCGGACCAGGGCCTTGATGATCTCCACGCGCTGCTGCACGCCGACGGGCAGGTCCTCGACCACGGCGTCAGGGTCCACGTCGAAGCCATACTTCGCGGAGATGTCCCGGATTTTCTTCCGTGTTTGTTCCAAATCCAACACACCGGCAAATCCCGTGGCTTCCTTGCCCAAGGCGACGTTTTCGGCCACTGTAAAGACCGGCACAAGCATGAAGTGCTGATGCACCATGCCGATCCCGGCCGCCATCGCGTCGGCCGGTCCGGAAAATTTCACGGCCTTGTCATCGATGAGGATTTCTCCGGAGGAGGGCTCGTACAGGCCGTAGAGGACGTTCATCAGGGTGGATTTTCCGGCGCCATTTTCGCCCAGCAGGCCGTGGATCTCACCCGGTTGCACCACCAGGTCAATGTGGTCATTGGCCACCAGGGAGCCAAAGCTCTTGGTAATGCCCTTGAGTTCCAGTTTCAAGGTTCCAACCCGTCTTGGGAAAATTCTGCCGGAAAATGATTGGCCGGAGGTTGTGTCCGGCCGGTGATCCGCCGCAAAAGCGCGCCGCCTCCGCAGCCTGGCTGGGGAGACGGCGCACCAGGAACGGCAGCCTACTTGGTCTTCGGGCTGGCCTTCGACTCGACCTTCAGTGCTCCGGAGATGATGTCCTTCTTGATCGCATCCAGTTCGGACTTGGTGTCCGCGGACACCGCCGAATCCAGATCGTGGAAGGGAGCCAGCGCCACGCCGTCGTTCTCCAGCGTGCCGATGTACGGGGTGGGATCAAACTTGCCCGCCTTGTCATCCTTGACGATGCTTTCCACCGCGTCGCCCATCTTCTTCATGACGGAGGTCAGCAGGATGGACTTGTACGCCGGAGCCGTCAGGTAACCGTCGGAGTCGACCCACACCAGCTTGGCATCCTTGCCCGCCTTGTTCGCGGCGAGAATGGCATCTCCGGCGCCCTGACCCAGCGGCCCAGCAACCGGCATGATCACGTCGGCACCTTCGCCCAACAGGTTATTGGTGGCCTTGGTGCCTTCCTGGATGACATCAAAGGTATTGGCAAACACGCCCTGCTGGGTGGCCTTGTCCCAGCCCAGCAGCTTAACGGACTTGCCCTTTTTCTCATTGAAGTACTTCACGCCATCGGCGAAGCCATCCATGAAGACCGTCACGGTGGGAATGTTGATACCCCCAAATGTGCCGACCTTTCCGGTCTTGGACTGTGCGGCTGCAGCGTATCCCGCGAGGAACGCCGCCTGCGCCGTGTCGTAGACGACGGGCTTGACGTTGGGCAGCGAGATCTCGTTGTCGTCGATGGTGGCGAAGTGGCCCTTCGTGTCCTTCTTCGCAACCGTTTCGGTGGCGTCCTTGAGCAGGAAACCAACGGAGAAGGTCAGGTTGCAGCCGGCGTTGGACATCTGGTTCAGATTCGGCTCGAAGTCCGCCTTGGTGGTGGACTCCGCTTCCTTCATCTTGATGCCCAGATCGGCCACCGTCTTCTTCAGGCCCTCATAGGAGGACTGGTTGAACGACTGGTCGTCGAATCCGCCGGAGTCCGAGACAATGCAGCCAAGGTAGTCGCTGGCACCGGCGCTGTTGGAATCGCCAGCGGCCGCCGCCGACGGCGGCGTGCCGCAACCGCTGAGCAACAGAGCGGTGGCGCTCAAGGCGATGGTGCCGGCCGTGGCACCGCGCTTCGCTGCGGCTAACCGGGAGAGCTTCAGTAGGGGTTTCTTTGGGGCGGGCTTGATCAATGTTCCTCCAGAAAGATGTTGAGCCCCACGGCTGAAGTTTCAATGAGTGTCCGTTGGTAATAGTGCGTAACACCGTACCGAAATTCTGTTGTCACTGATATTTTCGTGGCGCTGCGCCGTGGCGCAATGATGACAATACCCTAGCGTTACACGCTCCCGGTCGAGGGCCATCCGGATGACCGCGCGATCATTGTTGGAAACTTGTTACCAACGGGTAGCCCCGGACCATCCTTCAGTCCAGCGCGACGATCATCTTGCCGGTGTTGGCCCCGCGCAGCATGTCGATGAAGGCCTGCGGCGCACTGGGCAGCGAGTGCACCACGGTTTCATCGGTGTGAACGTCGCCGCTGGCCAGCCACCGCCCCATCCGGGACGCGAATTCCGGGGCCAAATGCTGGTAGCTGCCGACCAAAAAACCTCGCAGCATCAACTGCTTACCAATGGCCAACGCAAGGTTGGACGGTCCGGGGGCCGGAGAGCTGTTGTTGTACTGCGAGATGGCCCCGCAGAGAGCGATCCGACCAAACGGATTCATCTTGGCAATAGCGGCCTCCAAGTGCTCTCCGCCTACATTGTCAAAGTAGACGTCGATGCCGGCGGAGCTCCCCAACGCACTCTTCAATGAGTCGCGGACCGGTCCGTCGTGATAATTGAAAGCAGCGTCAAAGCCCAGTTCAAGCAGCCTCTGCACCTTCGCAGCGGAACCGGCACTGCCGATGACCCGTCCGGCACCAAGGTTCTTGGCCATCTGACCCACCAGCGATCCAACCGCACCTGCTGCTCCGGAGACAAAGACTGTGTCCCCAGGGGTGAAGGCGGCCACCTGCATCAGTCCGGCATAGGCTGTCAGCCCGGTCATGCCGAGCGCGCCGAGATAGGCGGACGCCGGGGCCACCGAAGTGTCCACCGGCTTCGTCGCACCGCCCTCCAGCACGGCATACTCACGCCAGCCGTGGAAATGTACGACGACGTCGCCCACGGCCCGCTCGACGCTGCGGGAGGCAATGACGGTGCCCACGGCGCCGCCCTCCAACGCCTTGTCCAAGGCGAACGGCGCGCTGTAGGACTTCACATCGTCCATCCGTCCCCGCATATAGGGGTCCACCGAGATGGCGGTATTGCGGACCAGCACCTGTCCATCGGCCAAATCCGGCAGTTCAACTCTGGCCAGCCGGAAATTTTCCGGCACGGGCCAACCGTTCGGTCGGGACGCCAGATGGACCTCCAGCCCCGTCCGCGGAAGGCCAGTTTTGCCGTCCAGATCCTCGGCCTCCATGGCAACCGGGTTTGGACCCGCAGGGTCCTGGCCGGCAGAGTTTGGACCCGCGCCGTCCTGGCCGGCAGAGTTTGGACCCGCAGCGTTCATGCCGGCGGCGTTCATGCCGGCACCCCCGCCGGCTCGGAATCCATGGTCGCCGGCACTTCGGAGTCGACAATGCTCAATTGCACACTGATGTTTCCCCGGGTGGCATTTGAATAAGGGCAGACCTGATGGGCGTCGTCGACCAGGGGTCGCGCCGCTTCCCGATCCAATTCGGGAAGGCAGATGTCCATCCGCACACCGATGCCGTATGCACCACCACCGCTGGGCCCGAAATCGACCTTGGCACGCACCCAGGATCCGCCCGCATCGACGTGCCGTCGCCGCGCCACCAGCCGGAGGGCCGAGTGGAAGCATGCAGCGTAGCCAGCGGCGAAGAGTTGCTCGGGATTGGTGCCCTCGCCGGTGCCGCCCAGTTCAGGCGGTGAAGCCAGCCCAACATCCAACGCGCCGTCGGAACTGCGGGCATGTCCGTCCCGGCCGTCCCCAGTAGCCACTGCCTCGGCTGTGTACAAAATCTTCATATTGATCCTTTAGTTGCTGCGGGTGGGAGCCCGGGAAAGGTGCCTTAGTTCTTCAGTTGCTGCGGGTGGGAGCCAAGCAGAGGTACCTTCGCTGCTTCGTGCAGCGCCTCGGTGAGTTTGCCCAACGTGTCCTGTAGCTGATCCAGCTCCGGGAGGGAAAGCCCTGACGCATCGGCCAACCGCTGCGGAATCTCCGCGGCCCGCCGTTGGAGGGCGGCGCCGTCGGCCGTCAGGTGAATCTCCACCCGCCGTTCATCACCGGCGGACCGCCTGCGCCTCAGCAGACCGGCGGCCTCGAGCCGCTTCAGTAACGGGGACAGCGTACCGGAATCCAACTCCAGCGCCTCCCCCAGTTCGCGCACCGTGGCTTGGTCCCGTTCCCAGAGCAGCAGCAGGACCAAATACTGCGGATAAGTCAGGCCCAGGCGCTCAAGCATCGGCCTGTACACGGCTGTGGCAGCCCGCGACGCCGAATATAAGGCAAAGCAAACTTGACGCTTGAGCATGTCCCGTTCGGTCATTGCCCCACCATAGCGCCCAACTAGATTGTGCACAACTTATTATATGTTGCGTCCCGGTACGAAGCGCGCCGAGTCGGATCAAGGTGCGTGAAAGCGCGATCCAAGTCGGATCAGAGGAGGTCGCGGATGGATCGGAGCGCCGCCGCTGCCAGGACCTTGATGCCATTGGCGAGCGCTCCCTCATCGACTATGTAGTCGCCGCGGTGCAGGTCATAGACTTCACCGCCGGGCACATGCGTTCCCAATCGCATCATGGCGCCCGGAAGGTCCTGCAGGAACCAGGCAAAGTCCTCCCCGCCCATGGACTGCGGGGTCAGCACCACGGCGTCCTCGCCCAGCTCAGAGCGGGCAGCGGCTTCAATCAGGGCCGTCTCGTGCTCCGAGTTCACCACCGGGGGCACGCCGCGGATGTGTTCCAGGGCCACCTCGACGCCATAGGGTGCGGCCACCTGCTGCACTACGTCATCGAGCAGCCTGCCGGCCGAATGCCAGGCGTCGCGGTCAAGGCAGCGCATGGTTCCGAACAGCAGTCCGTTGGCGGGGATGGCGTTCGGCGCGGAACCGGCATTGATCTGTCCCCATACCACCGAGACGCCGCTTCGAACATCCACGCGGCGGGACAGCACGGCGGGAACGTTGATGGCTATCTGGGCAAGTGCGAACACCATGTCCTCGGTCAGGTGCGGGCGGGAGGTGTGGCCGCCGCGGCCGGTGAGCTCAATCTTGATGGTGTCCGAGGCGCTGGTGATTGCACCAATGCGCGTGCCGATATTGCCGACGGCGATCCTGGGATCGCAATGCAGCGCAAGAATCCGGGGCACACCGTCCAAGGCGCCCTGGGCGATCGCATCCAGCGCCCCGCCCGGCATCGTCTCCTCGGCCGGTTGGAAGATGATGCGAATGGTGGCACCCAGCGGCCGGTGCGAATGCATGGCCGCCAGCACCAGCGCGATTCCGAGCATGCAGGTGGTATGCACGTCGTGTCCGCAGGCGTGTGTCACGCCGTGGTTTTTCGAGGCGAAGGGCAGGGACGTTTCTTCCATAATCGGCAGAGCGTCTATGTCTCCGCGCAACGCTGTGGCAATCGGTCCGGAGCCGACGTCGACCACCAGACCAGTGTTCTTGAGCCGGCGCGGCTTCAACCCGGCGGCAGTCAGGGCCTCGACAAGCTTCTCGGTGGTGCGGTATTCCTGCCGGGAAAGTTCGGGATGGGCATGTAAGTCGCGCCGGAACAGCAGCAATTCCGCCAATATCGGTTCCAGCCACGGGCCGATCAGCAACGTCGGTTCAGTCTCGGAGGAGTAGTTGCGCACACAGAAACTCTAGCCACTGGGGAAAGGAATCCCGGCATTGGGGGCGGCTCGTTACCCCTGCTGCCCTTGGCGTTGCACTCGCCGCCTTTGGCATTGTCCCAGCCGCTGCGGATGTTGCTGCCGCAGGCTTAGAGCACGTCAGTATCGCCGCTGGCCTTGAGCCGGTCCACGGCACTCTTCACCCGCTGTGCATGCTCCGTGGTCGTGACAAGCAGCGCATCAGGGGTATCGACGATGACGACGTCCTTGATCCCGATCAACGCGATCACCCGTTTGGTGTCGGTGACCACCACTCCGGAGGCGGAGTCGGTGAAGACGCGCGCGCCCTCGCCGACGACTGTGACGTCGTCGACCTCATTGGCGCTGTTCAGCCGGCCGATCGCGGCGAAATCCCCCACGTCGTCCCAGCTGAAAGTTCCCGGAATGACCGCCACATCGCCCGCGTCAGCAGCGGGCTCGGCCACCGCATAGTCGATGGCAATTTTTGGCAGCGTCGGCCAGATCCGGGCCGTGACCTCCTGCCGGGCTGGTGTGTCCCACGCCTGGGCAATTTCGGTCAGGCCCGCGAACAGCTCCGGCTCATTGGCGGAAAGGTGCTTGAGCATCAGGGCCACCGGCGCCACGAACATTCCGGCGTTCCAGTTGTAGTCACCGCTGGCCAGGTACGCAAGGGCAACCTCTTCGCTGGGCTTCTCCACGAACTCGACGACGGCATGGGCACTGGGCGCGCCGGCGATGGCGAGCGGGGCACCGGTGCGGACATAGCCAAAGCCGGTGGAGGGGTGGGTGGGCTTAATCCCGATCGTGACAATCTTTCCCGTCGCCGCGGTGAAGATCGCTTCACGCACAGCGTCCCGGAATGCAGTGTCCGGGCTGATGACATGATCTGCGGCAAACGATCCCATGATGATGTCCGGGTCCCGCTGGTAGAGAATGGCTGCCGCGAGACCAATGGCTGCCGCCGAATCCTTCGGTTCGCTCTCCAAAATCAGATCCGCGTCAGCGACCTCCGGCAGCTGCCGGCCGACCGCCTGGCTGTGCGCCTGCCCGGTTACGACCAGTATCCGCTCGCCGGAAAGCGGCCGGAGCCGGTCATACGTGGCGCGCAGCAGCGTGCTGCCTGACCCGGTCAGGTCATGCAGGAACTTGGGCGCGGCGGCCCGCGACAGCGGCCAGAGCCTGGTTCCGACACCCCCGGCCGGAATGACCGCGTAGAAGCGGGCCAGGGTTCGGGCGGAGTCGACGGAAGGCTCCGCCAGCACGTCCGGTTGCGAGTCAGTATTCATCACCCCCAACTGTAACGGACCCGGGTGGGACACCATCGGCAGCGCACATGGTGTCCGTGACGGCCACCACGTGCGCTGTGACAAGGCCCATAGGGCAAGGAACGCCTAATTTGAATAAGCTTTCAGCTGAGCCTAGATTTAGGCTTGAGCTACGAGTGCTCTCGCTGTGAGCGTAATCCCCGCGTGGAACACGCTAGCGCCACGGCGATGCAGGGGAGGTTTAATCAGTGCCGACAAAACCAGCTGGCACTCTGTACCGCGGCCGTGAAGGCATGTGGTCCTGGGTGGGACACCGAGTTACCGGTGTAGTGATTTTCTTTTTCCTGTTGGTACACGTCCTTGACACCTCGCTGGTGCGGGTGTCTCCGGAGGCGTACACCTCCGTGATCGGTGCTTATAAGAACCCGATCATGGGACTTGGCGAGGCCGGTCTCGTCGCCGCCATAGTCTTTCACGCCTTTAATGGCCTGCGCATCATTCTGGTGGATTTCTGGAAGAGCGGCCCCAAGTACCAGCGGCAGCTCCTGTGGGGCGTCCTGGGCCTGTGGGTCATCACCATGGTTCCATTCCTGATCCGCCACCTCTCCATCGTCTTTTCAGCAATCCCCGGGGGGCACTGATCATGGCAACACCGACAATTTCGGCTCCGCGCAGCGGCGGCATCAATTACAACCGCAACAAACGTTCCGGCTCCAGCTTTGAAATGATCGCCTGGCTGTTCATGCGCCTTTCCGGCGTGGTGCTGGTGGTGCTGATCTTCGGTCACCTGTTCGTGAACTTGATGGCCGGTGATGGGATCCATGCCATTGACTTCGGTTTCGTGGCCGGTAAGTGGGCCAGCCCGTTCTGGCAGGTCTGGGACCTGCTGATGCTCTGGCTCGCCATGCTGCATGGCACGAACGGTGTCCGGACCATCATCAACGACTATGCGGAGCGCAATGCCACCCGGATGACCCTGAAAACGGTGCTTTACATCGCCACCGTCGTCATCGTGGTCCTGGGAACCTTGGTCATTTTCACCTTCGACCCCTGCCCGGCCGGCGCCGTCACCGACCTGCCGTCGTTCTGCCCGGCCAAGTAACCCGCTGATGGCCATTCGGCGCCCCCGGTTTCCGGCGGGCCGAAGGAGCCACAACGGGGGCCGCGGCACAGCGGTCCGGGCATTCCAGTCCAGACATTTTATTAGAGCTTTAACCGCAGTTTGAGAGAAAGAGCATCCAGTATGCAGGTCCATAAATTCGACGTCGTCATCGTCGGAGCCGGTGGCGCCGGCATGCGTGCCGCCATCGAGTCCGGCCAGCGCGCACGAACCGCTGTACTGACCAAGCTCTACCCCACCCGTTCGCACACGGGCGCCGCGCAGGGCGGCATGTGCGCAGCCCTCGCCAACGTCGAGGAAGACAACTGGGAATGGCACACCTTTGACACCGTCAAGGGTGGAGATTACCTGGTGGACCAGGACGCTGCGGAGGTCATGGCCAAGGAAGCCATCGACGCGGTGCTAGACTTGGAAAAGATGGGCCTGCCGTTCAACCGCACACCCGAGGGCCGCATTGACCAGCGGCGATTTGGTGGCCACACCCGCGACCATGGTAAGGCTCCTGTGCGTCGCGCCTGCTATGCCGCGGACCGCACCGGCCACATGATTCTGCAGACGCTGTACCAAAACTGCGTCCGTCACAACGTTGAGTTCTACAACGAGTACTACGTTCTTGATCTGCTGACCGTGGACGAAGAAGTCACGGTGGATGGCGTCACGACGATCCAGAAGAAGGTGGCCGGCGTCGTCTCCTACGACCTTGCCTCCGGTGAACTGCACGTTTTCCAAGCCAAATCGATCATCTTCGCGACCGGTGGAGCAGGCAAGGTTTTCAAGACCACCTCCAACGCACACACCTTGACCGGCGACGGCATGGGCATCGCCTTCCGGCGTGGCATTCCGCTGGAGGACATGGAGTTTTTCCAGTTCCATCCGACAGGCCTGGCCGGGCTGGGTATCCTGCTCTCCGAGGCCGCCCGCGGCGAGGGCGCGATTCTGCGCAACTCAGAGGGCGAGCGTTTCATGGAGCGCTACGCCCCGACGATTAAGGACCTCGCCCCGCGCGATATTGTGGCACGGTCAATGGCCAATGAGGTGCGCGAGGGGCGCGGCTGCGGGCCGAACAAGGACTATGTGCTGTTGGACCTGACGCACCTGGAACCGGCGCACATTGATGCCAAGCTGCCGGACATCACCGAATTTGCCAGAACTTACCTCGGTGTCGAGCCCTACACGGAGCCAGTCCCCGTCTTCCCGACGGCGCATTATGCCATGGGCGGCATCCCCACCAACATCACCGCTCAGGTGCTGGCGGACAATGACACGGTGATTCCGGGTCTGTATGCCGCCGGTGAAGTAGCCTGCGTTTCGGTGCACGGTTCCAACCGGCTCGGCACCAATTCGCTGCTCGACATCAACGTCTTCGGCAAGCGCGCCGGAATCGCTGCGGCCGAGTACGCACTGACGGCCGACTTCGTTGACCTCCCCGAGGACCCGGAAGCTTACACAAACGAGCTGCTGAACCATGTGCGGACCTCCGACGGCGGTGAAAAGGTGGCTGCCATCCGCAAGGAACTGCAGGACACCATGGACGCCAATATGCAGGTGTTCCGCACGGCTGATTCGCTCAATACCGTACTCGCTGACATTGCCGGATTCGAAGATCGTTACCAGCGCATCACGGTCCAAGACAAGGGCAAACGGTTCAACCTGGATCTGCTCGAAGCCGTGGAACTGGGCTTCCTGCTGGAACTGGCCAAAGTCATGACGGTTGCGGCGCTGCACCGCAAGGAGTCGCGCGGCGGGCACTTCCGCGAGGACTTCCCGGAGCGCGACGACGAAAACTTCATGAAGCACTCAATGGCTTACAAGGACTCGAATGTGAGTCAGGCCGGCTCCGCCGAGCACGTGGCCGGCATCCGGCTGGGGACCAAGCCAGTAATTTTTACGCGCTATGAGCCAATGGTGAGGAAGTACTGAGATGACAGCTGAACTAGCCGAACCGGCATCCAAGGTCGAGCTTCCAGCGTCCGTTGGTGGCGGCGAGATCCCCACATTCAACGTCACTTTGCGCGTGCGCCGCTACAACCCGGAGGTCTCCCCGGAGCCCGTGTGGGAAGACTTTGAGCTCACCATGTACGGCACCGACCGGGTTCTTGATGCGCTGCACAAGATTAAATGGGAGCACGACGGCTCGCTGTCCTTCCGTCGCTCCTGCGCCCACGGGGTCTGCGGCTCCGATGCCATGCGCATCAACGGACGCAACCGTCTTGCCTGCAAAACGCTGCTCAAAGACCTCGACACCAAGAAACCGATCCTGGTCGAGCCGATCAAGGGCCTTCCGGTGGAAAAAGACCTCATCGTCGATATGGAGCCGTTCTTCCAGTCCTACCGGGAAATCATGCCCTTCCTGATCAACAAGGGCCACGAGCCGACCCGGGAGCGGCTGCAGTCCGCGGAAGAGCGTGCGCGCTTTGACGATACGACGAAGTGCATTCTGTGTGCCGCCTGCACCTCATCGTGCCCGGTTTTCTGGACAGACGGCCAATACTTCGGTCCGGCCGCCATTGTTAATGCGCACCGGTTTATATTCGATTCCCGGGACGATGCCGGCGACATGCGGCTGGAGATCCTCAACGATAAGGAAGGTGTCTGGCGATGCCGGACCACCTTCAACTGCACCGAAGCGTGCCCGCGCGGCATCCAGGTCACGCAAGCCATTGCCGAGGTCAAACAGGCCATCCTGACCCGGCGCGTCTAGCGTTCCGTGCGCCTGTAGTCCGGGAAGCGGCCAGCCTCTCTCCTTGTCGGGCTGGCCGCCCAGCCGGAGGCCAGCTTGGTCGTGCCGTGAAGGGACTTCGCGTCCCGTCTGACCATTGACTGAATACGCTGCCCGGAGGACAATCCTAACTATGTTAGAAATTCCTAACAGAGATAGGAAGCGCGACCGGCGTACATCCGTCCGCGTGGAAATTCTGGATGCGGCTTGGTCCTTGGCGCGCGAACAGGGCCTACCCGGATTTACCCTCCGCGAGGTCGCCCGTCTGGTGGGGATGCAAGCGCCCTCCCTCTACACCCACTTCGATTCACGCAACGCCATCATTGATGCAATGTTCGGGCAGGCGTGGCAAGAGTGCGGTCAGGCGATGAAGGAAGTCATTCCCGAAAAGCCCCTTCCCGCCAGGGGATGGCTTCGGCTCGTTGCCCACAGCTATTTCGATTTCTGCACCTCGGACCCTGTCCGCAACCAACTGATGAACCAACGTTCCGTGCCGGGCTTCGTCCCTACAGCCGAGTCGTATGCACACTCCGTGGCCGTACTGGACACGTTATCCACGGAACTGGCTGGCTATTCGGTGACCCGCCAGGAAGACATCGATCTGTACACCGCGCTCATCGGCGGTCTGGTCGACGCACAACTGGCCAATGGTCCCGGCGGTGACCGCTGGCGCAGGCTCGTGGACCGGACCGTTGAGATGTATGCCGACAATTTGGGTCTCTGAGTTTACGAAGGAGCAAGCCATGAGCATAGGCATCAGTACCTTGGGAACGCGGACAGCGCCGTGGACGCCGGCCATGGAGCGAACTGCGGCCATGCGTCTCGCGGGAGAAGAGTACCGGCGGGTGGCTTCCGCCGTCGGAGCTCTGGAGAAGAACCAGTGGGTGCTGGCAACCGACTGCGCCGACTGGACGGTCCGGGAGTTGGTGGCGCACATCGCGGGCATGGCCGCAATGGTATGCACCCCGTGGGAAAGCAGCCGACAGGTCAAAGCCGCGAGCCGCATGGTGGACGCCTCCGGTGGGCTGTTCATCGACGCACTGACCGGCTTGCAGGTCTCCGAACGGTCCGCCGCAGGACCACAGGAGCTTGTTCAGCAGGTACGGCGCATTGGTCCAAAGGCCACGCGCGGACGCCGGCTGATGCCGGCTTTCCTGCGTCACCGGTTAATGCAGCCGGCACAGGTCGTGGGAGAGGTGGAGGAATGGTGGACCCTGGGATTCTTGGTTGACACCATTCTGACCAGGGACCCTTGGATGCATAGGATTGATCTGGCCCGCGCTACAAGTACTGACCTGCAGCTGACGCCCGGACATGACGGTGCCATCGTCGATGACGTGGTGCGGGAGTGGGCTGCCCGGCACGGCCAACCATACCGACTAACGCTCACCGGCCCTGCCGGCGGAAGTTGGTCCCGGACCGGATCCGGGAAGGGGAACGGGAACGCCGGTGGCGTCCCCGCCGGGAACTCTAATGTGCACGCCACTCCTCCCAACCAGGTCTTGGACACAGTCGACTTGAACGTGCACCCCATTCCTCCCAACCTGGTCTTGGACGCCGTCGACTTTTGCCGGATCCTCTCCGGCCGTGCCGAAGGAGAAGAGCTCCTAAGGGTGAAGGTCCCTTTCTAGTCCGCGCCCAGTAGGGCTGGCGCCCTCGCCACTCCCCCGTCCCACCTACCCGGATCGAGTGAGCATTTGGTGTTCGATCCAGCCCTGTATCGAACAGGAGTTACTCATTCGATGCGGGTTTAGGCCCTGGTGGAGCCGTTGCCAGATGGCGGGCTTGGTTTGTAGGCTGGGGCCATGCAGGGCAGCCGTAACCCATAGCTTGCGCATCAAGCACCAGGAGGCAGCAATGAGCAGCACGAATGAACCCGCCGGGGCACGCCGGGACGACTCCGGGGCACGCCGGGAGGACACCGACACCTCACGGATCCATCGGGCCGAGCACCGCGGAGCCGCGCGGGAAGCGGACGCCGACCGGGAGGCTGCCGGCCGGGAAATGCGAAGCCGCGAAAAGGAAAGCTACGGCGGGGTGAAGGTCGGCTCCGCGTTCTTCGGCTGGCTGACAGCCACCGGCATGGCCGTGCTGCTCACGGCACTGGTAGCGGCAGCGGGCACCGCCGTGGGCGTGGCGACGAACACCAACGCGACTAAGGCACTGAACCAGGTGTCGGCGGACCCCCAGACCGTAGGGGTCGCGGGATCCATCATTTTGTTGGTCATCCTGTTTGTGGCGTACTACTGCGGC
The DNA here is from genome assembly GCF_026932795.1 of Paenarthrobacter sp. Z7-10. GTDB lineage: Bacteria > Actinomycetota > Actinomycetes > Actinomycetales > Micrococcaceae > Arthrobacter_M. The sequence goes on along the minus strand of NZ_JADPVH010000019.1, from coordinate 43,354 downwards.
GGCTATGTGGCCGGGCGCATGGCCCGATTTAATGGGATTCGACAGGGCGTCATGGTGTGGATCTGGGCCATTATCATTGCGGTCCTGGTCGCCATTCTCGCCGCCATCGCGGGCAGTAAATTCAATATCCTGGCGAACCTGAACAGCTTTCCCCGCATTCCCATAAACGAAGGCACCGTGACCACTGCGGGCATCATCGCCGTCGTCGTCGTGGCGGCAGCCAGCCTGCTCGGCGCCATACTGGGCGGCCTGGCTGGAATGCACTTCCACCGCAAGGTTGACAGGGCTGGACTGACGACCGCAACCGGGAGCGACGCTGATGCAGGCAACGGGCGGTAGCCGCAGGGCACATTAGGCGCCAATGGCCGCTGGTCCCTCCGCAAACCCGTCGGTGCAACCCAGCCAGTATCGTGCGCCTTGGCTGATACTGGGCTGTCCGCCAGGGAGCTCAATGACCCCTGATGGTCCGGGCTCTGCCCGCCTTCCCCTGCAGGTTTTCGCCGGCTGTGGCGTCCGCCTCAGCGATCGCGGCCCAAGCGCCGGCGAGCAGATACACCTGGCTTACAAAGTTGAACCAGATCAGCAATCCAATTACTACGGCAAAGGGTGCCAGCAGTGGATTGGCCCCGGCTTTGCCAAGCAGCATACCGCTCAGCAGTTGAAGCACTGCCGAGCTGATGCCAGCCAGCAGCGTCGAGATCAAAAAGATGCGCCGCCGCAGCTTCAATCCGGCGCCGAGCCGAAATATGACGGCGGTGGTAATCCACGCCAGGATTACAGCCGTGACAAAGCCCAGCAGATAGACGAGAGTACCGGCGAAGGATTTGTCCAGTCCGAGGGTGGACGCGACGGCGTCCAGGGCGGAGCTAAAAACCAGGGTCACTGCCGAGGTCAGCACGAGGGCCACGCCGAGCAGCAGCAGAGTGCCGGCGTCCTTGAGCTTGTTCAACAGCGCATTGCCTGGCACTGGACCCACAACCATCACACCGCGCAGACCATCCCGCAGGGATTGGATCCATCTCAGCGAGGTGAAAATGGTGACGACGGCGGCCACTATGGCGGCCCAGCCCAGTCCGGTGGGGTTGAGCAGGGTCTGCGGATCAACCAAGCCGGTGCCGCCGTCGACCTTCAACAGCCCGGGAGCGCTGGTTGAAACGCTGGCAATAATGGCATCCAGCAGTTCCTTGTTCCCGCTCAATACCAGCCCCGCCACGGAGAAGCCCGTGGTGAGCAGACCGGTAATCGAGAAGAACATATTGAAGCCGATACCGGCGGACAGCAGTGCACCGTGCTGCAGGCTGTAGAGCTTCAGGACGCGCATCGGCCGGATCGCACTGAGCGCGGCTATCCGGAGCGCGAGCCAAGCCAGCAGCACACCAACGGTTCCCGCGTGGCTGCGTTTGGCCCGGCCAAGCGCCTCACGTTTCCGAATCACTTCAAGGGCGAGCTTGGCCCTTTCGGTTGGTTTGGCCGGGACCGTTGCCGGCTGTTGCACTTTCACGCTTCCCGCCAAAGCTGAACTCTTCCTGTAGTTTCCACACACCGGAACTGCTGTGTTCGTATAGTCCCATACTGCGCACCGGGAAGCTGGCCCTGAAGTTGCGCAGTGTTTCCTGCGCTTCGTCCAGGTTCTCGTCGCTGACACCGTGCGCCACCGTAATGTGCGGGTGGTAGGGAAACGGCAGGATCCGCTGCAGCGGCCCCAGCTGAAGGTCCGCATGCAGGCTGACGCAATTCTCGAATCCCTGGCGCACCTTCAGATACACCACGGGACTGATCGGTCGGAAGGAACTTGTTCCCTCAATCATGACGGTGAAAGGCCGTTGCCGCGCCGCAATCCTGCGAACATGACTCGCGGTCGCCTGCCAGTCGCCAACCGGGGTGGTGGTCACCAACGTGATATGCGCCGGAATGACCTCCGCCCCGGTATCGCCGAAGGACAGCCGCCAGCGCAGCAGATCCGAAGCCAACGGTTCCGGCAGGGCAATGACCACGCCGGCGAAGTCCGAGGGCGTGTCCGCCACTTCGCCCATCGTGCACCCACCGGTGAGCACAGTCCCGGTGCCAGCATTGCCGGAGACGGGAGCGCGGCGGTCGGCGGGCTGGTGCATCGTCTCAGCGGCCGCCGCTCAACGGCAGGAAACCTATCCTGTCGTACACGCTTGCCAGCGTTACGGAGGCAATATCACGCGCCCGCCCGGCACCGCGTGCCAGCAGCCGGTCCAGTTCGGCCGGGTCGGACATCAATTCATTGGTCCGCGCCCGCAACGGGGTCAGGAATTCCACCATTAGCTCGGCCAGATCCGTTTTCAGATGTCCATACATCTTGCCCTGGTACGCCTCTTCCAGATCGGCGATGGTGCGGTTCGTCAGCGTGGCATAGATGGTGAGCAGATTGGAGATTCCGGGCTTGGCCTCCGCGTCGAAACGGATCTCAGTTCCGTCGTCGGTGACGGCGGACTTAATCCGTTTCGCCGCCGTCTTCGGGTCCTCCAGGAGCTGGATGGCGCCGTTCGGCGACTCCCCCGTCTTGGACATTTTCGCGGCGGGATTCTGCAGGTCGTAAATCTTGGCAGTGGATTTGAGGATGGTGGCCTGCGGAACCTTAAAGGTCTCGCCGAAACGGGAGTTGAAACGCTGGGCCAGGGTCCGGGTCAGCTCCAGATGTTGCCGCTGGTCTTCCCCGACCGGGACCAGATCCGCCTGGTAGAGCAGAATGTCGGCCGCCATCAGCGATGGGTAGGCAAAAAGCCCCAGCGTGGCCGCATCCGAGCCGGCTTTGGCAGTCTTGTCCTTGAACTGCGTCATTCGAGCCGCTTCACCATAGCCCGTGATGCAGTTCAATGCCCATGCCAGCTGGGCATGCTCAGGCACGTGTGACTGCACAAAGAAGATGGACTTGTCCGGATCGATCCCCGCGGCAATGTATTGCGCAGCCACGATCCGGGTGCGTTTGGCCAGCTCCACGGGATCAAAGTCGACGGTGATGGCGTGCAGGTCCGGTATGAAGAAAACCGGATCGTACTCCGACTGCATGTCCACCCATTGCCGGACGGCGCCAATGTAATTCCCAAGGTGCAGCGAATCGGCGGTGGGCTTGGCCCCGGACAGTATCCGCTGGCGTGTGGAAGTCATGGAATCAATACTCTCGAATTCTTCGTCTAAGGAGTTTGAGCGCCGGCCGCCGAAGCGGCGGCCAGATGATAGTCGACCACCAGCGGCGCGTGGTCGGAAAAGCGCGTCTCCCACGATGGCGCGCGGTCGACGACGGCGCTGGCCGCTCCCGCTGCCAGCTCCGGGGTGGCGAGGTGGTAATCAATGCGCCAGCCGGTGTCATTGTCAAAAGCCTTTCCACGCCAGGACCACCAGGTGTAGGGACCTTCCACGTCGCCGGCCAGGGTGCGGTGCACGTCCCGCCAGCCAATGTCGGTACCGAAAAACCTGTCGAAATATGCCCGCTCATCGGGCAGGAATCCGGCGCGCTTGACGTTGCCTTTCCAGTTCCTGATGTCGAGTTCCGTGTGGCCGACGTTCAGGTCTCCCACCACGAGCGAATGGTCGCTGTCGCGGCGCATTTCGCGCAGCCGCTTGGCCATCAGCTCCAGGAAGCGATACTTGTCCGCTTGCTTGGGTGTTTCCGCCTCGCCGGAATGCACATATGCGCTGGCCACCGTCAGTTTTTGACTGGAACCACCCGGGTCGGTGATTTCGAAATCTGCCTCGACCCAGCGTCCAGCAGTGGCAAAATAGTCGTCCCCGATACCCACCCGCGTGGCCACCGGCTCAACGCGGCCCCGACGGGAGGCTATGGCTACTCCGGCGCGGCCCTTCGCCGCCGCTTCGGCATGGTGCACATGCCACTCGTCGCCAAGATACTCCTGGACCACGGAGTCAGGAGCCCTGACCTCCTGCAGGCACAGAATGTCCACCCCCCGCGGGGCGAGCCAAGCGGCCATACCGCGCTTATACGCCGCCCGCAAACCATTGACGTTAACCGTTGCGATCCGCAGCGGGTTAGCCGGGGCACCCGCGTCCCCGGTTCCGGTGATGTCCGCGGTCCCGGGGCGTCTGATCCCGGTGGCGTCCCCGGTCCCGGTGGTGTCCGCGGTGCTTGTCGTGTTCGTCGCCATACTCACCCGCTCCACTTTACCGGTTTACCCGCCAACGCCAGGAAGGGAGGTAACCTCCCGAACCGATCTCAGTCAATAACTACGCCGCGGACCGGCTCGCCGTCGTCGCCCGCAGGATTGTTCGTGCGGCTGGATCCGGTTCCGGCGGCCGCTGGGGTCACCTGAACGCCGATCATGCCGCGGCCATTGTGTGCAGTGATTCGGATGGTCTCCAAGGCGCGATCCACCTTGTCCCGGTCGATGGCCGCTGCGCCATGTCCAAGGCCATCCTCGAGCACGCCTGCCTGGACCTGAATGATCTTGAAACTGTGGTCCAGCTTCAGGTCCCGGACGTTTCCCGAATCGTCATTCAACAGCCTGGTGCCGGCGCCACTTTCCGGCGCACCGGAGCCTTGGCGCGCCGACCCAGCGGCGGCGAGGTGCGCCTGAGCCGTCCGGACCTGGTCCGCACCGAACTTGGCCGCCTTATACACGCCGATGTACACGAAGGTGGCCAGCACCAGCCAACCAAAGGCGACGACCACTATCACCCAGCCCAGCACGTCATTGTGATTTGCCGCCAAAACCAACGCCAGCAGGAAAACGGCGGCCAGCACGATGGGCCCTGCCGCGGCCCACTTACCGGGACGCCGGGTCTTGTCGCTGTCCTTACTGAAAGGGCCCGTACCGAGAGTAGACATAGTCCCATTGTCTCAAAGAGTCGCCCGACCGGACGGCCCTTCCACCGAAGGCGAAACGCAGAGCAGGGCGAGCCAGCAGGCCGACAGCGCAGAACCGGGCGAGCCGAAAGGCCGACGGCGCTGGGGTGTGACAGCCCTCAGCGCAGGAACAGTCTCCGCAACCGCCCGGTGGTCAGCACCGGGCCCAGCATCACCATGACAAGGTAGTAGCCGATATGTCCCAGTGTGGCCAGCGAGAACACGCCCACACTCAGTTCACGCAACAGCTCGACTCCGTGCCAGAGCGGCATCACCTGGATTACCCACTGGATGGGTTCCGGGTACACCGTCAAGGGATAGAACGTTGCCGAGAACAGGAACATAGGCAGCATCACGAAGTTAATCCAGTCCATTTGCTGGAACGTCTTCATAAAGCTGGTGATGCCCATCCCGAAGCTGGCGAACCCGAAGGCAATGAAAACCGAAGCCGGGATCATCAGCAGGCCCCACGGGCTGGTTATCAGTCCCATCAGGGCCATCACTGCGGTGAAACCTGTTGCATACAGCAGTCCGCGGAGCAGGGCCAGGAAGATCTCTCCAAGCGCCACGTCCAGAGGCCCGAGGGAGGTGTACAACATGCCCTGGTACAGTTTCGCGAAGTTCATTTTGAAGAACACGTTCCAGGTGGAGTCATAGACGGCGCCGTTCATCGCCGAGGTGGCCAGCAGCGCCGGTGCTATGTACGCCGCGTAGCTCAGCGGACGGCCGTCCGGACCGGCCACCGAGCCCACCAGCGCCCCGAGCCCGATGCCCATCGAAAGCAGGTAGAGCACTGGTTCGAAGAATCCGCTGACCATCACCAGCCAATTGGTGCTCTTCGTGGCCAGCAGCCCGCGGCTGATCACGGCCCGGATGTTGCCCGAGTACAGCGCTCCCAACGGTCGCCCGTCTGCGGTGAGCTCCGTCGTCGTCGTGCGCGATACGGTGCTCACTTGCCCAACCTCCGAACAAAAATACGCCTGGACAAAAGCCAGCCCGCCACGGCCGCCGCAAGCATATACAGCACGTGCACCACGGTGAGCCAGGCCGGCTCTGCGTAACCATAGCTGAGCACGCGGCCCAGCTCGGTGGCATGCCACAACGGCGACAGCCAGCCGATCCACTGCAGGAACAGCGGGAGCGCGGTCAGCGGGAAAAACGTTCCAGAGAACAGGAACAGGGGCGTGACGATGAATCGCTGCACGATCGCGAATTGGCCGGCGTCGGTCTGGATTGTGGCAACGTAGGCCATCAGCGGCAGGCCGAATGACAGCGCACAGAGCGTGGCGGTGAAAATAGTCAACCAAGCCCACGGGCCGCCCGCGGCGCCGAAGAGCAACACAATGCCGAAGTAGATGGCGGTGGGAGCAAGAATCCGCAGTGTCACGCCGATGATGTGGCCGTTGGCGATCTGCCCGGGCTCCAGCGGGGAGGCGTGGGGGCCGTAGAACGTCCGGCGCCACTTGAAACCGGACATGATCGGGAACATGAATTCCCCGGTTGCGGACATCAGCGCACCGCTTGCCACCAGCGCGGGGGCCAGGAAGGTCAGATAACCGACCCCGCCAAACTGGGCTGAGCCGTTGGTGTTCACCAGCGATGCCAAGCCGACCCCCATCGCAAACAGATAGGCCAGCGGCTGTCCCACGCTGTACATCAGCAGGCTCAGCGCATATCCGCGCATCACCCGGAGCGTGTGCTCGGCGAAATACCACGAGCCGTAGCGGCGGGCGCGCACGGCGGAGACTTCGGGTGGGTGCGGGACCTTGAGGCTGCTGTGCCACTGGAACTCGGCATGCTCCGTACCGGCGTGCCCGGCGCCGAGGTGTTCGACACCGGCGTGCTCGACGGAGCCACCACCGTCCTGCTCCGCGCCCGGGGACGCGCTGCCGACGGAGCCACCGCCGGTCGGCGTCTCCTTGCTAGTCAATGAGGCTCCTTCCTGTCAGCCGGAGGAAGACGTCCTCCAGGCTGGAGCGGCGGATCAGTGACGTGATCGGATGCAGTCCGCGCTGTGACACGCTGTCCATCGCGGCTTCACCGTCATGTGCGTAAATCAATACCCGATCCGGCAACGTTTCTGTGCGTTCCCCGATCCCCTGCAGTTCCGCGGCAACTGTGGTGTTGCGGGCCGAGCCGAACCGCAGTTCCAGGACCTCCCGGGTGGAGTACTGGCGGATCAAGGCAGCGGGAGATCCCTCGGCCATGATCCGGCCCTTGTCCACCACCACGAGCCTGTCGCATAACTGCTCCGCCTCGTCCATGTAATGCGTCGTAAGGATCAGGGTGGTTCCAGCCTCCTTCAGCCGGAACAGCCGGTCCCAGAGGATGTGCCGTGCCTGCGGGTCCAGGCCCGTAGTCGGTTCGTCCAGCAGCAGGATGGTCGGATCGTTGACCAGCGAGCGGGCAATGGTGAGCCGTCGTTTCATTCCGCCGGAGAGGTCATCCACCTTGGACTTCGCCTTTTCGGTCAGCTGGGCAAAGGCGAGCAGCTCGTCCGCCTTCGGATTCAGGTAGCTCATCGGCAGGCCAAAGTAGCGGCCGTAGACGATCAAGTTGTCCCGGACCCGCAGCTCTTCGTCCAGGTTGTCCTGCTGTGGCACCACGCCAAGATGCGCCCGAACCTGTGGTCCGTTCTGTTCCGGATCCAGCCCCATGATGGTCAGCGTGCCGGAGGTGCGCTGGGAAACCCCGCCGATCATCCGCATGGTGGTGGACTTCCCGGCGCCATTCGGTCCCAGCAGGCCAAACGATTCACCGGCGGGGACGTCAAAGGAAATATCGTCGACGGCGGTGAAGTCGCCATACTTCTTGGTCAGGTTATGAGCTGAGATGACGAATTTGTGCGGGGCATTTAGTGAGACGTTTTGGGACACTCAGCTTAGGCTAGTACACAGATTCGAACAGCGTAAGACCTTTTCCGTCACCAGTTGCCGCTGGCCGTGCTGTGTGGCTGGTTTGAACCCACGGTCCGGCACGGCACGGAGGCGGCGTGCGCTAGTCGACGATGATGCCCGCCTGCCGCTCCGCGGCCTCGACGACGTTCGCCAGCAGCATCGCCCGCGTCATCGGGCCAACGCCGCCGGGATTCGGCGACAACCAGCTGGCCACCTCTCCGACCGCGGGTTCAACGTCGCCCACGATGCGGGATTTGCCGGTTTCTTCATCCACGATCCGGCTGACGCCGACATCAAGCACGATCGCGCCTTCCTTGAGCTGGTGGGCCTTGATCATCTCCGGGAACCCGGCGGCTGCCACCACCACGTCCGCCATCGCCAGCAGCTCCGGCAGGTCCAGGGTTCCGGTGTGAGCCTGCAGCACTGTCGCGTTGATGGAGCGCCGGCTCAGCAGCAGGGCCAGCGGCCGGCCTACAGTGACGCCGCGGCCGATCACCAGCACCTTTTTGCCGGTCAGGGCAATCTTGTGCCGCAGCAGCAGTTCCACAATGCCATGCGGGGTGCAGGGCAGCGGGGCGTTCACAGCGGAGTGGACATTGAGCACCAGCCGGCCCAGGTTGATTGGATGCAGCCCATCCGCGTCCTTCGCCGGATCGACGCGTTCAAGGATTGCGCTGGCATTGATATGGTCGGGCAGCGGCAGTTGCACAATGTAGCCCGTGGTGGCCGGATCGGCGTTCAGCTCATCCAGCAATGCTTCCAGATCCTGCTGGCTAATGTCGGCCGGCAGGTCCCGGCGCACGGAGGCGATGCCGACTTCGGCACAATCGCGGTGCTTGCCGTTGACGTACCACTGACTGCCGGGGTCCTCCCCCACCAGCACCGTCCCGAGTCCGGGGGTGATGCCCTTGGATTTCAGCACCGCGATCCGCTTCGCCAGCTCACCCTTCAGGGCTGCCGCCGTCGCCTTTCCATCCAGTACCCGGGCGGCCACTGGGGTGCCCAGCGGTGTCTTAGCCCTTTCAGCGTGGGTGGCGTGCGCCATTGCGCTCACCATTCTTTCTGGCCGGGGTACAGCGGGAAGTCCTCGGTCAGCTTTTCCACCCGGCGACGCAGGGCCGCCAGATCCGCACCACCCTTCAGCGCGGCCGCAATGATCTCGGCAACCTCGGTGAACTCGGCTGCACCGAAACCTCGGGTGGCCAGGGCCGGCGTTCCGATCCGCAGACCGGAGGTAACCATTGGCGGGCGCGGATCGAACGGCACGGCGTTTCGATTGACGGTGATGCCGATGCCATGCAGCAGATCCTCGGCCTGCTGACCATCCAGTTCGGAGTTGCGCAGGTCCACCAGGACCAGATGCACATCGGTGCCGCCGGTCAGGACAGAGACGCCGGCCTGCGCCACGTCTGCGGCATTCAGCCGATCGGCAAGGATCCGGGCACCCTCCAGCACCCGTTCCTGGCGTTCCTTGAACTCGGCGGAACCGGCCACCTTGAACGCTACGGCCTTGGCCGCGATGACATGCATCAGGGGCCCGCCCTGCTGGCCCGGGAACACATTTGAGTTGATTTTCTTTGCCCACTCCTGCTTGGCCAGGATGACGCCGGAGCGCGGGCCGGCGAGCGTCTTGTGCACGGTGGAGGTCACGACGTCGGAGAACGGAACCGGGGACGGGTGCAGCCCGGCCGCCACCAGCCCGGCGAAGTGCGCCATATCCGTCCAGAGCAGCGCGCCGACCTCGTCGGCGATGGACCGGAAAGCGGCAAAGTCGAGGTGCCGCGGATAAGCGGACCAGCCGGCGATGATGACCTGCGGCTTCTCGGCAATGGCCTGCTCGCGCAGTTTATCCATGTCGATGGTGAACGTCTGGGGGTCCACCTGATAGGCGGCCACCTGATAGAGCTTGCCGGAGAAATTCAATTTCATGCCGTGAGTCAGGTGCCCGCCGTGGGCAAGCGAGAGACCAAGGATCTTTTCACCGGGAGTAATCATGGCGGCAAGGGCTGCGGCGTTGGCCTGGGCCCCGGAATGTGGCTGCACGTTCGCGTATTCGGCCCCAAAGAGGGCCTTGACCCGCTCGATGGCGAGGTTTTCCGCAACATCAACGTACTCACAGCCGCCGTAATATCTCCGGCCGGGGTAACCCTCCGCATATTTATTGGTCAGGACCGATCCCTGCGCTTCAAGCACCGCCCGGGGGGCGAAGTTCTCCGAGGCGATCATTTCCAAGGTGCCCCGCTGGCGGCCTAATTCATCCTTCAGGACGGCGGCGATCTCGGGATCCAGCTCGGCGAGCGGGAGATTGGTCACGGACTGCGCTGACGGGGACGGCGCTGTACTGCTGGAAGGCATGGACACTAAGACTCCTGGATGGCTGGGGGAACTGCTACAGGTCAGGTTACCGGTCGACAGGCGGATTCCCGCAGGGCCGGGGACGCATCCCCGAAGGGTGTCCACTGCGCAGTTCCGAGCGCAGTGGAAACATCGTGACCCTCGGCCCAGGCGTACGATCCGTGGTCTTCCGCTTCGCCGCTCCCCGATGGTGGTCCACCTGACGCCAGTCGCAGCGCCTTAACTGTATTACAGCGCCCCCGGCCTGCCCAACGTGTTACGGGCCCGCTCAGGGACTGCCTCTGCCGGTAGCGTTAGGTCCGTGAAAACGATTGAAGGTACGACGGCGACTCCGGGCTTTGTCCTGACCCTCTCCTGTGCGGATCGTCCCGGGATTGTCCATGCCGTGGCCGGTGCGCTGCTGCAGGCGGGGTGCAACATCACAGATTCCCAGCAGTATGGCAGTCCGGTCACGGGCACTTTTTTCATGCGCGTCGCGGTCGAAACATCCACGCCGTTCGCGGCACTGCAGGACCAGCTCGCCCCGGTGGCCTCGGCCTTCGGAATGGATTGGGGCTTGCATCGGGCCGGAGCACCGGTTCGCACCCTGATCATGGCTTCCAAATCCGCCCACTGCCTCAACGACCTGCTGTTCCTGCAGCGTTCCGGCACACTGCCGATTGATATTCCGGCCATCGTTTCCAACCACCGGGAGCTGCAGGGACTGGCTGATTTTTACCAAGTGCCCTTTCACTACATCCCCGTAAACTCCGGCTCCAAGGTCGACGCTGAGGACGCACTGCGTGTCCTGATCGCTGAAAACAGCGTCGAACTGGTTGTGCTGGCACGCTACATGCAGGTGCTCAGCGATGAGCTGTGCACCGAGCTGGCCGGCCAGGCGATCAATATCCACCATTCGTTTTTGCCGTCCTTCAAGGGCGCCCGCCCCTACCACCAGGCGCACGCCCGCGGCGTCAAGATCATCGGCGCTACGGCGCATTACGTGACCGCCGCCCTGGACGAAGGCCCCATCATCGAGCAGGAGGTGATCCGGGTGGACCATGGCCGCTCCGCTGAGCAGTTGGTGGCCCTCGGCCGGGATGTCGAGGGCCGCACCCTGGCGACAGCGGTTCAATGGCACGCCGAGCACCGGGTGCTGCTGGACGGCAACCGGACCGTCGTCTTCAACTGACCTTTGTCACCCAGGCCTTCTCCATTTGGCTTTCAGCCCCGGCCGCATTGCTCTCACCTTTTTCACCCAGGCCTTCTCCATTTGGCTTTCAGCCCCGGCCGTATTGCTCTCACCTTTTTCACCCGAGCCCTGTTCAGCTGACCTTCGTCGTCAGGCCACCTTTGCGTGCCTTCAGCGTCGGGCCGTCAGTCCAGCGGCACCGGTCCCAGCTCATTCAGCAGGTCGCCGGGCCCGGGATTTTCCGGTGCCGAGCTTCCGCCCAGATGCGCCAGCACGCCCCACACCGCGTTGAGCCCGGTCGTCACGGCGCCCTCCGCCCAGCCGGCGGTGAAAGACACGTCGTCCCCAGCCAGGAAAATGCCACGCTGCGACACGGGCAGCGCGTCCTGTTTGAAGTGTGTAAAGAGTCGCTGCTGGTAACGGTAGTGCCCGGGCAGGTTGGCCTTGAACGCTCCCATAAAGTTCGGGTCCGCCTCCCAGGACACCGTGATCGGCTGGCCGACGATGTGGGAGGCGATGTCCACCTTCGGGTAAATCTGCTTGAGCGAATGCAGCATCAGTTCCACCCGTTCCTCCGCCGAAAGCGCCAGCCACTTCAGCGCGTCGTCGTTCCAGGTGTAAGAGAGCAAGATGACGGCCGGCTTGTCCGGTCCATTGTCGAGCAAATACGTCGCCCGATTCAATCGGTCCGTCAGCGTCATGGACAACACATCGCGGCCCGTTTCCGGATCGATGTCCTTCCAAAACGGCCGGTCCACCATCACGAACGTCTTGGAGGATTGCATATAGTGCGAGCGCTCAATGGCCGTCCACATTTCTGGTGCGAACAGCGCTTCCTCGGTATGGATCCGGGTGGAGAGCAGCCACGACTGGCAGGTGGTCACCACCGCGCGGTAGCTGGCGGTCCGGCCCCAGCGTTCCTGGACCCGAAGGGAGCCGTCCGGTTCGCGTGAAATTTTCGCTGCCGCCCCGTGTGGAGAACCATTGTGCAGCGAGGCCAGCGAGGTGCCGGCGGGCCAATGCACCATCTCCGACGGCGAGATGTCCGACGGCGAATGTTGCCAAAGTGCTTCGGGCAGGCGTTGCGCTCCGCCCACCAGCGAGCGATGGCCGTCGTCGGCGTCCGTAGAGACAACGCGCAGGATTTCCAGGATCGAGTTGGGGAAGTCGGTGTCCCAGCCGCCGGTTCCGAAGCCAACCTGGCCGAAGGCCTCGCGGTGCGCGAAGCCGGCCTCCTGGAAGGATGCGCTCTGCGCGATGAAGCCGTAGAACGTCTGTTCGTCCAACTCCGGCAGCAAGGCATTCCAAAGCGCCTTGATCCGACCGGTATTCCGGGTCCGGATTGCCTCCTGCATTTCGGCGAACTGGGCGCCGTCGTTCACCGCCGCTTTCCATGCTGCGGCGACCTCATGGAAGAATTCTGGCAGTTCCGCCGTGGTTTTGGCGTAATGCGCGGCCCCACCCAGTTCGATGACAGTGCTGGAGGTGACGTCCGCGAGCGGATTAGGGAACGCCGCCGTCGCCAGCCCCAGCTTGTCCACGTAGTGATAAAAGGCACGGCCGGAAACCGGGAAACGCATCCCACCCAGGTCCGCCACCACCTCCGGTGCGGCCGGGAAACTGGCTGTGCGCAGTCGGCCACCGAGCTGATCCGCCTCATAGAGCACCGGCCTAAGGCCCATTTTCATCAGTTCATAGGCGGTCACCAATCCGGACAGCCCTGCACCCACCACGGCGACTTCGGTGCCATGGAGCTCCGCTGGAACCCAGCCAAGTCCGGCCGGATGCGCCAGATAGTGGTCATAGCTGAAGGGAAAATCCGGGTTCAGCATCGTAATCGGCGCCGCGCCCGGCTGCGGTGGCTGCTGCGGGTCGGTGGCGACTGTCATCGCTGCCCAACTTTCATGGGTTCGTCGTCGAACGTGCTGGTGGCCAGCACACGGTACTCCTCGGTGCTCAACTGCGCCACCTTCGAATGCCGGCGGCCGTAGCCAAAGTAGGCCGCGAACCCCACCAGCATCCAGCCGGCGAAGACCAGCCAGGTGATACCGCCCAAGTTGATCATCAGGTAGATGCACATCAGCGAGCCCAGGATGGGGGTCAGCGGATAGAGCGGAACGCGGTAGCTGCGTTTGAGTTCCGGTCGCTTGGAGCGCAGGTAAATCACCGCCAAGTTGACCAGCCCGAAAGCGAACAGGGTGCCTATGCTGGTGGCATCGGCCAGCGCCCCCAGCGGGATCAGGCCGGCGGTGAGGGCCACCACGATGCCCACGATCAGCGTTCCGGTCACCGGGGTGCCGGTCCGGGCGGAAATTCGGCCGAAGACCTTCGGCACAAGTCCGTCGCGGGACATCGACATCAGGATCCGGGTCTGTCCGTACAGGACTGTCAGCACGATGCTGGCGATGGCCAGCACCGCACCCACGGAGAAGACGACGGCGATCCACGGCTGGTGCGTGATTTCCTGCAGGATCTGCACCAGTGCGGCCTGAGTTCCTTCGAACCATGTCCATTCCCGGGCGCCGACTGCCGCGACGGCCACCAGGACGTAAAGTGTGGTGACGATGACCATGGAGAGCATAATGGCGCGCGGCAGATCCCGCTGCGGATTGCGCGCCTCTTCGCCGGCGGTGGAGGCGGCATCAAAGCCGATGTAGGAGAAGAAGACCCGGGACGCGGCGGCGGACACGCCAGCGGCACCCATCGGCATCAGGGGTGCGAAGTGGCCGGAGTTGAACGCGCTGAACGCGATCGCGCAAAAGAACAGCAGGATGACGATTTTGATGATCACGATGGCGGTATTAATCCAGGCGCTTTCCTTGGCGCCGCGCACCAACAAGGCCATGGCCAGCAGCACAATCACCATGGCCGGCAGATTGAATACCCCGCCAGAGCCGGGGGGTTGCGAGATGGCATCGGGCAGGCTGAGCCCGAAGGCTGACACGGTTTCGTTGACGTACTGGCCCGCACCAACGGCGACGGCGGCCACGGAGACTGCGTACTCGAGCACCAGGCACCAGCCGCAGATCCAAGCCATTCCCTCCCCAAGGGTGGCATAGGTGTAGGAGTAACTGGAGCCGGACACCGGGACCAACCCCGCCATCTCGGCGTACGAGACAGCGGAGAGCAGGGCTGCCAGTCCCGCGATGACGAAGGAAATCCAGATCGCGGGACCGGCGAGGGGCACCGAGTCGCCCAGGATCACCAGGATGCCGGTCCCGAGAGTGGCGCCGATGCTGATCATGGTCAGCTGCAGCACACCGAAACTGCGGATCAGCTTCCTTCCGTCGGAGCCGGATCCCGCCTCGTGGACCATCTGGCCCAAGGGTTTGCGGCGGAGCAGTTGGCGGCCAAGCCCGATGGAGGGACCGGTCCGGTTACCGGCACCGGGACGCCGCGGCGGCTGGGGCGCCGCGGCGGTCACCGGCTGCAGCGCCGGTGTCCTCGGCTGGTTCAGTTGGCTGGGCACAGTCACCGTTGACTTCCAATCATTGGGTAGTTAGGAATTTCCCCTATCCAGAGTAGGGCTGTGTCCCAGCTCCCTGGTTGGTGCGAAATGCCCTAAGATGTCGTTACATGAGACGTATTGCACTGATCCTCAGCCTACCGGAGGAGCCGGCTCCGGACCGCGGCGCTGTCTCCTCGGCTGAACAGGCGGGAGCAGTCCATGCCGCTGCCTGCTGACGATCTCGAAGCTCGGGAACCATTTATCACCCTTGGGATGTTCCGGCGGGAACTTCCCGCCGGGCTGACCGTGCTGCACGACGCCGAGCGGAACGATTATGCCTGCCGGAACGATGCCACGGGCCGGAACGATGCCCACCGGAACGACGATGCAAGCCAGGAGGCAACACTGCTGCGCTGGGTGGAACCCAGCGAGCTGGAGGACCCGACGCCGTACCTGATGGACGGTGAATTCATCCTCACCGCCGGTTTGCCATTCGTGGGCGAGGGCGGTCGTCCTGATCTTGTTGACGCGTATGTGGCCAGGCTGGTGGAGGCCCAGGTCTGCGCGCTCGGCTTTGGCTTGACGCCATATCACGATGCCGTTCCGCAGCCGCTCATCGACTCCTGCCGGAAACGCAACCTGACGCTGATCGAGGTGCCCCCGTCGGTGCCGTTCGCGGCCATCGGCCTGCAGTTTGCCCAGTTGCTCGAATCCGAAAGGGCCAAGGTATTCCGCCAGTTGGCCGACGCCAACCGGGTGCTGATGCGTGGCGTGCTTTCGCCACGCCCCGAGAACGAACTGCTCTCCGCGCTGGTGGCACGCTTCCCCTGCTGGGCCGTGCTGGCCGGCGGAGATGGCCGGATCCGCGGGCGCGCCGGCGTGGTCCCGCAGGACTCGGCAAACCTGACTCCGATGCTGGGTCGGCTACTCTCCGGCTCCGGTCCACGGGTGGAACTGGAGTCGCTCCCCCTCCCCGGTTCGCGCTACGTAGTCGGGCACCCGCTGCGCAGCGGCAGGGACGTCACCCTGGGCGCATTGCTGATCGGCTCCGATCAGCGGCTCACGCCGGCGCAGAACAACGTAGTCTCCACCGCCGTCGGTCTCTTGGAACTGCTCTTCCGCCAGCGGACCAGCGGATCCCTGGCCCCCAGCCAGCTCGCTGTGGCGCTGTTGCTGCATCCTCAGACCGTGACCAGCGGCAGCGGGCGGCAGGTCACCGCGGCTAAGGATCTGCTTGCCCAAAGCGTGGGCGCCGCCCGCTCAGCCCCCCTGCGGGTCATTCAGGGCGTCGCTGTTGACGCGCCGGATTCCAGGCATGGAGGCAACAGCGAAAGCCCGGTCCGGGAGCTGCTGCAGTGGCGTCGGCTTTTCCAGACCAAAATGGTGGAAATTACCGACTACGGCTTCGCGGCGATCACCCGGCTGAAGGTCGACGACGCGCTGTTGGCCGAGGTGGAAAAGTTGGGCTGGCGCTTGGTGGTGGGCGATCCGACGGAACTCAGCGACCTGCCGGCCGCCTACCAGCGAGCAACCTCATTGCGTGCCCGCGCCCTGAACACTCAGCAGAATGTGCGCTTTGATGCGGTCACCTGGTCCGTCACAGGCCTGCTTGGACGGGAGGCGGGCACCATGCTGGCATCGCAGTTGTTCGCCCCGCTGAAGAGCCTGGAGCCGGAGCGGCGCGACGCCCTGCTGTCCGTGCTCCGAGCATGGCTGGCAGAAAACGGAAACTGGGACGCTTCAGCCAAAACCTTGGGCTTGCACCGCAACAGTGTGCGCCGGCAGATCGGCGTGCTGGCGGAGCTGATGGACAGCGACTTCAACGCTGCCCAGACCCGGGCGGACCTCTGGATTAGCCTCCAGTACACCGATCTGCCAGGCTGAGCGCCCAGCGCTCTTCCCATCGCGCGTACAGTTCAGGTCGGCGCTCGCGCAGATACGGCACTTCCGCACGAGCGGAGGTGATGCCCGCCAGGGTGATGTCGGCGAATATCAGGTCCTTGCCGCTGCCAGCTTGGGCGAGCATTGCGCCGTCGGGCCCAGTGATGACGCTCCCGCCGCCGAACGTCACCCCGCCTTCCGTGCCACAGTGGTTCGCGTACCCTATGGCCACCTGACTCTCCAAAGCGCGGGCACGGAGCAGGATCTGCGGCACGCTGTCGTAGCCGTGGCCCAAAGCCGTCGGAACGAGCAGCAGTTCCGCACCACGGCTGGCGGCTGCCCGGACCTGCTCCGGAAACTCGACGTCGTAGCAGATCAGCAATGAGGTTTTGAAGCCACCGAAATCGACAACGTCGGGCGGTCGGCTTGAGGGTGTAAAGGCCCCACGCTCCAAAGGGCCGAAGAGGTGAACCTTGGCATAGTTCAGCAGCTCGGCACCGCTGCGGTCCAACAGCGTCGCAGCGATGTTCCACTCCCCGTTTTCCCGGACGGCAGGCAGACTGTGGACCAAGGCCAGGTTGTGGCGCACCGCGATGGCCGCCAACCGGGCGGCAATGTCCGGCAACCGCGCCGGGTCCAGCTCCGCGCGCACCCGCTTCGGGGCGTATCCGACAGCGAAGAGCTCCGGCGTCAGCAGCACCGCAGCCCCACCTGCTGCGGCCCGCTCGGCCGCCTGATCAATGGTGCGCAGGTTGGCTTCCACGTCGAGTGTCCGGGCCTCGGCCTGCAGCACCGCCAATTTCATCTGGACGGCCTCCCTATTTTTGGCTGTTCTGAAACCGGCTGGGCGCAGGCTTCTGATCCCAGAATAACCAACCAAGGGACCCGTCGCGGGGGCAAATCATCCCACCCGATCAAACTTTGGGACGAACTGGTCCACCGACTGACCGTACAGTTCGCCACCTCCGCTCGAGCTCATGTGGTCGCAACCGGAGGAATGGGCCGCGCAGACACCCGCGGAGCCCCGCCGGACAGGCGGCGGCAGCTGGCCCCGCCGGACCACGGGTAGCATCGGTGCCATGAAACAGCTGATTCCCTTTGGCGGGAAAACACCGATCGTCCACGAAACCGCGTTTGTTGCTTCCAACGCCACCTTGATTGGCAATGTGCAGCTCGGGCCTGACGCCAGCGCTTTTTATGGCGTCGTCGTCCGCGGCGATACGGCGGCCATTCTGGTCGGCGCCGGCAGTAATCTGCAGGACAACGT
Organism: Paenarthrobacter sp. Z7-10; assembly: GCF_026932795.1. Taxonomy (GTDB): domain Bacteria; phylum Actinomycetota; class Actinomycetes; order Actinomycetales; family Micrococcaceae; genus Arthrobacter_M. The sequence goes on along the minus strand of NZ_JADPVH010000019.1, from coordinate 25,507 downwards.
CGTACTGCACGCCGATCCGGGCTTCCCAACCACACTCGGGGCGGGAGTCAGCGTCGGTCACTCGGCGGTGGTGCATGGCTGCACGGTGGAGGACGACTGTCTGATTGGAATGGGTGCCACCGTGATGAACGGAGCCGTCATTGGAGCGGGATCACTGGTGGCTGGCGGCGCTGTCGTGCTTGAAGGTGCCGTGATCCCTCCCCGCTCCCTGGTGGCTGGCGTGCCTGCGAAGGTCCGGCGTCAGCTTACCGACGAGGAGTTCGACGGCGTACAGCAGAACGCGGCGCGCTACGTGCAACTCGCCCGCGAACACAAATCAATCCACTCCTGACCCCTCGCCGCTCCGCAACTCCCCTCCCTTGGCTCCCGACCCTCCATAACTTCCGCCTCCCCTTCGACTCCCGACCCTCCATAACTTCCGCCTCCCCTTCGACTCCCGACCCTCCATAACTTCCGCCTCCCCAGCCCCCGACTGAGTGGCAGCAGATGCACTCAAAACGGCTTTTGAGTGCATTATCTGTTACCTAGTTGGGAGAAGGGGTTGCGTTAACTTCTTGACTGCAAGCGGGGATTGATGCAACCTTCTATGTATGGCCGCCGAAGACCCCGCATTGAAGAGACGATCGCGTAATCCCGGATCGCAGTCGGCGCTTCGCCACCTGAACGAAGAGCGCATCATCGAAACGTTGCTGGGCAGCGGGCCGTCCACGCAGGCCGAAATATCCCGGCACACCGGTTTGTCCACTGCCACGGTCTCCAACATCGTCAAGAGCATGGCCGAAACGGGTCTCATCTCCACCTCTCCCACCACGAGTTCGGGCCGGCGGGCGCTGTCCGTGACCCTGAACGGAAACGGCGCGGTCGCCGTCGGAATCGACTTCGGCCGCAGCCATGTACGGGTGGTGCTGGCCAATCTGGGCTACCGCGTGGTGGCCGAACGGGCCATTCCCCTGCCACTGGGGCATAAGGCGTCCGAGGGTATCCGGGCCGCCGCCGATCTGCTCGACGCACTGCTGGCCGAGGCCAAGCTTAAACGCAGCTGCATCATCGGCGTGGGGGCCGGGATTCCCGGACCCATTGACCGGCGCAGCGGCACTGTGATCCAGGGCGCGATCCTGCCGGAATGGGTGGGAATCAGCATCCTGAACCGGTTGGAAGAATCCCTGCAGATGCCGGTGTTCGCGGACAATGACGCGAACCTCGGCGCCTTGGCCCAGGTCACGTGGGGACCGCACGGCGCGGTGAGCAACCTGATGTTCCTCAAGATCGGCAGCGGCATTGGAGCCGGACTGATCATCAATGGAGCGCCGTACTACGGCAACATCGGCGTGACAGGCGAAATCGGTCATGCCACCATTTCGGAGCACGGACTTATCTGCCGCTGCGGCAACCGCGGATGCCTGGAAACGGTCGCCTCGACGGCCATCATGATTGAGCTGCTCAGCCGCGGAGCGCACACTCCGCTCACCGCCAACGACATAGTTAACCGGGCGCTTGCCGGGGACGCCGCGACCCTGCGCGTCGTCGATGACGCTGGCGTCGCCGTCGGCCGGGCGGTGGCCAATGTCGCGAACCTGATCAACCCTGAGGTGATCGTGGTCGGGGGCCCGCTGGCCGAACTCGGCGAAGTTCTGCTGGAGCCGATCCGGCGCGGTCTGATGCGCCACGCCGTCCCGGTAGTGGGCGAAAGCACCAGCTTGGCAATGTCCTCTCTGGGCGACCGCGCGGAGGCCCTGGGCGCCGCTGCATTGGTCTTTCAGCACCAGGGAATCCACCGATGACATGCGGACCGTTGCCGAGTCGTTGCGTTAAAGACTTGACGACAACCGCGGAAGCGGGTTTACTTTTTTCAGGCGCTGCGACAGGCCTTTGGTCCACGGGAATCGAAGTCCGGCGTGCGGCGGTTTTGCCTAACCTTCTTATCGGGTCACCGCACCCGGTTTGGAAGCCGCTTGCCGGCAGTTTGTACGCACGGAACGCAGGGGCACGAGTTTGACGCCGTTTTAGTGGGCGGTTTTTACCTTTTTTGCAGACAGTTTTTACGGACAGTTTTTTGGACAATGAAGTCGTTCTTGGAGGCGAAGTAAACCATGGCATCCAGCAGCCCGGTCATTCTCGAGATGCGCTCCATCACGAAGGAGTTTCCCGGGGTTAAGGCCCTTTCCAACGTCTCCATTACCGTTCATGCCGGGGAAATACACGCCATCTGCGGCGAAAACGGCGCCGGCAAATCAACCCTGATGAAGGTCCTTTCCGGTGTCTACCCGTTCGGCAGCTACAGCGGTGACATCGCCTACCAGGGCCAGGTCTGCGAGTTCAAGGACATTCGGGCCAGCGAGCACGCCGGCATCGTGATCATCCATCAGGAGCTGGCCCTGATTCCGGAATTGTCCATCCTGGAGAACATTTTCCTGGGCAATGAACCAACCAGGTTTGGTGTCATCGATTGGAACCAGGCGCGACGACGGTCCATCGAACTGCTGGCGCGGGTGGGCCTGCGTGACGATCCGGACACCCCGGTCAAAGAGATCGGCGTTGGCAAGCAGCAGCTGGTGGAGATCGCCAAAGCGCTGAACAAGTCGGTTAAGCTGCTGATCCTGGACGAGCCGACGGCGGCATTGAACGAGTCCGACTCACGGCATCTGCTGGATTTGATCCGCGGGCTTAAGGGCAAGGGCATCAGCTCCATCATGATTTCGCACAAACTCAACGAAATTGAGCAGGTCGCGGACTCCATCACCATTATCCGCGACGGCAAGACCATCGAAACCTTGGATGTTGTGGCAGACGGCGTGGATGAGGACCGCATCATCAAGGGCATGGTCGGACGGACGCTGGAGTCCCGGTTCCCTGACCACACGCCGAGGATCGGTGAGGTTTTCTTCGAGGTGAAGAACTGGACCGTGAAGCACCCACAGATTTCGGACCGGCTGGTGTGCAAAAACTCCAGCTTCACCGTCCGGCGCGGAGAAATCGTTGGTTTCGCAGGGTTGATGGGTGCCGGGCGCACCGAGTTGGCGCGCTCCATCTTTGGCCGCTCCTACGGCACGTTCGTCTCCGGACAGATTATGAAAGACGGCAAGGAGGTGACGCTTCGCACTGTTCCGCAGGCCATTCACCATGGCATTGGCTACCTCACCGAGGACCGCAAATCCCTGGGTTTGAACCTGCTCGACGACATTAAGGCCACTACCGTTTCAGCGGCGCTGAGCAAGATTTCCCGCAACACCGTGGTGGATGACAACAAGGAGTACTCCGTCGCGGAGCAATACCGCCGGCAGCTGCGCACCAAGACTCCCAGCGTCGACGAAGGTGTCTCCAAGCTCTCCGGCGGCAACCAGCAGAAAGTGGTGCTGGCGAAATGGATGTTCACCGATCCGGACCTGCTGATCCTGGATGAACCCACCCGCGGCATCGACGTCGGTGCCAAGTACGAGATCTACGGCATCATCCAGCAACTGGCCAATCAGGGCAAGGGCGTAATCGTCATTTCCTCGGAGCTGCCGGAGCTGCTGGGCCTCTCCGACCGGATCTACACCATCTTTGAGGGCGCCATCACCGGGGTGCTGGACAAAGACGACGCCAGCCAGGAAAACCTGATGAAACTCATGACCGCCGCCAAGAAAACCGCCTGACCGCCGGAAGAAACAGGACCAAAACAATGAATGCGCTCAAACAGCTCTTTGGCGGTAACACCCGCCAATTCGGCATGATCTTTGCACTGATAGCCCTGATCATCCTTTTTCAGTTCATGACCGGCGGTCTGACCCTGACCTCGGACAACGTCATTAACCTTTTCAATGGCAACGCCTACATCCTCATCCTGGCCATCGGCATGGTTTTGGTGATCATCGCCGGGCACATTGACCTCTCTGTCGGTTCCATCGCGGCCTTCGTGGGCATCGTCGTCGCGATCACCATGCGCGACTGGCACCTGCCGTGGTTCATTGGAATCTTGCTGGGTCTGATTCTGGGGGCCATCATCGGCGCCTGGCAGGGATTTTGGGTGGCCTATGTTGGTATCCCGGCTTTCATTGTCACGCTCGCGGGCATGTTGCTGTTCCGCGGCGCCAACCAGTTCGTTGGTAAGTCCAATACCGTTCCGGTGCCCAAGGATTTCCAGTACATTGGCGCCGGATACCTGCCCGAGGTCGGTCCAGTCACCGGGTACAACAATCTGACGATATTGATCGGGCTGATTGTGGTCGTGGCGATTATCTGGGGCGAAATCCGGTCCCGGAAAAATGCTGTCTCCCTGGGCGCCGACGTTCCCCCGCTGTGGATTTCCGTGCTGAAGATAGTGCTGCTTTCCGCGGCCGTTCTGTACGCCACCTACCTCTTTGCCACCGGTCGCCGCGGCACGTCGTTCCCCATTCCCGGCCTCATCCTGGGCGTGCTTGTGCTGATCTACGGTTTTATCTCATCCAAAACCATCATCGGCCGGCACATCTACGCCGTTGGCGGAAACCGCCATGCAGCGGCCCTGTCCGGCGTGCAGAGCAAGCGGGTGGACTTCCTGGTCATGATGAACATGGCCATCCTGGCGGGCCTGGCGGGCATGATTTTCGTCGGCCGCTCCACGGGCTCCGGCCCGTCCGACGGTGTCGGCTGGGAACTTGATGCAATCGCCGCCGTCTTCATCGGAGGCGCCGCGGTCACAGGTGGCGTCGGCACGGTGGTTGGATCCGTCATCGGTGGCCTCGTCATGGCAGTCCTGAACAACGGACTTCAGCTGCTCAACGTCGGCTCGGACATGCAATCCATCATCAAGGGACTGGTGCTGCTCACCGCTGTCGCATTCGATGTCTACAACAAGAGCCAGGGCAAGAAATCCATCATCGGGCTGATGATGAGGAATTTCGGCAACCGGCCGCAGGCAGAAACAACCAAAACCAAAGAAGTCATATCCACGACAACCAGTGTCTAGCGAATCTCTTGCCAGACATCTACTCCCCATAAAGAAAGCGAAAACCATGTTGAAATTCAACAAATCGGTGAAATCACTTGCGGTCATCGCAGCGGTTTCGGCTTTGGCCCTGACCGGCTGCGGCCGCGCCGACACCGGTTCCTCCTCCAATGGCACGTCGGCCGCGGCGGGCTTCCCGCAGGATTCCGAAATCGGCGTGGCCCTCCCGCAGAAGACCTCGGAGAACTGGGTCCTGGCCGAAAGCCTGTTCAACGACGGACTCAAGACCGCAGGCTTCAAGGGCAACGTGCAGTTCGCCAACGGAGGTGTGTCCGAGCAGCAAAACCAGATCAGCTCAATGATCACCAAGGGTGCCAAGGTCATCATCGTCGGCGCGATCGACGGTGCCCAGCTGGGCACCCAGTTGAAGCAGGCAAAGGATGCCGGCGCCACGATCATTGCCTATGATCGCCTGCTGCTCAACACGGACAACGTGGATTACTACGTCGCCTACGACAACTACAAGGTGGGTCAACTGCAGGGCCAGGCGCTGCTGGACGGGATGAAGGCCAAAAAGCCAACCGGCCCCTACAACGTTGAGCTCTTCGCCGGATCTCCGGACGACGCCAACGCGAAGGTTTTCTTCGACGGCGCCATGAACGTGCTGCAGCCGAAGATCGACGACGGAACGCTAAAGGTCGTCTCCGGCCAGAAGTCCTTCGAGCAGGCCGTGACCCAGGGCTGGAAGGCGGAGAACGCGCAGAAGCGGATGGACACGCTGCTGACGGGAAACTACACCTCCAAGGCGCTGGACGGGGTCCTGTCTCCGAACGACACCCTGGCACGGGCCATCCTGACCTCGGTCAAGGCCGCAGGTAAGCCGACCCCGATCGTCACAGGCCAGGACTCGGAAGTTGAATCGGTCAAGTCCATCATGGCCGGCGAGCAGTACTCCACCATCAACAAGGACACCCGCGCCCTGGTGGCCCACGCCATCCAGATGGTCAAGGACCTGCAGGCCGGCAAGAAGCCCGAAGTTAACGATGACAAGTCCTACAACAACGGCAACAAGGTGGTTCCGGCCTTCCTGCTGGTGCCGCACATCGTCACTAAGGCCAATGCCGCTAAGGAATACGCCAACGATCCGACGCTGTCGGCGCTGACCAAGTAGCGTCCGCGGGTCGGTTCAGCTGGCCCCGATGGAAGGACCCGGTGCACCGATTCGGTGGCCGGGTCCTTTGTCGTCCTCCGGCGGCAAAGGTGCTTTTCGTAGTCCCAAGACCGCGCCAGTGCCACCGGCGCCCCTGTAATGCAACAATGGGCCCATGACCGGAACCCGCCCCATTTCCAGGCCCGAGTGGCTCACCGCTCCGGAGCACAACACCTTCGCTGCCACGGGACGGACGCTGCGGTGGGGCGTTGTGGCCACCGGCAACATTGCCAACACGGTGACTGCAGAACTCGCCCTACTGGAGGACGCAGAGCTGGTGGCGGTGAGCTCCCGCAGCCAGGCCAAGGCATCGGAATTTGCGGCCCGCTTCGGTTTTGCGCGGCATTATTACGACGGCGGACCCGGGTCCGGCGTCGACGTCACCGACCACAGTAACTCCACCGGGGGCGGTGGCGTCAGCAACCACGGGTTCGCCACCGGGGGCGGCACCGATCAGCCGGTGGCCGGCTATCAGCAACTGGTGCGGGATCCCGATCTGGATGTTGTCTACGTCGCCACACCCCATGGCCAGCATTTCGAAGTGGTCAGGGCCGCTCTGCAGGCCGGAAAGCATGTGCTGTGCGAGAAGGCGCTGACGGTCAACGCCGCCGAGGCGGCCGAGCTGATCCGGTTGGCCCGGGAACGCAAGCTGTTCCTGATGGAAGCCGTCTGGGCCCGCTTTGTTCCGGGCATGCAGCGGGCCTTCGAGATCGCAGCTTCCGGCGAAATCGGGAAAGTGCAATGGGTCCGCGCCGATCTTGGCTTTCCGGCACCGGTCGATCCGACGGCGCGGATCTGGGCACCGGTCGATGGCGGCGGTGCCCTGCTGGATCTCAGCGTTTATCCCTTGCTCTGGGCGTGGGGAACGCTCGGCGCGCCGCAATCGGTCCACGCCAGCGGCGCCTTGACAGATTTTGGAGTCGACCGGCAGAATGCCATCACGCTCAGCTATGCCTCCGGGGCGCAGGCCCAACTGATGTCCTCGCTGACCGCCCTGGGGCCGCGCTCCGCCGTCGTCGCCGGTTCGAAGGGCTACATCGAGGCCGCAGGCTCCATCAACAACCCTCTCAGCCTCACCGTGCAGACCGGCGTGGAGGAGCCCAGAGTCGAAACGTTTGAACCCCTGGCCCGTGGCTACACCTATCAGCTGCGCGAGGTCACCCGCTGCATCCAGCAGGGCCTCACCGAAAGCCCCACGATGCCGCTGGACGATTCGCTGGCCACCATGGAGCTCTTCGACGAGGTCCGCCGTCAGTTGGGCGTTGTTTACCCCAATGATGCCTAGCCGGCAGCGGAAAGACGGACCGCCCTTAGGTGCGGAGCTCTGAGATCTGACCATGTTTGGGTTTCCGGTGCCGGAGATACATAGCGTGTCCCCCGAATTTTCGGGGGGGGGGGGGGCGCCGCCAAACGTGGTCAGTTCTCAGAGGCTGTCACCCGACGCCCAGGTACGCTTCCTTGATGGCCGGATTGGCCAGCAGTTCCTTACCCGTACCGCTGTGCGTTATTTCTCCCGTTTCCAGCACGAAGGCGCGGTGCGCCCGGGCGAGCGCCTGGTTGGCGTTCTGCTCCACCAGCAGCACGGTGGTGCCCTGGCTGTTGATCTCGGTGATGATCTTGAAGATCTGCCGGATGAACTGTGGCGCCAAGCCCATGGACGGCTCGTCCAGCAGCAGCAGCTTTGGGTTGGACATCAGTGCCCGGCCAATCGCCAGCATCTGCTGCTCGCCTCCGGACATGGTTCCACCCAGTTGCTTCTGGCGTTCCAGCAGCCGCGGGAACAGATCAAAGACACGGTCAATGTCCGCGGCCATACCACTGCGGTCCTTGCGCCCATAGGCGCCCATATCCAGGTTCTCCATCACGGTCATGCCGGGAAAGATCCCGCGGCCTTCCGGCGCCTGTGAAATGCCCTGCACCACGCGGATGTGGGCCTTCATCTTGGTGATGTCCTCCCCGGCGAACCGGATGGATCCGCTGGAAGGGTTCAGCAGGCCGGAAATGGTCTTCATTGTCGTGGTCTTGCCGGCTCCGTTCGCCCCGATGAGGGAGACGATCTCGCCTTCCTCGACGGTAAAGGACATGTCCTTAATGGCTTGGATGCGGCCGTAGTGGACGGAAACATTGTTCAGCTCAAGCAACGTCATCTTCGGGCTCCCCCAGGTAGGCGGCAATCACGCGCGGGTCTTCACGAATCTCGGCCGGTGCGCCGTCCGCCAGCTTCTTGCCGAACTCCAGCACCACAATCCGGTCCGTGACGCCCATCACGAGTTTCATGTCGTGCTCGATCAGCAGCACGGTATATCCGTCATTGCGGATGGTCCGGATGAGCTGCATGAGCTCTTCCTTTTCGGCTGGGTTGAAGCCGGCGGCGGGCTCGTCGAGACACAGTACCTTGGGATCGGTGGCCAGCGCGCGGGCAATTTCCAGCCGGCGCTGATATCCGTAGGGCAGGTGCCGGGACAGGAACTGCGCGTGATCGGCGATGCCAACGAACTCCAGCAAAGCCATGCCGCGCTCGATGGCCGATTTCTCCTCGCGCACGTGCGTCGGCAGGCGCAGCAGCGCTCCGCCCACGCTGGTCCGGTGCCGCGCGTCAAGGCCGACGACGACGTTTTCCAGGGCTGTCATCTCCCCAAACAGGCGGATGTTCTGGAAGGTCCGGGCAAGCCCCTGCCGCGTAATTTTGTGCTGCGCAAGACCGCCGAGCGACTTGCCCTCCAGCAGCACTTTGCCACTGGAGGGCTTGTACACACCGGTCATGGCATTGAAGCACGTCGTCTTGCCGGCGCCGTTCGGGCCGATCAGCCCGAGGATTTCCCCCCGCAGGATGTCAAAGGTGACGTTGTCCAGCGCCGTGAGGCCGCCGAACTTCATCGTCAGGTTTTGCACCTGCACAAGAGGGTCGCCCACCTTCACGGCGATATCCCGGTCCGGGGCTACTCTCTCTGCGACCTCCAGGTCCACGCCTCGGCTGGCCAACGCCTCGACGTCGATTTCCGGTTCCAGGGCCTCGCTCATGTTTGTGCCCCCTTCTCTTCGTCGCTCACCCTGGTGGACATGGCGCGGGAGCCGCCCGCATCACCCACGCCCTTGCGCCCGGTGACTTTGTTATAGGCGGCGCGCCCGTAGGCCAGCAGCCGCTGCCGTGCCGGCAACAGACCGGCGGGTCGGAAAATCATGATCAGCACCAATGCCACGCCGAAGATGAGGAACTTGTATTCGGCGATCGCGGTGAAGCGCAGCGGAATGTACGCCACCAGTGCCCCACCGAGGATTGCGCCGACCTTGTTGCCGGTGCCGCCCAGCACGACCGCACAGAGGAACAAAACCGAGGTGACGACGTCGAACTTCTGGTTGTTCACAAAGCCCACCTGACCGGCGAACAGGGCCCCGGAGAGACCGCCGACCGAGGCGCCGATGACGAAGGCCCAGACCTTGTACTTGAAGGTCGGTACGCCCATGATTTCCGCTGCATCCTCATCCTCGCGGATGGCGATCCAGGCCCGGCCCACCCGGCTGCGCTCCAAGTTACCGGCGAGCAGCAGCACCACGATGATGACCGACAGCGTAAGCCAGTACCACGGGGTGCCATTGGAGTTCAGGAAAATTGCGTTGCCGGCGGCGTCGGTTCCCGGCGGGTGTCCAACATTCTGAAAACCGACCTGGCCCTTCATCGCGGGAATGATTGTGGCCATAATGCGGACGATCTCGCCGAACCCAAGGGTCACGATGGCCAGGTAGTCCCCGCGCAGCCGAAGGGTTGGAATGCCCAGCATGACGCCGAAGAACATGGCCACGCCCATGGCTACAGGCAGCGTCCACAGATACGGGATGTGGACATACGGCGAGTCCGGACTGGTCAGCATGGCCGCGGTGTAGGAGCCGACGGCGAAGAAGGCCACGTACCCCAAGTCCAGGAGGCCGGCGTACCCGACCACGACGTTCAGCCCGACCGCGACGAGCGCATAGATGGACATCTGCGCGCAGGCCAGCGGCCAGTTGTTGCCCGGCTCGGTGCTGATAAAGGGCGGGTTGACCACCGGCAGGAGGTAGGCCAGCACCACAATGATGATCAGGTAAAACCACTGTTTTTGCCGTGGCAGGGCGTTCCAGCGCTGCCCCAGTCCGTTGAACCAGCCACCGCGACGGTGTGCTCCGGCGGACTCGCGGTCCAGCGATATCTTCTTTGCTTCGGCCCCCGGGATCAGCGGCGGGCCTTCGGTGGTACTCATGCCTTGCTCCTTCCGAGTGAGCTTCCCAGTACGCCTTGTGGCCGCAGGATCAGGACCAGGACCAGGACCAGGAAGGCGACGACGTCGGTCCACTGCGAATTGCCCAGCAGGATCTGTCCATAGTTGCCGATCAGGCCCAGCAGGAGTCCGCCGACAAGTGCGCCGCGAACGTTGCCGATGCCACCGAGCACGGCGGCGGCGAAGGCCTTGATGCCCAGGATGAAGCCGCCATTGTATTGGACGCCGGAGGGAATCTTCATGGTGTAGAACAGTGCCGCGGCGCCGGCCAGGATGCCGCCAATTATGAAGGTGGTCATGATGATGCGTTCCTTGTTCACGCCCATCAGGGTGGCCGTGTCCGGGTCCTGGGCGACGGCACGGATGCCGCGGCCGGTGCGGGACCGGCTGATGAAGAGGTCGATCACGATCATCATGATCACGGCCGCCACCACGATGACGATCTGCTGCGAGTCGATGATGGTTCCGAACACGTCGAAGATCGGCGTTGGGTGGAACATGGTCAGCGCGCGTTCCGGGCTGGGCCCGCGCCACAGGTACAGCAGGTACTGAATGGAAAAGGAGACGCCGATGGCGGTAATCAGGAAAGCGAGCCGCGGGGCGTTCCGGCGCCGCAGTGGTCGATAGGCGACGCGCTCGACGATGACAGCGGTGAGCGCCGAAACGATCATCCCCACCACCAGGGCCAGGATTAGGTTTCCGACGATGGCCCAGAATCCCAGGTGCGGGGCGGACGGGCCGAAGTTCAGGGCGCTGAGGGTGAACCACACCCCGAAACAGCCCATGATGAAGACTTCTGAATGAGCAAAGTTAATCAGGTTCAGCACGCCGTAGACAAGCGTGTAACCCAACGCGACAAGCGCGTAGATGGATCCGAAAGTCAACCCGTCAAAGGTCGCACTCCAGAAGTTTTCGATCAGCGACGGGACGTCGAAACTGATCCAGTCATTGTCCATCGGCATGGACGCGAGAAGTGAGGGAAGCATTGGCACATCCTGATCAGGCTGGACTGCGGGCATCGTTGGCCCGAAGCGCAGCGCCGGTACTGAGGTCTTGGTGCGGAATCACGAAAATGCTGCGGGGCCGGATGTTGCCGGCCCCGCAGCATCTCGTGTTCTTGCGGGAGTTCGGGCTGATTTGCCCGGTCCGGCTACTCGCCGATCGGGCCGACAGGAACGATCTTTCCGTTGTCGACCTTGTATCCGTAGACCGTCGGGGCCTGGAGCTCGCCCTTGCTGTCCCACTTGTAGTGCTTGCTCAGACCGTCCTTATCATAGGACTTGACCCAGGCAAGCAGGTCCGGCCTGGTCTGCTTGCCGGCGTCAATTCCGGAGAGCAGCACCGTAGCTGCGTCGTAACCTTCGATCGAGTAGGTTCCCGGTTCCGCGTTGGCCAGCTTCTTGTAGGCGGTCTCAAAGGTGGGAATCAGCTCACCGGGGATGCAGGGGCAGGTGAAGTAAGCGTTGTTGGATGCGTCACCGGCCTGCTTGATGAACTGGTCATCCTTGACACCGTCGGGGCCAATGAACGTGCCGGTGAAGCCCTTGGCCACCAGCTGCTGGTCGAAGGGGGCGCCTTCGGCGTAGTAGCCGGCGTAGAAGACCGCATCCGCTTTGGCGTTTATGATCTTGGAAATCACGGCGGAAAAGTCCTTCTGGCCGGTCGTGACCTTTTCCGTGCCCGCCAGGGCGCTGCTCAAGCCGGCGGAAGTCGAGGTGGCCAGTCCGATGCCGTACTCGGAATCGTCCTGCACGACATAGATCTTCTTGGCTTCCAGCTTGCCGGTCAGGAACTTCGCCGCAGCCGGTCCCTGGACTCCGTCATTGCCCAGCCCGCGGAAGAAGGTGGTCCAGCCATTTGTCGTCAGCGAAACACCTGTGGCCGACGGAGTGATGTGGACAAGGCCCTTCTGCTCAAAAATGTTGCCCGTGGCCTTGGATTCGCCGGAGAACGGCAGACCTACGACGCCGATGATGTTCGGCTCGCTGACCACTTGGGTAACAGGACCGGTGGCCTTGTTCGGGTCGCCTTCCGTGTCGTACTTCTTGAACTGGACCTGGCAGCCCGGGTTCGCCGCGTTGTGCTCATTGATGGCCAGCTGGATGCCGTTGAAGATGTTCACGCCCAACTGGGCGTTCGCACCGGTTTCGGCTCCGGCGTAGGCCAGCGTCGTGGTTGCGGGGCATTTGCCCTTGCCATCACCCTTGGGGAGCACTGCCCCCGCCGGAGTGTCGATCTTGGTCAACGCGGGGATGTTCACCTTGTTGGCCGCGCCCGCGCCCGCGCCGGCCGTATCGCCGGATCCACTGGTTCCTGGCTGGTTGGCACAGGAGGAGAGCAGCAGCCCGAGGGCGGCCGCAACTGCCAGCGTGGTGGAGACTTTCTTTCGGTACATAAGTTTTTGCCTTCCGAGCCGCATCCGATACGTGGGAGCGCCATTGTTCCCACGTTCGGCGCCGAATATGTTCCCTGAGACTACAACGAAATTTGTGTGGTTCAGAACACATCCGTGCAATTTGCGGTACCCGCCGTGTCGGGTGTCGCCGGGTCGTTGCACACCTTGCTTTGTCCGAGGTGGAAATTTGCCGTAAACACGCGGAAATTTCGGCCGTCCGCAGCCCATCCCGCTGCCAGCTTTACCGAATTGCAACCAAAAATGGCCCCGACCAGGCGGACGCACCGGCCGCGCAACCTGTCACAAAAAAAACTGCCCGCCTTCCTTTCGGGAGGGCGGGCAGCAGCCTGGCCTGCGCAGCGCGGTCAATCAGCCCGCGGAGCGCAGCCAGCCGGCACCTACCCCTGCAGCGATTCCAAGACCTCATTGAGCGTGGTCGAGGGGCGCATGATGGCCACCACCTTGCTCACATCCGGGTGGTAATAGCCGCCAATGTCCACCGGGGAACCCTGCACGGCAAGTAGCTCGGCCGTGATGGTGTCCTCGTTGGAAGCCAGCGCCTGCGCCACCGCGGCAAAAGCCTCCGCCAGCTCCGCATCCTCGGTCTGCTTGGCCAATTCCTGGGCCCAGAACTTGGCCAGGTAGAAATGGCTGCCGCGGTTGTCGATCTCCCCGCTTCTGCGGCTGGGCGATTTGTTCTCCAGCAGGAACGTGCCGGTGGCCCGGTCCAGCGTATCGGCAAGGATTTGAGCGCGGGCATTGTTGGTGCTGATGGCCAGATGCTCAAAGCTGACGGCCAAGGCCAGGAACTCCCCCAGGCTGTCCCAGCGCAGGTGATTTTCCTTCAGCAGCTGCTGCACATGCTTCGGTGCGGAGCCGCCGGCACCCGTCTCGAAAAGGCCACCACCGTTAATGAGCGGAACCACGGAGAGCATCTTGGCGCTGGTGCCCAGTTCGAGAATCGGGAACAGGTCTGTCAGGTAGTCACGCAGCACATTGCCCGTCACCGAGATGGTGTCCTCGCCCTTGCGGATGCGCTCGAGCGTGAAGGCCGTGGCGTCCTGCGGCGACATGATTTCAATCTGCAGGCCGTCGGTGTCGTGGTCCTTGAGGTATTCGCGGACCTTAGCGATCAGGATGGCGTCGTGTGCCCGGCCCTCGTCCAGCCAAAATACGGCCGGCATGGCGGAGGCACGTGCACGGCTCACGGCCAGTTTGACCCAGTCCCGCAGCGGCACGTCCTTTGTCTGGCAGGCGCGCCAGATGTCACCGAGTGCCACTTGGTTCTCCAGCAGGACGGTGCCATCATCGTCGATGATCTGCATGGCTCCGGCGGCGTGGACTTCGAAGGTCTTGTCATGGCTGCCGTACTCCTCGGCCGCCTGCGCCATCAGGCCCACATTGGGGACGGTGCCCATGGTAGTGGGGTCGAAGGCACCGTTGGCGCGGCAGTCGTCGATGACCACCTGGTACACGCCGGCGTAGGAGCTGTCCGGGATGACCGCCAAGGTGTCGGCTTCCTTGCCGTCCGGTCCCCACATATGCCCGGAGGAGCGGATCATCGCCGGCATCGAGGCGTCCACAATGATGTCGCTGGGCACGTTCAGGCTCGTAATGCCCTTGTCCGAATCCACCATGGCCAGGGCCGGCCCCTCAGCCAACCCCTTCGTGATCGCGGCTTCGACACCGGCACGGACGTCAGCGGGCAGCTCCGTGAGTCCGTTAAGAATGGCGGCAAGGCCGTTGTTCGGGCTGACTCCCGCTGCCGCCAGCTGGTCCCCGTAGGTGGCGAAGAGATCGGAAAAGTATGCCTTGACGACGTGGCCGAAGATGATCGGATCGGAAACCTTCATCATGGTGGCCTTCAGATGCGCCGAGAACAGCACACCCTCCTCCTTGGCCCGGGCCACCTGGGCGGCCAGGAACGTATCCAGCGCGGCCGCGCGCATCACGGTGGCGTCCACAACCTCGCCGGCCAGCAGGCCGAAGGCGTCCTTGAGGATCTCGACGGTCCCATCCTCGTGCACCAGTTGGATCTTGACCGTACTGTCGGCGGCAACGACGATGGACTTCTCGTTGGAGCGGAAGTCATCGGCGTCCATGTGTGCGACGTTGGTCTTGGATTTCGGGCTCCAGTGGCCCATGGTGTGCGGGTTCGCCCGGGCGTAGTTCTTCACCGACAGCGGCGCCCGGCGATCCGAGTTGCCCTCGCGCAGCACCGGGTTGACGGCGGAGCCTTTGATCTTGTCGTACCGGGCCCGGATCTGCTTCTCTGTATCGGAGGACGGATTGTCCGGATAGTCGGGCAGCGCGTATCCCTGGCTCTGCAGCTCCACAACTGCTGCCTTCAGCTGGGGAACGGAGGCGCTGATGTTGGGCAGCTTGATGATGTTGGCTTCCGGCGTCCTGGCCAAGGCGCCCAGCTCCGACAGTGCATCGTCCATGCGCTGATCGTCGCGCAGGAAGTCGCCGAAGCTGGCAATGATCCGGCCGGAGAGCGAGATATCGCGCGTTTCCACTTCCACGCCGGCCGTCGAGGCATACGCTTCGATGATCGGCAGGAACGAATAGGTGGCCAGCATCGGGGCTTCGTCCGTGTGGGTATAGATTATTTTGGCCATGGGTGGGGCGTCTCCTACGAGGGTCGACTAACGGAAATTCTGTGTTATCTCAACAGCTCTAACTTACCTGAGCCGGTGTCAGTGAAAGAAGTGCCGGCACCGTTGAGACATGGTCGTACCTGCGGCAGTATCAGTGAAAGAAATGCCGGGCACCAGTGAGGTACATGGTCACGCCGGCGGCGGCGGCAGCGGCGATGACTTCCTCATCGCGCATCGAACCGCCCGGCTGGACGACGGCGCGCACGCCGGCCGCAAGCAGGATCGCCAGGCCGTCCGCAAAGGGGAAGAACGCGTCCGACGCCGCCACCGCACCACGGGCGCGTTCGATCGGGACACCGTCCGCACCAAGGCTGAGCGTGTTCGCGCGTTCAACGGCCAGTTTGCAGGAGTCCACCCGGTTGACTTGGCCCATGCCCACCCCCACCGATGCACCGTTATTGGCCAGCAGGATGGCGTTTGACTTCACCCCGCGCAGCGCCTTCCAGGCGAAAGCGAGATCGGCCAGCGTGGCTTGGTCCGCGGCCTTCCCGGACACCAGCTGCCAGGTCGACGGATCGTCGCCGCCGGCATCCAACCGGTCCGAGGCCTGCACCAGCATGCCCCCTGATACCTGCTTGAATTCCACCTCGGAGCGGGCATAACCTTCCGGCAGGGTGAGCAGCCTGATGTCCGCCCGCTTGCGCAGCCGCTCGAGGGCATCCGGGGCAAAGGACGGCGCGATGATGACCTCGGTGAAGATGCCTTTGAGCCCGGCCACCATCTGGTGCGTGACGGGACGATTGCTGGCGATCACGCCGCCGAAGGCCGAATCCGGGTCGCAGGCGTGGGCTTTAGCATGGGCATCCGCTACCGGGTCAGCGGCTGCGGGGTCGGCCACGGCGATGCCGCAGGGATTGGCGTGCTTGACCACGGCAACCGCCGGCTGGTCGAAATCGAACGCCGCGCGCAGGGCCGCATCCGCGTCCACGTAGTTGTTGTAGCTCATCGGCTTACCATGCAGCTGGTCAGCCTGGGCGATGCCGGGCGAAGCCGACCGGTCCACGTACAGCGCCGCTGCCTGATGCGGGTTTTCGCCGTAGCGCAGCACCTCGGACCGCTCCAAAGAAACGCCGGCGTACGCCGGCCAGTGTTCGCCGTCGTCGTTCAGTTCCTTTGCCGTCCACGCGGCCACCGCGTTGTCATAGGCAGCCGTGTGCGCAAATGCCAGCGACGCCAGCCGGCGGCGGCCGGCCAGATCGAAACCGCCCTGCTGTGCGGCGCGCAGCACGTCGGGATAACCGGCCGGGTCGACGACGACGGCCACCGACGCGTGGTTCTTCGCCGCCGCCCGGACCATGGACGGCCCGCCGATGTCGATCTGCTCAACGACGTCGTCCTGCGCCGCACCCGAGGCCACCGTGGCCGCAAACGGGTAGAGGTTGACCACCACAAGGTCGAAAACATCGATGTCCAGCTCCTTGAGCTGCGCCACATGCTCCGGCAGCCGGCGGTCCGCCAGGATCCCGGCGTGGATGCGCGGGTGCAGCGTTTTGACCCGACCGTCGAGCATTTCCGGTGAGCCTGTCACGTCCTCGACCCCTGTCACCGGCACATTGGCGGCCGCGATCCGGGCCGCTGTCGAACCGGTGGAGACGATGCTGACGCCCGCCGCATGCAGGCCCCGCGCCAGGTCCTCCAACCCGGTCTTGTCGTAGACGGAGATCAGGGCACGGCGGAGGGGAACACGGTCAAGGGGGGCGTTACTCACGAAAGCTTCTCCAAAATGTATCGACGAACGCGGCTGATGGCTGGCAAAGGGGCCACGGAAAGTTTATGCCTTCGCCTCGGTGCCGTGCGTTGCTTCCGCCCGCCGCAGTTCCTGCACCGACCAGCTGTTGCCGTCAGGATCGTCAAAGAAGAGGAAAGCACTGCCGTTCCCCTCCCCAAGGTGGGTCACCTCGCTGACCGCCACGCCGCGTAATACGAGCTCCTGGCGTGCCGCGTTGATGTCTTCCACCACCAGCTGCAGGCCCTTGAGGGAACCGGGAGCCGATCCGGAGACGCCAAGGACAATCGAGCAGGCCGAGCCCGCCGGGGTCAGCTGGACCACCCGCATGTCCGGGCGCGGCCTTACATCATGGTCGACGGTGAATCCGACCGCCTCGGCATAGAACTTTTTCGACGCATCCACATCCGCTACCGGAACCGGGATAACTTCAAGCTTCCACTCCATGCTGACCTCCATTTGTCCGTTGACCTGCTGCCTTCGCCGCAATTCCCGCCCTTGGCGTTGACCCGATGTCCTTATTTGAGCACAAACGGCCATCCGAGCACAGATCGCCAACGAAGGTTCCACGGCACCGACTACCAGCCCACGGATGCGGACAAAAGCGCTTCCGCCGTGATCGACTGGGTATGGACCACCCTGCGGCCACACGATTCGAGGAACGGTACGCCAATGAGCACCACAGAGCCCGGACCAAACGGAACAGACTCCACGCAGCTGCTCCGGCAGGTCAATGGCGTCATCTGGCCCGGTTTCCGGGGCACCACTGCTCCGCCGTGGCTGGAATCGGCCCTCACCAACGGGCTTGCGGGAGTTGTGTATTTCAGTTCCAACATCGAGCCGGGCTCCCCCGGCCAGCTGGCGGCCCTGTCCGCGCAAATCCGGGCCGTGAATCCACAGGCCATCATCGGCGTGGACGAAGAGGGCGGGGACGTTACCCGGCTGGAGTCGGCCACCGGTTCGCACCTGCCGGGTGCTGCCGTGTTGGGAAGGCTCGACGACGTTGCCCTCACCGAGGCGGCCGGTGCGGCCATCGGACGGATGTGCCGGCAGGCCGGCGTGAATCTGGTGCTCGCCCCGGTGGCGGACGTAAACACGAATCCGTTGAATCCAGTGATAGGGATCCGGTCCTTCGGCGCCGATACGGCCCTGGTCAGCCGGCACACCGCCGCCATGATCCAAGGCATCCAGCGGAACGGGGTGGGCGCCTGCGCCAAACACTTCCCCGGGCATGGGGACACGGTCTCGGACTCGCATCTGGGGTTGCCGCGGCTGAATCTGCTCCCAAGCCAACTGGAACGTGACCATCTGCCGCCCTTCCGGGCGGCCGTGGACGCAGGGGTGACCGCCGTGATGAGCGCACATATCGTGGTCCCCGGACTGGGCGACGCCGAACAGGCAGAGCTGCCGGCCACCCTGAATCCTGCCGCGGGCGCGCGGTTGCGCGCCCTAGGCTTCGAAGGTCTGCAAATCACCGATGCCCTCGATATGGCAGCGATCAGGGCCTCGGTCGGGTCCGGCCCCGGCGCGGTGCAGGCCTTACTTGCCGGCGCGGATCTGCTCTGCGTGGGCAATCCGTCCAATCCTCCTGCCGACGCCCCACGCCGATCGGGCCCCAACAACACCACCGGCGAGACGACACCTTCCGCCGCCCCCGGCCCGACGGGCCCGTCTGACATGCCTTTCCCCGCCCCCGACCCTGCGGGCCCTTACAACACCACCGCTCAGACGGCGCCCTCCACCACCCCCACCCCGACGTACCCTTCAGGTTCCCCCGCATCGGTCCAAAAGGATGAAGCCGAGTACTGCGAGGTCCGCGACGCTCTGCTGGCCGCGGTCCGGAGCGGGGAACTGCCGTTGCGCGTGCTGGAGCGTGCCGCGGCACGGGTTGCCGGCTTCGCCGCGTGGGCATCGGCTCCTTTCCCGGCACCTGGCTCAGTGGCTCCTTCGAATCCGGAGCCGGATTGGGTCGCCGCGGCCCGGCGGGCCTGCGACCTGCGGATCCCGGCCGGCATGGAGGCGCCCCGACCGGTGGGTCCGACGGTATACCTGATCGATATTCGGACCGGACACAATATGGCAGCGGGGCCGGGCCGGAACCTGATTGCTTCGGTGTTGAGTGAATCGGTGCAGCTGCACGCCATCAACGCCGCGGAGCTGGCAGCTGGCATCCCGGAAGGCGCGGTGGTCGTCGTGCTGGCCGATTCCTTAGCTGCGGGCAGCAGCCAGCTGGCCGCGCTGGCGCAGATAGCTGCCCTTGCGCCGCAGGCGATCTGCGTCAATGCCGGCGTCCCACCCCTCACCGCGCCGCCGACGGTCCTGCTCGATTGCCGCGGATCGTCCCTGGTCACCGCACAGGCAGTTACCACGCTGTTGACCGGCGGATAGCGTGCGCAGCCGCCGGGGCGAATGCTTCGGGATTAAACTACCGTGGATGGCACAGGCCTTTTCCCTCGAGAGGAATACCGATGACCGGCTCGGACCAACGCGCAGAGCTCAGGGCAGAGCTCAGGGCAGAGCTCAGGGCAGAGCTCGAGGAACTCGTGACGGAATCCTCCAATGACCAGTTTGGGGATCTTGCCGCCTTGGACACGGCAACCCTCGTGGCGGCGATGAACGCCCAGGATGCCGTGGTTCCGGCCGCCATTGCCGGTGCCACTGCCGTCATCGCCGGGGCCATCGACCGGATTTCGGAGCGCATGTCCCGCGGCGGTCGGCTGATCTATGTGGGAGCTGGAACCCCGGGTCGGCTCGGCGTCCTGGACGCGAGCGAATGTCCGCCCACCTTTGGCACCGATCCGTCTTTGGTCGTGGGCGTGATGGCCGGCGGCGCACGGGCCATCGGCTCCGCCGTCGAAAACGCCGAGGATAACGCGGCCGCCGGCGCCGCGGACATGGCCGCTCTGAACCTGACCACGGCGGATTCGGTGCTGGGCATTTCCGCATCCGGGCGGACCCCCTATGTCCTGGCGGCGCTGGAAGCCGCCGGTGCCGCCGGCGCGCTGACCATCGGGTTCGCCTGCAATCAGGGCTCGGCGCTGGGACGGAACGCGGACATTGCACTGGAAATCGAGGTCGGTCCCGAGCTCCTGACCGGATCCACTCGGCTCAAGGCCGGGACCGCGCAAAAAATGGTGCTCAATATGATCAGCACCATTGCCATGGTTCGGCTTGGCAAGACGTACCGCAACCTCATGGTCGATCTGCGGGCCAGCAACGAAAAACTTCGCGCCCGCAGCGAACGGACCGTCATTCGTGCCACCGGAACCGATGCCGCCACCGCGGCAGCCACCCTGCGCGAGGTTGACGGATCCGTCAAAGCCGCCATCCTGGTCATTATGACGGGCCTGCCACCGGACCGTGCTGCCGCCGTGTTGGAACAGCACGCCGGCCAGCTGCGCGATGCGAGAGACGACGCGTAGCGCCGTGGATCAGCGGGCAATAGCAGCCGGGATCGAGCGGATCCTGCGGCGGGCGGTCGACGACGGCACGCTCCCCTCCGCCGTGTGCGCCGTCGCGGTGCGCGGGCAGCGCTGGCCCGTCATCGCCGTCGGCGACGCCGTGCGCTGCGGGGAGGACGGCGCGCAGCTCCCGCCCGCCTCGCGGCCAGCAGCCGGGCCGGACACCTTTTACGACCTGGCCTCCATCACCAAGATCCTTACCGCCCTGACAGCCCTGACCCTGGTCGAGGCGGGGCTGCTCGATTTGGACCGGCCGCTGGCGCACTGGCTGGCAGAATATCGCAGTGCCGGCCGGGAGTCGGCCACGCTGCGGCAGCTGCTGACGCATACCGCGGGGCTGCCGCCCACGTGGGGCGGCTGGCGCAAGGCGCTGGAGGCCGGGATGCCCTTCGATCGGGCGGCCCTGCTGGCCGATCTTCTGACCGTGCCGCTGACAGAGGCTTCGGGAGCCCGATTTGAGTACTCGTGTGTCGGCTACAACACCGTGATGGCATTGGCGGAGCGGGCAACCGGGCAGCGATGGCGCGACCTGGTGGAAGCCAAGGTGCTTTCCAGACTGCCCGGCGGATTGAACTTCGCGCCGGCACCGGAAGAATGTGCGGCCACCGAGTTAATGCCCGAACTGGGTCGGGGCCTGGTGCGCGGCAGCGTCCATGATGAGGCTGCCTGGTCCTTGGGTGGTGCCTGCGGCAATGCCGGGCTGTTTGGCACCGCTGCCGGTCTGTTGAACCTGGGTGAGGCCTTGCGAACCGGGCTGACGGACTTCCTTACGCCGGAAACGGCCGCGCACATGTGGTGTGACCAACTGCCAAACTCGCTGTCCGCGGCGCGCACCGCGGCTGGACCCGCCTTCGGCCATGGGCTGGGGTTGCGGATTGGCGAGACGTCCTGGATGGGCAGTTCCGGGAGGCATGCCCGAGGTCACACGGGTTTCACCGGCACCTCCCTGCTGGTGGATCGGCACGCCGAGCTCACCGTGGTGCTGCTTACCAACCGGGTTCATCCCCATCGTGCCGGTCCTGACCTGCAACTCCTGCGCCGGGCGGTGGCCGGGAAGGTCTATGCCTCGCTGCCCGGGGCAACGCCCGAGCGCCCTGCGGCAAGATGGGCGGATTCTTAGAAGATTCTGTGAAGGTATAAGTAATGATGTCCCCATGCTTCCTTTTCCTTGCGTCGATCTGGTGCCTGCCCGGAACGTGATTGAGCACCGTCAGCTTGGTCGCTCCGGCATCGCCGTCTCGGTGCTTGGCTTGGGCTGCAGCAACCTCGGACGATCTGGAACACCCACGGAAAGCCCCCAAGCGGCAACGGAGCTGGTCCGGGCGGCGATCGACGCCGGCGTCACGCTCTTCGATACGGCGGACAACTACGGCCGGCCAGCGGGACGCAGCGAGGAGATCCTGGGCAATGCGCTTGGGTCCGACCGGGATGACCTCATTGTGGCGACGAAGTTTGGCATGCCTCCGGACGCCGGGAACGCCGAAGATTTCCAGGCCCGTGGCTCCCGCCGGTACATTGTCAGGGCGGTCGAAGCGTCCCTGCGCCGGCTTCGCACCGAGTGGATCGACCTCTACCAATTCCACACGCCGGACCCGCGCACACCCATCGACGAGACCTTGGACGCTCTGGAAACGCTTGTGAAGTCCGGAAAGGTGCGCTATTTCGGGCACTCGAACTTCGCCGGGTGGCAGATCGCCGAAGCCGAATTTGAGGCCCGCAAGCGCCCCGGCTCACGCTTCATCTCGGCTCAGAATCACTACAACCTGCTTGACCGGCGCGCCGAGAACGACGTGATACCGGCCGCGCAGGCATATGGCCTCGGGGTATTGCCCTACTATCCGCTCGCCAACGGACTCCTGACCGGCAAGTATTCCCAAGGGGCGCCCACCGGAAGCCGATTAACACATTCCCGGCAGTCACTGCTCGCAGAGGCGGACTGGCCCCGGCTGGAAAAGCTGCGGCAGTTCGCCGTCGCACGCGGCATCACCGAATTGCATGTCGCCATGTCCTGGCTTCTCTCCCGTCCAGCCGTATCCAGTGTGATCGCCGGCGCCACGACACCGGACCAAGTCCAAGCGAACCTTGCGGCCCTCAGCTGGGAGCCGACGGCCGCGGACCTCACGGAACTGGATAGTATCTTCCCGCCGGGCTCCGCCGGTCCCGCAAGTTCCCCCGGTTGATTGCCCGACGCCGTTCCGCCGTTCCTCCGATCAGGCCGTCAGTTCACCCAAGACCCGAATGAGAAGCTCCCGCTCGGCCACCTTGATGCGTTCGTGCAGGCTCTCCTCGGTGTCGTCGCCGCGGACCGCCACGGCCGTCTGCGCAAGAATGGGACCGGTGTCGACGCCTGCATCCGCGATGTGCACCGTGCAGCCCGTGACCTTGACGCCGTAGGCGAGGGCGTCCCGCACACCGTGGGCCCCGGGGAAGGAGGGCAGCAGCGCCGGATGGGTGTTTAGGTACCGGCCGGGAAAGGCCTCGATAAAGCCTGCTGCCACGATGCGCATAAATCCGGAGGAGAGCACATAGTCGGGCTGGTACGCCGCGACGGCCGCGAGCAGAGCCTCATCCCAATCGCTGCGCGTCGCGTAGTCCTTGAAGTTGACCACGAAGGTCTCGATGCCGGCATCAGCGGAACGGGCAACACCGCCGGTCCCGGGCCGGTCCGCCCCAACGGCCGCAATCTGGACTTCCAACGTTCCGGCTGAGACGGCGTCGAGTACCGCCTGCAAATTCGAGCCGGAGCCGGAGACGAGGACAACGAGACGCATGGTCCAACAGTAGGGGACCAACGCGCGAAGGCCCTAGTCGTCGTCGGCCTCCCGCTGGAATTCCTGCGGCCGGCGCTCCAGCCACGGTCCGGCGGCGAAGCCGACGACGACGCCGACGGCCACTTCCGCACCAACGCAGGCGGCGGAGGTCAGAACATCAGGTCCTATGTCGGTCAGCCTGCCTATCCCCGCCGAGCCGCGGGACAGCCAAGCCAGAACGGCCGTGATCAATGCCGCGGCCAGACCAACGGCGGCCCCCAGCACCAGGGTCGAGACCACCGCGGTAAACCAGCGTGTCCTGACTTTGATGGACAGCCACTCGTCAAAATGGTTTTCCCCCTCGCGCAGGAACCACCAGCCGCCCAGCGCGCCCGCGAACACTGGTATCACCAACGCCACGACGCCCCAGCTGAGCTGGCCCACGGGCAGTGCGCTGAGCACCGGAATGGCCGGAACGGGAGCCACCATGGTGGCCAGCGACGACACAGTAGAGCCGGTGCCGAGCGCGAAACCTGCGCCGGAAGCCCAAGCCAGGGTGGCGATCACCAGGTTCGGGATGAAACCCAGCTGGGCGAACGTCAGTACCGCCCCACCGACCACGCCGGTCTGCAGACCTTCATAGACGGCCACAATGTCTGACCAATGCCAGCCGATATCGACCACCAGCAGCACGGCGCAGAGCGTCACGGCGGCGGCCACGGCCAGCAGCCCCGCCCGGACCGCTGCCCAGACATAAGAACCGGCCCAGCGCGAGTGCTGACTGGTCCGGGCAATCCAGTGCGCCGCGTCAACGCCAATCAGCCGTCCCCAGCCAGCTGCCTCCCGGCGGGCACCGACGATCAGTCCTAGCCCCACCGGAATCAGCGGCACTACCGCACCCAGTACCAGGTTCGCATTGGCCGCCTGCGTGCGGCACACGAAGGCCGTTCCCAGTCCGGCTGCGGCATAGATGGCGAGCGCGCCCAGTAGTCCCTGCCACAGCTGGTCGGCGTAGGATGCCCGGGCCAACCGGCGCCCTGCCCGCCAGGACAACAGGAACGGAATCAGGGTCAGCCCCAGTGGAATCACGTGCAGCGTGCCAGTCTGCATTGAGGCGGAGCTGGGTCCGTCGTTGAAGCTCAGGTTCAACGGAACACCGTGCAGCACCAACCAAACTTGGCCGGCCAAGCGGGCCAGCGCATCGGCAGTTTGATTTTGGAAGCCATCCGACCACCACACCCCGACAAGCGCCACTCCAACCAGCAGGGCTGAAATCGCGGCCGCCTGCGCCGACTCGAGGATGCCCTGCAGCCATAACGGCATCGGAAACCCCTGCTGGCCGGTGCCTGCTGTCGTTTTCATCGTCTTCCATGCTCCCATGGTGCTGCCCACAGCCATAGCTACGGCGCCAGGGCTATTCGCCGGCCGGGAAGTCGAAGCTGGCCGGAATGGACGCCGGGTCTTTCCCATACACAAGCGCGATCTCCTGATGCGCCCGCAGCGTCAAGGACGTGGGGTCCGCGTCGTCCTTGGCCCCGTTCACCACCAGATGCCAGCCCTGGTCTCCGCGCCCGGTTTTACCGCCGATGCTTCCGTCCGTGCCAAGGACACCCCATTCGGTCAGCAGCTGCCCCAGAATGTACTTTTTACCGGCGGTGGCCGCTTCGATGTGCACCACGCCGGAGGTGTCGTGGGTGTGCAGTGCCGAAATCCCGGTTGCCTGTCCGCTCGCGTCGACGGCAAAGCCGATATTGGCCGGCACGGCAACCTTGTTGCCGTCCACGAAAATATCCAGATGGGCGTGGTAATGCTCCACTGTGCCCTCGGCATCGAGGATCTGCAGGCCGGCGGACTTGATCCGCTCCCCCGATCCAGCGAAATCCAACGCCCAGGCGGGGCCAGCGTCCGCTGCGCTGGCCGAGCTGGTGCCGACGGCGTCCGAGGCAGCAGTCACGCTCGACGGGGAGGCGGCGCTCGATTGTGAGGGGGCGCAGCCGGCGGCGAGGACGACGACGGTCAGCGCCGAGGCGAGCACCAGGGCGGGAGAGGAAAACGGGCGTCGACGCATGGAAGTGGACCTTTCGGGGACTGGCGATGGGCACGGAGCCGTGCGCAGATATGATTCCGGGGGCGTAATCCCCCCCCC
>NZ_JADPVH010000018.1:52944-64584 GCF_026932795.1 Paenarthrobacter sp. Z7-10 | reverse complement strand
ATCGACTGGTATAACCACCGGCGTCTCCACGGAGAGATCGGCTACATGCCGCCCGTGGAAGCAGAAACCAATTACTACTCAAATCTGCCCGCCATCAAAACGATGGAACGGGTCTAACTAACCCTCCACCAAACCCGGGGCTTGACAGTCACGCGCAGACAAGGGTGACGTCAGTTTCGAGTATAGGGAGAATTACGTGTTCGCCGGGCAAATGTCCGTGGCGTTTTCGCTCCCGCTTGCGGAGCCCGTCGTGGAGACTTCCAACGGTGCATTGCCCCCATTCTTCGCTGGTCTTCTGCCGGAGGGCCAACGGTTGACGGTCCTGAAGAATGCGACGAAAACGAGTTTCGACGATGATTTGACGGCACTTCTGCTGGCTGTTGGGGCCGATGTGCCTGGCGACGTTCAGGTCGGACCAATGGGCACGGTGCCCACTGAGGCCTGACTCGCTGGCGGACACATCGCACCCCGAGGATCTGAACGTCGCGTCCCTGGCAGACTCTGTGGACCTCCACGGGCTGCCCGGCGTCCAAACAAGGCAAGTGCGTCCATGCTGACCACTTCGTTCGCTATGCGGGGAACGCGGTACCTTCTGAAACTGGTTCCGGCGGAGAATCCGCATCTGGTGGTCAATGAGGCCGCCCACCTCACCGGGGCAGAGGGGCTGAAGATTCCGGTAGTGAAGAGTAAAATCATCGGCGACAGGAACGGCAGCGCCTTCATTTGCCCCGTTTACGATGTGACCTGCACCCTGGTTTACGGCGACAACACACTGGCGCTATCACGAGCAGGTAAGACCAAGAACCTCAAGGCAAGGCATTGGGCGGAATTCGCCGATACGCTTGGCCTTCCACAGAGGGCTGCAGCGGCGGCCAACAAGCTTGCCTTGGGCGCCGCCGATTCAGTTTCCCTGGATGAGCTGTCGTTCATAGGACCTCCGCTGCGGGGGGCCCAACGGGAGCTGCGATTCAGGCGCTCGGAGTTCTCGGACTAGCCCTGCCATGATTTGTTCGCTGCCGTGGAATCAGCTCCGACGCCAACGCAGCAATCTGTTTCGCAACTGGAACGAAACAGGCAAAGTCTCATGCAGCGTTCGTGGGTCCTGTCAGGCACGCGGCCTGGTGTCTCCGTCGAGCCGGATTTAATTCCACAGTCCCCCGGCCCAAAACGACACCTGGTGCGAGTCAGTTGGGCGGGGCGGATGGCTCGGCGGGTCAGAGGCCGAGCTCTTCCGGGACGGGGATGTCTTTGGCCAGCAGGTTCTTGGCGAGGAAGTGCTCAACGACGCCGTACCAGACCTTCGTGTGCTGGGGCTGCAGGATCCAGTGGCTCTCGTCGGGGAAGTAGAGGAAGCGGTGGTCGGTTTCGCCGTTCTCATCGACCGGAAGTTGCGACTTGGAAAGCAGTTCGTACCAGAGCCGCAGGCCCTCACCGATCGGCACTCGGTAGTCCTTGTCGCCGTGGATCACCAGCATCGGGGTGCGGATCTTCTCCACGTGCAGGTGCGGAGAGTTCTCGGCAGCCATCTCGGCGGTCATTTCCTTGAGCCAGTAGTGCGCCGAGTCGGTGGTTGGGACGAACTGGTCCAGGGCCCAGAGGCTGGCATGCGTGACGATTGCCTTGAAGCGGCCGGTGTGGCCGGCGACCCAGTTGGCCATGTAGCCGCCGAAGGAGCCGCCCATCGCCGCGGTACGCGTCTGGTCGATGTCGGCGCGGCGCACGACGGCGTCGGTGAGCGCCATCAGGTCCAGGTAGGGCGCGTTGCCCCACTCGCCCCAGCCGCGCTGGATGTACTCCTGACCATACCCGGTGGACAACGCCGGGTCCGGAAGCAGCACCGCGTAACCCCGGGCAACGAGCAGCCAAGGGTTCCAGCGCCAGGTCCACGCGTTCCAGGAGCCCAGCGGGCCGCCGTGGATCCAGAGCAGCAGCGGAGCGGGGCTTCCAGCCGAGGCGCCTCCCGGGAGGGCGAGATAGCCGGGAACGCGGGTGCCGTCCGCCGCGGTCGTTTCCACCCGTTCCAGCGTGCCGCGGTAGGCAGGGCGCTCGGCCGGGGCGGGAAGCCGGGTGACCTCGCCGCTGGCCAGATCGATCCGCACGACCTCCGTGGGGAACTCGTAGGAGCTGCGAAGGGCGTAGGCGCTGCCGCCGTCCGGGGCGACGGCGACGTCGGTGTACGCCGCGGCGTCGGCCGTCAGTCGGACAGGTGCGCCGTCCCCACCTGCGGTGCCGGCGGTGCCGGGCACGGGGATCCGGAACACCGGCGACGCTCCGTCTTCATCCGCGGTTACCAGCAGGGCCGATCCGTCCGGCAGCCAGACTGCCGGCTGCGGCCAGCGGTCCCAGCCCGCCGCCAGCGGGGCCAACTCCCCGCCGTCGGACGAAGTGTCCAGCAGGTGCAGCGCCACCACGGGAGCCCGCTGCGGGGTGGTCTCGCGCTGGCTCAGCACCGCGAGGGTCCGGCCGTCAGGGCTGACCGGGCCGGGGAAGTAGTTCATTCCTTCGGTGTCCAGCAGGACGCGGCGGGTTCCGGTGACGACGTCGATGGCCACCAGCACGGCGCGGGAGTCGGCCCCGGCGAGTGGTTTAGTGTAGCTGCTGTAGAGGGTTTTCCCGTCCGGGCTGACAACCGTTTCGGCGTCACGGAGCGCGCTACCGGCTTCGGGGGTGAGGTTACGAAGCTTGACCGGCGGTACCGCGTCGACAGTTCCCGGCTTACCCGGCTCCGGTTCCGCGCCGGGCTCGACGGCGAATAGCCGCGGCTGCGCAGGGCCCAGGTCCGCGTCCCAGTGTCGCACCGGGTAGCCGCTGTGCAGGATGGCGGCGACCTTGTTGTCCTTGCGGACCTTGCGGCGCTCCTCGTCGTTGTCCTCGTCCGTGGAACCTGCGAGGACGGACGCGGTGACGAACATTACTTCGGCGTTCTTCGCGGCGAGGAGCCCGCTGACGCCGCCGGCGCGGGAGAGCGCGACGCGAGCCTCGCCGCCGCCGGACGGCAGAACCCATAGTGCGCTGACCGGATCGGCATCCGGGCTTTCAGGGTCCGGCCGCGCGGAGGTGAAGTACAAGTTGCCGTCCGCAGCGAACACAGCCCCCGTCTCGCCCTTGGCGCTGCGCGTGATCCGGTGGGCATGTTTCTGGCCGGCGGGATCCAGTTCCCACAGCGCCGTGCGGTATTCGGTGCCCTTGTCATTCAGCGTGGCTACGGTGGTGACCAGCCTTGCCCCGTCGGGGCTCAACGCCAGGCCGCTGACCCTCGGAATGGCGAGGTAGTTGTCCAATTCGTGGAAGGGAGTCCCGGGCTCTTCGCTCATGGGCTGCACATCGGTAGGAGACATGCCTCGATTCAACACCGGCTATGTCCCCGATCACACTCCGTTCACTATAAGTGAAACATCGCTTTCAGATTCCGCGGTCCCTGGGGTCGCAGCAAATTGTCGGAAGTTGGCGGCAGGCCAGGTCAGAAGCAGCGGTTTCGGGTGATTTTCGAGAACGACACCGAGTCGCCGATGTACCGACGGTCGCTCTCGATCCGGCTCTACGAGGCCGACGGGCAGGCGTTGGCGCGTGCTGGCCACGACTTGGCATAACCTCACGCCCTCCGCGCTGGAGCACCTCCCGCACCGCGTCTTCGCCGAAGTGCGGCTCGACGTCACACAGATCGATGCGAAACCTTCTGGCTGAATCGATGTATTCGCCATTAGTTACGAGTCACATCAGAGCGGACCAAGTCGAAACCGTTCGGCCACGCACGCGTTTCAATATGGCAACAGTCCACAGACAGGCCACAGGCGGACCTTCGGCCGCCCGCGTACGACGCGATGACCTCTACATCGATCACGGTGTACCCGGCTCAAGCGTTTAGGGCACCGGGGCGTTGGGCCGGCTTATCGGCGAGGATTCCTCCGAACGCGTCCCTGACTTTTGACACGAGCAGCGGATTGGAGGATTCCGTGGAGTAGATCAGACTGACCGTCGAGGTGGCGTTGTCGTCCTCAATGTCAAGGTAGACCAGTCCCGGGATGGCGAATGCGCGCATCGACTCGGGCACCACCGCAATGCCCAGGTGGGCGGAGACTAAGCCGAGAATGGTGGGAAACTGGACGGCTTCCTGGGCGATGTCAAAGTCCGCCCCCACGGCATGGAGCAGGGCCGAAATGTGGTCAAAGAGCGAAGAGATGCGGCTTCGCGGGAAGGCAATGAAGGCCTCGCCTTTAAGGTCCTTTAGGGCCACACGCGACCGGGTGGCAAGGCGGTGGCCGGAGTCGACGGCGACCACCAGGGGTTCGTGCATGATTATCGTGGCGCTGATGCCCGCCGCGGTCCGTACCTCCCTCGCAATCCCGGCGTCAAGGCTGCCGGCGGCAATGAGTTCCAGTTGCACATCCGTGGTCTCCTCGTGCAGCTGCAAATCGATATCGGGCCACTTCGAGCGCATGTCGCGGACCAGGCGGGGCACCATGTGGATGGCCGCCGAAGAAACAAAGCCCAACCGCAGCCGGCCAAGTTCGCCGCTTCTGGCATGCGTCAGGGCCGCCGTCATGACGGCGTATTGGGCCAGGACCTTGCGCGCGTGCTCCAAGAGCACCTCACCCTCGGCGGTCAGTTCAACGTTGCGGGAATTGCGCACGAACAGGGCGACCTTACACTCGTCCTCCAGTTTGCGGATCTGCTGGCTCAACGGCGGCTGTGCCATGTGAAGGCGTTGGGCGGCCCGGTTGAAATGGAGTTCTTCGGCCACTGCCACAAAAAGTTCAAGGCGCCTGAGGTTCATGTAATCAAGACTAGACCGGTATTGAAGTGCGTCAAATAGATATTTTATTTTGCAGCGCGATGCACCTAACGTTGTTGGTGAGAGAAGTCACAGATCAGAACAAAGGATTGAAAATGCCCGTATTGACCAAGGCCGCCGGCAGCTTCATCAACGGAACTTGGGTTGAGGGATCAGGTGCTTTCGTGTCCCGATACAACCCGGCGGTGCCGGAAGAGGCAGTGACCAGCTACCGCCAGGCCGGCTCCGCGGAGCTGGCGCAGGCGATCCAAGCCGCGGCTGCCGCAGGCACGTCCTGGGACGGGCTGGGCATACTGGCCCGCGGCCGGGTCCTGGCCGCCGCGGCGGCAGCCATCCGGGACCGGGCCGAGGAAATAGCCGCTGTCATGACAGCCGAGCACGGCAAAACGATCGCGGAGTCCCGGATGGAGGTCGACGCATCGGCGGACACCTTTGACTACCACGCCGCTTCCGCCCGCAATCCCGTGGGTACCGAATTCCCCTCCAGCCATCCGGAGGAGCGGATCTTGACTGTGCGGCGGCCGCTGGGTGTGGTCGGGGTGATCACCCCCTGGAACTTCCCCCTGCAGATTCCGGCCTGGAAGATCGCTCCGGCGCTCCTGCACGGCAATACGGTGGTGTGGAAGCCGGCGAGCAACACGCCAGGTGTCTCCGTCCTGCTGATGGAGGCGCTGGCCGCCTCCGGCATCCCCGCCGGCGTCGTCAACCTGATTCTGGGCCCGGGCCAGCTGGGCTCCGAACTGGTGTCCGATCCGTTGGTGGGCGGGGTGACATTCACCGGCTCCGTTCCGGTCGGCCACCACATCCGCGAAATAGTCTGCGGACGGGGGGGCGAAACTGCAGCTTGAACTCGGTGGACACAACGCCACACTGGTGCTTCCGGACGCTGATGCTGAACTCGCTGCCACCAGCGTTGTCGCCGCCGCCATGGGATCCACCGGTCAGAAGTGCACCGCCACGCGGCGCGTCATCCTGGTCGGCGGCGGGCACGAGGACTTCTTGGCAAGGGTCAAAGACAAGGTCTCGAAGTTGGTCCTGGGACCGGGCACGGATTCCTCGGTCCAGATCGGCCCCGTCGTCTCGCCGTCGGCCTGTGAAGAAATCAACGCCGCCATCGAGCAGGCGCTGTCGGAAGGTGGGGAAATCTTGGCGCAGGCGGTCCTGCCGGAGGGGGAAGGCAGCTACGTCGCCCCCACTGTGCTCACTGGACCGCGCTCCATGACCATCTGCCAGGAGGAAGTCTTCGGCCCCGTCACCACTGTGCTACCCGCGGACACCCTGGAGGACGCCATCGAACTGGCCAACAACACGGCCTTCGGACTCACCGCCGCCGTCTTCAGCAGCGACGAGCGTGCCATCCGCCGCTGCGTGTCCGCGCTGCAGGCAGGCTTGGTCAAGGTCAAGGTCAACGCACCGACCACCGGCTCCGAACTCCACGCTCCGTTCGGGGGAATGAAGGATTCCACCTTCGCCGGACCCCGGGAGCAGAACAGCGCCGCCGCCGCCACTTTCTTCACCCATGAAAAGACCGCCTACCTGCGCCTGGCACCCAAGAAGGTATGACCATGAACCTTATCGACGAAGAAACCAGGTGTGAGCTGCGCGCCCCGGAGGCTGTGCTCTGCGGTTCCGACATGAACGGTGCCTGGGGCACACGGCACAGTTTTGCCCGCACCATGCTCCGCCGCGCGGCGTCCCACCAATGGCGCGTGACCAAGTCCCGTCTGGAGCTGGACGAGTTGGGTCGGGGGACAGCCGTCTACACCATTGACGCCGAGGGCTACAGCTTGAAGTTCATCGCTTTCTGCCAGGCACTGGAAGAAAGCGAGCGCACCGACAGGGTCATCGCGAACGCCTGGGACGTCACGGCCGCACTCATCGAAGGTGTTCTGAGCCCCGAGCGAGAGGCGGAGTTGCGCCGCAATGTCACGGTCCAGGAACAAGGTCGCACCGACCCGGAAACGTTCATCATGACCCGGGCCAACCGCAGCGCCCGTTTTTTCGACTATGTCAGCGACTGCCTTGCCGCGGGGACCCAGCCGGACGTTGCGAAGATTGGCCCAAGCCCCTATCTGATCCGCAGCACCGCGTTCTACGGCAATGGCAAGTTTGGTCTCAAGGAGCTGGCCACGCTGCCGGCCGCCCACCCCTTGTCTGTCCCTTACCGTTCGCAAATGCTCGCCGCCTGGCTGTTGCGCGAACTCAGCATGGATCTGGTGGAGCACGTTGCCAGGGCCAAGGCCCGGGCCGCGGGAACCAATGCTGTTCCCCTGAATGCGCAGTGGGGCAAGTACTTTGGGTTGGGCAACGCCACCGGCTTGGGCATGGTGCCTTTCCTTGTCAACCACCCCGGCTACCTCGACGCCTGGTGCAAGCTCCGCGAGATTCCCCTCGCAGTGGGGCTCGCCACCAGGTACGCACCGGAGGATCCCGACCTAGGCCGGGTTGTTGAATTACTTGAGAGGGCGGACCGGCACCTGGCGGAAAAGTCCGAGTTGAAGACTGCGCCTTTCCTTTCGACCGATTCGATCAGGCCCCAACTTCGCCAGCTGCTGGGCGAGCTCCAGGCCTTCAGGGCGTCCGGTGGGAAGGCCGTCCCCGTGCTGGCGCGCCTGCACGAACTGGCGGCCGACCTTAGCCCGGAAGCCCGCGGACTCTTCGCCTCCATCGTCATTGAACTCCGGAACGATTTCGATCGGGATGCCGAAGCCATTCTCACAGTGGGCGCCCCGCCGCCCTTTGACCCGGCCATGCGCGGGGTGAACTGCGGGCACTGCTGGAACAGAACTATAGCTGGACCCGCACCTTCGACTTTGCCGCCCCAGAGCGCTCCTCCTACTACTGGTACACCTCCGCGGACAGCGAAGAACCGAGGCGGGCGCAACGGACACAGATGGCCCACGGCACGGTGGAGCACTGCACGGACGTGGTACGCCGGATCAACGCCCTGGCTGCCGATTTGGAACGCTTCCCCGCCGGATCCAGTGTGGCTGAATTCCTGCTGGCTCATCCGGGCCACCGTTTTGCTACCGAACGGATCCAGCAAACCAAGGATTACCGCTATGGGGATCTGCAGGACAACCTCTTGGATGCACAATTCCTGCCGCTGAGCACCCAACGCTTCCAGCTGGCAACGTACGGCATGAACAACTTCAGCCCGCAGTCCACTGACTGGGTACGCGTCACTTTGTTCAGCGGCGCCCCGCGCGTGGCGGAGGTCATGAACGGAACCGACGACGACGATTGGCTGTTTCCGCTGGCACCTGAAGGAGAGAAGTAATGAGTGTGCACCAGCAGTCGACCGTCGTGGACGGGCTGCAGATCAGCAACTGGAGCCGGCCGGTTCTGGAGGAACTGCGCACCGGCGGCGTCAGCGCCGTCAACGCCACCTGCGCCGTCTGGGAAAACGCGGCTGAAACGATCCGCTCTATCGCCCAATGGCTCGAGCTGGCCAACCGCAACGACGACCTCGTCTTCTTGGCCAGCACCGGCGCCGACATCAAAACGGCGAAGGAACAAAACAAGATCGCTGTCTTCCTGGGCTTCCAGAACGCCAGTCCCTTCGAGGACGACTACCGCTACGTGGAACTCTTCCACCGCCTCGGTGTCCGCATTGCCCAGCTGACCTACAACAACCAGAACCTGCTCGGGGGCGGCTGCTTCGAGACCGAGGACTCAGGGCTCACCCGCTATGGACGTGTGGTGGTGTCCGAGATGAACCGCGTCGGGATGCTGATCGACCTGTCCCATGTTGGGTACCGCACCAGCCGCGACGCGATCGAAGCTTCCACGGTGCCTGTTGCAATCACCCATTCAAACCCCCTGTGGTTCTTTGACACACCCCGGAACAAGCCCCACGACGTGATCCAACCGCTTGTTGACCGTGGGGGAGTCATTGGCTGCTGCCTCTACCCGACCGTCAGCGGTGGCGAACACGTTACCATCGAAAGCTTCGCCGGCATGGTCTCACGCATGATCGACCAGTATGGGTCCTCCCACATCGGTCTGGGCAGCGACTGCACCCGCGGCTGGGACCACGAATTCGTCGGCTGGCTCCGCAACGGCCGCTGGCAGCCGACCGCACCGGAAAACTCACCCCGTTGGCCCGCCTGGCCCAACTGGTTCAACGGGCCCGAAGACTTCCCCCGGCTCACCGAAGGACTGGCGGCCGCCGGACTCACCGATGACACCATTGCCGCAGTCCTGGGCGGCAACTTCAGCCGCCTCTTCGCCGAGGTCATGGACAACACAAAGGAGGAGGTAAATGTCTGAGACCACAGTGTCAGCCACCACAGACAGTGCCCACGGTAACGCCGTCTGCTCCGTCCAGCCCCGCGAGATCGTCGAATCGGCGTTCCGCGCCCTGTGCGCCGCAGGTGCGGACCCTGCCGAGGCCCAGGAAGGCGGACTGGCCGTGCTGCGGGCCGAAGTCGGCTCAAAGGACGGGCTTGCCCTGGTTGAGCAACTGTTCGCGACGGACTGGTCCCAGCCCGTGCGTGCCGCAGCCACCAGGTCGACCGCCTGGGCTGGTGTCACCGTCCACGAACTCGACTGCCCCGACCAGCCGGCGTTGCGTTCGGCGATGCAGCTGATTGACCTTGCCGCCAGCGGCGGCGCCGAAGAAGTCCGGGTCAGCCGCACAACGGTGTCCGGGATCCCTCGCCCACTGTGGAATGATCTGCTGCTGCGGCGCAGCGCCAACCTGCAGCGCACCATTATTGTGGCCATTTGCACCAAGGCCGGGACGGAATACCTCTCCGTCCACCATGGCGCCGTCACCTCGGAAAGCGAGCCGCCCAGCGCAGCCATGGCAGCATCATTGCTGCCGCCATCGGAAGGGGAAAACACGGTCGTCGTCGTCCTTCCAGGCACTGCCGGACTGGTCAGCCAGAAGGCAAACATTTGTCAAAATCCTCTGAAAGTAAGTGAACACGAATGGCTTCGCATGTATCAGCTCTCCCGGAACTACCTCATGGCGGACCGGTGAGCAGCATCGAGCGCACAGAGTTCTCCGACGGCAAACCACGGCCCTACTCGGCCTCGGCTGCCGTCAACGGCATCGTCTTTCTTTGCGGGCAGGTACCGGCCCGTGCCGACGGTTCAACCCCGGCCGACATTGCCGGTCAAGTGGTCCAGGCCTTCGACAACCTGGAAAACGCCCTGGCGGATGCACATTCAAACCTGTCCAGCCTCCTCAAACTCACCGTCTTCCTCGCGGACCTGGACGAGTTCGAGGACTACAACGCCGCCTACCTCACCCGGCTCAGCGGCCATCCACTGCCTCCCCGTACCACGGTGCAGGTTGCCCGATTCCGGGGCGAGAAACGCATCGAAATCGATGCCGTCGCAGCCGTAACAGCCTGACCCACCCCCGGTCACGGATCTGTCGGGTAACCACAGTTGCTTTCCCTAGCCCAGATCGGAACCATCATGCTCTCCCACGCACCTGTTCCAGCACCCACCTCCCAACTAACCATCGATTCAGCACCGCTGAACTCGTTCCACAAGCGTCTGACCCTCTTCAGCTCCGGCGGCCCGTTCCTGGACGGCTACATTCTGGCCATCATCGGCATCGCGTTGGTCCAGATCATCCCCCAATGGCAGATGAACGAGTGGTGGAACGGGCTCATCGGCGCTTCCGCACTGGTCGGCGTGTTCATCGGTGGACTGGTCTTCGGCAACATCACGGACAAAATCGGCCGCAAGCTCATGTACACGATCGACCTGGTCGCGATCATCGTGTTCTCGATTGCGCAGTTCTGGGCCAATGAGCCCTGGCAACTGTTCACTTTGCGCCTGCTCATCGGTATTGCCGTCGGTGCCGACTATCCGATCGCCACCGCTCTCGTTGCCGAATTCGTGCCGTCAAATTGGCGGGCCCGGCTGCTGGGCGGCTTGAACGCCATGTGGTTTGTCGGGGCCACCGTGGCAGCCTTTGTCGGCTACTGGCTGCTGTCGCTCGATGACGGCTGGCGTTGGATGCTCCTGTCCTCGGCGGTACCGGCAGTATTGATCCTTATTGCCCGGGCAACGATTCCGGAATCCCCGCACTGGCTGGTCGGCAAGGGCCGCCACGACGAGGCCCTGGCAATCCTGAAGAAGACCATCGGTGATGAAGCAACCTTGGACGGGATCACGGCCCACGATCCCAACGCGGTCAAGCTCAGCACCGGCAAGGCTTTCAAGATGGTACTCACCGGCGGATACCTGAACCGCGTCATCTTCATCTCTATCTTCTGGACCTGCACCATCGTGACGCTGTTCTCGATTTACGCCTTTGGTCCGCAGATCCTGGCCCTTTTTCACCTCGATTCCGGCGACGCGGCCAACATTGGCTACGGGCTGATCAACGTGTTCTTTCTCGTCGGCAATATCGTCGCCCTGCTCGTCGTCGATAAGCTCGGCCGTCGCCCTGTCCTGATCTGGGGCTTCATCCTCTCCGGCGTCGGTCTGCTGTTCCTGGCCCTGTTCCCCACCGCCCCGCTGGGCCTGATCGCCCTGGCCTTCGCCTTCTACGCAGTTTTCAACGGCGGGCCCTCAATCCTGGAATGGATCTACCCGAACGAGTTGTTCCCGACCAAGGTCAGGGCCACCGCTGTCGGCCTGTGTACGGGAACCAGTCGCATTGGCGCCGCCATCGGTACCTTCGCCACACCCCTGGCCCTGACCCATCTGGGGCTCTCCGGGACCATGTGGATCGCTGCCGGTATCGCTTTGGTCGGGGCGGGTGCCAGCTACTTCATGGCACCGGAAACCAAGGGCAAAAACCTCGAGGACGCAGCCTCACTTCACGCCTGAGAACGCCGGAATGCACCGCGACACCCGATAATTCATAGACAAGGAAACAC
>NZ_JADPVH010000018.1:18364-52927 GCF_026932795.1 Paenarthrobacter sp. Z7-10 | reverse complement strand
TAGACACGAAGACGCAGAACGAGGCCGCCTGCGGGACATCTTCCGCTGACGTCCCTGCACCCGCGGCGCCATCGGCGGGGCATGTCATCGTCAACTCGCTCGTGGCCCACGGCGTCCGACGCGTCCATGTGGTCCCGGGGGAGAGCTACCTCGAGGTTCTGGACGGCTTGCACGCCTCGCCGATTGAAACCATTGTGTGCCAGCACGAGGGGGGTGCAAGCTACATGGCCGAGGCGGACGGGAAGATGAACCAGCTTCCGGGCATTGCGATGGTGACTAGGGGGCCCGGAGCGGCCAACGCGCACGTAGGCCTCCATACGGCATGGCAGGATTCGACGCCTATGGTCCTTTTCGTCGGGCTGATTCCCTTCGACCACCGGGACCGGGAGGCGTTCCAGGAATTCGACATCAAGGCCTGGTTCGACACCAGCGCCAAGCGCGTCATGGTCCTCGACCATGCCGAACGGGCCTCGGAAATCGTAGCCGAAGCCATGTTCGCCGCCATGAGCGGACGCCCAGGACCCGTCGTCGTCGGCCTGCCCGAAGACATCATCCGGGAACACGTCAACTCGTCCCTGCACCCACCCATCCCCGTCGCTGGAGGCGGCATGACCGGGGAGGACGCCGACGCCCTGGCCCAGGCACTTGCAGCCTCGTCTAAACCGCTGTTTGTGACCGGCGGAAACGACTGGACCCAAGAAGGGGCGGACCGGTTGACCCGGTGGCTGGAAAGCCACCACATCCCGGCCGCGGCGGAGTGGCGCACGGAAGGCACCGTGGCCTTCGATTCCCCCTCCTACGTTGGCCCGATCGGCTACGGCCGGCCCCGGCCCACCCATGACCTGCTGTGAGAGACCGACCTCCTTGTCTTTGTCGGCACCGTGCCCGGCGACGTCATCACCGACGGCTTTCTTAACCGCCAGGACTGGAAGGAGGTGAACTTCATCGTCACCATGGACCCGTCCCTGCGCGGACGCTCCGGGGGAGTGTCGCGCCAGATTGTCGCCAAACCAGACGCCTTTGTCCGGGACCTGGTCCGGATTGAACTTCCAGAGAAGGACGAATGGAAGGCCTGGACGGCAAGGATGCGGGCGCAACAGGAACAATTCGCCGCGCTTCCCGACGCCGCACCGGGGACCGGCGCGGCCCGGATGGATACCCTGATGGCGAACCTGGTGCCAACGCTGCCCGCGGACGCCATAGTCACCTTCGGCGCCGGGGAACACACCAACTGGGCTCACCGCTACTTTCCTACCCGGGCCTACGCCTCCATGATCAGCGCCCGGAACGGTTCCATGGGCTACTCCGTGCCCTCCGCCGTCGCGGCGTCCCTTGCCTATCCGAACAAGCGGGTGGTGACTATTGCCGGGGATGGCGAATTCCTCATGAACGGCCAGGAACTGGCCACTGCCGCCCAATACGGTGCCACGCCCCTGGTCATCGTCATGGACCACCAGGAATACGGCACGATCCGCACCCACCAGGAACGGCACTACCCGCAGCGCATCTCCGGCACCCAGCTGAAAAACCCGGACTTTGCCCTGATGGCCCAGGCTTTTGGCGGCTTCGGAATCAAGGTCGAAGTGGATCGGGACATTCCCGGTGCCCTCGCCGCGGCGCTGAAGGCGATCGATGAGGACACGGTGTTCGCCCTCATCCACCTCGTCGTCGAACAGCGCGTGAAGGCCTACTAGCCAGGACCGCCAGCCACCATCACCCTCGGCCACGACACCAAGCGGTCCGGGACCGCTTGCACTCAAAGATTGGAAGATTGAATGTCCGTTTACCCTGGAGACGAAACCCGGCTGTTGTCCTCGGTTCCGGAGGGCCTACTGATTGATGGCCTGTGGCGTCCGGCCGCGGCCGGGAAGACTTTCGACGTGGAGGACCCGGCCACCGGGAAGGTGCTGATGTCCGTTGCCGACGCCGGCCCCGAGGACGGGCTGGCGGCTTTGGACGCAGCGGCTGCAGCCCAGGAAGCCTGGGCGCACGTCCCTCCGCGGGCGCGCGGGGAGATCCTGCGTGCGGCGTTTGAACTCGTCACCGAACGTGCCGCGGACTTTGCCCTGCTCATGACCAGGGAAATGGGCAAGCCGCTGGCGGAGGCCCGCAGCGAAGTCACCTACGCGGCAGAGTTCCTGCGCTGGTCTCCGAGGAAGCAGCCAGGACATTTGGCCGTTATTCCGTCGCCCCCGAAGGAACCTCCTGACTGTTGATCACGACGAAGCCTGTGCGTCCGTGCCTGCTGATCACGCCCTGGAATTTCCCCGCTGGCGATGGCGACCCGCAAGGTCGCCCCGGCGGTCGCCGCCGGCTGCACCATGGTCCTGAGCCGGCGAACCTGACCCCGCTGACTTCCCTGCTGTTCGCCGCACTCATGCAGGAGGCCGGGCTGCCGGCCGGGGTGTTGAACGTCATTCCCACCTCCACCGCCGGAGCTACCACGGGGCCGCTCGTCACGGCCTCCCGCCTGCGCAAGATTCCCTTCACCGGCTCTACCGAGGTCGGACGGCGGTTGCTGGCCAATGCCTCCGAGACGGTGCTGCGCACCTCCATGGAGCTGGGCGGCAACGCCCCCTTCGTTGTCTTCGACGACGCCGACATCGACGCCGCCGTTACGGGGGCCATGGCCGCCAAGATGCACAACATGGGCGAGGCCTGCACGGCGGCCAACCGCTTCATCGTCCACGAAACCGTTGCGAACGAATTTGCGGAAAAATTAGCGGCACGCATGTCCGCGCTGAGCCCGGCCCGCGGCACCGAAAAGCATTCAACAATGGGGCCCTTGATCGACGTCAAGAGCCGGGAGAAGGTCCACCGGCTCGTCACGGACGCGGTCGCCGAAGGCGCCATCGTCGTGATCGGCGGCGCCGC
Organism: Paenarthrobacter sp. Z7-10; assembly: GCF_026932795.1. Classification (GTDB taxonomy): domain Bacteria; phylum Actinomycetota; class Actinomycetes; order Actinomycetales; family Micrococcaceae; genus Arthrobacter_M. The sequence goes on along the minus strand of NZ_JADPVH010000018.1, from coordinate 50,053 downwards.
CGTCGAGGGCCCCGGCTACTTCTCTCAGCCCACCATCCTCACCGGAGTCACAGAAGGGGACCGTATCCTCTCCGAGGAAATCTTCGGCCCGGTGGCCCCGATCATCACCTTAGCCACCGAGGACGAGGCCGTCCGGCTGGCCAACAACACCGAATACAGACTGGCGGCCTATGTCTACACCGCTGACTTCAACCGCGGTCTGCGCATGGGTGAACGCCTCGAGACCGGCATGCTGGGCCTGAACACCGGAACCATCTCCACCGCCGCCGCCCCCTTCGGCGGCGTCAAACAATCCGGGCTGGGACGTGAGGGCGGACAGGAAGGAATCCAGGAATACTTCTACACCCAATACATCGGCATCCCCGACCCCAGGCAGACTACATCGAGCGCGCGCACGCTGCCGCCGGTTGCGGTCCAAATCCATCCCGCCGCCGCGGACGGGTTCCACACTGCCCGTCTCATTCCAGGGCGGCGGACAACATCCGGTGGCATCAAGTCCCAACGCGCCCGGGCCACTCCTTACCCGCCCATGGGTCATAATCCGCGATGAGCTCCTCCTGTGGCGGCCGCTCATTTTCGGGGATGTGCTGCAGGTTCACCCGTACCCGGTACCAGAGCGAGCTCGATCCGCGCATTCCGTCGACGAGTATGTCGGCGGGATGCAGGATTGGGAGGAGGTCCGAATGCCGACTCTTCCATTCGTCGAGCGCCGTGAGCGCCTCGAGCTTGGTTTTGGTTCGTGCCACCTCGATAAGCGGCATCACCGACTGCCGGCGGCCCGAGCCGTCGCCGCCGCGCGGCGGTTTTTCGGCGGGGCCGAGCTCGGCGGCCAAAGCGATCAGTTTGTCCAGTGTCCCCGCCGCATTGTCGATGCCGGTGTGAGGGTCGCCCATGGCTGCGAAGCGCTCAAGCACCGTGGGCACCGTGAACTGTTCCGGCCGGGTGGAGGTAACCTCGTCCCAAGTGAGCGGCGTCGAGACCCTGGCGTCGGGCAGGGGACGGATCGAGTACGCCGATGCCACTGTGCGGTCCTTGGCGTTTTGGTTGAAGTCAACGAAGACACTCTCGCCGCGTTCCTCCTTCCACCACCGTGCGGTGGCGAGGCCCGGAGCGCGGTTTTCGACCTCGCGGGCGAGGGTCTCGGCGGCGAGCCGCACATCGCGGTACGACCACTGGGGCGCAATGCGCACCAGGATGTGGAGCCCGCGGGAACCGCTCGTCTTCGGCCAGCCCACCAGCCCGACGTCGTCGAGCACCTCCCGTGCGACGTAGGCGACATCAACGATCTGCGAGTAGTCAACCCCCGGCATCAGGTCGAGGTCAACCCGGAGCTCGTCGGGATGCTCGAGGTCCTCGGCACGGACGGGGTGCGGGTTGAGGTCCAAGCATCCAAGATTCACGACCCAGGCCAAGCCTGCAGCATCCCGGATGACGGCCTCTTCGGCTGATGTCCCGGAGGCGTAGTGCAGCGTCGTCGTGTCGATGAAGTCGGGGTGGTTTTCGGGCACGCGCTTTTGAAAGAAGGGCTCAGCGCCGATCCCCTTCGGGAAGCGCTTGAGTACCATGGGCCGTCCTCCGGCGCCCCGCAGCGCCCCCTCCGCGACGGCGACGTAATAGCGAACCAAGTCGAGCTTGGTCAGCCCGGGCTCGGGGAACACCACCTTGTCCGGACTCGAGATGCGAACCTCGTTGCCGGCAATGTTGAGGATCTCGGCGGGGGCCTTCGACGGGTTCATTCCGCCACGCTAGCAACGTTCGGATGTCGGGGCTAGAGAAGCTGCAGGGCTGACAAACGCGACTTGGAAACCACATGGGCCCGGCTCCTGGCCAGCCGCATAATCGCAGTGCGGCGACCCGCGCTATTCGAGGTTCCGAGGGACGGTTCAAGTCCCGCCTCGGGCAGGCAAATCCTCGTCAGTTTTGAATGTTCCGTCCGGTCTCTTTCGGGCAGTTGGCCGACGACGACGTCGTGGGCACCCTCAGTGAACTGATACGCGCCGAAGCCGGCCGCGAGGGCCCGGGAGCGACGGCGATCCCTTCGGCGCTATGCAACGTCCGGCTGGCGATGGTCCTGCTCACCTCGTCCGGAAGTGGTCGGGACAGTTCTCTGGACCGCCTCCGGAGACGACCGTATTGCGACCGTTAGCGAGGACATTATTGCGGAACGGGGCGCTGATTGGTCGATCGAGCGCATGAGCTGCAGGGCGCTGATGGCACGGGCTACGCTCATCCGGCAGTTTCGGACAGAGCACCGGCTCCATTCTCGGATCAGGTGCGGCTTCCGAACCGCGGTGACCTCGGTGGTCCTAACTGACCGGGGAGGAAAAGCGGCTGGATGGCGAGGATATATCGGCCAATGACGCTGGAAAAGGCGGATATGCCGGCGCGGTGCTTTGCTGCCAGCGTTGTGAGCTATAGATTTTGGTCCCAACCGGGATGTATCGTTGACTATCGTTGAACATCGTTCGTGAATCACAAGGGAGAGCATGATGCATAATTCATACCCGGCAGGCGGATTTGGTTTCAACAATCTCGACGGCGTGTGGCAGGCCGTTGAGGACCTGCGTTCAAGGTTTGAGAAGCGCTCGGGCACCCGCGCGGGTCGGGGCGAGGTGCGGGCGGCGGTGCTGGCCCTGCTCGCGGAACGGCCAATGCACGGTTACCAGATCATCCGTGAAATCGAGGAACGCAGTGGTGGCAGTTGGAAGCCCAGTGCCGGCTCCGTCTATCCAACGCTGCAGTTGCTGGCCGATGAGGGGTTCATCAGTGCGGAGGAATCGAACGGCCGCAAGATCTACTCGCTGACCGAAGCGGGCCGTGAGGAGGTGGCGGGCGCCGACGGGTCCACGCCATGGGATGCAACGGGCCCGGCATCAGGCTCCGGGTTCGCGTCGCTGCCCAAGGCTGGCGTCGAACTCGCGCAGGCCGCAGCCCAGGTGGGCCGCACCGGCTCGGCGAAGCAGGTGCAGGAGGCGGTGAAGGTACTCGACGAGGCACGCCGCCGGCTGTATTCGATCCTCGCCCAGGACTGACAGGGGTGGCATCGGTTCGTCGCGACCGAGCAGCTCCGGTGCACGGCGCCGGGGACACCCGTGCCCGTTACCGCCGCATCCTGCGCTTTTTCGCGTGGCATCTGGCGGTGACCTGGTGGTTTGAACTGTTCCTCCCCCGCGTAGGGCTGGCCAGGAGTGCCGAACGCACCCGGGCAAAGAGGATGCGGCGCTTCGCGCAGCGTTTCCATGCGCTCGCGGTGGACCTTGGTGGTCTAATGATCAAGGTTGGTCAGTTCATGTCGTCCAGGCTCGATGTGCTCCCGCCGGAAATCACCGCCGAACTGGAAGGGCTTCAGGACGAGGTGCCCCCGGTCCGGTTCGCTGCAATCCGTGCCCTGGCCGAGGTGGAGCTGGGTGCGCCGCTTGACCGGGTGTTCGCTTCGGTCGAGGAGACGCCACTGGCCGCCGCGTCCCTCGGGCAGGCGCACCGTGCACAACTTCTTCCCAGCGATGCCGCCGACACCGGGCTCGACAGTGTAGTGATGAAGGTGCAGCGACCGGGCATCGACGCGATTGTCGACGTCGATCTGGCCGCGCTGCGCAAGGTGGGCGGCTGGCTCAGCCATGTGCGCCTCGTGTCCAATCGTGCCGACATGCCCGCCCTGGTCGAGGAGTTTGCGCAGACCAGTCTCGAGGAGATCGACTACCTGCAGGAGGCGGCGAATTCAGAGCGCTTCGCCGCCGATTTCGCCGACGACGACAGGGTGACTGTGCCCGAGGTCGTATGGGAGCGGACCACCCGCCGCGTGCTCACCCTCGAAGATGTCACGTCGATCAAGATCACGGACTCGGAGGCACTTCTTGCGGCGGGCATCGACCCGGCGCAGGTTGCCCCCGTTTTCGCATCGGTCATGTTCGACCAGTTGTTCACCAATGGCTTTTTCCACGCCGATCCGCACCCCGGCAATATCTTTGTCACTCCGATTGCCGATTCATCCGCAGAGCGTCCATGGAAGCTGACGTTCATCGACTTCGGCATGATGGGAGAGGTTCCGCCCACCACCCGCAGCGGGTTGCGAAAGCTGCTGATCGCAGCCGCCTCGCGGAACGGCAAGGGGTTGGTGAGCGCGATCGGCGACGTTGGTGTACTGATGCCGTCGGCCGACACAGCCGAGCTTGAGCGGGCGATGACGCACCTCTTCGCCCGGTTTGGCGGGATGGGCTTTGCCGAGCTTCGCGAGGTGGACCCGCGGGAGTTCCGTGATTTTGCGGTTGAGTTCGGGGACGTGGTTCGCTCGTTGCCGTTCCAGCTGCCCGAGAATTTCCTGCTCATCATCCGCGCGATGTCACTGACGTCGGGTGTGTGCAGCTCATTGGACGCCCGGTTCAATCTGTGGGACTCGGTCGAACCCTATGCGGCGAAGCTGCTGCGCGACGAGCGCGGCAACATCATGCAGGACGTGGCTGCGCAGGCACTCGACGCCGCCGGAGTCGCCCTGCGTTTGCCGAAACGCCTGGATGAGCTGCTCACCCGAATCGAGGACGGTTCATTATCTGTGGCGAACCCGCGCCTCGAACGGCAGATGACACGACTTAACCGCATGGCGCAGCGATCGGTATCGGCGCTGATATTCGGCGCACTGCTTATCGCCGGTTCCGTGGTCCGAGCGGACGACACTGTGCTTGGCAGCGTGCTGATGATGGTGTCTGTAGTTCCGCTGCTGCTTGGGCTGTGGGTCGGACGGCGCCGCGTTTGAGTGAGGTGGTGCCGCGGGGCGTATTCAAGGCTTCGTAAAGTACGACGACGACGAAGGCGTCGAAGCGGGGGCACCGGTCCCGAGACTTTCCAGGGCCACTGACAATCAGACCCTTCCCGGGCATCGCGCCCTTGCCGCGGAAGTCGAGGGGAATTTTCGGTTCGGAATCGCGTTGGGTTGGGGTATGAAAGCTATTGTGTACCGGGCTACCGGCGATCCGTCCGTTCTCGAGCTGATCGACCGGGATGTCAGTGAGCCGGGACCAGGGGAGGTCCGCGTTCGGCTCGTGGTCTCGGGGGTCAATCCCACGGATTGGAAGTCGCGCCGGGGCGCCAAATCGGGTGAGCCGCTGCCCTTCGCGGAGGTCGTTCCGAACCAGGATGGCGCGGGCATAGTTGACGCCGTCGGTGCCGGAGTTGACCGGGTCCGGAACGGCGATCGCGTCTGGCTGGCGTTGGCCGCCTACCAGCGGGCTGACGGAGGAACCGCCCAGGAATTTGCGGTTTTGCCGGTCGAGCGCGTCTTTGCCCTTCCGGAGTCTGCCGGGTTCGATGTCGGCGCGAGCCTGGGCGTTCCGGCCATCACCGCGCATCGGGCGCTGAGCGTTGCTGAGGACGGCCCGCGCCGGCTGCGTCCCGGGGCCCTCAGAGGCAAGGTGGTGCTCGTTGCGGGCGGGGCCGGCGCCGTGGGCCATGCTGCGATCCAGCTCGCCAAGTGGGCCGGCGCCGTCGTGATCACCACCATCAGCAGTCCGGCGAAGGCTGCGCTGGTTCGCCGCGCCGGAGCCGACCATGTTGTCAATTACAAGGAATCCGACGCGGCAGCGCGGATCCGCCGTATCGCTCCAGAGGGCGTCGACCTGGTGGTGGAGGTGGCACCGGCGCAGAACGCCGACCTGGACTTGGCGGTGATCCGCAACCGCGGATCCATCGCTGTCGATGCCAACAACGGAGGTGATCACGTGCACTTGGACGTGCGTAAACATTTCAGTCTCAATGTCCGCTACCAGTTTGTGCTGCTGTACACGGTTGGGATGGAGGCGGTGCACGCCGCAGCTGAGGACATCAATGCTGCCATCGCCGACGGCGCGCTGGCGGTGGGGGAGCAGGCCGGACTGCCGCTGCATCGTTTTGCCCTGGCTGACACGGCCGCGGCGCATGCAGCGGTGGAACAGGGCATTGTTGGTAAGGTGCTGATCGATGTGGCCCCGGTCCGGCCGGCACCGTGAATCATCGTGTCCAGCGGTAGGGCGTCGTTGTTGACACTTTCACAAGTCCGGAGCGTTCGAGGATCGGACGTGAATACTCGGTGGAGTCGCTGTGGATGAGCGTCTTTCCTTTGCTGAGCGCCGAGCGCGCGCGTGCGGCCGTCAACGCACGGTAGATCCCGAGGCCGCGCCACTCTTTGCGGGTCGCGCCGCCCCAGATTCCGGCGAATTCGGTACCGCGAACCGTCTCCAGACGTCCTGCTGTCACGATTTGGCCGTTGGCCTCGCCAACCCACAGTTCCATTCCGTCATCGGCGGCGAGTCGGCGTAGTAGGGCCTCCGCCATCTCATCGGAGACCGGGTCGCCGAAGACCTCGTCCTGCATCGCGCTCATCGCCCGCACGTCCGATTCCTCGTGCACCTGCCGTAATGTGACACCGTCGGGCAGTGGAACATCAACTGCCAGTGCGGATGCTTCGCCGATCATGATTGATTCAGGCTCGTCCGGGATGAAGCCATTGTCCAGCAAGGCCTCGTGCAGCCCTGGTGCCCGGTCGTGTCCACGGGTTTTCCACTCCACTCGGTTGATTTCAGGATCAGCTTGGTAGTGAGTCATCGCCTGGGGAACCAGTCGTCGGATTGCGTCCGCGTCGGCTTCTCCGAGGTTTTGGTAGGTGACAAATCCTCGTCCATGCAGGAAGGTCGCCAGGCGCAGCGGACCGTGTTGAGCGACTTTGATCGCGCTCGGTGTCTCGGCGTCGGTGCGCAATTGCAGATCATAGGCCGCGAGGCGTCGCTCTTCCGTATCCGCATTTTCCTGTCTCATCAGTCCATTCTCGATGAGGGCGGAGCGGCTTACGACCAATCGCCACTGCCGGCCATGAAGTACGGCCGTTAAAAGAACCAGCCCCGGGGTGCGAATACTGCACCCCGGGGCGTGATTGTCTCCTGCAGCTTCAGACAGGAAAAATGCGCCGGACTGTCGAGGTCGGGCGACTTTCAGCCTCGGGTGTCTCACGTCCTTGGCGATATAACCAACGATACACGAATAAGCTAAGCCCACTTACCAATAGCCGGTGATGAGACCTCCGATCAGACACGAACCAGCCCACTTCCCCCGCCTCTTCGCTGCCTAATCGTGGCGCTTGTCCCCCATGTCATTGCTGCCGTACAGTCTTGGATCAACAGCCCGTTCGATTACTGAATATCGTGTTCGCATATCGAACAAGACTGGTTCGTACCACAACGAAGTGAGGAAAGCCCGTGCAGTTTCATCACCACGGTTACGTATCCGGTGACCCGCGCGTACAGTCGGCTGCCGGCGTCGGCATCGACCGGCCCGAGGAACTTCCGGACAAGGTCGACGTCCTTATCGTGGGCTCGGGACCGGCTGGTATGTTGACCGCTGCCCAGCTCGCCCAGTTCCCGGACATCACAACGCGTGTCGTCGAGCGCCGGCCCGGCCGGCTTGCCATCGGCCAGGCCGATGGCATCCAGGCCCGCAGCGTCGAAACCTTCCAGGCCTTCGGGTTCGCTGAGCGGATCATCGCCGAGGCCTACCGGATCACGGAAATGGCGTTCTGGCGGCCGGACGCCCTGGACCCAACCCGCATCGTCCGCGGCGGCCGCGCCGTCGACGACACGACGGGCATCAGCGAGTTCCCGCACTTGATTGTCAACCAGGCGCGCGTGCTGGACTACTTCGCCGAGGTCGCGGCCAACTCTCCCACCCGCCTGACGCCTGACTACGGTTGGGACTTCCGCGCGCTCAACGTCACGGACGAGGGCGACTACCCGGTCAAGGTCACGCTCGCCCGGAGCGGCGGCGCGGATGAGGGCGCCGAGCGTGTGGTGCACGCCAAGTACGTCGTCGGCTGCGACGGAGCCCGCAGCAAGGTTCGTTCCTCGATCGGTTGCACCATGGCCGGCGATCAGGCCAACCATGCCTGGGGTGTCATGGACGTGCTCGCCAGGACCGACTTCCCGGACATTCGCACTAAATGCGCCATCCAGTCGCACGACGGCGGATCCATCCTGCACATTCCGCGCGAAGGCGGCCACCTCTTCCGCATGTACGTCGATTTGGGCATGGTGCCCGCGGACGACAATGGTGCGGTGCGCAAGACCGGCATCGAGGAGATCATCGCCAAGGCCAACGCCATCCTGCACCCCTACACGCTGGACGTCCGCAGCGTCGCGTGGCACAGCGTGTACGAGGTCGGCCACCGTCTCACCGACCGGTTCGACGACGTCCTCCCCGAACAGATTGGCAGCCGCACCCCGCGGGTTTTCATCACCGGGGACGCCTGCCACACGCACAGCGCCAAGGCCGGCCAAGGCATGAACGTCTCCATGCAGGACGGGTTCAACATTGGCTGGAAGCTGGCACACGTTCTCGAGGGCCGCAGCCCCGAATCCCTGCTGTCCACATATTCGGCCGAGCGCCAGATCGTGGCCAAGAACCTCATCGACTTCGACAAGGAATGGTCAACCATGATGGCCAAGAAACCCGAGGAGTTCAACGACCCCTCGGAACTCGAGGACTTTTATGTTCGCACCGCCGAATTCCCGGCTGGGTTCATGACCGAATATGCCCCGTCGTTGATCACCGGCGAGGCGACGCACCAGAACCTGGCGACCGGGTTCCCTATCGGCAAGCGCTTTAAGTCCGCGCGTGCCTCCCGTGTCTGCGATACCAACCCAGTGCACCTGGGCCATCACGCCACCGCCGACGGCCGCTGGCGCATCTACGTCTTCGCTGACCAGTCCAACGCCGGTGCGGACTCTCCCGTCGCAGACCTCGCCGAGTGGCTGGCCGCCGCTCCGGATTCACCCCTCGCGGCAACCCCCGAGGCGGACGATGGCGATGCCTGGTTCGATGTGAAGGTCATCTACCAGCAGAAGCACGACGGCGTCGATATCAATGCCGTGCCCTCCGTTTTCAAGCCCGAGGTCGGGCCGTTCAAGCTCACCGATTACGAGAAGGTCTACGGCATCATCGAGGGCGAGGACATCTTTGACGCGCGCGGGATCTCCCGCGACGGCGCCGTCGTCGTCGTGCGCCCGGACCAGTACGTGGCCAATGTCCTGCCGCTGAAGGCGGGCGGGGAACTCGCCACCTTCTTCGCACCCATCCTTTCCGCACGTCGGAGCACAGCAATTGCTGGTGGATCAACGGATAGTTAGGCAGGATGGGGCTATGGATGATTCGGAACTGAAAGCTTTTGCTCTGGTTTGCACCCTTACCCCGTCCCCGGAGGCCTCAAGCAGCGAGCTGCTGGCGCGCCAGGTTTTGACTCAACTGGAGGGTCACGGCGTGTCGACGTCGTTGATGCGGGTAGTGGACCACAACGTCCGGCCCGGTGTTCAAATCGATATGGGCGCGGGGGATGGGTGGCCAGGAATCCGCGAGCAGATCCTGGCGGCGGACATTTTTGTCCTTGCAACTCCCATTTGGATGGGCCATCCAGCCAGTCTTGCCCAGCAAGTCCTGGAACGCCTCGACGCCGATCTGGCCAGCACGGACGACGCTGGCCGTCCGATCATGTTTGACAAGGTCGCCGTCGTGGCCGTCGTCGGCAATGAGGACGGCGCGCACAAAGTTACCGCTGACTTGTTCCAGGGGCTCAACGACGTTGGCTTCACCATTCCAGCGCAGGGTGTCACGTACTGGGTCGGCGAAGCCATGCAATCCAAAGACTTCAAGGATCTGGAGCAGGTGCCGGATGCCATTGCGTCCGCCACGGCAACGGCTGCCCGCAACGCGGTGCACGCAGCGGCCAACCTTCGCAAAAACCCATATCCGGCCGGGTAAAGCGCCCGGCTGGACGAGAGCTTTCGGAGTGGGGACGCCGTTCGGACGCCGGTCTTGATTGCCTGATCGTGGCGTGGGTCGATCCCCAATCTCGCCGCTACGATTCCGGCGCCCGGAGTTCGGGGATCAACGGCTGGGTCCCGAGGTCGACGGCGGTGACTCGGCCATGCGCAGGGGTTCCGTCGGCGTCCTCCTGGTTTCGCCGACCAGTGGGCCGGACGCTGCCCGGCCCGTTCCCGACTTTGGCGGAGGACGGTCCGAGGTTGTTGAAGGTGTAAAGGTGGATGCCGGCAAGGGCTGGCTGGATTGCCGACAGCTCGGACACGAGTCCCTGGGATGAATAGGCTCCGCCGCTCAGGAGCCTGCGGGCAAGGGGTCCCTTGCCGCTGAGGAACCGCAAGGACGGACCGACGCCGATCTTTATGGCCAGTGAGACTAGCTGGGTCCGGGGTACGGCTCCGGCGACACCGGCCCAGAGCGGTAGTTCCACGCCTTCGCGCCGCAGCAGCTCGGCGTACCAGCCGATTTTGGCGGCCGAGAAGCACATCTGCGTGACGATATTCGCGGCCAGATGCTGCTTTTCCAGCAGCGCATCCAGCATGTGGAGCGGGTTTTGCTTGGGGTGACCTTCGGGGTGTCCGGCAACGCCAATGGCGATGCGTCCTCCAGACATCTCGGCGATGTCTACCATGAGCCCGACCGCCGAATCGTACGGGCCTGCCGCGTGCGCGGCGTCCCCGCCGACGGCGAAGACTTCGGTGATCCCGACGGCCTCGCAGCCCCGGAGGATTCCGGCGAGCTGCGCGCGGCCTTCGAGACTGCGGGCGGCGAGGTGCGGCACCACGTTGAAGCCCAACAGCCCAAGCTCGACCGCGGTCTGCATCGTGGGCTCGATGCCGTGGTGCGGCAGGCAGGTGATCGTCAGCGTCGATGCCACAGGGATATTGGCCTGGACGATGGCAACTATCCCGTCGGTGGGAACGATTTCCAGACGGGTGGAAAGCACTTTCGTGGTGTCGGCGTGACTGTGCGCCGAGCCAGGCCGGTCGGCGAAGGTCAATGGACGTGATTGAACCATCAAGAGGAACTCCAAGGTATGGCCGGTACGGGGGCCTGAGAGATTCCTGGGGAGGATTTGCTCCTACGGCGCCTGCCCGGGAATGACTGGGAGGACTCTCCCGCCACGGTTCGAAAGGCATATTCAGTTGTGACGCGGTCAGATCTGCCGGGGGAGGACCTGCCGGCGGGTAGCCCCGGCATCTGACGGCGCTGGAAGCGGAGTCAGCGAAGAATGACCGTCCGATTCCCTGACAGGATAATTCTTCCTTCGCAGTGCCAACGTACTGCGTTTGTGAGGGCCTTACACTCGGCGTCCCTGCGGACCGTCACGAGGTCCGAAGGGCTATAGGTGTGGTCGACCTCGATCACCTGCTGGGCAATGATGGGCCCCTCATCCAGCTCCGAGTTGACGTAGTGAGCCGTTGCTCCGACCGTCTTGACTCCGCGTTCGTAGGCTTGGTGATAAGGCTTGGCGCCCTTGAAACTGGGCAGGAAGGAGTGGTGGATGTTGATGGCTTTGCCGGCTAGTTGGGATGTGAGGTCCTCGCTGAGAACCTGCATGTAACGGGCCAGGACCACGAGTTCGACATTGTAGGCGACCACCAGTTCGAGCAGCTCGGATTCCGCCGCCTGCTTTGTTTCCCGGCTCACAGGGATGTGGTGGAACGGGATTCCGTGCCAGGTGACAAGATCTTTCTGATCTTGGTGGTTGGATACAACCGCGGCGATCTCGACCGGCAGTTCGCCGCTGCGTGCCCGGAAGAGCAGATCGTTAAGGCAGTGACCATACTTGGAGACCATGACCAGGATTCGTTGTTTGCGGCCGTGGGGCTCCAGCCGCCAATCCATGTCCCATTGTGCGCCAACCGGGGCGAAGTCCTGTCGGAGGTCTTCGCCGGTTGAGAAGCTGCCAGTCGAGATGAAGTGCACGCGCATGAAGAAGTGCTGCGTGTTTTGGTCGCCGAACTGTTTGATGTCGATGATGTAGCAGCCGTGGTTCAGGAGAAATTCGGCGACCGCGTGAACAATACCGGGCGATTCGGCGCAGTCGAGAGTGAGTACGAACCCCGCTGGCACCACGTCCCGCCGATCGTCCGACGGGCTGTTGGGTGAAGCGGTCGTTCCGGCGTCACCGTCCGTCCGCTGCGCCTGCGCCGAGGGGGTCAGAGGCAGCAGTTTGGTCCGACTGGAGCTGGTCTTTGAACGCTGCATAACGGGCCGCATGGCCCGGGCGCCGGCGCAGGATGAACCATGTGACGCCGAGCACGATGAACCAGACGGGTGTGACCAGCAGTGCAAGCAGGGTGTCCGTCTGGGTGGTCAGCGCCCAGAGCACAAAGGCAAAGAACGCGAACACCACCCATACCATGGGGATTCCGCCGGGCATCTTGAATTTGGACGCCTCATGCTGCTGCGGCCGGCGCCGGCGGAAGGCGATGTAGCTGGCCAGAATGATCGACCAGACGAATACGAAACAGACCGCCGACACCGTCGTGACCATCTCGAACGCCTTGCCGATGTCCTGTCCGGCGTACATCAAAACGACGCCGGACAGCAGCAGCACGCACGACAGGAACAGGGCGTTGCGGGGCACCTTGCGGCTGGACAGCCGGCTGAAGAGGGCAGGGGCGTCCCCCTCCTGAGCCAGGCCAAAGACCATCCGGGAGGTGGAATAGATGCCGGAGTTGGCCGAGGACATTGCCGAGGTCAGCACCACCAGGTTGACCACCGTGGCTGCGGCCCCCAGACCGGCCAGCGAAAACATGGCGATGAAAGGGCTGTGACCGGCGGCGAACTGGGTCCAGGGGATGACGGACATCAAGATGATGAGGGCACCCACGTAGAAGAGCAGGACACGCACCGGAATGGAATTGATGGCCTTGGGCAGATTCTTCTCCGGGTCCTTGGCCTCCGCCGCCGTGGTGCCCACCAGCTCGATGCCCACGAAGGCAAACACTGCGATCTGGAAGCCGGCCACGAAGCCCATGAACTCATTCGGGAAGAAGCCACCGTGGCTCCACAGGTTGGTGAAGCTGGCCGGTCCGGCATCAGAGGAGAACCCGCCGAAGATCATGAACAGGCCCACCACGATCAGTGCCGCGATGGCGATAATCTTGATCAGCGCGAACCAGAATTCGGTCTCGCCGAAAGCCTTCACGGTGGTCAGGTTCAACAGCAGCAGGATGGCGATCGTAGCCACTCCCGGAATCCACAATGGGAGCCCCGGCCAGAGTTCCTTGGAGTAGCCCGCAATGGCGATCACATCGGCGATACCCGTGATTACCCAGCTGAACCAGTAGGTCCAGCCGGTGAAGAATCCTGCCCACGGGCCCAGCAGATCCGCGGCGAAATCACTGAAGGACTTATAGTTCAGATTGCTCAGCAGCAGTTCACCCATCGCGCGCATGACGAAGAACAGCATGAAGCCGATGATCATGTAGACGAAGATGACGGAGGGTCCGGCAGCGGAGATGGTTTTGCCTGAGCCCATAAACAGTCCGGTGCCGATGGCGCCGCCGATGGCGATCAGTTGGATGTGCCGGTTGCTGAGCTGCCGCTCCAGGTGGGGAGTTTCGGCAAGCGCGGTAGGGGGTTGATGTATCGTCATGAGGAACTCCATCGTTCAGGTGGCACCAGAGTGCCACGATGATTCGGGTTCCTCCCCGCTCTGTCGTGGACCTGAGAGTTTCCGCGCCCCTGCTCCCGCAGGACCCGCTTGCACCGTCGGTGAGCCAGGACATTGCCTGGCTGCTTTCCAGAGTTGCCTCGCCGCGGCGGTACGGGGGCCTGAGAGATTCCTGGGGAGGATTTGCTCCTACGGCGCCTGCTGAATGTACCGGCAGGACTCTCCCGCCGCAGATCTAAGGCTCGTTCGCATTTGAGCGGAGCAGATAAACGGCAGCGAGGAGCACTGCTCCGCTCGACCACTCCGCTCCGTGGTTCCTGGGCGCCGAAGTTGGCGACCACCGACTAAGTGTGGGATCGATCACGAAGAAAAGTCAAGCCACCGGTTTTACGTCGCAGGCTTGTCTGCTGATGTTGCCCGGCGTCGAAAGTGCGTGTATTGTGTGTTGCGAATCACCCACATCTCAATATGCCTTTCGAACCGTGGCGGGAGAGTCCTCCCAGTCATTCCCGGGCAGGCGCCGTAGGAGCAAATCCTCCCCAGGAATCTCTCAGGCCCCCGTACCGCCGCGGCGAGGCAACTCTGGAAAGCAGCCAGGCACTGTCCTGGCTCACCGACGGTGCAAGCGGACTCGGATCCGCGGAATCTCTCAGGTCACATACAGAGCGGGGAGGAACCCAACCCCATGCCGTGCCCCCGGGCCGGCCATACCTTGGAGTTCCTCATGACGGTTCAATCAAGTCCATCAACCTTTGCCGACCGGCATATCGGTGCGCGCCGTAAGGCTGACATCGACACCATGCTCAAGGCTGTCGGCTACGACAGCGTTGATGGCTTGGTGGACGCTGCCGTTCCCGATTCCATCCGCCAGGAGAGGCCGCTCACGCTTACCGGCGCACTCAGCGAGGTTGAGGTGCTGGCGGAACTGCGCCGCCTGGCAGCCAGGAACACCACAGTCGTACAGATGATCGGGCAGGGCTATTTCGATACCGTGACTCCGCCGGTGATACGCCGCAACATTCTTGAAGCCCCTGCCTGGTACACCGCATACACCCCGTACCAGCCCGAGATCTCCCAGGGCCGTCTCGAGGCGCTGCTGAACTTCCAGACCATGGTCCAGGACCTGACGGCCCTGCCGGTCGCCAACGCCTCCCTGCTGGATGAAGCTACCGCGGTGGCCGAGGCTGTGCTGCTGATGCGCCGCGCGAATAAAACCGCAGGTCAGAAATCCGGCGCCCAGGATGCCAAGACAGTCCTTGACGCGGACTGCCTGCCGCAGACCATCGCCATCGTCAAGGGTCGGGCCGAGGCTCTGGGATTCGAGGTTGAGATCGCCGATCTCTCCGCCGGCCTTCCCGAGGGTCCGATCAGCGGGGTCGTGCTGCAGCAGCCGGGCGTTTCCGGCCGCGTCTTTGACCACTCCGCCGTTATTGCGGCTGCCAAGGAGCGCGGCGCCCTCGTCACCGTTGCCGCTGATCTCCTGGCCCTGACCCTGATCACTCCTCCGGGTGAGCAGGGCGCGGACATCGCCGTCGGCACCGCGCAGCGTTTCGGCGTTCCGTTGTTCTTTGGTGGCCCGCACGCCGCCTATATGGCCGTCCGCGAGGGTCTGGAACGTTCCCTTCCCGGCCGCATTGTCGGCGTCTCCAAGGACAACACCGGCATTCCCGCCTACCGGCTGGCGCTGCAGACCCGCGAGCAGCACATCCGCCGGGAGAAGGCCACGTCCAACATCTGCACGGCCCAGGCACTGCTGGCCATTGTCTCCTCCATGTACGCCGTCTACCACGGCCCCGAGGGCCTTAAAGCGATCGCCGAGACTGCCCACGGCCGCGCCCGCTCCCTGGCCACCGCGCTGAAGGCTGCCGGCCGCGAGTTGGTGAACGAAACCTTCTTCGACACCATCACTGTCCGGGTTCCGGGCAACGCCGAAAAGGTTATAGCTGCCGCCGAAGCCCGCGGCATCAACCTGCGCCGCGTCGATGCGGACACCGTGGGAGTTTCCGCTGATGAGACCACGACGCCGGAAGTGCTGTCCGCGGTCGCCGCCGCCTTTGGCGCCGGTCCGGTGGGCAACGCGGCGGGTTTCGAGCTGCCGGAGTCCGTCCAGCGCAGCACCGAATACCTCCAGCACCCGGTCTTCAACACGCACCGCTCCGAAACCCAGCTGCTGCGCTACATCCGCAAGCTCAGCGACCGCGATCTGGCCCTTGACCGCACCATGATCCCGCTGGGCTCGTGCACCATGAAGCTGAACGCCACGGCCGAAATGGAGTCCATTTCGTGGCCTGAATTCGCTTCCATCCACCCATTTGCCCCCGATTCCCAGACCGCGGGATGGCGTGAGCTGATCGGCGGCCTTGAAGCGGACCTGTGTGAGATCACCGGTTACGACCAGGTCTCGCTCCAGCCCAATGCCGGATCCCAGGGCGAGCTCGCGGGCCTGCTGGCCATTCGCGGCTACCACCACTCCCGTGGCGAGGCCCGGCGCAATGTCTGCCTCATACCGGCCTCCGCCCACGGCACCAACGCCGCTTCGGCTGTACTGGCAGGCATGAAAGTTGTAGTGGTGGCCACCGCGCCCGACGGCACCATCGATCATGCTGACCTGAAGGCCAAAGTCGAGGCGAGCCGGGATGTCCTGGCCGCGATCATGATCACCTATCCGTCCACGCACGGTGTGTATGACGCCGATGTCCGCGAGGTCTGCGGCGCGGTCCACGAAGCCGGCGGGCAGGTGTATGTGGATGGCGCCAACCTCAACGCGCTCGTGGGTCTGGCGCAGCCGGGCAAATTCGGCGGGGACGTCTCGCACCTTAATCTGCACAAAACGTTCTGCATCCCGCACGGCGGCGGCGGCCCCGGCGTCGGTCCTGTCGCGGCCAAGGCCCACCTGGCTCCGTTTATGCCCGGTGACGCCAACACGGCTGCCTCCGAAACCGGCGCATCCTCGTCTGAAACCGGCGTGGCCATCTCTGCGTCCCGCTTCGGCTCCGCCGGCGTTCTGCCGATCTCTTGGGCCTATGTGAAGCTCATGGGTGGCGAAGGGCTCACCGAGGCCACCAAGTCCGCGCTGCTGGCCGCAAACTACATCGCCTCCCGCCTGGACGAGCACTTCCCTGTCCTCTACACCGGCGGCGGCGGGCTGGTTGCCCACGAGTGCATCCTGGACCTGCGCGAACTCACGGCCAGGACCGGCGTCAGCGCCGAAGACGTCGCCAAGCGCTTGATCGATTACGGCTTCCACGCTCCCACCCTGGCGTTCCCCGTCGCTGGCACGTTGATGGTGGAGCCCACCGAATCCGAAGATTTGGCCGAGATTGACCGCTTCATCGAAGCCATGATCACTATCCGGCACGAGATCGACCAGGTCGCCAACGGGGACTTCACGGTCGAGGACTCCCCATTGCGCAACGCCCCGCACACCGCATCCGCCGTTGTGTCCTCCGACTGGAACCGGGAGTACCCGCGCGAACAGGCGGCGTTCCCGGTCCACCGCCTCAAGCAGGACAAGTATTTCCCGCCGGTGGGACGCATCGACGGCGCAGCAGGGGACCGCAACCTGGTCTGCTCCTGCCCGCCGATCGAAGACTTCGAAAACTGACCACCGGACGTCGAAATCAAGGAAACCGCAATGACTGAGAATTACACTGCACTGTACGAGCAGCACAAGGAAGCCGGCGCGTCGTTCACAGATTTCGGGGGCTGGCAGATGCCGCTGAAATACGACTCGGAACTGGCCGAGCACCACGCGGTGCGCAACGCTGCCGGTCTGTTCGATCTGTCCCACATGGGCGAAGTTTGGGTTACCGGCCCCGACGCGGCTGCGTTCCTGGACTATGCGCTGGCTGGCAAGCTCTCTGCGGTCGTGACGGGCAAGGCCAAATACTCGCTGATTTGCGCCGAAGACGGCGGCATCATCGATGACCTTATCTCCTACCGCCGGGGCGAGGAGAAATATCTGGTGGTCCCCAACGCCGGCAACGCCAAGGCGGTGGCAGCGGCACTGACCGAACGTGCCAGCAACTTCGACGTCGTGGTTGAGGACGTATCCGAAGGGACTTCGCTGATTGCCGTCCAGGGGCCGAAGGCCGAGGAGATCCTGCTCCGCCTGGTGCCGGTCGGCCAACATTCCCTGGTCACCGAACTGAAGTATTATGCCGCGGTCGAGGTAGGACTTAAGGTCAACGGCACTGAGCAGCAGTTGTTGCTTGCCCGCACCGGTTACACCGGCGAGGACGGTTTCGAGATCTACGTGCCAAACGCCGAGGCCGCCAGCCTGTGGAAAGCGCTCCTGGAAACGGGAGGAGGCCTTGGCCTCATTCCGGCTGGTCTGGCCTGCCGTGATTCGCTGCGCCTGGAAGCCGGGATGCCGCTCTACGGCAACGAGCTCTCCCTGGAAGCGAACGCTTACGCCGCGGGACTTGGCCCGGTCGTCTCGCTGGCCAAGGAGTCCGATTTCGTCGGCAAGGCCGCACTAACTGCCCTCAAGGAAGCCGGCGCCGGCTCCACTACTGGCCGAAAGCTGGTCGGCATCAAGGGCCTGGGACGCCGCGCGGCCCGAGGCCACTACTCCGTCCTCAAGGACGGAGTAGTGGTGGGGGAAGTGACGTCTGGCCAGCCGAGCCCCACTCTGGGTTACCCGGTGGCGATGGCCTATGTCGACGTCGAACACTCCGAACCCGGCACCGTACTTGAGGTCGACCTGCGAGGCAAGGCCGAGCCCTTCGAAGTTGTCGCCCTCCCGTTCTACAAACGCCGGAAATAGTCCCCAGCGGCTCCCGCCGCTGGAGGATCACCCAGCGGGGCTCCCGCCGCTGGGCCTCATCCCTTTCGAACTCAAGGAACCAAAATGAGCAAGGTAGTTGCTGACCTGTTGTACTCCGCCGAACATGAGTGGGTCGCCACCGACGGCTCCGGCCCGGCCGCGATCGGTGTCTCTGCCGTGGCCACCGATGCCCTCGGCGATATTGTCTATGTCGACCTGCCCGAAGTCGGCTCCGCCGTCACCGCCGGGCAGAGCTGCGGCGAAATCGAATCCACCAAGTCCGTCTCCGATCTGTACTCCCCGGTCACGGGCGAGGTCACGGAAATCAACGACGCCGTCGTCGCTGACCCTGCAGTGATCAACTCCGATCCCTACGGTGCCGGATGGCTCTTCAAGGTCAGCGTAGTGTCCGAGGGCCCACTGCTGAGCGCCGCCGACTACGCAGCCGCAAACGGTGGTGAACTGTGAGCACCCCAATCCTGGACAGCTCCGCACGCTTCGAAGCCGTCGCGTCGCCGAGCCTGGACGCGCTGTTGTCCGATCTGGATCCGGAGGTCGCGGCGCAGATTGACAATGAGCTGTGCCGCCAGCGTTCCGGTTTGGAAATGATCGCTTCGGAGAACCACACCGCCGCGGCTGTGATGCAGGCCCAAGGGTCGGTATTGACCAACAAGTATGCCGAGGGCTACCCGGGCCGGCGCTACTACGGCGGTTGCGAGTACGTGGACGTCATCGAGCAACTGGCCATCGACCGGGTCAAGGCCCTCTTCGGTGCCGGCTATGCCAATGTCCAGCCACACTCCGGCGCGCAGGCGAACGCCGCCGTCATGCATGCGCTCATCAAACCGGGCGACACCATCATGGGGCTTAACCTGGCGCACGGTGGACACCTGACGCACGGCATGAAGATCAACTTTTCCGGCAAGCTCTACAACGTCATCCCGTATCAGGTGCGCGAGGACACCCACCGGGTGGACTTGGTCGAGGTGGAGCGGTTGGCGCTGGAGCACCGTCCGGCGCTGATCGTGGCCGGCTGGTCCGCCTATGCCCGGCAGCTGGACTTTGCCGAGTTCCGCCGGATCGCTGATCTGGTGGGCGCCTACCTGATGGTGGACATGGCCCACTTTGCCGGCCTGGTGGCCGCGGGGCTGCACCCCTCCCCGGTGCCGCATGCCCACGTCACCACCTCCACCACGCACAAGACGCTCGCCGGTCCGCGCGGCGGCATTATCTTGAGCAACGATGCAGGCATCGCCAAGAAGATCAACTCGGCGGTGTTCCCCGGGCAGCAGGGCGGCCCGTTGGAGCATGTCATCGCCGGCAAGGCCGTGGCCTTCAAGATCGCGGCCTCTGCCGAGTTCGCCGAGCGCCAGCAGCGGGTGCTCGATGGCGCCCGCATCCTGGCCGAGCGCCTCATCCGGCCCGATGTGGCAGCCAAGGGCATTTCCGTCATCTCCGGCGGGACCGATGTGCACCTGGTGCTGGTGGACCTGCGGAATTGCGAGCTGGATGGACAGCAGGCGGAGGACCGGCTGGCCGCCATCGACATCACCGTTAACCGCAACGCCGTGCCGTTCGACCAGCGCCCGCCCATGGTCACCTCCGGGCTGCGCATCGGCACTCCTGCGCTGGCCACCCGTGGTTTCGGCGAGGCCGCGTTTGCCGAGGTGGCGGACATTATCGCGGAGGCACTGATGGCCGACGCAGCTGCGGACTTGTCCGGTTTGCGCAGCCGGGTGGAGGCTCTCGCCGCCGCCCATCCGCTCTACCCGGGCGTGGCGAACCTCGCCTAGGGCAGGATCGTCAACCAGATTGGGACGGGACGGGTAGCCGCCACGGTGGCCGCCCGCTCCGTCTCCAGGCAACAACGCCACGCGGCGTCGTTGCCATCCGGCAGGACTATCTGCCGGACCACTGCAACGTATGTGTAAGGAAACCGGCGATGACTGTTGGCGTTTTCGATCTTTTCTCTGTCGGCATTGGCCCCTCAAGTTCCCACACCGTGGGGCCGATGCGGGCCGCCGCAGTATTCACGGCCGAGCTGGTGGACTCCGGAAAGCTGATGCAGGTGTCATCGCTGCGCGTTGACCTGTACGGCTCCCTCGCCGCGACGGGCCGGGGCCACGGGACCATGACAGCGGTCCTCCTCGGGCTGGAAGGCTACCACCCGGACGTGATCCTGCCGGGGGAGGTCGAGGAACGGCTCGCGTCGATCGCGCAGACCGGCATTCTGGAATTGGGCGGCGCCGGCTCGCCAGGGGAAGGAGTGCGGCTGCCCTATCGGGAAGCGGACATGATCCTGCACCCACTGACCGTGCTGCCCCGGCACACGAACGGGTTGAAGCTCGCCGTTTCCGATGCCGATGGCGGCATTTTGCATGAGGCGACCTTCTTCTCCGTCGGGGGTGGCTTCATCGTCCGCGACGGAGAAGAAGACGCAGCCCAGCAGGAACTGGAAGCGTCCAGGGAAGAACTGCCGCTGCCGTTCCGCACCGCCGCCGAGCTTCTGGTCCACTGCACTGCCCGCGGCGTGGGGATTTCGGACATCATGTTCATCAACGAGCGCGCCTCCCGGTCCGAGGAGGAGATCCGTGCGGGCCTGCTGCACATTTGGGCCGTAATGGAAGAGTGCGTTGCAACCAGCCTTAAACGCGAAGGTGTGCTGCCCGGCGGGCTGAAGGTCCGCCGTCGGGCTCCCGGCTGGCACGAACGCCTCCTGAAGGAGGGTGCGGCGCAGAACCCGGTGTACTGGCAGGAATGGGTGAACCTGATCGCCCTTGCCGTGAACGAGGAAAACGCCTCTGGCGGCCGCGTGGTCACCGCACCCACCAATGGTGCCGCCGGGATCATCCCCGCCGTCCTTTACTACGCCCTGCACTTTGCCCCAGGCATGAGCGAAGCGAACCAGCACCGCCGGGACGAAGTGATTGTGAAGTTCCTGCTCGCCGCCGGGGCCGTCGGAGTGCTTTACAAGGAACAGGCCTCGATCTCCGGAGCCGAAGTCGGCTGCCAGGGCGAGGTCGGCTCGGCCTCGTCGATGGCCGCCGCAGGCCTCGCCGAGGTGATGGGCGGTACTCCGGGACAGGTGGAGAACGCCGCTGAAATTGCCATGGAACACAACCTGGGGTTGACGTGTGATCCGATCGGCGGACTGGTGCAAATCCCCTGCATCGAACGCAATGCGATCGCCGCGGCCAAGGCCATCAACGCCGCCAAAATGGCCCTCTGGGGCGACGGCACACACCGCGTCTCCCTCGACGAAGTCATCGTGACCATGCGCGAGACAGGCAAGGACATGTCATCCAAATACAAGGAAACCGCCATGGGCGGCTTGGCCGTCAACGTCGTCGAATGCTAAGCCGGCGAGCCTGGGCCAGGAACCACCCGATCTACTGACAAGGCGCATCATGACTCCGGAATTTTTTCCGACATTCGTACCCAGCCCCGAAGGAGCAATCCAGTGACGCTCGCCCCCGAAGGCCGCAAGATGCTCCGCATTGAACAGCGCAACGCCGCCATCCCGGTCGAACGCAAGCCCGACTGGATCAAGGCCAAGGTCTCCATGGGCCCGGAATACATCGGCATGAAAAACCTGGTCAAAAAGGAGGGCCTGCACACCGTTTGCGAGGAGGCGGGATGCCCTAACATCTTCGAATGCTGGGAGGACCGCGAGGCAACGTTCCTGATCGGCGGCTCCGAATGCACCCGCCGCTGCGACTTCTGCCAGATCGACACGGGCAAACCCTCCCCGATCGACCGGTTCGAACCGACCAAGGTCGCCCGCTCCGTGCTGAAGATGCAACTGCGTTACGCCACCGTCACCGGCGTCGCCCGCGACGACCTTGCCGACGAAGGCGTCTGGCTGTACGCCGAAACCGTTCGGAAGATCCACGAGCTGAACCCGGGAACCGGCGTCGAGCTCTTGATCCCGGACTTTTCCGGCAAACCAGAGCACATTGAGGCCATCTGCGACTCTGCCCCGGAGGTCTTCGCCCACAACGTCGAGACCGTGCCAAGGATCTTTAAACGGATCCGGCCCGCCTTCCGCTACGACCGCTCCCTGGACGTCATCACCCAGGGCCGGAACCTGGGCATGGTCACCAAGTCCAACCTGATCCTTGGCATGGGCGAAACCCGGGCCGAAATTTCCGAGGCTTTGGTGGACCTGCACCAGGCCGGATGCGACCTCATCACCATCACCCAGTACCTGCGCCCCTCCGAACGGCACCTGCCCGTGGACCGGTGGGTCAAGCCGACCGAATTCGTTGAGCTCGCCGCCGAGGCGGAAGAACTCGGCTTCCTGGGCGTCATGAGCGGCCCGTTGGTTCGCTCCTCCTACCGGGCCGGCCGGCTCTGGGCCACCGCGATGCGCAAGAAAGGCCGCGACATCCCTGACGCCCTGGCCTACATCGCCGACGGCATCGGAGATTCGGGGACCACGCGCCAGGAGGCTGCCACCCTGCTCGCAGCCTCCGCGACCGCCTGATCCGCATGAACCCCGCGACACTTTCCACCCGTCCCGAAGTCTCCACCGACGGCACCGCCGCAACCCTGGGTGGAGAATACGATCATGACTGATGACCTTCCCCGCCCCGTGTACTTCCTCTCGGACAGTACGGGCATCACCGCGGAAACTCTCGGCAACACCCTGCTGACGCAGTTCCCCGCGAACAATTTTGACCGGACCACGATCCCCTTCATCATGACTGTCGAACAGGCGCAGGCGGTCGTTGACACCGTCGATGAACTCGCCGCCCACGGCCCCGCACCGATAGTCTTTTCCACTGCCGTCGGCGGCGACATCCGCCGGACGCTGGCGCGATGCAACGGAACGATGGTGGACCTCATCGGGACGCACGTCGGCCAACTGGAGCAGGCCCTTGGCACCCTGGCCAGCGGTGAACCGGGTCGTGCCCATGGGCTGGGAAACGCCGCCCGCTATCAATCCCGGATGACCGCCGTCGAATACGCGATGGAACACGATGACGGTCAGAGCCTGCGGGCGCTGGAGAAAGCCCAGGTCATTCTGGTGGCCCCTTCCCGCTGCGGCAAGACCCCCACCACGATGTACCTCGCGCTGCAGCACGGCATCTTCGCCGCGAACTTCCCGCTTGTCGACGAGGATTTCGAAAGGGAGGGGCTCCCCGAGCCACTGCGGCCGTTCGTTGGCAAGTGCTTTGGCCTTACCTCCAATCCCCTCCGCCTGAGCCAGGTCCGCACCGAACGCCGTCGCGGTTCGCCATACGCTTCGCTGCGCCAGTGCGGCTTTGAGCTGCGCAGCGCCGAACGCTTGTACGTCTCCCATGGCATTCCCTACCTGAATTCGGCCAGCGTCTCCGTGGAGGAAATGGCGGCCACCATTCTGCAGCGGATGCAGCTGAAGCATTAGCGAAATATTTCACAAACAATGCGTGGCACACGTCACGTGGAAAACCTGGCGCAGACCTGCCACTGTGTACGGGGACGCCGTCGCCGGTGTTCGCCGCACCTCGAGGCAAAACACGCATGCCGCCATTTGCAAAGGAGCAATGACCATGACGACAGACATCCTGTGGTTCTCAGAACTCGGACTCAAGGACTTGGATCGGGTGGGTGGCAAGAACGCCTCTCTCGGCGAGATGGTGCAGAACCTGACCTCGGCCGGGGTGCAGGTACCGGACGGGTTCGCCACCACGGCAGACGCCTACCGCAGCTTCCTGGCCGACTCGGGCCTGGACCGGAAGATTGCCGACAGGCTGGTCGGTCTGGACACCGATGACGTGACAGCCTTGGCCGCGGCGGGCCAGGAGATCCGGATCCTGATGCGGCAGACTCCCTTCCGGCCGGACTTCGAGGACCAGATCCGCACCTCCTATCAGAAGCTGGTGGACAAGCACGGGGGCTCAACGGACCTTTCCTGGGCTGTCCGTTCCAGCGCGACGGCGGAAGACCTTCCGGATGCTTCCTTCGCTGGGCAGCAGGAAACCTTTTTGAACGTTCGAGGCATCGACAACATCCTGCTGGCCATCAAAGATGTGTTCGCGTCGCTCTACAATGACCGCGCCATCGCCTACCGGGTGCACCACAAATTCGAGCACGCAGAGGTCGCGCTGTCGGCCGGGATCCAACGCATGGTGCGCTCCGACGTCGGGGCGTCCGGGGTCATGTTCACCATGGACACCGAATCCGGGTTCCAGGATGCCGTCTTCGTCACCTCCTCCTACGGCCTCGGTGAGGCCGTAGTCCAGGGCGCCGTCAATCCGGACGAGTTCTACGTCTACAAGCCCGCCCTGCAAGCGGGCCGTCCCGCCATCCTCAAGCGTGGACTCGGTGAGAAGGCGCTCCAGATGACGTACACGGCCAGCCATGAAATCGGCCGGACCATCGATTTTGTGCCGGTCGAGGCTGCCCTGCGGAACCGCTTCAGCATTTCGGACGACGACGTTGAACAGCTCGCGCGCCATGCCCTCGCCATCGAACATCATTACGGGCGTCCGATGGATATCGAATGGGGCAAAGACGGGATTGACGGTGGCCTCTACATTCTGCAGGCGCGCCCGGAGACCGTGCAGTCACGCCGGCCCGCCGGCCGGCTCAGCCGCTTCCGCATGAACGAGACCGGCCGGGTGCTGTCCGAGGGCCGTGCCATCGGCCAGCGCATCGGCGCCGGCCGCGTCCGTATCCTCACCGCCATCGATCAGATGGCCGGCTTCGAAACCGGTGACGTCCTCGTCGCCGACATGACTGACCCGGATTGGGAACCGATCATGAAGCGCGCGTCCGCCATCGTCACCAACCGGGGCGGACGCACTTGCCACGCGGCGATCATCGCCCGTGAACTGGGGATTCCCGCCGTCGTCGGCACCGGCGACGTTACGGACATCCTCTCCGACGGCACCGAGGTGACTGTCTCCTGCGCCGAAGGCGAGACCGGGCTGATCTACGAGGGACTTCTGGACTTCAGCATCCAGGAAACCGAGATCACCCAGTTACCTGAGGCGCCGGTCAAGGTCATGATGAATGTCGGTACCCCGGAGCAGGCGTTCACCTTCGCGCAGCTGCCCAACAGCGGTGTCGGCCTTGCCCGGTTGGAGTTCATCATCAACCGTCAGATCGGCATCCACCCCAAGGCCCTGCTCAACGTGGACGAACAACCGGCGGACGTGGCCGCGGCAATCCGGGAACGGATTGCCGCATACGCCAGTCCGCGCGACTACTACGTCAAGCGCCTGGCCGAAGGAGTGGCAACCATCGCGGCCGCGTTCGCGCCGCAGCCGGTGATTGTGCGCATGTCCGACTTCAAATCCAACGAGTACGCTAACCTCCTTGGCGGACCCGCCTACGAGCCGCACGAAGAGAATCCGATGCTCGGCTTCCGCGGCGCATCGCGCTACTTGGAACCGTCCTTCCGGGACTGCTTCGACCTGGAGTGCGAGGCGCTGTCTTTTGTGCGCAATGAGATGGGTCTGACCAACGTCAAGCTGATGATCCCCTTTGTGCGCACCCTCGACGAGGGCCGCGGCGTGATCGAGCTGCTGGCCGAGAACGGACTGCGCCGCGGCGAAAACGGGCTGGAGGTCATCATGATGTGCGAGTTGCCCGCCAACGCACTGCTGGCCGACGAATTCCTGGACCACTTCGACGGGTTCTCCATCGGCTCCAATGACATGACCCAGCTGACGCTTGGCCTGGACCGGGATTCCGCCATCGTGGCCGGAAGCTTTGACGAACGCAATCCCGCCGTCAAGAAGCTGCTGAGTATGGCAATCAAGGCCTGCAAGGCCCGCGGAAAGTATGTGGGGATCTGCGGCCAGGGGCCCAGCGATCATGCGGACTTCGCCCAGTGGCTGGTTGACGAAGGCATCGATTCCGTGTCGCTGAACCCGGACACCGTGGTGGACACCTGGCTGCGCCTCGCCCACGCAGCAGCCAGCCCCGAAGAATCGGGTAGCATGTTGGCCCAATGACGGATGTTGAAGAGCCCGCCGCTAACCTGCTCCGTTAACTGGCACCGTCCGTGTCATTTGAATACGCGGACGGTGCCATTCTGAAACATCGGTCATATAACTCCCAGCGCTGACAAAACCGCTTCGAGGGCATCGTTGGCGTTCGAGGTATCAATCGGCATGCGGTGTCCTTCCCGCTTCGCGTCCCAAGGACGGTAATCAAGTTTCAAGACGGAGTCCCAATCCGGCAGGGAGTGTCCTTGGATGTCCGGAACGCGCGTGGTAACACGTCGTTGATGCTCGGCCTATGCCACCGCGTACCCTTCTGGCCCGGATACAGGTCCCCTGGTACGGGCAATCGCCGTTTCAATGGCGTCAACTCGCAAATAGCATGCCGCAAGCCGTTCGGAAAGGGGCCTCGCAAGCGTTGTCTTACCGGTTCCTGGAAGACCCGCCACAATGATCAGTCGCATCTCATCCGTCAACCCGTCTGAAGGTAAAGTCATGCCTCGGATCCGAGGATTCTTCGGGTCGCAATTCGAACGGTTCGGCGACGACGGCTGTCAGTAGTCGTCGACGATCGCGTAATCAGCCGGTATTGTTCCGCCGCTTCGTGCGGCGAGGTCGTGGAATGCCCTTTTGATCGTGTCCGCGTACAGGTGGGCGCCGAGGATGCCGGGATGAGTTTGATCCGGCTGGAGCAAATCCGGTCTGTGGGAAATCGCCTTATTCCAGTCCGCGATAATGGCATTGGGACGGCTTTTTACGGCGTCCGCGAGGAGCTGATTCGCGTCCGGAACCCAGGGGCTGGCTCCGTAGAGATTAACCAGGACGATCATCCGGCCGGGGCCGAGCGAGTCCAAGACCTTGGAAACCATCGCCGAATCCGAAATGCCCGCGTTGGTGCCGAAATCCAGGATAACGGCTCGGGGTATGCTGCCGTCGGCGATCCGGGCGCGAACGACAGCGACGCCGTCGGGCCATTGTCGATTGGACAGGGCATCGAAGGACATGCCCGGAAACCGGTCCCGAAGCCCGTCGGCGCTGGTGACGACCAGCGAATCCCCGATGGCCATGACCTCGTCTCCGGCAGGGTATGGCATCGGTGTACCGGAGGGAGTGGGCGGCCTCACCTTAGTGCTGGGGGGCGCCGAAGCGGCCGAGGCGGGGGAGGGCGCATGAGTTGCGGCCGGGGTGGCGCCTGCGGTGGACCCGGTGGTTGGCGGTGATGAAGCCTGCGCCGAAGCATGTGCCGAAGGCGCCGCGGTTTTCGGGCCGGTAGCGGACGCTGATGGTCGGTTGGCGGACGCTGACGATCGGTTGGCGGACGTTGATGGTCGGTTGGCGGTGGGGTTTGACTCGGAGACGATCAGTTGGTTTCGTTCCAGCGAAACCTGCACCTGCGACTTCTCCGGCGCGGTGATAATCCCGGCGACGGCGAGAAGCGCCAGTGTTGCTGCCGCAGCGGCGGCGAGTTTTGCGCCGTCGAACTTCGATTGGCGATGCGCCACTGCGGTAACAGCTGCCCTCCACGCGGCACGGAAGCCTTGCCGGCGGACGGGCTGTTCCAGATAACGGTAGGACAACGCGGCTGCCACAACGGTGGTGGCCAACGCGATGATTCGTGCAATCCACCATTCCGCGCTGCCGATGGCCCGCGGTGCCAGGGCATCTGAGATAAGCAGCGCCGGCCAGTGCCACAGGTAGATACCGTATGAGCGCTGGCCGATCCATACCAGGACAGGATGGTTCATCATGGACTGAAGTGGACCCGTTCCCTCCAACAGGGTCAAAATCAGCACTGCAGCCAGCACGCAGGCCAGCAGGATCCCACCGCGGTAAGCCAGCGATGATGCTGGGTCCAGGACAAACATGAACCACACCAACAGCGCCAGTGCGCCCAAGCCAACAAAGACACGGCGCTTGAGCCAGTTGGGACGGCTCAGGTTCATACTGGTTCCGCCGGACCAGGCGAAAGCCAGGGCGACTCCCGTCATTAGGCCGAAGGCGTGTGTATCGGTGCCGTAGTACACGCGGGTGGCGTCCGTGCCTGGTACAAACAGGACGGCCATCAGTGCCGCGGACGCCAGGGCGCATCCAATGGCAGTGCCAATGCGCGCCCGGCGGCTGCGAACGCCCCACATGAGCAGCAGGAATCCGAAGGGCCACAGGAGGTAAAACTGTTCCTCCACGGCCAGGGACCAAAAATTAGCGAACAGCTGGGGTGATGTGTGGGCGAAGTAGCTTGAGCCGGCGGCGATTTCAAGCCAGTTGTTCGAAAAGGTCACGGCACCGAGCGTCTGCCGGGCGATGCCAACCAGCAGATCCTTGCCGATGAGAAAACCGAGCGCGGTGCTCACCAGCACGACGACGAGCAACGCCGGCAGCAGGCGGCGGGCCCGGCGCAGCCAAAACTGTGCCAGTGAGATCCGGCCGGTGGTGCTGCGCTCATGCAGCAGGAGAGTGGTGATCAGGAAGCCGGACACCACGAAAAATACGTCCACCCCGAGGTATCCGCCGGGCAGCAACCGGGCATGCAGGTGGTAGACCAGGACCGCAAGCACGGCTATGGCGCGCAGGCCGTCCAGCCCGTTGATCCTTCGGGGTCCGGCTCGGCGCGTGTGATTCGCCGACTGCATCGCTGCAGACCCTGTCATGACACGTTCATCCATACCGTTCTCCCACCGGATGCTGCACCAGCCGCGTTTGGAACCGCGTCGTGCATCGGTTCCAGAACCAAGGCTAGACCGCACCGCCGACAAAGTCCGGTCGACGCTCAGGAGATAGCGATGAAATGTCTGTTTGCTTCGTTCCTGCCCTCGCGCCGGTCAGGCTCCGACGTAAGCCGCCAAGTGCTTGCCGGTGAGGGTGGAGCGGGCAGCGGTGAGGTCCGCGGGCGTGCCCTCGAAAACGATCCGGCCGCCGTCATGGCCGGCTCCGGGGCCGAGGTCGATGATCCAGTCGGCGTGCGCCATGACCGCCTGGTGGTGCTCGATGACTATGACTGACTTGCCGGAGTCCACGAGCCGGTCAAGCAGCCCGAGCAGGTTTTCGACGTCGGCCAGATGCAGCCCCGCGGTGGGCTCGTCGAGGACGTAAACGCCCCCCTTTTCCCCCAGATGGGTAGCCAGCTTGATCCGCTGCCGCTCGCCGCCGGACAGTGTGGTGAGCGGTTGGCCCAGGCTGAGGTAGCCG
Organism: Paenarthrobacter sp. Z7-10; assembly: GCF_026932795.1. Classification (GTDB taxonomy): domain Bacteria; phylum Actinomycetota; class Actinomycetes; order Actinomycetales; family Micrococcaceae; genus Arthrobacter_M. The sequence continues at coordinate 20,709 of NZ_JADPVH010000018.1, read as the reverse complement.
AGCCCGACGTCGGCGAGCCGTTCGAGGATTTTGTGAGCGGCCGGCAGCTTTGCCCCGCCCTCGGCAAAGAACTGCTCGGCCTCGGAGACCGGCATCGCCAGCACCTGGCTGATGTCCTTGCCGCCGAGGGTGTATTCCAGCACCGAGGCCTGAAACCGTTTCCCCTCACAGTCCTCGCAGGTGGTGGCAACGCCGGCCATCATGGCCAGGTCGGTGTAGATGACACCGGCGCCGTTGCAGCTGGGGCAGGCGCCCTCGGAGTTCGCGCTGAACAGCGCCGGCTTAACGCCGTTGGCCTTTGCGAACGCCGTGCGGATTGGGTCCAGCAACCCGGTGTACGTCGCCGGGTTGCTCCGGCGCGAACCGCGGATCGCGCCCTGATCGACCGAGACCACGCCCTCACGTCCCGACACCGAGCCTCGGATCAGGGAGCTCTTACCCGACCCGGCCACCCCGGTGAGGACGGTCAGGACCCCGAGCGGAATGTCGACGTCGACGTTCTTGAGGTTGTTGGCGCTGGCGCCGCGCACCTGCAGCGCCGCCGAGGAGGTCCGTACCGCCGGCTTTAGTGTGGCGCGGTCGTCCAGATGCCGTCCGGTGAGCGTACCGCTGGTCCTCAGGTCCCCGACGGTGCCCTCGAACACCACCTGGCCGCCGTCGGTGCCGGCAAGCGGACCGAGGTCGACGACGTGGTCGGCGATCGTGATCATCTCGGGCTTGTGCTCAACGACCAGCACGGTGTTTCCCTTGTTCCGCAGTTGCAGCAGGAGGTTGTTCATCCGTGCGATGTCGTGGGGATGGAGTCCGATGGTCGGCTCATCGAAGACATAGGTGACGTCGGTGAGCGAGGAACCGAGGTGGCGGATCATCTTGGTCCGCTGCGCCTCGCCGCCCGAGAGTGTGCCGGCGGGCCGGTCGAGCGAGAGATAGCCCAGCCCAATCTCGGTGAACGAGTCGAGCAGGTGCCGCAGGCCGGTCAGCAGCGGCCCGACAGAGGGTTCGTCCAGCCCGCGGACCCAGCCGGCCAGGTCGCTGATCTGCATGGAACACAGATCGGCGATGCTTTTGCCTTGGACCTTCGAGGAGCGCGCCTGAAGCGTGAGGCGGGTGCCGTTGCACTCGGGGCAAGTCTGAAAGGTCACGGCCCGCTCAACGAAGCGGCGAACGTGCGGCTGCATCGACTCGGGGTCCTTGGTCAGCATTGACTTCTGGATCTTGGGGATGATGCCCTCAAAGGTCAGGTTGATCCCCTCGACCTTGACCTTGGTCGGTTCGACGTACAGCATCGTGTCGAGCTGTTTCTTGGTGAACTTCCCGATCGGTTTGTCCATCGGCAGGCCGACACCCCCGAACAGGCGGCCGTACCAGCCGTCCATCGAGTAGCCGGGAACCGTCAGCGCGCCCTCGCTGAGGGACTTGGAGTCGTCGTAGAGCGCAGTCAGGTCGATGTCGCTGACGTGGCCCATGCCCTCACAGCGCGGGCACATACCGCCCAGGTAGAGCGCTTCGCGCACGACGCTCTTTTCCACGCGGCCGCCCTTTTCGGTGGACATCACGCCGCTGGCCTTGCGTGTGGGCACGTTAAAGGAGTACGCCGTCGGCGGCCCGATGTGCGGGTCCCCGAGCCTGCTGAAGAGGATGCGCAGCATCGCGTTCGCATCCGTGGCCGTGCCTACCGTGGAGCGGGGGTTGGCACCCATCCGCTCCTGGTCGACGATGATCGCCGTCGTCAGCCCCTCCAGCACGTCGACGTCGAGCCGGGCCAGAGTGGGCATGAAGCCCTGCACGAAGGCGCTGTAGGTCTCGTTGATCATCCGCTGCGACTCCGCGGCGATCGTGGCGAACACCAGCGAGCTCTTACCCGAGCCCGAGACGCCGGTGAACACCGTCAGCCGGCGCTTCGGGATCTCGAGATGCACGTCCTTGAGGTTGTTCTCCCGTGCCCCCTGCACTCGGATCAGGTCGTGGATGTCTGCAAGGTGCGGCTCGGGCGTCCGCGAATCCGCCGTCGTGTCCATGCTCATCGGGCTCCATCTGTGACGCGCGTCCGCCGAGGCGGCTTGAAGTGTGGTTTGTGAGTACTGACCAACTGCTGGTCCGGGCACGTAGTGACCGATGACCCTGAGGTGAAGAAGATGTCTCCTTCAATCTTGCACGCGACCCTTATCAACAGCAACAGTGGATGCTGGGGATCGAGCAGCTCATCGCGGACGGCTTTACCCACGGACTTGAGGACTCCCACTGGGAGGAAGAGAACAAGGACCATGATCACACCTTCTGGTCTTTGACCGATGGCTGCCTGGCTGCCCAGGGTCTATGGGCCACCGCGGACGCGAAGTGTGGAG
>NZ_JADPVH010000018.1:0-18359 GCF_026932795.1 Paenarthrobacter sp. Z7-10 | reverse complement strand
TAGAATTTCTGCTCCAGCCGGCTCCGGCGTCCGGCGGCCCTCGCACTTCTAACCGTTGGCCTAACTTATAATGAGGCACGTCGGCATTCGCCGTTCGCAGGTCAGCAGTCCCTCAGCCAGGAGAGTTGTGATGAAATTTCCATCAGCCAGGGGCCCGGTCAGCGCCTCGTTGCTTGACGTTCTTCGCGGCCCTGCTGATCAGGGCTACGAGCAAACCCATTCTTTGCGGAAGGCCGCCACTCAGGGAGTGGCGGCCACAGAAAGCCTAATCAGCGACGAAGACCTTCAACTCGCCCTGTTCTGCCTCTACGAGCTTCATTACGGTGGACTGGATGGCGCGGATGAGCGTTGGGAGTGGAACCTGGGGCTGCTTGCCGTCCGCCAGGGCATCGAGGCAAGATTCGAACAGGAGCTGCGCGCCGCCGTCGAGCTTCCCGACTTGGACGCCGTCAGCAGCGACGAGGTGGCGAGCGTGCTGTTCGGCCTCGCCGCAGTGGATAGCGGCCCATCCATGTCGCGCTACGTTGCCAAGGAGGCTTCTCTGGAGCAGCTGCGCGAGTTCCTGGTCCACAAGGCCATTTACCAGCTTAAGGAAGCCGATCCCCATACCTGGGCGATTCCGCGTCTGAACGGTCGTCCAAAAGCGGCGATGGTTGAAATCCAGGCCGATGAGTATGGCGGTGGCCGTCCCGACCGCATGCATTCCGCGCTCTTCGCCCGGACCATGCGTGGGCTTGCCCTCGACGACACCTATGGTGCCTACGTTGACGCCGTGCCGGCCCTTACGCTGGCTTCAACGAACATGATGTCCATGTTCGGATTGAACCGCCGGCTGCGCGGGGCGATTGTGGGACATTTGGCCATCTACGAAATGACCTCCGCACAGCCCAACAAATTCTACGGAAACGGCTTTCGCCGGCATGGTTTCAGCTCGGATGTCACCTGGTACTTTGACGAGCACGTCGAGGCCGACGCTGTGCATGAACAGATCGCGGGCAGAGACCTTGCCGGTGGTCTGGTCGAATCGGAACCGGCGCTCCTTGCGGACGTATACTTCGGCGCGATGGCCGCCCTGGCTGTCGATGCGCAGCTTTCCGCACGGACGATGGCCGCGTGGAAGGCCGGAGACTCCTCGCTGCGGGCGCCGCTGCCCGTCAACGCCTGAGCCGTGGCAGAGATCAGCGGACTGCCCCCGGAGGCAAGCTATATTCTACCGCTGCGCTGGAGCACCGATGAGGGCCTGAGCGAGTTGGTCTCCTACCTGGACCGGCTTACCGGCTGGATCGACGTGATCCTCGTGGATGGCTCAGCGGAGCCTTTGTTCCAGGCGCACGCAAAGGCATTTACCCGCGCAGTCCGGCACGTAAGGCCGCAAGTCAGGGCCGGTGCCAACGGCAAGGTGGCCGCGGTAATGACAGGAGTGGCCCTGGCGCAGACGGAACTGCTGGTGCTTGCCGACGACGACGTGCGGTACGAGGGTGCGCCCCTGCGGCGGGTGCTAAGCCTGCTCAGCGACGCGGAGGTGGTACGTCCGCAGAATTATTTTCTGACGCTCCCGTGGCACGCACGCTGGGATACCGCCCGGAGCCTGATCAATCGGGCCTTTTCGGCTGATTTCCCGGGGACTTTGGGCGTGCGGCGCTCGGCTTTGGTGGCCACGGACGGCTATGACGGGGACGTGTTGTTTGAAAATCTTGAGTTGCTCAGGACCATCAGGGCGGCCGGCGGACGGGAGTTGCGGGCCAACGATGTGTTCGTTGGACGCGTTCCCCCAAGTGCCCGGCATTTCCTGCACCAACGAATCCGCCAAGCCTACGACGATTTCGCCCAGCCCCGGCGTTTGGTTTTCGAACTGTCGTTGCTGCCGGCATTCCTGACCGCCGGCTACCAAGCCGTTCGCCGTCATCGGCCTTGGTGGGCGCTCATTTTGCTCACGGCCGCCTGCACCGTGGCCGAAGCCGGACGACGAAAAAACGCTGGTCGGCAGGTCTTCAGTCCCAGCGCCGCCCTTTGGGCGCCCGTATGGTTAGTGGAGCGCTCCGTCTGCATATGGGCCGCCGTCGTCCTCCGCGGAACCGGCGGTGTTTCCTACTCCGGGAGCCGGCTCAGCCTTGCCGCCCACTCGTCCAAGCAACTGCATGCTCAGCATGCGGGAAAAATACGCAGCGCCCAGAGAAGAGAGCACCCATGATGGACGAGCAATCCCTGCCACAGCGGGAGAAGGAACCCCAAGCGGCTGTCGTCGTCTGCCCTGACGGCCCGCTGCTGATCCGAGGAGACTTCGAGATCGTCTCCAGCAGCGGGGAGTTACTTCCCCGGCAACGCAAGACCGTCGCCCTGTGCCGGTGTGGCGCAACGGGGATTAAACCCTACTGCGACGGCAGTCATAAGCTGATCGGCTTCCGGACCGAATTTACCGAACCCGAACCCAATGAGGCTCAATCGCCGTAACGCAACCAATCGCTGGTGCCTCTGATGGAATTCTTCTTCGTAGCAGGGCTTGCCGCCTCGTTGGGTTCCGTTGCGGGCGCCTTGGGTTCCACTTTCGACAGTGTGGACGATGTCCGCGACGCGACGTACAGCCAGCGGGAAAATGCGGGCCACAAACTCGCTCAGCAGCAAGAAGGCAAGCAGCGAAGCTGGATCGCCATGAATCGAAGCCGTGGACCTAGTCCTCGCCTCCTCGATCAACGCCGGTCTGTGCAGCTGCGGGTGGAGTTTCCCCCGGTGGCACGCCACCGCCGGGCTCCAGACCGGTAATGGACTCGTCGGCGGGGTTCGGATTCACGCCGTCGTACTTATCCACAGACCGCTCCTCGCCCGACTGTCCGTCCTTGCCTGGCTGGTCCGGATTCGTGGGATCATTTTCCGGGTGGTAGCTGCTCATGCTCCTGCCTTCCTGTCTGGGTCCTGAAATGCCAGCATAACCATCGAGCGCCGGTTTCCGCCCTGTGCGCCCGGACGACGAGTTCTTCCTGACGTTTGCGACGCGCACCCCGGGCGCCCGTGTACTGGACCTGGGCTGTGGTACCGGGCGCCTGTCGCTGGCGATCTCGGGCAAGGGCTGCAGCGTCGTGGGGATCGATCCGGACCTGCCGTCGCTTGCCGCCGCCCGTGCCCAGCCGCACGCCGACCATGTCAGCTGGGTGGCGGGGGACTCCCGGGCCCTGGAGACCACTGAGCGCTTTGACGCGGCCATTATGACGTCGAACGTGGTCCAGGAGATCCTCGATGATACAGAGCTGGCCCGCTCCTTCGCGGACATCGCGGCGCATCTTGTTGGCGGCGGCCGCCTCGCTTTTGATGCGCGGGACCCCAGGGCGCGCGGATGGGAGGCTTGGACCAAGGCGCGCAGTTCCAAGGTCGTCCATCTGCCCGACGGGGACAGCCAACATTGGTATCAAACCACACGGGTCGATGAACAAACGGGGATGGTGGACTTCAGCTCACACGAAGTAACTGTCGACGGCGTAGAACATATTTCGCGGGGTCCGATCCGCTTCCGGTCCGAGGATCAGCTGCGTGCCATGGTGGCCGGCGCTGGTCTGGCGATCGACGACGTCTGGGGCGGCTTCCGCGGTGAAGCAGTGGGCGACGGCGTGGGAAGTCTCGTGTTCACAGCGCACCGACCGTGAGGCCCCTTGTCAGGTGCCGGGACCTCGGCGAAGAACAGCTGCGGAAAGCCTCTGCTGCGCCGTCTCCACTTACTCTTCCTGGCCTCATCCAGCACCTGGCGGAGGTGGAGCGGAACTGGTTTCGCCGGGTGCTCACCGGCGAGCAGGTTCCGCCGATTTACTCGCTTGCGGCGGACTCCGAAGGGCCCGACGGCGGATTCGACCTCAGCGACGATGTCACCCTCGGGACGGCCCTTGCCGGCTGGCAAAGTGAGGTCTCGCGTGCCCGCGGGAACTGCGGCGTCCGCGCGCTGGAGGAGACCAGTCCCTTTAACAGTTCAGAGGTGACTCTGCGCTGGATCTACATCCACATGATTGGGGAATATGCCAGGCACGTCGGCCACGCAGATCTGATCCGCGAACGAATCGATGGCCGCACCGGCGTCTGACCGTCCCGTAATCGCAGTTCCAGTCCAGTCCCCAGCAGCGAGACGACGACGAGCGGCAGGCTCGCACCCGCTGTGTGTGGACGGGCCAGTGCGCGGCAGCCGACTGCCCAGCTTTAGGGGTTACCTTAAGCAGAGGGTAACCGGGGCGGACGAGGAGGAGTGTGCATGAGGGTCAGGCAGGGCAGGTTGCGGGTGCCGGAAATTACGGTGCTGTTCTGGGTTATCAAGGGACTGTCGACAGCGATGGGCGAGTCTACAAGCGATTATCTTGTGCACGTAATCGGACCAATTCCCGCTGTCCTCCTCGGATTCGCCGGCTTCGTGGTCGCCATGCTCATCCAGTTCAGGGCCGGGCGGTACATCGCCTGGCGCTATTGGCTGGCGGTGGTGATGGTGGGCGTGTTCGGCACGATGTGCGCGGATGTTCTCCACGTTGGTTTCGGAGTCTCCTATGTCGCCTCGTCAGCGTTCTATGCGGCAGCCCTCGCCGCAGTCTTCCTCGCCTGGCGGGCAGTGGAGAAGACGCTGTCGATTCACGAGGTCGACACGCCCCGGCGGGAGGTCTTCTACTGGTTGGCGGTCGTGTCGACCTTCGCTTTGGGAACAGCGCTCGGTGATTTGGTCGCCTACACGCTCACCTTGGGTTATTTCGGGTCGACTGTCACTTTCGCCGTCATCATCCTGATCCCTGCCCTCGGCCACCGGTTCGGTTTCAATTCAATCTTCGCCTTCTGGTTCGCCTACGTGGTGACCCGGCCGCTGGGCGCCTCCGTGGCCGACTGGCTCGGGAAGCCTTCCGATGCCAGCGGACTCGGCATCGGCGCCGGCTGGGTGGCGTTGGTCCTGACGATTCTGATCGCGGTCTTCGTTGCTTACCTGACCGCAACGCGCCGGGACGTGCAGAAACCCGGCAACCGAGCTGCGCTGGAGGCGGAATTCGACCACTAAGCGCCGAAAGTCCTAAATTCGATGACTTGGTCTTTCTCTAAGCGGACTGGGTGGATGTCAGTGCTATCGACCTCTACCGATTTCCGGCCGGCTCCGATAGCGTGTGGCGCATGGACTGGAAACTTGAACTCGTCTTTGTCCCGGTGTCCGACGTTGACCGCGCCAAGGACTTCTATGTGAACAAGGTCGGCTTTCACGCCGATTTCGATGAACAGCCCAGCGAATCCATCCGCTTCGTTCAGCTCACTCCGCCGGGCTCCGCCTGTTCCATTTGCTTCGGCGAGGGCCTCACCGATGCTCCTGCGGGCACCGCCCCCAGCCTGCAAATGGTGGTGAGCGGCATCGAGGCAGCGCATGCGCAGCTGAAGAACGCCGGCGTCGACGTCAGCGACATCGACGTTCAGGACTGGGGCCAGTTCGTGCATTTCGCCGATCCGGACGGCAACAAATGGTCGGTGCAGTACATCCCCAGCCGACCCAACGGCTGACGCCCGTCGCCGACCGCTTGAGTGGACACCTCAGGAGGCGTAACGGCGCCCGCTGGCGTTTGAGATTCTGTTAAAGTTGTGTGAGGCTGCACCGCTCGGGACAACGGGTCGATGCGTGTGCCGAAGGATAGGGGCCGGTCGACGGAAAGAACGACGGCCGTGCACTGCCGGAAGCCCCGACGTACCACCTACGCGAGAGTGAAACAGCAATGAGCCTTATCCGGCTGCAGGATGTTAATGTCCGTTTCGACAAAACACAGATTCTGAGGGAAGCGTTTTTCAGGCTCGAATCCGGCGAACGGGTTGGCCTGATCGGGAAGAACGGTTCGGGGAAGTCCACTCTTCTGAAACTCATTCTCGGCCAGGTGACGCCGGACACCGGGACGGTCTCCGTGGAGCTGGGGACCAGGGTGGGTTACTTTTCCCAGTTCTCGGAACTGAACGGCGAAGCCACGATCACAGAAGTCCTGGACTCTCTGTTCGAAAACATTAAGGTGATCGGGACCGAGCTGGCCACGATCGATATGGCCATCGCCTCGGATCCTCAGGAGGTGGAGCTGGACCGGCTGATCCGGCGCCAATCCGAACTCTTCGAGGAGATGGACCGTCTGAACGGCTGGGATTACCAGCGCAAAATCGACAAGGTCCTCACCACCTTGGGCTTCAATGAGGCGCACCGACTTTGCGCGATCGACGAGCTCTCGGGCGGCTGGCGGAACCGCGCGGCACTGGCCAAGATACTGTTGGAAGACCCGGATGTGCTGCTGTTGGACGAACCGACGAACTATCTGGATGTCGCCGGCGTCGAATGGCTTGAGAACTGGTTTCGGGATTTCCGCGGTGCCGCCGTCGTCGTCTCCCACGACCGCAGGTTCCTGGACGTCGTCGTCACGCGCATCATTGAGGTGGAAAACTATCATCTGCATGAATATCCGGGGAATTTCGGCGAGTATGTGGTGGCGAAACAGTTCCGCCTCAAAACCCTTGAGCAGCAGTTTGTCCATGAGTCCGAGCTGCTCGCCTTTGAGGCCGAAGGCATCCTCGATCGCCGTGAGGCGGCCAAGGCGGCCGGCCGTGGCCTGGGCAATCAGCTGGCGAAGATCAAGAAAGCCCGCAACCCGCGGCCGGTCGATCAGATCATTACCGGGATTTATGGAAATCTGCACGTCAAGGATGTGCTCTGCCGGGTCGAATTGCTCGGCAAATCTTACGGCGACAAGCTGCTGTTCTCCGGGTTGAGCTTCGAGATCCGCCGCGGTAACCGGATTGTGGTGCTGGGATCCAATGGCAGCGGCAAGACCACGCTGCTGCGGGTGCTGGCGGGGGGGGAACCCACCGATTCCGGCGAGGTGGTCTGGGCCAAGGGCGCCGGCGTGGCGTCCTATAACCGCGTGCTTGCCGAGCTCGACGACGACGACACGGTCAGTCATGCGGTTAATGCGCTGCCGGGCAGCCTTGCGTTCACCGCGACGAAAAAATCGGTAAACAGCTTCCTGGCAATGTTCCAGTTCTCCGAGGCGGACCTCAAGACCCGGATCGGCAATCTGTCCGGTGGGCAGCGGGCCCGTGTGGCCATGGCACAGTGCCTGCTCTCCGGCGCCTCGGTGCTGTTGCTGGACGAACCCACCAACCACTTGGACCTGTCCAGCACGCAGGTGATGGAACGGGCGCTGCTGCATTTCCCTGGTGCAGTCGTGGTGGTCACCCATGACCGTTTCTTCAGCGACAAGATCGCCAACCGGCAGCTCGTGTTCGGCGCCGACACCGGTAAACCGGGTGAAATCGACGTCCGCGCGGCCTGACTAGGGCAGGTCCTGGGCGATCTCCCAGATGTTGCCTGCCGGATCGGCGAAGGCAGCGGTTCGCTTGCCCCATTCCCGATCGAGGGGCCCATTGAGCAGTGCCACGCCACGACGGGCGAGATCCGCGCACACGGCATCGGTGTTCTCCACCCAAATGCTGAACATAAAGCGCGCCCCGGTGCCCGGGCCAGCGGCGGTGGCCGGCTCAACGAGTTCGGGCGCACCGGAACTCTGGAGCAGGTTAATCATCGTATTGTCGAACTTTATAACCGCGGAGCTCTCATCTTCGTAGATCACCGGCAGGGTGAAAATGTCCTGATAGAACGTCTTGGTGCTCTGCAGATCTTCAACGAACAGGGTAATGGCTCCGATGTTGTTCAGCGCTGCACTCACCTGTGAGCCTCTTTCGTTTCAACGGTCGCCAACGCGCCGGCAGGGAACGCGGATGGTGCAATGATGTGATCACCGTAACATCACCGCCGTCTGCCGGGTTGCGTTCCGATCAAGACCCGCGCTTTCGCACAAAAAGGTTGCACTACCTACCGGCCGATTCTAAGGTCTGCATGAGCAGTGGTAAACGGCGCATGAGATGGGTGGCACAGCATGGCCAAGTTGATCTACTCGGGCATCACCTCCCTGGACGGCTATGTCGCGGATGTGGATGGCAGCTTTGACTGGTGCGCTCCGGATGAAGACGTGCACGCCTTCATCAACGAGCTGGAGCGGCCAGTGGGCACGTATCTTTTCGGACGCCGGATGTACGAGGTGAAGGTTGCCTGGGAAGATCTCTATGCCGAAGAGGGCGAAGCGTCCGTCGGGCAGGACTTTGCCGGAATATGGCATGCGGCGGACAAGGTCGTGTACTCGACCACATTGGCGTCGGCGCGCAGTGCCAAAACCCGGATCGAGCGCGAATTTGATCCAAATCTGGTGCACAGGATGAAGACGACGGCGGAACGGGACATCTCCATCGGCGGTCCCACCCTCGCGGCGCAGGCGTTCACGGCGGGTTTGATCGATGAGGTAGGGCAGTTTCTGACTCCCCTCATGGTCGGCGGCGGATTGAGGTTTTTCCCGCCGGACGCCCGGCTGCAGCTGGAACTGCTGGACGAACGCCGTTTCCGGAACGGCGTGGTGTACCTGAAGTACGGCGTGGTGTCCTAGGAACACCGCGCGTCTGCGGCATTCAGCCTGTTCCCCGGCGAGTGGCGGCTTAATGGAACCATGTCCACCCGCAGATCAACCTCCTATGCCCTGGCTGAGCTGCGCGCCCGCGAACATTGGGATAACCGCGAGTACGCTTCCGCCTGCGACTGCGCTCAAGAAGCCGCAAAAACAGCACGCCAGGACGGGGACCACCTTTCCTGGTAGGCAGATGACGCTTTTCCGTGCGGAGTGCCTGCGCGAGCAGGGAGCGGTGCAGCAATGCGAAGAACTGGCCAGGAGCCTGGCCGGCCACCCGATTGCGGCGGACGTGGCGCTGCTGGGCAGCCGGGCGTCCACGCTGCTCTCCTTAGCGCTGCGCGGGCTTGGGCAGCTGCGGCAGGCCGTCACCGCGGCAACGGCTGCGGCGGTTCGCGCTGAAGCTCACGCGGCGGTTGCCCCGGGGCCGGAGGCTACCCCGCTCCGGGTGCAGGCACAGCTGGCGCTGATCTCGGCGCTGGCTGAGAGCGACCGGGTGCCCGAAGCCTGGACGGAATGCCAGCTGCTGGAGGACCTGCTCACCGAAGATATCGATGGACAAATCGCGGGCAAAACGTATTGGGCCATTGGAAATGTCGCGTTCCTGCGCGACCGTGTCCAGGAGGGGCAGCGGTACCATGAGCGGGCCGCCCGTCATCTCTCTCCCGCCACGGACCTGGATCTCTGGGCCAAATTTAATTCGGATTCGGCTCAGATGCGCCTTACAGCGCAGATCGTTGATCAGCAGACGCTCGAATGCATTGAGCGGGCCGAACTGGCCGCCGAAATAGTTGGCGGTAATCCACCCGAGCGGCTCGAGCTTGTTATGACCCGCGCGCAGTGGCATCACCAAATGGGGGAGACGGACGAAGCAGTGGAGCTGTTGCGTCCGGTCTGCGCTCAGTTCGGGATGCTGGCCAGTCACACCGCAGGCAAGGCGTCATTCCTGCTGGGCCGATGCCTGCAAGAGCAGGGGCAGGCACGGTAGGCACTGCAGCACCTGTACGGCGCCGCGAGCTACTTCGAACGGGCCGGCGCCAGTGAAAAAAAGGCGCAGGTCCGGCGTCTGACCTGCAGTGGAACAGTGGTTGGCGCTAAGGATTCTGTCCCGGTGGCAGGGTTCGGGGGTTGCTGGTTGGGAGGTGGCGGTAGATGGATGCGCGGGAGACGCCGAGAGCTTTGGCGATCTGGGTGGGACTTTCGCCTTTGGCCTGCCTGGCCCGGGCGGCTGAGAGGGTGTCGGTATCCATGACTGTTGGGCGCCCGCCGGTGCGGCCTTGGGCCCGGGCGGCTGCGAGGCCGGCCATGGTTCGTTCGCGGATCATGTCGCGCTCGAGTTCGGCGAACGCAGCCATCATGACGAAGAAGAATTTCCCTTCTCCGGTCGGGTTGTAGGTCCCGGTGAGGGTGCCGGTGAGAATCCGCAGGCCGACTCCTTGGTCGTGGAGGCTATCGGCGATGGTGAGGACTTCTTTCACTGACCGGCCGAGGCGGTCCAATTTCCACACGCACAGGGTGTCTGTCGGACGGAGATGGTCGAGGGCTTCGGCGAGCCCTGGGCGGGCGGTGGCGCGGCTGGAGATTTTGTCTTCGAAGATCCGGCCGCAGCCGGCCGTTTTGAGGGCGTCTCGTTGGAGTTGGGCGTCTTGTCCGTTGGTGGAGACGCGGGTGTAGCCGATGAGATCGAAATGTTGGGTCGCCATTCTTCTACTGTCGCACAACCCATCTCACAACACCGGTATTCGCCGACCTGTTGTGAGATGGGTTGTGGACGGATTGGTGTCGGTGCGGCGCCTGGTGCCGGGTCGTCTCAGAACCGGTCGAATATGCAACAAGACCAGTAGGCCATTTTGTTTGTTGTCCTGTGCGTGTTGTCACCAGGCGGCATGACCGAGCAGATACCGCCTGTCGGCGAACGCCGTGTGGTGGGTTGACCTTCCAGCGACGGGAAGGTTCAGGCTGAAAAGACCTGAAGGAAGAAACCAACGAAAGGTTCACTGTGTCTTTGATTGAAAATCAGACCAAGCAGATCATCGAGATCCTGGGCGACTGCGTGGCGAAATGCGGCGCGTGCGCCCAGGACTGCGCGAATCAGGGGGCGATAAGGACCTGGCTAAGTGCATCGCGCTCTGCTCCGACTGTGCTGAAATCTGCAGAACCTGCATTTCCCTCCTGGCCCGGGGCAGCGATCTGACAGCGGAAATCTGCAGGCTCTGCGCTGAAGCGTGCGACCGGTGTGCCGAAGAATGCGAACGCACCGGCATGGATGAATGCGCCGACGCGTGCCGCGCGACCGCTAAGGCCTGCCGCCAAATGGCTGGTTAGGCAGCGCCGTTCGGGTCTGACGGACATGTTCAATGAGCTGGCAGATGCCGTTGGCGGTCGCTGGTGGAAGCCTATCTGCCTCGGATGCAATCTCTGTTAGTTGCTCACGCAGCAGTTCGAGTTCTTGTATACGTCGGCCGATCCCTTCCAGCTGTGCATCAAGAACATCACGCACATACGCGCAGGGTGTCTCTCCCCGTTCCCTAAACGAGAGGATTTCCCTGATCTCATCCAGGGTGACGCCCAACCGCTGGGCGGTGCGGATGAACGTTAGCCGGTCGGGGAACGACTTATCGTAATCCCGATACCCTGAACCCGTCCGGGCAGGCTCCGGGAGAACTCCAATGGATTCGTAGTACCGAATCGTTTTCGGATTTACGCCCGCCGCCTGGGCAACTTCACCAATTCTCATCATTCCTCCCACCCGAATATTACAGCCGGGTGGAAGGTTGTGGCGTAAAGGCCAGGACTGCCAACACCACTGACCTGGAAAAATCGGACCATGCCTACCCGGACTTCACTCACATCCTTGCTGAAACAAAAGCCGTACCGGATCTTATGGACGGCACGGACCATCTCGCAATGGGGGGGATGCCTTCAACACCGTTGCCCTGGTCCTGCTGGTCTACTCCCTGACCGGCTCCGGGTTAGGGGTTTCTGGGGTGGTGATCGCTGAAATCATCCCGGTCCTCCTTCTGGCCCCCCTGGCCGGGACGCTGGTGGACCGGCTGCCACGGGTAAAAGTGATGATCACCGCCGATCTCGTCAGAGCTGCCCTGGCTTTCGCACTGCCGTTCGTTGACACCAATATCATCAACGTCTACCTCGCAGCCGTCGGCCTGTCCGCGGCAGCGGTATTCTTCAACCCTGCAGCACAATCCGTGTTGCCCTCCATCGTGAAAGAACGCGAACTGGTCGCTGCTAACAGCGGGATCTGGACCGCGGCCGTCGTCTCACAAATTGTTCTCGCACCCTTGGCCGGAGTCGTCGCCGTAAGGTTCGGATATGAGTGGGCGTTCTGGATCAACGCCGCGAGCTATCTCGTCTCAGCGGCGGTACTCCTGCGCTTGAAACTACCGACCCAACCTGCAAGCGCGAAACGTTCTTCCTGGTACCGGGGACGCCCGCGAAGGCCTCGCCGAACTCGCGGGCCACAAGATGCTTCGGGCCTTGGCAGCGACTCAATTCCTGGCCGCACTCTCAGCCGGCGCGACCGGCGCGCTCCTCGTCGTCCTAGCACAAGACCACCTCCAACTCGAGGAACAAGATTTCGGGCTGCTCCTCGGTGCAATCGGTGTAGGAGCCGCACTTGGACCGCTAGCGCTATCCAAAATTACTGATAACCCACGACGACCGGAATTCGTTCTTGGGCCCTTCGTGCTACGCGGGCTCATTGATGCCGTCCTAGCCACCGTCACCGGGCTGATTTCGGCGATGACTGCCCTAGTCGTGTACGGGCTAGGCACATCCACCGGGGCGGTCACGTTCAACTCCCTCCTTCAAGCAGAAGTCCCCGAGAAACTGCGGGGACGGATTTTCGCCACCTTTGACATGCTCTGGCAATCCGGAAGGCTAATCTCCCTGCTCCTAGGCGGCCTCGCCGCAGACCTGTTCGGTATTAGGGCAGTTTTCTACATCGGAGCAGCCCTCTTGTTTGCTGCCGCATTGACAGGCTGGAGGGGACTCCAAACGGTATCCCCCGAGAAGATGAGACGATAGCCGACCACCCTCGCCGCTACCTGGCTCAACGTTCCGGATACTTCTACAAACCGCCGTCCGAAACCGAGATTAACCGCCAATCCTAGCTAACAGTCACAACCGGGAGCACATATGAAGGGGACGGTCCGGGGTCATGGGACTGTGTCGATGCTAAGTTCCTTTACCAGGGCCAGCACCTGGTTCTTGATATCGTCGCGGACCAGGCGCATCCCTTCCATCCCGTCGATGCCGCGCAGGGAGGGTTCGTCGGTGTCCCAGTTGTGGATCTCAATCCCCGGTATCGGGTCCACAACCGCCTCGCTGCCGAGAGTGATGATCAGGTTGACGTTGGCGAGCATGTCGGTGGTGATGGGTTTGGTGTGTTCGCCGCTGATGTCGATCCTCAGCTCCGCCAGGGAATCCACGGACTGGGCGTTCAGGGATGTACCGGGTTTGGTGCCAGCGGTGTAGACGGTGACGGCATCCCCCGCGAGGTGGCGCATGAGTCCGCCTGCCATCTGGGATTTTCCGCCGTTCTTCAAACATACGAAGAGAACGAGGTAGGAGACTGCCCCGCCGAGGGGTCGCGGATCAGGCTTAGGGGTCACACCACTTTTTCAAGACCATCATCATTGCCGTAAGGCTTGGGTACCTTTTTTTGTGGCCGGGTGCGGGGACTTGGGCTGGAGGGTGTCAGATTATTTGCCTTGCCAGCAGGCCAGTACGGCGGTAGCGACTTCGTACGCCAGCCCGTTCGGTGAGAGTGCGTCGGGTCCGATCTCCGCTGGCAGCTTGGAGGCGTCCACGTGGAGGGTCATGCTGTCCTTGACGAAGGCCACGGTTCCGTCCGAGGTTTCAAAGGCCGGAAGCCCCAGGTTGGCGAGCCCCCCCGATGGGACTGCTGCTGGAAATCTTGGTCAGGAGGGCATCGAAATACTTTTTCGCGGCCGCAGGATTTGCCGATTCCTTCACGGTGAGTACCAGGGGGCCATCGGCAAGGGCATAGGTGCAGGTGTACAGCTGGTTCATCCAGCTGCTGACGGGCTTTGGCTTGTCCTGGAGGGCCAGGATTTTGGCGACGTTGTCCTGCGTTTCCTGGCCGCACACCATTTTGGTGGCGTCCGTGGGCTCACCGACGGCCGGACTTTTGGCAGCCTTAATGCTGGCTGACGGGCTATCGGAGGACGGGCTGGGAGATACGGACGTTTCGGGCGCGGATGCGCTTGGGGATAGAGATGCTGCTCCCGGTGCAGGGGAGCGCTGCGAGGCTGAGTCAGCCGCAGAGGCGGCGCAGCCGGACAGCAAAATCAAGGCAGCTGTCAGCATGGCCAAATGCCGTTTAGGAATGTTCATCATGTACTCCCATTCGTTTTATTTCCATCCCCGCGTCTGCGGCGTCGCCGAACATGGCATCGATGTGTACGGGGTTCCGGTCGGCTCGCTGAAGGAGGCTCGCTGCCACTCCCGAGCGGTAGCCGGAGGCGCAGTGCACCCAGATTATTCCGGCAGGCACTTCGTGCATTCGGGTGAGCAGTTCGTGCAGCGGGATGTTCACAGCTCCGGTGATGTGCAAGGCTCGGTATTCGTCCGTGCGGCGCACATCGAGGAGGGTTTCCCCTTCCGTACGTTCGCGTGGAACGTCTTCCCAACCCACGCGTCGGTAGTGGACCGCAGGTGTGCCGGGGGCGAGCTGGGCCGGTTCGTTTCCGATGGCGGCGTCCGGGGAATCGATGCCAATGCGGGAAAGATCCCGGATGGCGTTTTTGACGTCTTGGTGGGCACCGACCAGCGTCAGCTGCTTATCCCAGGGCAGGACCCACCCCAGAAAAGCCGTAAAGCTGGAACCGTCGCCATATTCGAAGCTCACGGTGCCCTGCAGGTGGTTACTGGCAAACGCCACACGGTTGCGCAGGTCTACGACCCACTCCCCTTCCGCGAGGCGGCGGGAAAGCTCGGCGGCCTCGAGGGAATCCGGTACGGATAGGTCCGCCGGCCCGGGTCCGAAGGTGTTGGCCGCGCCCATGTGGGCGTAGTACGACGGGTAGGCGCTGAGGTTGGCGATCAGTTCCTCAACGAAGTGTTCTTCGTCAGGATCGGTCAGGGCGTGATTGGACTGCAGCTGCTCGCCCACGGTCGAGGAGCCGGCGCCGGTTGACGGGCCGGAGGAGCAGAAGGATCCGAAGCCGTGGGTCGGGTAAAGCTGGGCCTCATGGCCGGCCGCCTGGACCAGGCGGCGCACGGAGGCGTACTGGTCGTGCGTCAATTTGACGGTGTCGTCGGTACTGACCAGGTCTGTGCGCCCCACCGAGCCGTAGAGCAGACTGCCGCCGGAGAACACCGCCTGGTGCCCGGCCTCGGAGGTGACGATGTAGGAGAGGTGCGTGTGGGTATGTCCGGGAGTTGCGACGGCCTTCACAAGCATTTTTCCGACGGCGACGCTCTCGCCGTCGGCTATGGGCTGGTGCTCAAACGTCACCGGATCGGCGGCGTTGACCAGGTAGGCCGCGCCGTGGCTCAGCGCCAGTTCCAGGCCTCCAGTGACGTAGTCGTTATGCATGTGGGTCTCGGCAACGTGCGTGATCCGCACGCCTGCCTCGGCGGCGGCCTTCTCCACCCGGTCGATGTCCCGCTGCGGGTCGATGATGATGGCTGCCTCGCCGTCGTGCACGAGGTAGCTTCGGTCCCCGAGTTGGGGGGTGTCAATGACGATCACGTCCATACTTTTTGCTCCTTAATCACTTTTGCTGTCCCATCAGTGGGCTTCGGATGGGCTGGAAGAATTCTTTGGTGCGTCCCCGTCGAGCCGGGCGCAGGAATCTGAGCCGTCGCCCACGGGCTCGTGGTCCTGGCGGGCGCCCCCACTGGTGCTGGGAACCTGATCTTCGGTCCCGGTCGACGGTGTCAGGTGTGAAGGACGGAGGCAACGGGTGCGTGCGATCATAATCGCAAGTCCGGCCGTCTGCAGGACGGCGATGATCACCACGACCGTGCCGCCGGCTTGCTGGTCGTGGAGAGGATCCATTCCCCACGGCCGGCCCATGGCGCCGTACCACTGCGGTTGCAGGAGATCCGTGCCGGCCGCAAGCGCGATTCCCAAAACCGCAAAGCCCACTAAAACCACTCCGACCGCAATAAGGGGCCCTGCGGATGGTCTGGAGAAAGGTGAGTGCCCTCGAATGACTGATGTCACGAAAAGTGAGCCCGCCAGAAGGAGGTGGACCATCATCCACTGATGACCGATTTGATTGCTAATGCTCCACCGCAGCACAGGTGGGTAATAAAAGATCAGCAGCGAGGCCAGGAGCACTCCTGTGGCAGCGAGTGGGGCGGTGGCGACGACGACGAGGCGTGAACGGGCGATCACCCT
This sequence comes from Paenarthrobacter sp. Z7-10, assembly GCF_026932795.1. Taxonomy (GTDB): domain Bacteria; phylum Actinomycetota; class Actinomycetes; order Actinomycetales; family Micrococcaceae; genus Arthrobacter_M. The sequence goes on along the minus strand of NZ_JADPVH010000018.1, from coordinate 2,486 downwards.
TATCCATTCCCGGCCACCGCGGCTTCCGTCACCGCGGGCCCTGATGGCCCGTCCCGCCAAAGCCACCGGAGCACCTGCAACCAGAAGCAGCGGAATGATCGTAAGCAGTGCCATTTGGGTGATGGCATGTGCGCTGAAAAGGAACCCACGGTAGGCGTTGACGCCGCCGTTGCTGATATAGAGCAGGGCCAGGGCACCTACGAGCCAAGATACGGTTCGGTGCGGGGGCCACCGTTGACCACGCCGATGCAGACGTCGCACGCCTGCCACATAGGCGAAGATACCGACGCAGCACAGCAGTACCCAAATCGGATCGAACCGCGTTTCCAGTAGATAGTGCCAGAGGGTCGGGTAGGCGGGTAACCGATGATCGACCATATTCTCTGCCAGAGTCGCATAGGCGCTCGGGACGTTACCATTTGGATCATCGACGCGGGCAAGTGCGGCGGCGATCCCTGATGCTATGCCCAGGAAGGCCAGTTCCCCCGCGACGAGCCCCCAAAAGTATTTGATGCTTCCCACTCCACGGGACTCCATTGCCCTGACGATCCAGCGGCGTTGTAGGAAACCGGCTGCGCCCAGGACGAGGAGGGCAGCCCCCTTGGCCAGGACCAGAACTCCATAGGGGGACCAGAGGTTCTCGAAGCTGCCGATGCTTATCGTTGCTTTGAGGTAACCGGACGCGGCAAGAACGATGTAGCAGATCAAGGCAAGGGTTGAATAGCGTCTCACTACCGGGACGAGCCGGTCGGCTCTCAGGAAGGGACGCACTGCCACGAGCGCCATCATGCCGCCCAGCCACACGGCGGCGGAGATGATATGCAGGCCCAACGCCGCCATTCCCGGTTCATGGTTGGCCCCGTAGTTCGGATGACTGTTAAGTGTCAGGGGCACCATGCCCACGGCCGCCAGCACACCCACCATGGCCACTGCGCCGATATTTCCGACAATTAAGCACCCAAGGGCAACAGTTGCCGCGATCAGCGTAGTCACGGACCACGTTTGCCCCAGTCCGATAGTGGTGAGGAAGAGAGGAAACTGGGGGCCGAAGGCGTTTCCGAAGTCAAGCACTCCAGGGGCGGCGTCAATATATGACAGGACGGCCGAAGCCGCCGAGGTGACGGTCCAAACCGCCGCCCACGCCGCAGCGAAATTAAGTGCTCTACGGTACTCCCGCGTGCCCGGGCTCAGCGCGAAACAGATTAAAATCAATGTTCCGACGGTGCCCGCCGCAGAAATGTTGAAGAGTAACTTGGCCAAGGGCAGTACCCATAGGACCATCGCATCGGATCCACGCGCCGCTTCGAAGCTCACACCGCCGTAGTTCAATGCCGCCAGTGCGGCCCCAAAGGTGAAGGCAAGGATCCCTGCCGGTATGGCGCCTCGGATCAGTTGTGACACTACGTGAGCCGGGTGAAACTTGTCCGGCTGGCACCGATGTTGTGATCGTACCTCCAACATGGGGGGCCACCTCGCCGGCGCGGGAGGTGGAGGTTACTCATCATGAACTGACTCCTCGAACGTCGTTTGCCTGTGATCCGGATCCTCAATCGGTACGGCACTCCATCCTATAAATACTATAGAGGCTAGTAACTTATCGCTAACCTGGCCTTACCGTACGTTGGATGCGTACGGTAAGGCCCATCTCCAGCACAGATGCCAAGGGGCTGTAAAAGCGGGGGCGCCATGGCTGGTGCTGTCCGGTAGTGGCCGGAAAGGCCGGAGGGCGGGGGCGTCACCAAAAAAGGAACGATGCCGAATGGATCGGCGGCCCGAGGGAATTCTCCGCCATCGCCCGGAACCGCGGAACGGACGAGGGAATGGATAACCTCAGGTGACGCGGAGGGGCCAAGCGGGGTGGAGGCCCTGGATCCACTGCCGGAGAGCGCACTCACCGTCGTCTTCGTCTTCGTCTTCTGCTCCCTCCCACCGGTGGTTGTCAGTACGCGGGCCCGGCGGCCGTGCAGTGGGCCATAATCCTTGGGCGATCGGGGCGTGGCGCATCCGCTTCGGGGCTGACAGCCCGCCCGTTATCCGGTGCCGTAGCGCACAGTGGTGGGCGTGAGCCTCATCGAAGTCCGCTGCGGCGAAGGAGTCGGCGTCGTTTTCCTGAGCCCGCACATACGGGCCAACGCGCTGGCACGCGGATGGGCCCCTTCGGGCGGACCCGGACCCGGATTCGGTCCGAGCCGGTTCCGGCGAGCACCTGACGGTAGGGCCACAGCTGAGATGTCCACGCGCACTCTCTCTGACGGGGCCGTTTATTGGGTAGCGTCCACTACCGTGGTGTAACCGGCCCTGATGGGCGTGTTGCGATAGCGTAGAGGCGGTCACCGCGTGATCCTTGGAAATGACAGTCCAATGTCTTTCCTGAAGGAGAACTCCGCGATGACCGCACCTTATTCTATCGATCCGACCCGTTTCCTGTCCGAGCAGCTCGAGCAGGCCTCCCCGGATCTGCTGCGCCAGATGCTCCAAACCTTCAT
>NZ_JADPVH010000017.1 GCF_026932795.1 Paenarthrobacter sp. Z7-10 | reverse complement strand
CCCGAAGACCTCGAACACGTCGCCCAGGAACTCAACGCCCGCCCCCGCAAAACACTGGGCTGGAATACCCCAGCCGAACAACTACGTGATCTACTAAGAGCCAGCTAAACCCGGGTGTTGCAACAACCCCTAGAATTCAAGCTGCGCACCCGGTCGCCGGCTCAATGCGCATAACCCTCCAGTGACAGCCTTCCCACCCGGACTGGTAGACTGTCCCGGTACCTTGGCGAGGGAGAAGGCGCACAATTACGCCTACTCCGTGATCGACTCGGTCTGAACCTCCTTCGCGTTAAATGCGCCAGGCAAGTTCTAGACCATTAGTCCTTGCTGATCAACGAACAATGAAGGAGTTTCCCATGGCTGAGCAGAAGCTTGCAGCACAGATGCGCACCGAGTTTGGCAAGGGTGCCGCGCGCCGTGCCCGCCGCGCGAACCTGATCCCCGCGGTAATCTACGGCCACGGGGCCGAGGCTCTCCACATTTCCCTCCCTGAGCGCGAAACCACCCGTGCGGCCCGCCACGCGAACGCCCTGCTGACCCTGGACATTGAGGGCGAAGTTCACTTGGCCCTCGTTAAAGACATCCAGCGCGACCCGCTGCTGCAGATCATCGAGCACATTGACCTGTTGACAGTGCGCAGTGGCGAGAAGGTCATCGTTGACGTTCCCGTTGTGCTTCATGGCGAAGTTGCGCCGGGCGCTGTCTCCAACCAGGAGGAAGTCACGATCAGCATCGAGTCCGAGGCCACCCACATCCCGGCACACGTCGAATTCAGCATTGAGGGCCGCAAGGTGGGCGAGCATGTCCACGCTGCAGACCTCGTGCTGCCCAAGGGTTCCACGCTGCTGACCGATCCGGAAATGTTGATTGTCAACATTTCCGAGCCGACCGTGCAGGACCTCGGTGTCGAAGATGAAGCAGTTACCACAACCACCCCGGCTGCCCCCGCCGCCGAGTAGTGCTGGCCCGCTGCGGGTGAGCGGTGCCCCTGGCACACCCCGCAGCTTGGTAGAATCGAACATATGAGTAGCACCTGGCTGGTAGTCGGGCTCGGGAATCCCGGGCCCGACTACAGTCGTAACAGGCACAATATTGGCCACATGGTCGTCGAGGAGCTGGCCCGGCGGATGGGCGTGACGTTTCGCACCCACAAGTCCCGCGCACTGGTGGCCGAAGGACGGTTGGGGATAGGTGGCCCAAAGCTGGTGCTGGCCAAACCACTGACGTTCATGAATCTCTCGGGCGGCCCGGCTGCCGCGCTGGGAAAGTTCTTCGACATCCCTGCCGCGAACACCATTGCCATCCATGACGAGATCGACATCGACTTCAACACGATCAGGCTGAAGGTTGGCGGCGGTGAAGGCGGTCACAACGGTCTCCGCGATATATCGCGGACCTTGGGCACAAAGGATTATTACCGGGTTCGGGTAGGCGTTGGAAGGCCGCCCGGCCGCGCCGATGCGGCTTCCCACGTGCTCAAGGACTTCACTTCGGTGGAGCGCAGGGAGCTGCCCTTACTGATAGATGAAGCAGCGGATGCCACCGAACTGCTGATCACTGCGGGTCTGATCGACGCCCAGCAAAAATTCCACCCGGCAAAGTAAGCCCGAACATTACCCGCCGTCACCCTCCGATGCTGGCGTCGGGCCGGCTTTAGACCGTATGATTACGCCATCTGAGGAGAACGCTTGCCCAGAGATTAAGTGAAACGGTCTGTCGGGGCGTCCCGATAGGGTCTCAAGCTGCATGTCCGGGGGGAGTGAGCGTGACGGAAGAATTATCCGCTGAGTCGGATATGCGCTTTCACCCCCGCGCACGGCAAAGCATGGGAGCGGCTGAGCGGCGTGAGTGGTCGGCTGTGGTGCGCCGGGATACCGTATTGTCCGTCGTAGCGGCGCTGAAGAATCCCGCCTTCCGCGGCGTGGCAACCACCGGGGCCGAAGGCGTCGGCAAAACGACGTTGGCCCAGTCCGTGACCGACGAGCTCCGGGCCGAAACCTACATCCTGCATCTGCGCAGTCCGATGCTCGGTTCGATAGCTCCCTATGGCCAGCTCGCCTTCCTGCTCGCTAAACTTCCGGCGCAATCGATGGCATCCCCTACCGCCATCATTCACGGCGTAGAGTCGCTGATCCGCGCCGAAGCGGCCGGCCAGCCGGCACTGTTGGTCCTGGATGATCCGACCACCCTGGACCAGATGAGCGTGGCTGTGATCATGCATCTGCTGCTGACCGGAACCTGCCGGATACTGGTTCTGTCCCGCGACATCACTGATCTGCCCGAAGACTTCCACTGGCTGATCAAGGACGGTCAGTTGGAGTACCTCCGGTTGGAGAACTTCTCGCGGCAAGAGGTGGTGCATCTGCTGGAGGGGGTACTGCGTGGCCCAGTGACGGCCAGCGTGGTGACTACCTTCCACGCCAGCAGCGGAGGAAATCCGCTGGTCCTCCATGCCATTGTCAGCGAACAGCTGCGTTCAGGATCACTGCACCGCCGCCGTTCGGTCTGGACCATGAACTCCGAGGTAGCGCTGGGTTCCGTCGGGGCGTTGAGTGACTTGGTTCGTTCCAGACTGAGCCGCGAGAGCCCTCAGGCCCAGGTGGTCATCGAATACCTCGCCCTGACCAGGCGGCTGCCGCTGTCCGTTCTGGTCCAGCTGACGGATGCCTCCATCGTCGCCGAGATGGAAGAGGCGGCTTACCTGGAGGTTGATGAGAGCGAGCGGCGCTGGGTTTCACTTCGGGACAAATACGTGGGCGATGTCGTTCGCGACTGGCTCGATCTTGAGCGGCGCCGGGAACTTCACCGCCGGGTGGCCGAGGTTATCTCGCATGCACCGGAACAGATGAGCATTGAAGAGCTCCTCAGCTATGCAGCGTGGACTTTGGATTGTCAGGCCCCGCTGGCTCCGGGGATCGCCTTGGCGGCCGCCAGGGCTGCGGTCCAATTCTCTGACCCGATATTTGCACTGAAATGTGCTGATGAAATTAGGCCGGAGGACGCTCAATGGGTTGCGGCCGCGGAGCAGCGGGCCGCCGCCCACATGATCCTGGCCGACTATGAGGCAGCGGCAAACGCCCTCGGTGACATCCGCGCTGAGACTTTAGAGCGGCTTCCGCTGACGGAATACGCCCGCCATGTTCTGGTCCGCTGCTCGGCCCTGCTGTGGATCCCAGGCGGCCGGCGCCGCATTCCCGAACTACTGGTGCAGGCACGCGCCGAGGTGGCAACCAGGTCGGAAATCGACGCGGCAGCCCCCGGTCGGACAGTGGAGACTGCACGGGCTCTGGACCTGATCATGCTGGCAGAGTACGAGATGTTGACTCACCAGGGCGACTACGCGGCCGTCTCGCAGGCGCTGGAATCCGGATACCGCGGCGAGGGTGATCTGGAGTACCGGCTGAACTGTGGCTGCCTGCTTGTCCTCGGCTGGGCCATGACCGGCCGGGAGCTGGATGCGCTGGAGCTGGCTGCGGAATTGACCGGCGAGATGCAGCGCTCCGGTATCGTTCCCAAGTTGCGCAGCCAGCAGGGGGAGGGACTCTTTGCCGCCCTGCTGCTGACCGGGCAATGGCAGGACTGCGTAGCAATGCTCACCGACGCGCAGGAGCGTTTTCCACAGAACATGCCGTATGGTGGCGGGGCCTGGGAGTTGGCTCTTGGTGTCGCGTACACCTATGCCGGCCGCGGGGACTTGGCGCTTGGTCCGTTGTTGGCGGCCGTAGCGCAATTGGAGGTCCGGAGCAGCTTCAACTCTGAGGCGCTCGCTTATTCGGCGCTCGCCTTTGCCTATGCGCAGGTGGGGGACGCGGCCGAAGCGCGGAATTATCTTTCGCAGATCGCCGCCCGCAAGGCCCCGACGGCGTGGTGCGCTGCGTCGATGGCGACCTTTTGCGAACTGATGGCGCGCCGCTGGCTGGGGGATCCCGGCGCCCGGACCAAGCTGATCCAGATGGCTGAACACGATGCCGCCAACGGAAGATACACCGCGGCCGGAACCAGTCTTTTTGGTGCGACCATTCACGGCAGTGAGCAGGAGTATCTGCTGCTGGAGGAGATCTCCGCGCGGCGCCAGGGACCGATGTCCGAACTGAACCGTTTGGTGGCCAGGGGAAGCCGCAGCAAAGATGCTAAATCGCTGATCAGCGCAGCGGGAATGTCCCGGGGCCTGGCCCTGGACGCAGTGGAAGCCCGTTGCGTGGCGCTGGCAATCGACTATGCGCGCGAGTCTGGTGATGCTTTTTCCGCCCGGGCGGCACAACACCGGCTTGACCGGCTGGTGGAGGCCCTTCCGGTACTGCCCGTGACCCCTCACAGCGAGGGTACGGACCTGACCGAACGCGAACTCCAGGTCGCCGAAATGGCCTGCCGGGGACTGCGCAACAGGGACATTGCCGCTCGACTGGAAGTATCTGTGCGCACGGTTGAAGGACACCTGTACCAGATCTTCACTAAGCTCGGGATCTCCGCGCGCAGCGAAATAGAAGAAATCTTGCGCAAGTGAATGATTTCGTCCGAGAGCAGCCTCCGAGTATTCCGCACATAAGCCTCGGATCAGTCGTGCCGACCCCGGATTCCTGGGTGGATCCGGGCGGCATCCTGGTAGACGTTAGTACCGCGATCATGTTGCAGGGCTGCCGCGCCGTGTTCATCGTTGGCGACACGGGGCTGGGAGCTTCCACCCTGTTGGCCCAGGTCAGCAGTGAAATCTCGCCAGACATGTCGGTGATGCCGATCCATGGCAGTCCTGCGCTGTCCGGGGTCCCGTACGGGGTGCTGGCCCCGTACCTGTCCGCTGTTTCGGTCGAGGACATCACTTCCCCGGTCGCCGTGCTGCGGACCATTTGGGCGCAGATCGAACAACGTTCCGTACACCCGGGTTCGGTGGTCCTGGTCATTGACGATGCGCACGCCTTGGATGATGCGTCCGCAACACTAATTGCCGAACTGGTGCATGCGGGCTGGGCCAAGGTGGTGGCTTCGAGTAAACCTCATCCCGGGATTCCGGCTCCGCTGCTGCAGCTGTGGCATGACGGCGCAGCCGAAAGGTTCGATCTCACGCCGCTGACCCGCCCGCAGGGCCACGAACTGTGTGTTGCCCTGCTGGGCGGAGAAGTTCTTTCGAGCACCAGCTGGCATTTCTGGACAGAGTCTGCTGGAAATCCGCTGCTGCTCAAGGTGCTGGTGCGCGAGGCGCAGCGGTCCGTCATTCTGGTGGAGCGTCATGGCGTCTGGCTCATCACCGGTCCCCCTCCACAGCGCAGCATGGAACTGGTCGACGTGGTTAGGCTGCAGCTGTCCCGGATGTCCGCGGCCAGCCGTGAGGCATTGAATCTGGTGGCCTTGGCCGAACCGGCCAGCAGGTCGCTGGTGGAACAACTCGTCAGCGTCTACGCGGTCCAAGAGTTGCTTGACCACCGGTTTATTGCCGCCAGCGCGGAGCTCCGGCCAACCCTCCGGCTGCAAAATCCCGTCTACGGGGAGGTGCTGCGCCGGATGGTCCCGGCGGCACGCAGCTTGCAGTTGCGGCAGCGATTCATTGATCGGATGGATGTCCAGACGGACAACGCCGAAGCACTGCTGCGGATGGTGACGTGGTCGCTGGACTGCGGCTCGCCTGTTCCGGACCAGCAGTTGCTCCGGGCTGCCTTCCTGGCCTGCAAGCTGTTCCAGAATCAGCTGGCATTGCGGATAGCCTCCGCCATTCGGGAGCCGGACCTGCAGATGATGGCACGGGCTGTCACCGCACGCTCGCACTTCAACAGTGGCCATTACGACAGGGCGGCCGCCCTCCTGGAGCCGGACTTTACCGCTGGGAGTGACCTGACGCAGCTCCTGATCGGCAGCCTGCTGTGGCCGGCCACACGGGCGGCACTGGGACATCCGCTGGAACGCATGGCGCAGGACGCTGAACTGCTGCGCTCCGCCGGACGGCAGTTGGCGCAGCAGACGCCGAAGGACGCCGCAGGGATACTGGCAGCCACCCAGGAACGTGCCTCACTGATCGAGCTGATGATGTTTTCTCTCTCTGGAAACTACGCAGCAATGGAAGAGGTTCTGCCCGGTGTGCTGGAGCGGTCGGCCGCGGCCGCGGCGTCGACGCACTGCAACAGATCACAGGCGTTCGCGTTGTCGGTCGCGGCGGAACAGCTCTGCGCCATAGGTAAACCGGCCAGCGGAGCGAAGCTGGCCCTGGACGCGATCGCCCATCTGCATCCGCGCCCGGATGAAGTATTTTTCCTGCCCGAGTTTGTGTTGATCAGATGCCTGAGCGCGATCCTGAGTTCCGGCGAATGGGAAACGGCGCAGCGGCTGGTGGACCGCTACGCCAGCTCACCCGTGCTGGCCCTGGCGTCCTTTGGCGGCGGCACCCATGTGGCCCTTGGATTCATTGCCATCCGGCAGGGGAAAATGACGGATGCCCTTCGGGTGCTGCTGCCCGGGCTGGAAGCTCTGCGGATCAGCGATCCGCAGCAGCTCTTTGGGCTCGCCGCCGCGATGGCCTTTTATGCCGCTGCTTCCCAGGGATTATTGGAAGAAGCGCAGCGCCTGTCCACGGACTATTCCGAAGTGCACAACGTGGGGATGTACCTGGCTACGGTTCATGCCCAAGGCTTCTTTGACGCCGGGGAGGAACTGCTGGTCCGGGACGGGAGAGGAATCGCGCGGCTGCTCCGCAGCGCGGATTCCGCCGCGGAAACCGGCGCCAAACTGCTCGAACTGCATGCCCTCCAGCTGTGCCTTAGTCTAGGCGACACGACCCGGCTGGATCGGTTCTGCGAGGTGGCAGCTGCCGTTGAAGGACCATGGGCGCAGGCTCTGGCAGCATATGGGACAGCCCTGCGGCAGGGGACGGGCCAGGCGCTCTTCGACGCCGGTACGCAGCTGATGGAGGCCGACGCGGTGCAGCTGGCGTCAAGCGCCTATGCCGCCGCCCTGGACCTCTTCGGCCGGGCAAAGGATTGGGACGGTGCGGCGGCTGCCCGGGGCGGCCTGGCTGCCTGTCACAGCGCTCTGGGACTGGTCCGCCAGGCGGCGCCGGCTCCCGTTCCCAAGCCCGTGCTGACGCAGCGCGAGCACGCCGTTATTGTCCTCGCCGCCGAAGGGCTCACCGACCGGCAGATCGCGGACCAGCTGCACATTTCCGTGCGTACTGTCGAAGGTCACTTATACCGCTGTTATTCCAAGCTCGGTATTGGCGGCCGGGACGAACTGGACAAGGTCGCCAGTCTCTGAGTCGCGGGCCCGCCACCAACCGCAGCCTAACGCAGCGGACATCCAGTGAGCACCAGGTGCTCGATACAGTCCCGCAGCGCGCGCCAACCGCTCACTCGATGCACTGGTCGACGGCGGACGAGGAAAATTACGCTGCTGTTACCACTCTGGGGGACTACCTGTACTCGCCCGGGCAGCGGACGAGTAAATCCGGTAACTTCGGTCTTCGCGAGGGCCTCCAAGTAGTCCTGGCCGCGGTACCTACGCGCATCGTCCCCGATGGACCGACGAACAAGTGGTCTCCGGGTACCGCGCGATTCGAAACTGAGTACTTCCTGTGTCCACTGTGCACAGCGGCCGATTCAATTCGCGTACCGTCCACTCGTGCCGTCGGCGGCAGGAATTCGTAGGTTTGGGGTAGTTCATAACAACCCCAAGTGAATATGAAGGTCTCAATCATGTTGCAACTCGATGCTGTAGCCACGGGCAACGCAGCCAAAACCGAAATCCCCTCCCGGACTTCCAGCGCCGAAACGGAATCTTATCCGTACTGTCGGCAGGAAACCGTAGCTGAATTGCTGGATATCCTGCGGGACCGGGCCGGCTGCGGTGCGGTGCTGGTGGGGGATCACGGAACCGGTAAATCGTTCCTCGCCCGAAAGGCCATCGAGCAGCTTCGCGAAGACTCCCTGGTATTGCAGGCCCAAGGCAGCTCCATCGCCTCGACCATGCCGTACGGAGCGCTGAGGTCACTGCTGAATGAACTCGACGACGCCGTCGTCGATCACCCTATGAACGTGGTCCGCAGCTTGGGCCGGTATCTGGCCCAGCGTGCCAAGGATCGCCGGGTGATCCTGTTCGTGGACAACGTCCAGGACCTGGATGAACTCTCCGCCCTGGTTGTTACCCAGTTGGCCGCTAACGGCTCGGTTCGGCTGCTGGCCGTCTGTGATGATCTGCCCAAGGCACCTGGAGAGCTGATCGCGCTGTGGAAGGATGACCTGGTCCAGCGCATCGACGTGGGGCCGTTCAACCAGCGTGAAACCACCGCCTGGCTGCGGAACTCCCTCGGCGCGGACGTCTCCCGTGCCGCGGGTGAGGCATTGTGGGACGCCAGCGGCGGAAATCCCCGCTTCCTGGAAATGATCCTGGCCGAACAGATCGAGACTCAAACGGTGATCCGGCAGGATGGCGTCTGGGTCCTCGCGGGCAAATCGTTCCAGTATGACACCAGCACGGTGAGCACCGTGCTGACCAGCCTGAAGTCCTTATCGGCACCGGAGCGGCAGGTGATGGACATTCTCGCGCTGACCGGAGGTATGGCGCTGGATGACCTGATGCTGGTCAGCGATGCGGCTGCGATCGACTCGTTGGAGCAGCGCGGGAGCCTGCAGATTACCGCTGCGGGGCCGGCATGGGTCCGGCTGTCCAACCGGCTGATGGCCCAGGTGATCCGTCGGCGTATACCCAGCGGGCGAAGCCGGGAACTTCACGCCCTGGTCACCGGTGCGCTCATTCCTTCGGAAGAGGTGCTGACCACCTCGTTGGCGCTGGCCTCATGGGCGCTCGACTGCGGAGCTGAGCTGTCTCAGCAGGATGCAAGGACGGCTGCAGGGTCGGCAAACCGGGCGGGCCGCCCGCTGGAGGCTTTGCGGCTGCTGGCCTATCTGGAGCCGGAGGCGCGCCGGGAAGCCAAGGCCGAGGAGGCGCGAGCCTACATGACCCTCGGCAAACCGGACAAAGCACGATCATTGTTGGCGGCGGAGGACTTCGGCGATGCTGCCTTGGACCAGTGGGTCGAGGTGATGCTGCTGCGGAGCATGCTGATGCGTTCCGACACTGATTTGGACCCGAGAAGCGCGCTGGACGAGGTGCAGGCGCGGCTGGACGCCAGCGCAGCGGAAATGAGGTCGGAGCAGGATACACAGGAACTAGGGAAGCTGCGGGAGGAACTGGCGTTGGCTCGTGCCGATCTTGCCATCCACGACGGTCGGTACCGGGAAGTCGCGGAGGATCTGCAGCGGCTTTATTCCCAGGGGTCGACGGCTGCGCACCGTTTGCAGGCGGGCAGTGGTCTGTGCCGGTCCTTGGCACTGACCGGGCGGCAGTCGGAGGCACGCAAGCTGGCCAGCGTCATCGACGCGCAGCTGAACGAAGCCGGAATGGCCCCACTCAGTGGGGAACCGGCGGACTGGGCGATCTCGAATGTCCTCTTCGCCGGCACCGCCCAGCAACGGGTAGCCATGCCGGGGGCGGATATCCCGTCCGGAACGGTGGCTGGCGCACGGTCCGCCACGGTTCGGGAACTGACGGATGGGCTGGTGCATGCGTATTGCGGACGGGCCGAACGGGCATTGACGCACCTGCTGCCCGCCTTGTGCCAGTTCAAGCAGCTCGACGGCGGTGGCGCGTCGGAGGTAGCCGCTGCCGCAGTCGCTTATTCCTATGCCTTGCTGGGCGAGAACGATCGGGCGCTGCACTTTTTGAGCAGTGGCAGCACAAGCGTGGCCGGTGTCACCAGCCTTCTCGGCCGCGGTAAAAGCAGTTCAGCGGGGGGTGCCGGCCTGGCAGGAAAGTCGACTTCCGCCGGACTTTCTGCGGGCCATGCGACATCCCGGCTCGTCAGCAGCGCCTGCGCCTACTTCCAGGTCCTGGCCTCGGCAGAATTGGCCTCGAAGGAAAAGGCAACTGTTCGCCTCTTTAGCCTGGCGGATGACGAGCGGCGGGTTCGGGCAACCTCCATCGAGCTCGTCTTCCTGTGCGCAGCCGTTCGGCAGGGCTGCTCCGGTGGCGCCCAACGACTGATCACCGCGGCGGGGACCGTGCAGGGGCGGTTTGCCCAGCTGTGCGGAGTCCTGGGCACCGGAATCCTCAAACAGGACACCACATTGTTGTTGCAGGCCGCGGAGACTGCCGCTGACATGGGCGATGACTTGTTCGCCCGGGATGCGGCACGGGTTGCCCTAAAAATAGGCACCGATGCCGCCGACCGTGGGGTGATGCGGGCGGCCCAACAACGCATCCGCAGCAGTGTTCAGCGACTCGGCGGAGTAAAACAATCCAGCGAAGACGGACAGGCCCTCACCGCCCGTGAACAGGAAGTGGCCAGTTGGGCTGCAGCCGGCGTCAGTAATCGGGAGATCGCGGCCAAGATGAGCATCTCCGTCCGGACAGTCGAGGGACATCTGTACCAGGTGTACGGAAAATTGCAGGTCACCAACCGGGCCGAGCTCAAAAACACCTTCGCGTAGGGGATTCCGGGGAATCGATGAACAACAGCCAGAACTCTCGCCTGCTCGTGGGGCACGACGCATTGGTCGCTTCCATCGCGGCAGCGCTGAAGGATCCCGGTCGCCTGGGTGTGGTGGTTGTGGGCGATGCGGGATTTGGCAAGACAGCGCTGGCCCAGGCCGTGCTCGGCGCTTTGGGGCCCAAACAGCGCCCGTTCCGCATCTCGCCGAGCACGGCGCTGGTCCGGGTCCGATTTGGCGCGCTGGCGCGTTTCCTGGACCCTACAGTCGGGGCAGAGGTGGACTCGCCTCCCGACGTGCTCAGCAAGGTGCAGCGTTCGCTGGTGCAGCGGCTGGCGGCCAGCGGCTCCGAGGCCGTGCTGGTGATCGATGATGCGCATAATTTGGATGAGGACAGTGCCCGGGTGATTGCGCAGCTGGCTGTGACGGGAGCGGCAAAGCTCCTGGTTCTGTCCAGGCCAAAGCCGGCGCCCCCGGCGGAATTCCTGTCACTGTGGAGCGACGGATTGCTGTCCCGCTTCGATCTGGGGCCCTTAACGGGGCGCCAGGCGCACGAGCTGTGCGAGCAGGTTTTGGCCGGTGAGGTCCTGACCAGCGCCAGCGCAGCCTTGGCCAAGGTATCCGGCGGCAATCCGCTGTTCCTGCTGGCGCTGATAGCCCAAGCGCGCCGACTGGACCAACTGGTGGAGCGTAACCAGGTCTGGCTGCTGCGCAATTACCATCCCACGGCCGATCTGCATCTGACGGACTTGGTCCGCGAACAGCTGCTTCGCCGGACTCCGGCTGAGCTGGAGGTGCTGCAAACAGTGGCGCTCGCCGAGCCACTGCCACTGAGCTGGCTTTGCCAGGCCGCCGGCGAGGCGGAGATCGACGCGCTGGAAGAAGACAATCTGATCAGCATTTCCAAAGGACCCCGGCGTTTAGTCCGTTCGGCTTACCCCCTTTTCGGCGAGGTGGTCCGTCAATTGGTTCCGGCGGCACGCAGCCGCCGGATCCGGGCCCGGATTTTGGAGGTCATGGACGGTCCGCAGCCTTCGCCGGAGTCGCTGGTGCGATTTGTGAACTGGTCTCTGGACTGCGGCGCGACCGTCCCCGAGCAGCAGCTGCTGCAGGCAGCCGGATCGGCCAACAGGAATTTCGATCCAACTTTTGCCCTCCGTGCGGCGGAGGCGGTCAAGAGCAGCGGCAATCGCACCGCCGCCAAGATTGAAATGGCGCACGCCCATTACCACCGAGGGGACCTAAAACGCGCGGCATCACTGCTGGAGCACTGCATCGAATCCGCCGCCGATGGTGCCACCGTGCGGGCGGCCTCGCTGCTCACCGCGTGGGTGCATCTGGGGCTGGGTGGACGTCCCGCCGGCCTGATCGATATCGCCGACACCTGGCGGAAGAGCGCCGTGCGCATTTCCTCTCAGGCCGCTTCCAATCCTGATACGGCCATGGAACTCGCCCAGCCGGCCATGCTGGCGCAGCGGGCGCACCTGCGGGGCAGCCGGCTGATGGAGCTGCAGTCACTGCAGCTCCAGGGCCGGTTCGCCGGCGTCGAGGCCGAACTTCGTGAGCTGGCCGGTGCGGGGGAGCCGGATGCCGAGTCCCGTTTGGTGGCCCTGATGCTGTTGGCCGAATTACTCACCTGCACCGGACGCCCGGAAGGGGCGGTGCAGGCGACGACGGCGGCACTGCAGGTTCTCGCCGGCGACACGGACAGCCGGTTTCCCTACTACGAATACGTCCTCATTCGGCACGCTTTCGCGCTGGTCCGGCTCGGCAAGTTCGGTGACGTCGCGGAGGTGCTCGCGGACTTTACCCGCTCAGGCCTGCGCAGTGAGCTGTACTTCAGCGGGGCGCTGCAGCTGATCGAGGGACTGGTTGCACTCGCGCAGGGCCAGATGCCGCTGGCACTGCGCAAACTCGCAACCGCCATCGAGGCTTTGCGCGAAGTGGACCTGGACCAACTGCTGCCCTACGCACTCGGGCTGGCATCCTATGCAGCCTCGCTGGCCGGTCGACGGGATTTGGTGGCCAGTTATTCGGAGGCTCTGGGTAACCTGCCCTACGAGGGATCGCTGCATTTTCATCTGTTGGCACGGGCCTACTCGGCTGCTTCCCAGGCTGCGTTGTATGGTGCCTCCGAGAGCGTGCAGGAACTGCGTCAGCTCGCTGACCATGGGCAGCGGGACGGGCTGCTGAGCGCTGAGAAGGACGTCCGCGAATTGGCGCTCCGGCTCGGCGACGTGGGTCAGCTGGCACGACTGATGGAATTGACGGATGGCTTTGAGGGCGCCGAGGCGGCGTGCCTGAACAGCTATGTCCACGGCATTATCCGAAAGGACGCTGACCAGCTGATGGCTGCCAGCGAGCAGGCCCGGGGGGCCGGTTACCAGCTGCTGGCAGCCGAATGCCTGGGACAGTCAGTGCTCCTGCTGCAGAACAGCGGGGATCGTAAACGTGCACGGGCTGCTGTCCATCTGCTCCAGCTGCGGCGCTCGGAACTGGCCGGCGTCAGCACCCTGCAACTGGGCGGTCCGGATGACACGACAGAGTTGACTCCCCGCGAGCGCGACATCGTCACGATGGTGGTCAATGGTCAGAGCAACCGGGAAATCGCCGCACATTCATCGTTGTCGGTGCGCACGGTGGAAGGCCATTTGTACCGAATTTTCACCAAGCTTGGAATCAACCGTCGCGAAGATCTGACCAGCGCTGACATCACCACAGCGCGGCGCGATCTCTCATACCGGCACTGACAGCAGCGGAACGTCGCCGGCTTGTAACGCCACCCACCGCCGAGCCGGTCGCCGTCGTGGTGGTCAGCCGTGGTGGTGGCGGTTGGCGGTGGTGTCAGCCGCGGTCATGGCGTTTTTGGCTGTTGCGGCTACTCCTGCCGTGTCCATTGTTGCGGTGTCCATGCCTGCGGCGTCCGTAGTCCTTGTGTCGGTAGTCCTTGGTTCGATTGGTGCTATGCCCAGGGCCGCGAGGATCAGTGCGACCGACGCATCAATCGTGGTGGCGCTGGTATCGACGACGACGTCGGCGTGGGCGGGAGTTTCGTACGGTGAGTCAATGCCGGTGAAGTCCGGCAGGCTCCCCGCCCGGGCGCGGGCGTAAAGACCTTTGCGGTCCCGCTGCTCACACACCTCCAACGACGTGGACACATGGACCAACGCGAAGGAGCCCGCAGCCTCTGCCATGCTGCGGACTTCCTGTCGTGTGGCTTCGAATGGGGCGATGGGAGCACACACCGCCACACCGCCTGATTTAGCAATCAGCGAGGCGACCCATCCGATCCGACGGACGTTCAGTTCCCGGTCCTCCCGGCTGAAGCCCAGCCCCAGCGAAAGCATCCGGCGAACGTCGTCGCCGTCGAGCAGCGTCACCGGACGGTTGTCGCACTCCTGCAACCGCTCAGCCAGCGAACGCGCGATGGTGGATTTACCCGAGCCCGAGAGCCCGGTCAGGAAAACCACTGCGCCACTGCCGGCGGGCGCTTGCCGCGCGGCCGGTTCGATGGACGAGAAGTTCAGCAGGATGTCGGCACCGAGGCGGGCCAGGACGTACTCGTCCAATGCCTGCCGCTGTAAACCAGTGGCGCCGGCCGGAGCAGGCGTGATCAGCAGGGAGTGCCGGGCGTCCGGGATCCCGGCGGCGCAGCGGCCCAAGGCCGAGATGAGGTTCAACACGGTGTAACTGCCATGTGTCTGGCTCCCGGTGAGCGCCACGAGCTCCAGCTGCGCGTCGTGGGTGCGGGCCGCAGCCACGGCACGGGCGAGTTCAGCGGGTTCTGGTTCTCGGGAAAAAACCGCCACCACCGTAGGCCGGCCATTATGAGTGGCACCCAACGGCGACGTCCGACGCAGCTGCCGCGCCGGTGGATGCTCGGCAGGCTGCAGGGCCGTCAGGATGCCTGCCAGATGTACCTGCGCCGGGGCGCAGGGAGCGGCCGCGGAGACGCTCAGCCGGGCCAGCGGTGTGCCATCGGGATCCGTGAGCAAAACCGCACCGCTGTGCACCGCTGCGGCGGCTACATCGGGCGAAACCGCGAGGGAAAAGGCCCACGGCCAGTCCGCAGGCACATCTGAGGGAAGGCAATAGCCCGTTGCGGGGGAGTACAAACCGCCCAGCAGCAGTTCCAGTTCGTCGAGCTGGGGACCGGCCAGAACGTGAAGCGGTTCGGTCAGGGAACCTGGAAACTTTGTCATACCGCGCCGTCGACCTCCTTGTTTGGCTGTGGGTAAGGGATGGCGTTCCGGCGCTGACGCGATTCGGTACTGGCCAGCGCGGGTAGTCCGTTCTGCCTGCGTATATACATCCACAGCAGTGGCGCCGCCAGCAGCCCCACCGCCAGGATGATTCCGGTAGCGGCGTCCGGGACGGCGAGCATTTTTAGTGCCGAGGCCAGGAGCACGAAGGCCAGCGCCCTGCGGACGAAGCCACCGGACAGCCGGGATGACAGCCTGGCACCTAAATACACGCCGGGTATGCTGCCCAGCACTAAGGGCAAGGTCAAAGCCAGATTCAAGTCCCCGAAGAAGGTATGGCCCAAAGCCGCCGCGGCCACCAGTGGGACCGCTTGGACGAGGTCGGTGCCCACCAATTGGTTGGCCTTGAGTCCGGGATAAATCATCATTAGACCGATGATGATGATGGAGCCGGAACCGACCGACGTCATGCCCACCACCGCACCGCCGGCAACCCCCAGCAAGATGGTGGGCAGCATCCTAACCTTCATCCCGGGTCGGGCCTGCGGCAGCTTGGAGCCACGACCGTCGGCACTGCGCGCGCGCTCGACCAGACGGATATAAGCGCGGACCACCAGCAAGATTGCGCTGAGCATCAGGGCGATGCCCAGAGCCAGTTTGACCCCCTGTTGGACTTTTTCCGCCGATCCCAGCCATTTCAGCACGAGCACGCCGGCAAACGCGGACGGCACCGATCCGACCGCAAGCCACTTAACTACCTCAAGGTTCACGGTCTTGCGCCGCAGATGCACCACGGAGCCGATGGGTTTCATGACGGCGCTGGCCACAAGGTCACTGGAGACAGCCGTCAGCGGCGGCACCCCGAAAAACAGCACCAGCATGGGCGTCATCAGTGCGCCCCCGCCCATGCCGGTCAGCCCCACCACTATCGCCACGCCGAAGGCTGCCAGAGCCATTGTGAGATCCATAAATGCCGATTGTGCCATGACAATCCGCGTCGATACACAAGTAGTTGAGAGGTGGAGAGAGTAGTGGTTCGAGCAAAAACGAGTATCCCAATCGCTGGCAGATCCTGAACAACCTCAATAACCTATGGGAATTATAGGTTTTCGAGATTTTGTTCCCACCACCTTCCCCGAGGACGAACATCATGAAAAGACTCAACAGACTTACCGCAGGCGTTTTTATCGCCTCCCTTGCCGTTGCCATGACCGGCTGTGCACCCATGACGCCCTCCGGTGCCGGCGCCGACGCCGACGCAGGATTAGCTGGCGGCAGCCCCGCCAAGGAAGTGCGGATTGGATATTTTCCCAACCCCACCCACGGACCTGCCATTGTGGGTGTGCGCCACGGATTTTTTGCCAAACATCTGGGTCAAACCACCCTGAAACCCCTTACCTTCAACGCCGGGCCTGCCGCAATCGAGGCGCTGTTCTCGTCAGCGGTGGACATGGCCTTCGTCGGTCCCAACCCCACGGTCAACGGTTATGCGAAGAGCAAGGGAACCGCGCTTCGGGTCGTAGCCGGAGCGGCCTCCGGCGGGGCCGGACTGGTGGTCCGGACCGGAATCTCCAGCGTGGATCAGCTCCGTGGCGCCAGATTGGCCACTCCGCAGTTGGGTAATACCCAGGATGTGGCCCTGCGGCATTGGCTCAAGGATCAGGATCTCTCCACGGACAGCGAGGGTGGCGGGGACGTCCACATCCTGCCGCAGGACAACGCCACCGCCCTGCAGGCCTTCGCCAGCGGCCATATCGATGGCGCATGGCTGCCGGAACCTTGGATGACGAGGCTCATCCAGCAAGGAGGCGCACATCTGCTGGTGAATGAAAAAGATCTCTGGCCGGAGGGGAAGTTCGTGGTCACGAACCTAGTGGTGCGTAAGGAGTTCCTGGACCAGCATCCGCAAACCGTAGCTGCGGTGCTCGAGGGTGAACTGGACGCGCTGGATTTCATCAACTCGGACCCGGCGTCCGCCAAGGAGATGGTTAATGCCGGCATCAAAGAGATTACCGGTCAGGAGCTCGCGGCACCCGTTCTGGAGAGTGCATGGGGCAATGTCGGTTTCACTTACGATCCATTGGCGGCCACCTTGATAACCGGAGCCGGAAACGCTCAGGACGTAGGCCTGCTGGCCGAGGTCAATCTGAGCGGGCTATACGATCTGAATCCACTCGACTGCGCCCTCACCGGCCGTGGCAAGACCGCGGTGGTGGCACCGTGAGCCTGCCTGCGATCGTCAGCGCGGACCAAGCGCCGAAATCGGGCGAAGACTGGGGCATCCGGGTCCGGTCCGTTGGTAAGACATTCGCGCGGGCGGCAGCCGGGACGGCAGCGCTGGACGGCGTGAATCTGACGATCGCCGAGGGGGAGTTTGTAGCCCTGCTGGGCCGGTCCGGCTGCGGCAAGTCGACTCTGCTGAATCTCATTGCAGGCTTGGAGCTGCCAACGAGCGGCAGCATCGAGACCGGCCGCCGCAGAATCGGAATGATGTTTCAGGATGCCAACCTTTTTCCATGGCTTACCGTGCGTGGAAACATCGAGCTGGCACTGAAACTCTCGGGTGTGCCCCGTGCGGATTTCAAGGACCGGGTCGATGAACTGCTGGAGTCGGTCAGACTTCCCGACGCGGGCTCGCTCAGACCACACGAACTCTCCGGGGGTATGCGCCAGCGCGTCGCCTTGGCCCGGACCTTGGCGCAGGACTGCAGGATCCTGCTGATGGATGAACCCTTCGGCGCGCTGGATGCAATCACCCGTGACGCCATGCACGATGAGACGGAAAGGATCTGGGCCGAACGGGGGCTGACCGTGCTCTTTGTCACCCACAACGTCCGCGAGGCCGCACGCTTGGGGGATCGTGTGGTCGTGATGGCCCCGTCGCCGGGGCGGATTGAGTCGGAACTGATAGTCAATCTTCCCAGACCACGCATGATAGATGGCCCGGCCGTGGCATCAAGGGCAGCCGAGTTGCATGCGCGGCTCCAGGATGGTCCGCGATGAACCCGATCACCACGGGTGCTCCCGGCGTTGCAGGTGCTGCAGGTGCTGCGGGCGCCGTCGGTAGCGCCACCCGCCGGCTGGCGGCGCGGCTGGCAGTTCGGCTGGCAGCCCGGGTGCTGCCGCCGCTGATCGCGGTGCTGCTGGTCCTGAGCCTTTGGGAAGTCGTCTTTCTCGCCGGGTGGCGGCCGCCCTATGTTTTGCCGGCTCCGGCCGAGGTGCTCCAGCGGTTCGCCGCAGCACTGGTGGAGGCGAAGTTTTGGGTATCGCTGACGACCACGCTCATCCGGGCGTTCGTCGGATTCGGACTCGCCGTCCTGATCGGCACCGGAATTGGCCTGCTGGTATCCGGTTCGCGGGTCCTGCGCTCTGCCATCGGTTCGCTGATCACCGGCATGCAGACCATGCCTTCCATCGCCTGGTTCCCCTTCGCCATCCTCCTCTTTGGCCTCTCCGAGCAAGCTATTGAATTCGTCGTGGTGCTCGGCGCTGCACCCTCAATAGCCAATGGCCTGATTTCGGGCATCGATGAGGTTCCGCCGCCGCTGCTGCGTACGGCCAAGGCCCTGGGCGCCAAGGGCCTTGTGCTGTACCGCCATATTGTCCTGCCGGCGGCGCTGCCCGCCTATCTGTCCGGGCTCAAGCAGGGGTGGGCGTTCGCCTGGCGCTCTTTGATGGCCGGCGAGCTGCTGGTGATCATCGCGTCGAGGCCCTCCTTGGGCGCGCAGCTGCAGTTCTTCCGCGAATTCGCGGATACGGCCGGGCTGATGTCCACGATGTTGGTGATACTGCTGCTGGGAATGGCGGTCGACGGCGGATTTTCTTACCTTTCGCGTCGGATCCAGGCGCGCCGTGGGCTGGGAACTGATCGTGCCAGTGCACGAGGGTAGTCTGCTTCTGGGATGGACGGACCTCCCTGGCGGAAGGCGGACAAACGGTGCATGTGACGGCGAAGGCGGACTACGCCATTCGGGCGGTGGTGGAGTTGGCGCTGCACGAGGGCCAAGTGCTGACCCGCAGCCGGCTTGCCACCGGGCAAGGGATCCCCGACAAATTCCTGGAGACCATCCTGACCGAACTGACCCGGAACGGTCTGCTGATTGCCAGACGGGGTGTGCGCGGGGGCTACTTGCTGGGCCGGCCGGCGGATTCCATCTCCGTCGCCGATGTGCTGCGTGCAGTGGATGGACCGCTGGCCGGGGTGCGTGGCGAACGCCCCGAGGACATTACCTATCCCGACTCCAGCAGCGCTCTGCGTGAGGTATGGATCGCGGTCAGGGCCAGCCTGCGCGCCGTGCTGGAGACCACCACCGTGGCGGATATTGCCGCGCAGACCCTGCCCGCGGGCGTCCTCTCGCTGCTGGCCGAGCCAGGGGTCTGGGAACGCCGCTGAGCTCAGGCTCAGTTGGCTGGCGACAGGTAGCTTCGGCTGCGGCCAAGTAGTCCATACTCGCCCGCCGCAGCGCCGGCACAGTAGGGCGGCACCAATACCTAATGAACCGTTGGTAAAAGACGCGTACGACCTACTCGTGTGCCCAAAACAGCACCCAAATACCTTTGGAATATCCAGTAAGCAAGCATCAACGGATACGAAGCGGGTCTCGAAATGCGCTCTTTTCAAACTGCAGATTACTCGGGCGTTCCGGGGTTTGCCAGGCGGAGCTGCCCGGCAAGCCAGGCACTAACAGTCCCGGTGAACTGCTCCGCAAGGACGGGGCACCGGTTCCCTTCAACTTCCATATTCCTTACCGCAGCTGCCATGTCGCAGCACGCCCGGCACCTCGGTGTACGGGCCCCACATACGGGGTCGACGGCGGTGGAGTCTTCTGAGACCAAGACTCCCCCCCAGCCGCCGTCGGCCCCCCTTACTTCCCTCGGCTACGTCCGGTGCTGCTCATGAGCCCGCTGGATGATTCCACGGCTCTGAGCGTTGACCTCGGGTTTGACCGGCCGGCGCATACCTATCCGCTGGCGAAGTCTCCCCGCGTCCGGGCCGCCGTCGGTGCGTCCCGGTCGGGTCTGCGCTGGGCCAGCCGCTACCACCGCTTGTTGTGGGTCTCGGACGCAGTCGTCCTTTGCATCGTGGCCGCGGTCGCCCAGGTCGTGCGCTTCGGATTCGACGGTACCGATGTGGAGGTCGGCAGATCCGGATTCGGATACGGGATTCTCTCCGCAGCAATCGCCGCCGCCTGGATGCTCGCCTTGGGCATCTACCGCAGCCGGGATGCCCGTGTGGTGGGCATCGGAACGGACGAATACAAACGGGTAATCAGTGCAACGATGACGCTGCTGGGCGTGGTGGCGATCGTCTTCCTGGTTTTTAAGGTCGATGTTGCACGTGGCTACTTCGCTCTGGCGGTTCCGTTGGGCGTCGTCGGTCTGATCGGTTCACGCTGGTCCTTGCGCCAGTGGCTGCTGCGCCAGCGCGCCTTTGGACACTATTTGTCCCGCGTCATAGTTTTGGGCAGCCATAAGGATGTCCGCTACGTGGTCAACCAAATCCAGAAAAAATCCGGGGCGGCGTACGAGGTAGTCGGCGCCGCATTACCAGTCGGCGACCAGCGATTGAGCGTGATTGTGGGTGCCACCGCGGTGCCCGTGGTCTCGGACACCGGTTCCGTGGTGGACGCCGTGCGGCAGTTTGACGCCGATGCCGTGATCGTAGCCGGCCATGTGAAGGGCGGCAGCAAATTCGTTCAGCAACTGGGCTGGAAGTTGGAGGAGTCCCGGACCGAACTCGTCCTGGCCACGGGATTGACAAACGTTGCCGGCCCTCGGATCCACTCGCGTCCGGTGGAAGGACTGCCACTGATGCACGTGGAGCTGCCGCAGTACGCCGGTGCCAAGCACGTGTGTAAGCGCCTGCTCGACATAGTCCTGTCCGCCTCAGCGCTGCTGGTGCTGCTGCCACTGTTTCTGGTCCTCGCCATCCTGATTCACCGCGACAGTTCCGGTCAGGTGATTTTCCGCCAGGAACGGATTGGCCGGGCGGGCAAGAAGTTCCTGATGTACAAGTTCCGCTCCATGGTGGAAACCGCCGAGGATGACTTGGCTGGCCTGCTGGACCGGAATGAAGGCGCAGGCATGTTGTTCAAGATGGAGAACGATCCGCGGGTAACCAATGTGGGTCAGTGGCTGCGCCGGTACTCCCTCGACGAACTTCCGCAGTTCTGGAACGTGCTGCGCGGTGATATGTCGCTGGTAGGACCTCGGCCGCCGCTGCAGCGTGAGGTGGACGGCTATAAATCACGCGTTCACCGCCGGCTTTATATCAAGCCCGGCCTGACCGGGATGTGGCAGATCAATGGCCGCTCCCAGCTCAATTGGCAGGACAGTGTCCGCCTCGATTTGTACTACGTAGAAAATTGGTCTCTTGCCGGCGACATCATCATCCTCTGGCGCACCGCCAAGATGATGAGGAATCCCGTTGGCGCTTACTAAAACAGGGGAAAATCATGTTATTGCTCAAACGCGGCACCGCCATTAATGCCAAGTCCACTGACACCGAACTTGCGACGGCCCTCGCCGGGGGGGCGGGGGAGATCCTGAGGTCCCTGCAGGCCGAGGCGCGGCCTTCGAACAAGGGATCGCTTGGCCCGGAGGGGGACCGGCGCTCCCAGGAATTCCTGAAAAAGGCGCTGCACCGCACCAGGCCCAAGGATTACGTTCTCTCCGAAGAGGCGCCGGACCACCCGGGCAGGCTTTCTGCCGAGCGGGTCTGGATCATCGATCCACTTGATGGCACGCGCGAATTCTCCGAAGGCCGCCGCGACTGGGCCGTTCATGTTGCCCTCTGGCAGCGGGGCGAGTTGGTGGCCGGTGCGGTGGCACTGCCGAGGCTGGCCATGGTTTTTAGCGCACAGGATCAAGGCGAGCGTGCCGCACCGCACAAGGGCTTGAGAATGGCTGTCTCACGAAGTCGGCCTCCGGAGATGGCGCAGCACGTTGCCCAGGAAGTCGGAGCGGACCTGATTCCAATGGGGTCGGCTGGTTTCAAGATCTGTGCTGTTGCCAGCGGCGAAATCGATATGTACCTGCACGACGGCGGTCAGTATGAGTGGGACTCGGCCGCACCCGTCGCCGTAGCCCGCGGCGCCGGCCTGCACGTGAGCCGCCTTGATGGGTCCGTGCCGCTGTATAACCAGGCGAATCCGTATCTGCCGGATCTGCTCGTGTGCCGGCCCGAGCTCTCCGGTGCGCTCCTGGAAGCGATTCGGAACTCAACAATGATCAGTGCACGGTCGGAAGGACAAACGAAGTGAATGACGCGGCGGAAAGTCCCAGACGCATCCTGTCTCAGCTGGAGGTTCTGGAGTCCGAGGCAATCTACATCATTCGTGAGGTGGTGGCGGAAGTTGAGCGGCCCGCCATGATGTTCTCCGGCGGCAAGGACTCCATCGTCATGCTTCATTTGGCGCGGAAGGCCTTTGCCCCGGTGAGTGTGCCGTTTCCTATTCTGCACGTGGATACCGGGCATAACTTTCCTGAAGTGCTGGAATTCCGGGACAAAGTGGTGGCGCAGAACGGGTTGAACCTCGTCGTTGGGTCCGTCCAGGACGCCATCGACCGTGGTGTCGTCCGCGAGGAGCCCAACGGCTCCCGCAACCGGATCCAAACGCCGGTGCTGCTGGAGACCGCGGAAAAGCACGGTTTCAATGCCCTGCTGGGCGGCGCGCGCCGGGACGAGGAAAAGGCCCGTGCCAAGGAACGAATCTTCTCCTTCCGCGACGAGTTCGGCCAGTGGGACCCGAAAAAGCAGCGTCCCGAACTGTGGAACCTATTCAACGCCAGGGTTCATCTGGGCGAAAGCATCCGTGTTTTCCCGCTCTCCAACTGGACCGAGCTGGACATTTGGGAGTACATCGCCGCTGAGGGCATCGAGGTGCCATCCATCTATTACGCGCATGAGCGTGAAGTCTTTGAACGAAACGGAATGCTTTTTGCCGCAAACGATTTGTGCCGGCCGAGGGCTCGCGAAAAAACGTTTGTGGCGTCCGTCCGCTACCGCACGGTGGGCGATGCCACCCTGACGGCTGCCGTCCGCTCGGACGCGGACACCGTTGAACTTGTGCTTGAGGAAGTTGCCTCCACCCGGATCACCGAGCGCGGCGCAACCCGCGGCGATGACCGCGTCAGTGAAGCAGCGATGGAAGACAGAAAGAAAGAGGGCTACTTCTGATGGATCTGCTCCGATTTGCCACAGCGGGATCAGTCGACGACGGCAAGAGCACCCTGATTGGTCGCCTGCTCTACGATTCAAAATCGATTTTCAGCGACCAGCTGGAGGGGGTGGAACGAGCCAGCCGCGAGATGGGTTCGGAATACACCGAGCTGTCGCTGCTCACAGACGGGCTGCGGGCCGAGCGCGAACAGGGCATCACCATCGACGTGGCGTACCGGTATTTCGCCACGCCGGTGCGCAAGTTCATTATTGCGGACACGCCCGGGCACATCCAATACACCCGGAACATGGTCACCGGTGCATCCACTGCCGATCTTGCCATTGTGCTGGTGGACGCCCGCAAGGGGCTGGTGGAACAGAGCCGCCGGCATGCCTTCCTGGTGTCCCTGCTGCAGGTCCCGCACTTGGTGCTGGCCATCAACAAGATGGATCTGGTGGGGTACTCCCAGCAGGTGTTCGAGGATATACGCCGCGAGTTCACCGAATTTGCGGCCAAACTGCAGATCGCGGACCTGACCTTTATCCCGGTCTCGGCCCTGCACGGGGACAACGTGGTGGACCGCTCCGAGAACATGTCCTGGTATGAGGGTGCCTCGCTGCTGAACCATCTGGAAAACGTTTACATCGCCAGCGACCGGAACCTGGTGGACGGGCGCTTTCCGGTCCAATATGTGATCCGGCCGCATTCCAGTAAATTCCATGACTACCGCGGATACGCCGGCAAGATTGCCGGCGGGGTGATGCGTACCGGGGATGAGATCATCGTGCTTCCCAGTGGGCTTCCCAGCCGAATCTCCTCTATCGAAACCGCGGACGGGCCGGTGGACGAAGCCTTCGCGCCGATGTCCGTCACCGTCCGGCTGGAGGACGACATCGACATATCCCGCGGGGATATGATCTGCCGTCCGCATAATCAGCCCCGGGTCATGCAGGATGTCGATGCCATGATCACCTGGATGGGCGATAAGCCCATGCGCCCCGGGGCGAAGCTGGGCATAAAGCACACCACCCGGCGGACGCGGGCGTTCATCAAGGAGCTGCAATACGAGCTGGACGTTAACACCCTGCACCGCGACGAATCGGCAACGGAACTGAAGCTGAACGCCATCGGACGTGTCAGGCTGCGGACCACGACGCCACTGCTGGCGGACGAGTACCTGCGTAACCGCGAAACCGGTGGATTCATCCTCATCGACGAAGACACCAACGACACTGTCGGTGCCGGCATGATTCTGGCGTCGTGATGCTGGCCCGCCGATTTGCCGGTGCACTTTTGATTCCATTACTTACTGGGGGCAATACTGATGAAAATTCCTGCTGAGCGGGCGAGTAATTCGACAGCCGTTACGGACGAGCGGATTCTCTTGGTTGGTTCCAGCGGGGGACATCTTGCCCAGCTGCTGGCACTGAATCCTTGGTGGTCCCAGCACACCCGGGCATGGGTTACCTTCCGGACTCCCGACGCAGAGTATGGGCTGCGGGATGAGGAAAACGTCGCCTGGGCCTATTCGCCCACCACTCGAAACGTTCCCAATCTGCTTCGCAATACGAAACTGGCATTTCTGCTGCTGCGCAGCTTCCGTCCCACCATCGTGGTCTCGACCGGGGCGGGAAGTGCACTGCCGTTTTTTGCCCTTGCCAAGCTCATGGCGATCACCACGGGTTATATCGAAGTCTATGACCGGGTGGACAGCGCCACCTTGACAGGCAAGCTGTGCCGGCCGTTCACCGACTTGATGCTGGTGCAATGGCCGGAGCAGCTGGGCCTCTACCGGGACGCACACCTGGTCGGGCGACTGCTGTGAAAG
This sequence comes from Paenarthrobacter sp. Z7-10, assembly GCF_026932795.1. Lineage (GTDB taxonomy): Bacteria > Actinomycetota > Actinomycetes > Actinomycetales > Micrococcaceae > Arthrobacter_M. The sequence goes on along the minus strand of NZ_JADPVH010000017.1, from coordinate 40,318 downwards.
CGCGATCGGCTATTTCCATCAGTGTTCTGCTGGGGACGGATCACCATCCGTTTTCGAGACTGGTCACGTGGGCGGACACCTGGGCCGCCGCGCACCCTGCAGATTCCGTGACCGTTCAATATGGGCACAGCTTCGCTCCTTCGGTTGCCGTGGGTCATAGTTTTCTCTCGCCCCGTGACTTGGATGAGGTCGTGGGCAGCAGCGACATTGTCATTACCCACGGCGGACCCGCCTCCATTTCTTCGGCGAGAGCCGCCGGCCATCTTCCGCTTGTCCTGGCCCGTGATCCACGGCTGGGTGAGCACGTGGATGACCATCAGCAGCGCTTTGCCCGCTGGTCGGGCGAAAGGTCGCTGATCAACTGTGTGGACTCTGTGCCCGAACTGGACCGCAGAGTCGATGAACTGCAGAATCTGGACGGAACCAGGATCGGCAGCCCAGCGCAGAACACCGTCTCCGACGACGCAGTAGGCCGGATACCGCGGCTCCTTGCCAAGGCCCGTGCTGCGGCTGACTGGTCGTCCCCCGGAGCACCTGTCGCCCTCCATGTAACAGGCCTGCCGCCATCAGCGTTCGGACCGCAATTATCCGCGCTCAAGGCTGCCGACGGCGTCCTGGTGCTCGGTGACGTTGGTTCTGTGTGGGAAGAGGGAATCGTTGCTGATTCCTTGTGCAGCTGTGGTGTTTCCTTTTCGGAATGTGATTTTTGGATTCGAACCGGGGAAACAGCATTCGGCGGCTGGGACAAAGTAGACCTCGACAGGGTGAACGGCCTGCGGAAGTCCCTTCAGACGACGCGGAATCTCGCACTCAGTGCCTTGCCGTTTCAAACCCCGGCGCTGCGGCGCAAAATCAGCGCATACACCGGCTATTACCAAGCGATGTATCAGGCCGCGCGGGACATCACCGGCGCCCGGATGCTCGTCTGCCTTGACCGGGACTCCGCCCTGGCGATCGCCTTGAGTCACAACAGGGAAATTGACGTACGGATGCTCAGGGTCACAGCCAACGGCCGGGAAAGCGGGACGGACGCCGGCACCCCCCGCAACGGTGAAAAAGGCCCGCTGTTCGCCAGTCTCGACCCGGAGGCGGCGCGAATGAGGCACATCCCCCACGGAACGGTGACCTACAGCGAATTTGTGGACGGAAAAACCGGTGGCATGCGGATTGATTCGAGTACTTCGGACGTAACTTCTGCCAGCACAGTTCCCCAATCGCAGCACCTACTCCTGAGAAGGGCCTCACGATGACGACGGTCTCAGTAATTATTGCCACCAGGAACCGCCCTGAGATGGTGCGTGAGGCCATCGCCGCGGTACTGAACCAGACATTCTCCGGGGTGATTGAGGTGCTGGTGGTTTACGACCAGTCCGAGCCGGACGGATCGCTCGCCGCAGCGTCCGGCACGCGGACGGTTCGCGTAATCCGCAATGTGCGCAGTGCAGGTTTGGCGGGAGCAAGGAACAGTGGCATCCAGGCCAGCACGGGGGACTATGTCGCCTTTTGCGATGACGATGATTACTGGAAACCGGGCAAGCTGGCCGCCCAGATCCAGCGGCTCGAGAATGATTCCGCGGTGGACTTCGTTACCTGCGGGATCGCGGTGCACTATGACGGCCAAACTCATGATCGACCCCTGAGCCGGGAGGTGGTGACGTTCCAGGAGCTCCTGCGTGATCGACACACCGAGCTTCACCCCTCCACGTTCCTGATGCGCCGCTCGGCGGTGGTTGACGGCTTCGGCCTGGTGGACGAAGCAGTGCCTGGTGGATTCGGCGAGGACTATGAATTTCTCCTGCGTGCCTCCCGCAGCCATTCCATTTCGCATGTCCGCGAGCCGTTGACAGTGGTGCGGTGGGGTGGTCAGTCCTATTTTTTCCGCAAGTGGCAGACGATGTCCGACGGATTGTCGTGGGTTTTGGCGAAGTATCCTGAGTTCGAGTCATCGCCCGCTGGTTCAGCACGCATCAGGGGACAAATCGCGTTTGCGCACGCGGCCGGACGTAACCGCTCCAGTGCTGTCCGGTGGGCTGCGTCAGCTATCCGCCGTAATCCGCTAGAACCCAGAGCCTCGCTCGCGCTCGCCGTGGCGACGGGACTGCTTTCCCCGGACCGCGTGATGACGGAGCTGCATAAGCGCGGACGCGGAATCTAAACCAGCCGGTGCGGATAGCCTGTTGAACCGTCGGGACCAGAGCGACGGTAACACAGGCAAGTGGCCGGCTCTGACATGTGCTGCCGGCCACCCCTGATACCTGTTGCCTAGCGGTTGAAGACCCGTTCAATCACCCGACGGGACGCCTGGCCGTCGTCGTTCGGGCAAAACCGCTGCACGAAGGCCTGATACTGCGGCGCGTGCGTGCGGTGTCCCTGGTCAAGATTGGTCAATGCGGCGCCAAGCGCCTCGGTGTCCGTGACGATCGCACCCGGGGCCCACTCGTCGTAGTCATAGTAAAGGCCCCTGACTTTGTCGCGGTAGAGCGCAAGGTCGTAGGCGAAGAGAACTATGGGTTTTCCCGTAACGGCAAAATCGAAGACTGTCGAGGAATAATCGGAGACCAGTACATCGGCGGCCAGATACAGCTCGGCGATGTCCGGATAATTGCTGACATCGAGGGTGAAACCCGCGGGCGCGGCGACCGGGGCCGACTTGACGACGCTGTGCATCCGGTTGAGAATGACGGTTCCCGGGGGAACACTCCTGGCCAGCAGTTCAAAGTCAAGGGCCTGCGGATCCTGGTACTTGCCGTCGGCGCCAACGGAGTCGTCACGCCAGGTGGGAGCGTACAGAACCACAAGGTTGTCAGGCTTCAGACCCAAGTTTTGGCGTACTCTCGCACGGATTCGTGGCGCCTCGGCCGACTGCAGGACATCATTGCGCGGGTAGCCGCTCTCCAGCAGCGTGCCGTTATATCGAAAGGCCCGCCGCAGGACATCGGAGCTCGAGGGACCGGGGGAGAGCAGGTAGTCCCACTTGCTAACATCGCGGACCATGCGTTTCTGATGGGCAGCGGCGCCGGCATAGGTGAGATGGGCTTCGTCGAATCCGATGGTTTTCAGGGGCGTCCCGTGCCACGTCTGCAGGTAGGTAACTCCCGGACCTTTAATCATGTGCTTGCTGACTATGTCATTACTAACCAGGTAGCTGCAGCTGAAAAGGCGGGCAAAATATTCCGGGGAATGTCTGCGCACCCGCTCAACGCCGTCCGGCAGTTCGGTCGAATCGCCGGCAACCCAGATCAATCTCAGGTCCGGCCGCATCGTGGCGAGCAGTTCCGAGATGGCCCGGGGGTTATCCGAATACTTTCCCCGCCAGCTTTCAAAGAGTACTGTCTTGGCTTTCATATCAGAGACCTTTCGCCGTTGTCGGGGTTTTTCTTTTCAGCAGGGATCGAAATGCTTGCAGCCGCAGCGGCCTGCGCCACAGCCAGAGCAGCGCTGCATAGACCAGGCAGCCGGCCAGGAATACTGCGGCGAAATAAAATGCGTGGTGCTGATGCAGCAAGGTCAAGGTCAGCAGCGGCAGGCCGAAACAGAGAAGATTGGCCAACGCCACAAGGGCAGAGCTCTTGCTGAAGGGACTCATGGACAGCAGGGCCCGGACTCGGGCCAGAGTGAGTGCATTCTTGAAGGCCACCGAGACCGCCCAGGCAACCCCGGCACCGGTGATCCCCAAGAACGGAATCAACACTATGCATAGGCCGAGGTCCAGGGCCAGGGTGGCCAGCGAAATCCACAGGCTGGTGCGGCTTCCGCCAGCCATCAGCAACATGGTGTCCAGCGGGCCCGACGCGACGGCCAACAACATGGCGACGCTCATGATGACCACCACGGCCACCGCGCTGCCCGCCGTATAGCCAGCCCCGAAGATCAACAGGTAATAGGTGCTCGCAGTTCCGGTCACCATGTAAAGCGGCCAGGCCACCGCCATACTCCAGGACGTCGAAATCCTGAAGATCTCGGCGGCGTCCTGATGCTTGCCCTGGGAAAGCAGCTGGCTGAAGCGTGGCTGCAGGACCTGCTGGATAGCATTGGCACCGAATTGTCCGAGGGCAACAAACCGGGTGGCCGCGGTGTAGATGGCGGCATCCTGAACCGAAAGCAGTGCTGCGATCAGGATGATATCCGAGCGTTGCAGCAGGGTCTGGCACAAACGGGCTATTCCCCTGGGCCAGGTAAAGCTCCAGAATTCACGTCGGATCACGGCCCGTGTTGATCCGGTGGCCATCGGCTGCGCTGGTTGGCGACGCTTAAGCATCCGGCGGAAGAACCAGACCGAAAAAACCGCCGCAACGGCATAGGGAATGGCCCAGGCTGTGGAGAGCACCACTATTCCACCGCCAATCAGCGCAGCCAGCCATACGGCCGCGGGCTGCAGGACTGGCCGCAGGAACTTGTCCAGCACCACAGTGCTGCGGACGCTCCCGAAAGCACGGGCCCCGGCCAGCGCGAAATCCCCCCAGGCGGCGATGGGTAACAATACCGCGAAGGCAATCAAAACCTGGTCACTGTCCGCGGTAGTTAGGCCAATCGCCGGGGCAATCCAGCCAGCCAACAACACGGTGGCAAGGGCCAGTCCCACGCTGGTCAGCAGCACGGGACGCAGCGCAACAGAGACACAGAGCGGGATATCTGCTGCTCTTCCGGTAGCCTCAAACCGCAGCATGAACCGCGCCAATCCACCCTCGGTGCCCAGCGTCGCGGCCCCCAGCAGAATCAGGAATGCCGAGGTGGCGGAGAAGAGCATGCCGGCGGTGCCCTGGTCAAAATTTTTGGTGATCACCACAATTAGCCCAAAATTGCAGATCGCGGCGATGACGGCGCCCAGCAGATTCAACGATCCGCTGCGGGCAATTCTGGACAGCTGGGAATCAATGCTTCGCGCGGCTGTCAGTTCAGTCACCGTGGGAGCCACTCGAGATCAGCCCTGGCACGCGATCCAATCCTCCACCGGTTACGGTGTCTGCCGCCGGCGGTTCCACCGGCGGTGCCGTCAGCGCTGGGTGCTGCTTCTTTCGGGGCTTGAGTACCACGGCCCCGAGCAGGTTGATCGAGAGGTCGTTGCAAACCTGTGCCACGGACCGCAGGTCAGAGAGCCTGCTGCGGCCAAACTCGATTTCCACCACGGCGGATTTGATCGAGCTGGCCAGCAGCTGCGCGTCGGAATTGAGCAGCGATCCTGCCGCAATCAGGACAATGTCCGCCTGGTCTGCCAGCGAGTTGATCATGTCCGTTAACCTTGGGCTGATGTCCAGGTGCTCGTCGTTGCTACCCCACACACCGCTGCCGATGACCTGCAGACAGGGTGCCACGGGAATGAGCGCCCGCTCGATCGGAAGTCCGTCCCGAAGAACATCCACCAGCGACGGTTCGTGCCCGGTGGCCATGGTTGGCGGCACCAACTCACCCGTTGTATCGACAACGATGGTCTTTATTCCTGCGGCAGCCAGGGACCAGGCCATCGGAGCCACGGACAGTGGATGCATAACCCGAGCCCGGGACGGGGACACCAGGACCGACTTGCTGCGGTGGTGCCGCGTCAGGTCCAAAAGCTGAGCCCCGAACTGCAGATAGCCGGCATTGATTTCGGCCGGAGCGGCGCGGAACAGCTGATCATCTCCCGCGTCGGGGGTGTATGACTGGGTTGCGAGCGTGCGTATTCTGAACGCTTCCATCTCTGTGGCGGAGCGGACCAGGGAGTGCGAGCGGGCTCCTGTTCGCAGGAACGCCAGCCCCAGGCCAAGCAGGAGCCCCAAAAGAGCACCGCCCAGGATAAGGAGCTCGCGAAGACCGACCAGACCCGAGGGCTGAAGTTTGGCCGGAGTGATGACCTGCCCCGGATCGAGGGCAGTGGAGGCAATGTCACCGAGGCGTGCATTGAGCTGGCTGATCTGGGTAGCGACGGATTGGACTTGGGTCAGCAGCAGCCCGGCGGCGGCTGAGCCAGGGCGGGCTGCCGCGAGTTGCGCCGTCAGCCGGGTCAGGTCCGTCTCGTGCGCGGCGATTTCAGTCTTCGTCCCGGTAACACGGCTGCTGACTGAGTTGGCGGCGCGGGTCCGGCGGAACTTGAGGTAGGCGTCTGCAAAACCTTGCGCCGTGTTCGTCGCAGTGGTCGGGTTCGGATTCGTATAACTGATCTGCAGGATCTGTGTGTTCGGCGGCACCGAAACCTCGACATTGGCTAGAACCTGTTCCACCGTTGCCTTGCCGCCGGCCGTCGCCGGCACCGTGGCGGCCACAGCATTGGAGCGCAGAACCTGAGCTTCGGTGAAGAGGTTCACCAACTGCTCGCCGCGCGTGCTGGGGTAGAAAGCGTTGCCCTCCAGCGGGTTCAACAGGATCACCGCCGTTGCGGTCCGAGGCTCGGAGACATTGGTGCCCACGGCAACCCCCGCGAGGCCGCCCACCAACGTTAGGGCGACCAAGGCAGGCCATGACCGGGCCACCGCCGCGCGGAACAGCAGGGTGCGGGTTTGGATTCTGTTATCCGGGCCGGCCGGCGGGAGCGTAGGCTCCGATAAAAAGTGAGACATTGGAGGTTCTCCGGTTCGTTTGTTCAGCGTTAGGGTGGAGGAACTGGACGGCTGCGGTGCAGCCACATGATTATCTGATGCCGGCGGACTCAGGATGATGGGGCTCCCTGTCTTCGCAGAGCAGGAACCGGCAACCGGGCGAATCTGAAACGAGGCACCTTCGCGCTGCTGCGTACGCGCCGCGATCCCGCTATTCCGCCACCGCCGTGTACGCGGATGAAGTTGACAGTCACAACCAGCGCTGCGGCCAGTAGGAAGCCGATCAGCGCCGAGGAGGCAATGTCGACCTCGGGTTGTCCGCGCACCTTACTGACGTTGGCTGGCCGGATAACCTCGCCGGCCGCTGTGGTGGATATTGACAGATTGTCGATGGCGGAGCGGAGCCGTTCGGCAACGCCGGCAATATAGGCGAACCGGACCTGGCTATTGGCTGTAATTGGTGTGGTGGTCGGGTCCTTGGTGCTTTCCAGCCGGGCCAACTGTTCCTGCAATGCCCGCAGGACCTGGTCCCTGCGTTGGGCCAGGCCCTCGCCGCGGACCCCCAAATATGCCTCCGCGAGCGCCTTAGCGCCGCTGAGGGCCCGAGCCGAGGAAGCGTCCGAGTAGCCCAGCGTCAGGACCTGAGTATTGGGCGCGGCGGAAATTCGGATCCGGGAGCGCAGTGCGTCCGGATCGCTGAGTTTCAATGATCCGTCGACCAACTCCATCGTCCGCCGCGACAGCACAAGTGCGGCTTCCGTGTCGATGGTGATCTGTCCGGATTTTGGGTCCTCAGTTCCGTCGGAGGCGAGGTAAACCGGTGCGGGTGCCAGCAACAGCGTCACCTCCGCGGCATAGCTGGTTGGCCGGGTCGCTGCCATCGCGGTGCCGATGGTGCCGCCGGCCAGTGTGCAGGCCAGCAGGAACGGCAGATATCGCCTGCGCAGGATGCTGAAATCGGCCATGCAGATGGAAGTGGCGGCAACGCCATCGATCCGCGAACGCTCCCGCCACACCAGGCCCAAGGCGATCATGATGGTAAACAACGGCATGCCCAGCGTGTCGTAAACGAACATCTGGATGAAGAAAAAAAGCAGTATCGTTGCCCCGGCCAGCTCCAACGGGTTGCGGGAGCGCCAATGCACCCATATCCGGGAAAGGAAGAACATGACGAAGAAGAATGCTCCCACCAGGCCCTGTGAAAAGATCACCAGCCACAGGTGACCCTGCGTCCCGAGCGGGGGTACGGAGCACGCGGGACAATCGGGTGTCGAGCCGCCGGCTATCGAAGCAAAACTTCCCTGCACATTGCGTGTGCTGCCGAAGCCAAGAATTGGGGATCCTTCGACTGTGCTCGCTACCGTTTGGGTCAGCAGCGTGCCACGGCGGTCATCGCTGTGAGCGCTGTCGATCGTGTCACTGGAGCGCGTCGCGAGCGGACTGCTGATAAACAGTGCGACGGCGATTCCAAGAGTGGCGACGACGACCAGCAGTATGCGTCCGCGGCCCTTGAGGATCAAGTAGATCAAAACCACCACGGCGCCCGCACCGAGGGAAATCCACAAGCCCCGGTTCATCGAGTACACGATCGGCCAGGCTGAGGCCGCCAGGACTATCGGGGCACACACACGGCGCCAGCCGGCACGTTTGCCGAACCACGTCAGGAGGAAAAATGGCAGATAGAGGGACAAATTGCTGCCCCAGGAATTCGCAAAGTCGAAGGGGGCGATGGGCCGGTATTCAACTCGGCCAAGGAAGGTGGTCATATTCGCCGCAGCTGGGTGAACCAAGGTTTGAAGAAAGGAATTGCTGGCCAGCGAGCGGGGCAACAGAGCCTCGACCATTGAGGTTATTTGAAAGGTCGGCGCCACAATTCCCAACAGTCCGCCAGCGACAGTGACTACAAACATCCACCCGAGCAGCCGTGTGACCCGGAGCGTCGAGACGCTGTTTTCCCGCGCATTCGCGATCCACAGGAAGGCGATGGCACAGGCGGCGTACCATGCCAACCGGTAGGCAAAAACGAGGAGGCGTTCCGGGCCTCCGCCCGGTACAGCGCCTGGGGCATCGGCCCACAGTGCCACCCCGCTCACAATTACCCACAGCATGAACAGCAGGAACCAGCCGGTGCCCCGCGGCAAACGTACCGGGCGGTTGCGCAGCAGCATTCGAAGCATCGGCACTGCCAAGGCCAGCGGCAACAGGTCGCTGAGTCCCAAAATCCACCACAGCGGATACCCGAGCAGCAGTACCATCAGTGGCCAGGAGTTCGTTCGGGATTCCGGCCGCGTCAGGGCTGCCCGCTCAGGGCTGGATTCCGTACTGCGAGGTTGCTGCGACGTTAAGACTGACATGACATGTGCCCCATCCGGCAGGGTTGTGACGAGGACCGCACCTGTCCGCATGGGAGGCACCCAGCCACGTATTCCGAGACCAAACTCCGTCGCCGGGCGGCGGATGAGACTCACTCTAACTGGGCAAACCGGCCCGTCATAGAGGGGAAACTACCTGTTTTTCCTGGGCAGGTATGCGCGCAAACTACTTGTTTTCATGCTCGCTGTCCCCAGCCATACTGCTGGTACCAAACCTGCTGGTCGTTCCCACTGGGGAACGACCAGCAGTTGGCCAGGGGGGACCTGTCCCCGGCCAGGTTTCTCGGAAAGTTGGCAACGTGTCTGGTCTCAAACCACAGCCTTATCCGTCCAGCTGTGCAGCTGCGTCGCTTCGGCCACGGCGATGGAGGCGCACCCTTTGGGCCGCCATGGCATTGCTGCTCGCCGCCGGCGTCCTGCCGGTGGCTGCAACGCCCGCATCTGCGGTGCAGCCCGGCGTCCAGTCCGTGGTGGTCAGCGACAATCCGGTCCGGTGGACACCACACGTACTGGACGGCTACGTCGCAGGCTTTGCTCAGGTGGGCAACCTCACCATCGCCGTCGGGAACTTCACCTCGGTGCGCACGGCCGCGAGCACCACCGCAATCCCGCGGACCAACATTTTCGCCTTCACGGACACCGGGGAGATCACCTCCTTCAACCCGGCGGTCAATGGCGAGGTCACCGACGTCCGCGCGGTCGGGGACGGAAAGAGCATTTGGATTTCGGGGTCGTTTTCGACGGTCAACGGCGTTACCGCCCGCAGCCTGACCAAAATCAACGTCCTGACGGGCCAGCGGGACACCTCGTTTGCGCCGCCGGCCTTCGACGGCCGGGTCAACCAAATGTTCCTGCGGGGCAACCGCCTGTATCTTGTGGGCCGGTTCATGACGGCGGGAAGCGCGGCGCGGTCCTTGTTCGCGGCGGTTGATCCCGCCACGGGAGCCCTGGATCCCGCGGCGAAACTGGACATCAGCGTTCCGCGCAAGGGAAGTCTGCAGATTGAGCGCGCGGACATCACCCCGGATGGTTCCCGTCTGGTGGCCATCGGCAACTTCACCGTGGTCGAGGGCCAGCCGCGGAAACAAATTCTTATGGCGGACCTGACCACGTCGCCCACATCGTTGGCCAACTGGTCAACCGAGGGATTCGCTCCGGATTGCAAGCTCAGCGCCTTCGACAGCTATATGCGTGACGTGGATATCTCCCCGGACGGTAAGTACTTCGTCGTGGTGACCACCGGCGCGTACTACGCCAACACGCTGTGTGATGCCGCGTCGCGATGGGACTTCAGCTCCAGCGGCAACGACGTCAAGCCCACCTGGGTCGATTCCACCGGCGGAGACACTTTGACCAGAGTCGCGGTCACGGCGACCGCCATCTATCTTGGCGGTCACATGCGCCGACTGAACAATCCCTTTGTCGGCGATGCCATCGGTCCCGGCGCCGTGGAACGGGAAGGTTTAGCCGCAGTGGATCCGCGCACCGGACTTCCGCTGGCCTGGAACCCGGGCCGCACCCGCGGCTACGGTGTCTACAGCTTTGTCGCCACGGACACCGGCTTGTGGATCGGCAGCGATACGGACCGTATTTCCAACTATCAATACCACGGGCGCCTGGCCTTCATGCCGGTCAAGGGTGGAACCAGCCTGCCGGCTGACTTCGCCGGTTCACTGCCGGGAAACGTCTACCTGGCGGGCGCGACAGCGGACGACGGCGGCACTGCGCTGCCGACAACGTCGCTGCTGCGGCGGGGATTCAACGGCAACGCTGTCACGTCCTCGACTGCCATCACAACGGATCAACCATTTGGAAGTACCCGCGGACTGTTCATGATCGACGGTAACCTGTACAGCGGGCGGACCGACGGCACCTTCATGGTGCAGAAATTCGATGGCACAACCTTCGGTCCTCCGACCGTCGTCGACCAGCGTGGGCTCACGGACTTTCCCGTAGATCTGCCCCGGATGACAGGACTCTTCTACGATCCCGTCTCGTCCCGGATCTACTACACGCTCGCCAATGACGGGCGGCTCTTCTACCGCTATTTCGGAACCCAGATCAATGTGATTGGCGCCAGGCGCTTTGTCTCCACCGGCAATATCGACGGACTGGACTGGCGCAGCACGCGGTCTTTGCTGCTCGACGGCGGGCGGCTCTACGTCGGGGATTCCGGCGGGAACTTGACACGGTGGACCTGGGACAGCGTCACGGGGGTGCCCATCCCGGCGAGCGGCCTGCGGGTTTCCGGCCCGGACGTGGACGGGATCAGTTGGCGCGCCACAGGCAGCTTTGTCTATGCCGCCACGAAACCGGCGCCCGTGCCGGCCAGCAGTCCGACCGCGGCCTTCAGCTCCACGCTGGCCGCCAGGACGCTCAAAGTTGACGCCGGCGCGTCCAGCACCGCCAGCGGATCCATCACCGCCTACAGCTGGGACTTCGGCGACTCCCTTTCGGCAACAGGTGCCACCGCGACGCACTCGTACGCGGCGCTGGGAACCTATTCGGTGAAACTCACGGTGCGCAACAGTGACAATCAATCGGCAACCTCAAGCCGGCTCGTCAACGTGACGGGGTCGGCTCCGACGCCGGAAACCCAACCGCCGGCGGACGTCTACGGTGCCGAAATCTATCGCGCACAGCCAGACCTCTACTGGCGGCTCAATGACAATGCCGGCGTCGCTGCGGATTCGAGCGCGTCGGGCAATCCGGGAAGCTATTCCGGCACCGTTACCCACGGACAACCCGGAGCCTTGACCGGCGTGGCGAACACCGCCACCCGATTCAATGGCGCGTCGTTCGTGGCCAGCGGGTCAACGTTTGAAGATCCAGGCCCCTTCAGCACCGAGGTTTGGTTCAATACCACCTCCAGCACCGGAGGGAATCTCATCAGCTTTGGCAACGCCAAAACGGGTAACTCCTCCGTCCATGACCGCAAGGTGTTCATGCAGAATGACGGAACCCTGGTATTCGGTGTGTACCCCGGGCGCCAGGTGCGGGTGACCTCGCCGTTGCCCTACAACGACGGCCGGTGGCATTCTGTGCTGGCCACTCAGTCATCCGCCGGCATGTTGCTCTATGTCGACGGTATTCAGGTGGGACAATCGGCCGAGTCCGGGGCGCAGTCCTACACGGGTTACTGGCGGGTGGGCGGCGATTCCGCTTGGAGTGGTGAAAGCAGCGGCTACTTCAAGGGAGTCCTGGACGAGGCGGCCGTCTACAGCTACGCACTGAGCGCCGCCACGGCCGCGCGGCATTATCAGCTTGGCAGCGGCGCCGCAGCTCCGAACAAGCCGCCGGTAGCGGCCTTCACTCCTGCTGTGACTGGGCTGGCGCTGTCGGTGGATGGCGCCGGTTCCACCGACAGTGACGGCACTGTGGCCGCGTATGCCTGGGACTTCGGCGACGGGGCAAAAGCAACGTCGGTGACGGCGAAGCACACCTACGCGACCGCGGGAAAATACACCGTGACCTTGACTGTTACGGACGACAAGTCGGCCACCGGCCTCGTCTCCCGCGACGTTACTGCCGTGGCACCGGCGAACCAGCCCCCCGTGGCGGCATTCTCCTCGTCCGTCACCGGCCTTGCCGCGCAGTTGGACGCGTCTGCTTCCACGGATCCCGACGGCAGTCTCGCATCCTACGCCTGGGCCTTCGGGGACGGGACCACGGGGACCGAAAGGACGCTCACACACACCTACAACGCTGCAGGCAACTACACGGTGACGCTGACGGTTACCGACAACGGCTCGGCCACGAACGCGGTGAGCCAGCCGGTGACGATCCCGCCCCCAGCCGGACAGGCGGTGGCGTTCTCGGCCGGTTCGCAGTCCAATACCAACAGCACCGCACCCCGTCTCAATGTCCCGGCGGAAACCAAGCCTGGGGATGGAATCCTGCTTTTTGCCACGGTGAACAACACCAGCACAGTGGTGTCCACACCGACCGGGGTTACCGGCTGGCAACTGATCGGGAGCACATCCGCCGGATCCGTGCAGACCCTGCTCTGGGCGAAGCGGGCAGAGGTTGGGGACGCAGGCAAGGACGTAACCGTTCCGCTGTCAGCACTGTCCAAGACCGTGCTGCAGTTGGGCGTTTATACGGGGGTGAGCGGACCGAACTGGATCGGTGCCCATGCCAGCGTCATCGACCTGGTTCTGGCAACGACGCATGTCACGCCGGTGGTGCAGGCGCCTGCAGCGGGAGGCACCCTCGTTTCCTATTGGGCCGAAAAAGTCAGCGTCACCGACGCCTGGAGTGCAGACCCGGCCGTCCGCGTTAGATCGACCAGCGTCGGAACGGGAAGCGGCACCATCACCTCCCTGTGGGGTGACAGCGCTCCGGTAACGGCCGGAGCCAACGGCAACATCACCGCAGTCGCCGGTACGGCTTCGGCGAAGGTCGCCATGTGGTCCATCATTCTACTGCCGGGAGCCTGACATGCCTGACCTGCCTGACTTTGGTCCAAATTACATTGGCCCAAACCGTGACATCAGGGAAAACACTGCCCGCACCAGCACCGACAAGACCAGCACCGACAAGACCAGCACCGACAAGACCAGCACCGACAAGACCAGCACCGACAAAAATCAAGCAAGGAGACCTGCGATGGCCCGGAAATTTCCACAGGTGATTCTGACAGCCGTTGTGGCGGCAGCCCTCGGATCTGGTATCTGGTTCAACGCGGCTGGAAACGCCTCCGGAACGGCGCTCTCCTCCGGATCCGTGGGGGAAGGTGCCACTGTGTCAGCGCCGGCCGCCGCCACCATCAAAGCTGCGGCTCCGTCGAAAGCCGCGGGCGCCGGCGTCGCCGCTCCTGCTGCCGCAACCGCAAAGGCTGCGGCAGCTCCGCCCGCCGCCGCACCTGCAAAGGCTGCAGCAGCTCCGCCCGCCACCAGTCCCGCAAAGGCTGCAGCAGCTCCGCCCGCCGCCGCACCCGCAAAGGCTGCAGCAGCTCCGCCCGCCGCCGCACCCGCAAAGGCTGCAGCAGCTCCGCCCGCCGCCGCACCCGCCACCAGTTCAAGCAGGCCCACCGTCGCAGCGGCCGATACCCGTCCACGACCGGGCGACGTTGCGGGCGCTGCCGATGCGCCGGTTGTCCTGCCCACCAAGGCAGCGACAGATTGCAGTTCCCTCAAGACCACCCTCGCCACGTACCGGACCTCAGGACGAACGGCGGGACCATCTGGTTTCCGCGTGCTGATCGTCAAGTTGGACGACTTGGAAGGAACCGTCGAATCGTTGGATACCGGCGATAAATACTCCCCGATTCTGCAGCGGTTGAGTGATGTCCGCCGGCAATGGAGTACCTCGCTGGCGGCATACGACGACGGCATGGGCGCTGATGCGCAGAAATATGCCAGCCAAGGGCTGGCATCCCTGCAGAGTGCCGAGGACGCCCTGAGCTGCACGCCATGACCCTGCCGGCAGCGCGGTTGTGGCTGCCACCGCATTTTTGCGCCAATCGAGGCAGCAGATTTTCAAACAAATTTTTCCCGTCGCACAGGAAGTCAACCCGATGAATGGCACCGAAGCTCCAATAAGAGTCATTACTTACGGCACCTTTGATTTGTTACACGGTGGCCATGTTAAGCTCCTGCAGCGAGCGAAAGATTTGGGAGACTACCTCATTGTTGGCGTCACCACGGATCAGTATGACGAAACCCGTGGAAAGCTGAATGTCCGGGACAACGTCATGACCAGGATCGCAAATGTCCAGGCCACAGGGCTGGCGGACGAAATCATCATTGAAGACTATGAGGGTCAGAAAATCAATGACATTCAGCAGCACAATGCGGACATTTTTGCCATCGGTTCGGATTGGTTGGGCAAGTTCGACTACCTCAATGACTTCTGTAAAGTCGTATACCTGGAACGTACGGCCGGCGTCTCCAGCACACAGTTGCGGGCGGAAACGTTGGGCATAACCCGGCTGGGCGTGGTGGGAACAGGGCGAGTCACTAACAGCTTCATTCCCGAGGCGCTGAAGGTCAGTGGATTGGAATTCGAGTCGGTATATAACCCGAGAGCCTCCGCTGCGCAGATCTTCGCGGAAAACAACGGTGTCCATCAGCACTTTTGCGACTATCCCGCGTTTTTGGACAGCGTGGATGCTGTCTATATCGCAAGCCCGCATGAATTCCACTTCGAGCAGATCAAGGCGGCGTTGGAGAACGGTGTCCACGTCCTTTCCGAAAAACCCATGACGCTCAACGCGATGCAAACCGAGTTCCTGTACAGCCTCGCCCACGAACGCCAAAAGGTCCTGCTCGAGGCGATCACCACGGCATATTGCCCGGGGTTTATCCGGCTGGTGGCCCTCGCCCGGAGTGGTGTAATTGGGACCATTAAGTGTGTGGATGCCACGTATACTCGGCGCGCCGAAAGCCCTGCCCGCGAATTGATGTCGCCCTATGGTGGCAGTGTTACCGAGCTGGCGAGCACGCCACTGCTGGCCATTTCGAAGATCCTCGATGCCACACCCGAGAGGACGTCCATCGACACCTATACGGCTCCGGAGGGGGGCGTGGATGAATTCAGCCGGATCAATCTTCGCTTTGAGCACGCCATCTCGTCCATAACCGTGGGCCTCGGTGTCAGGAGTGAGGGCCACCTGAGCGTCACCGGCACGGGCGGAAGCATCTACCTTCCCGCGCCATGGTGGAATACCACCGACATCCATGTCAGGTTCGAAGATCCGCGCCGGGACCAGAATTACCATTTTCCGTTTGCCGGCGACGGTCTTCGCTATGCCATAGCCGAATTCGTGTCCATGATTCAGAACAAGCGGCTGTCGACTTATAAAATGCGGCCCAAGGATTCCCTGTTCATCTCCCGGGTGATTGAGGAGTTTCGCCTCCAGAACGTCTGATCGCCATATCGTTCTCCGGGCAGAGCACAATCTGCGCTAATCCTGGGACGAGAAAACCGCACTATCAATTGGGGGAACCGCCATGAAAGCTGCAGGCGCAATTGTGCCGCAGACCAAAGGGGCCAGCGGGGCAAAAGATGCGACGATAGAGACACTTCGTGGCCTGGCCTGCATTCTGGTGGTGCTCTACCATGTCAGAGGAAGTGACCCCAGCCACGGACTCCGGCTTCAACACGACAATCCTTGGTCCTACTTGGTGGATTCCGTGGTGTACGTGAGGATGCCGCTGTTCACCTTCCTTTCGGGTTTTGTCTATGCCCTCCGACCGCTCCGCGGCGGCTACGGTTCCTTTCTGCACGGCAAGTACCGCAGGGTGATCGTGCCGATGCTTGTTATTGGCACAGCTTTCGGGCTGCTGCAGCTGCTGGTGCCGGGAACCAACGTCAAGGCTGTGGTGCCCTGGTACCTCTGGCACATCTTCCCGATCGGGCACTTCTGGTTCCTGGAGTCCATTTTCGCGGTTTTCGCCGTCGTTGGGCTGCTGGACCTCTACGGCCTGCTGAAGCGGGCACGCTGGTGTCTGGTACTCATGTCGGCGGCGTTGGTCGCGGACGCAGCACTGCCGGTGTGGCCCAACATACTGGGACTGCGGATGAGCCTTTACCTCCTGCCCTTCTTCTTGGCGGGCTTGGCCGCAACCCGCTTCGATTGGCGGTCGGCGAAACCCTGGATGAAAATCAGCGCGGTCGTCGGCGCTGTTCTTCTGCTGTCCGTGACCCAGCTCGGATTGCTTGGTTTGATCCATAAGGTTCCGGAGCGTCATTCCGTGACCGCCGGTGTGCTGGGCATTCTGGCCTGCCTGGTCCTGCTGCTGAACAATCGTTGCGTCCGCTGGCTTGCCTACATTGGCGGCTTCTCGTTTACGATTTACACATGCCATGTTTTCGGTACCGCCGCGGCACGCATGGCCCTAAACCGCGTCGGCATGGATTCGGTGGGGTTGCACATGCTGGCAGGGGTGGTGGCGGGCGTCTTGCTGGGTATCGCGGTGGAATTAGCAGCACGACGAACCAGAGTTGGAAGAGCGTTGATCCTAGGCCAAAGGCGGTCCGTAATGACGCGGAGATCCTCGGCCGGACAGGAGGTGAAGGCGGTATGAACATCTTTCAGGGGTCCTGCCGTGATCATTCCACGGCGTTATCAAAACGTGACAACTTAGAGGGTTGTCAGTACCATATGAGAGCCCGAGCATGTTAGTTGCGACGACAGCGGGTCTCACAGTTCGTCATTATCCCGGACCGATCTGGTCCAAAGGAACTATGTCTGAGATATTTGCAATCCACCAAACCTCTCCAACTCCGACGGTCGAGGTACGCCCGACCCCCAAACCACGAAGGGTTGCGTTCCGGCGCAATGGCGTAGCTACGATCCTGGCCTTGGCTCTGATCAGTGTCGCCGGCAACCTGGGGACCGCCGCTTTTGCGGCTGAACCTGCACCTTTCGGCCCCGAGCTCGCAGCCAATGGCGGCTTTGAGAACGGAACCGCAGGATGGCGGACCAACGACAGGGCGGTGCAGGAGCTGCGTTCCGTCCCTGATGGTCATGAAGGAATGGCCGTGGAACTGCTGACGTCGGCCCCCGGAGGCGTGGTTCTCAATGACGTCGAAAATACTGTCCTGCGGACCACCCCTAACGTCACCTATGCCGTCAGCGCTTGGGTCAAAGCCGCTGGCACGGCCCTTTCCGGTCAGCTGCGTGTGCGGGAATCGTCGAGCTCCGGCGTCCTGACTCATGCCACTACGTTCGCCGCCGACACACAGACGTGGCAGCACGTGACCCTGGACATGACTACGTCCACCACCGGCGCGAAACTGGACCTTAATGTCCTGGGCTGGGATGCCCCCAGTACGGGCGGTTTGTTGGTCGACGATGTGTCGATGAAAGAGGTGCCGGCGGTTCGCAGTGGCGACCATCCGGCTCCGCCCGTCGTCGGCAGCCCCGCGCCAGGCAGTTGTACCACGTCGCAGATCGGCATCCCCTCCTGTGGCGTCCTGGTGGGCGCCGCCGTCGGTGGCAATTCGGATCCGGCGGCCTTTGAACGAAGCATAGGCGGAACGTTGCAGATTCGCCGCACCTACTGGGGCGGTAAAAACGTCGATAAGGCCGTCGCCACCGCGAAAGCGGATATTGCCCAGGGACGACTTCCCTGGATCAGTTTCAAATTGCCCTACAGCTGGTCCGAGATGGCCGCCGGCAAGGGGGACGCTTGGGCCTTGGATCTGACCCAAAAGCTCGCACAGCTCAACGGTCCGGTCTGGGTTGCGTTCCACCACGAACCCGAAGGTGATGGCAACACCGCAGATTGGGTGCAGATGCAGCGGCGGCTTGCCCCGATCGTGCACAACAACAGCAATAATGTTGCGTTCACTATGATTTTGACCGGCTGGCATGAATTCCATGGCGCCCCGCAGTATTCGATGGATAATATGTGGCCAGGAGATGGACTGGTTGACCTTGTGGGGATCGATCCGTACAACTGGTATGGCACCGTCAAGAACGGCAAGACCAACAACAACATGGATAACTTCGCCACCGCCTTCTATCCGCAGATGCGTGCCTTTGCCAGCAAGCACCACACGTCCTGGGGAGTCGCAGAAACGGGCTACACGGACGCGGCAGCGCATCTTGATCCATCGTGGTTGGTGCGCTCCTACGCGGATATGGAGAGATTTGGAGGTGTGGCGTTCACCTACTTCAATACCTCGCTGAACTCCAACGGCGCCTCGTGGCCCATCACTGGCGACGAGAAATTGAACCAGTTCAGGGACATCTTGAAGATTGCCAAAAACGGAAAGTAGCACGCCGGGAAGTAACACTCCGGAAGCAGGCGCGGCGGGACTTTATACTGAGGACAAATCATCGGCCGCGCAGCTGCGGCCAGAGCGGGGGATGCATGGACCAGGCAGAGACGGCTATGCAACCCTTGCTCGCCACGGTGGGAGAACTTTGGCCGCATTCGGCACCGGCAGTCCTGACAGGGCACCGTCGGAGGGTTCGGCAAGCAAAAGGACCATCCGCCGAATTTCTGGTGGTGCCGAATGCGGCCGCGCCTCGTATCTTGATTCCCGCCGGGAATCCGCGGGCGGCCGCAGCCTCGATGCGCCGTTACAGTGCCGCCATCTCCTTGCGCGAGACGGTGCAGCGGCTGGCATTGTCCGTGGGGCTGCAGGTCGGCGCCGCGCAGGCATTACTGCCGGACCGGGTGCAGCTGGCCGCTGGCGCCGGAGCTTCCCTGGTGTCCCACTTGGAAGCAGTATTTTCTGAGCCAGTGAGCGTCAGTTTGAGTGTGGGGCCGGCACGGGCCAATCGTAAACCGGTTCTGCAGGTCTTCGACCGGAAAGGCCGCAGTCTCGCATTCGTGAAGGTGGGGGATTCGCCTACGGCAAGCACCCACGTGCTGCGGGAAGCGGAATCCCTCAAGGTGCTCGGCTCCCGGGGTTTCTCCCAATTCGAGCCTCCGTCGCTGATCCATTTGGGCGCGTGGGAGGGAATGACCGTGCTGGTCATGTCCGCGTTGGACACCGGTCCTGGGGCCCGCGGAATTGGTCTGGGGCGAATGCGCCAGCGTGCTTTGGAAGAACTGGGAGCAGCATTCGAGCAGCAGCCCGTGCCGTTGCCGCAAACCCCTATGTGGAGCCGATTGCGGACGGATCACGCTTATTTGCTGGACACTCAAGCCTGTGCGGCTTACCGAAATTGTCTGGACCGGGTGGAGTCCCAGTTTTCGGAGCGGGTCCTGCCGGTGGGAGCTTGGCACGGAGACTTCAGTCCCTGGAACATGGCTCAGCGCAAGGGCAAGCTGCAACTGTGGGACTGGGAGCGCTTTGAACAGGGAGTGCCGGCCGGTATGGACGGCGTCCACTACGCTTTGAACCGGCATGTCCGCACCGCGGGGACCAACCTGGAGACAATTCTGGCCGGACTGACGTTAGGTGCGCCGGCGCTGGCGGACAGGAACGACGGCGACGCCGTCGTCGTCGCCGCTTATCTGGCGTCGATCACCCTGCGCTATCTGCTCGGAGCACAGGGACCGGGCGGAGAAAGCATCGTGGCTAAGAGCAAGCTGATGCTGCATGCCTTTGACCGGGTGACGTCTCAATGGGAAAGGACACTCCTTGTCTAAGGCTCTTCGCGGGGTAACGCAATGGGCAGGGGAAAATCTTTCCCCTGGGGCGTTGAAGGCGGCACGCATGGCTGTGGAGGCAACGGGAACGGCTACTTCGGGGCTCCGCATGCTGCCGTCCCTGATCATTATCGGTGCTCAGCGCAGCGGTACCACCACACTGTACCGAATGCTCTCGGAGCACCCTTCGGTAATCCGGCCCACGGCATCAAAAGGTGTGGGTTACTTCGACCTCAACTATCATCGCGGTCTGCGCTGGTATCGTGGCCACTTTCCGTTAAAGGCGTTGACTGCAGGCGGATCGGCTCCGGACAGCCGGATCACGTTTGAAAGCAGCGGCTATTATTCTCACCATCCCTTGGCCGTACCGCGCCTGGCGGAGGACCTGCCGGGAGTCAAGCTGCTGATGATGCTTCGTGACCCCGTGGACCGGGCCTATTCGGCCCACCGGCATGAGTACAACCGGGGATTTGAAACGGAATCCTTTGAGCGTGCCTTGGAACTGGAACCGGAACGCCTGCACGGTGAGGTTGAAAAGATGCAGGCTGATCCCGCTTACCAGAGTTTTGCCCACCGGCATCATGCGTATCTGGGCCGCAGCCGGTATTGGGAGCAGGTGTCAAAAATCCACGAGGCGGTCGGCAAGGACCGGCTGTATCTGGTGGATGCCGACAGGTTTTTTGCCCGGCCTCATGAGGAATTCGAAGAGATTCAACGCTGGCTCGGCCTGCCCCGCTGGCAACCGGAGAAGGTCATGGCCTGGAACGCGCAACCCCGTGAGCCGATGGAACCGCAGCTTCGCGAACGGCTTATGTCCTACTTTGAACCCTACGACCAGCAGTTGGCTGAAGCGGCCAGTATTCCTCTTTCCTGGCGTCGCTAGCGCCAGCCCTGCACAACCAACGCGTCCCTAGCGCCAGCCCCGACAATCAACTCTGCGCAACATAACGCCTGAATTCAGTCCGCGGATGCGCCAACGCAGCCGCTTTTTCACGCATCCGCAAGCGGCCATGTTTCGCTGCCCAGCCACGGGGGGGTGGGTACTTCTTTCGCCCGCTCCTACTGCGTAGTTGGTGCCTTAGACTACTTGTTTTCATCGTTTCCTCAGGCACGCATACTTCTGGTATTCATCAACGCCAGGGCTGCCACACCCCATTCCTGCTGACCTGCGCCAAGCGGGCTTGATTATGCCGGGGGTGGCGACGGAAAGTAGGGAATCGTGCGTCGGTCTCTTTTGAAGGCAAGTGTCCACCAGTTCGGCCGTCGGCCGGCGTTCCGGATCAGTGGCGTCCGCTGGCTATGGTCCCTGGTTACACTTGCACTTTGTTCGACGTTCTTGGTGGCACCTTTTGGACAGTCGACGGCGAATGCCGTCCAACCCGGACAACAGAATGTGGTGGTCAGCGACAACCCCGTGCGGTGGACGCCTCACGTCCTGGATGGGTATGTCTCCGGGTTTGCTCAGGTGGGTAACCTCATGATCGCCGTTGGCAACTTCACCAGCGTGCGCACGCAGGCGGATACGACGACCATCGCCCGGCAGAACATCTTCGCCTTCACCAACCCCGCCGGGGACATCACGGCACTCAACCCGGTGGTCAATGGCGAGATCATGGATGTCCTGGCCACCGGCGACGGCAGCACAGTATGGATCGTCGGCTCCTTTTCCAGCGTTAACGGTGTCACCGCCCGAGGCATTGCGAAGCTCAATGTGCTCACCGGAGCGATTGACCCCTCGTTTTCCCCGCCGGCGTTCGACGGCCGCATTAACCAAGTAATGCTCCGCGGCAACCGGCTGTACCTAACTGGCCGCTTCCTGAATGTCAATGGTCAGCCGCAGCCGCTGTTGGCGGCGGTCAATCCGAGCACCGGTGCCTTGATCCCCGGCGTGCAGCTCACAGCCAGCGGCGCCAGGACAGGTGGCGGCACAGCCAACTCCGGTGAGGAGGGGACGCTTAATCTGATGCGAGTGGACATCACCCCGGACGGATCCCGGCTGGTCGGCATCGGAAACTTTAACACCATCAACGATCAGATCCGGCCGCAAATCTTCATGATGGACCTGACCACCTCTCCGGTGTCGCTGGCCAACTGGTCCACCGACCGGTTCTCCCCGGTCTGCAACCCGATCTTTGACAGCTACATGCGGGATGTGTCCATCTCCCGCGATGGGAAGTATTTTGTGATTGGCACCACCGGCGCCTATCGTGCCGGTTCTATGTGTGATGCCATTTCCCGCTGGGAGATCGGACCCACCGGAGACAATCAGCAGCCAACTTGGGTGGATTACACCGGTGGTGACACGATCACCCGCGTCGCTGTGACTGACACCGCGATCTACGTCGGCGGTCATCAGCGCCGGCTCAACAACCCCTTTGTCGGGGACGCCATCGGACCGGGTGCGATTGCCCGGATGGGTCTGGCTGCCGTCGATCCACGCAATGGACTGCCCCTTGCCTGGGATCCGGGCCGGACCCGCGGCTATGGCGTTTACGGTTTTTGGGCCACAGACGCCGGGCTCTGGATTGGCAGCGATACGGACAGGATCTCCGGCTACCAATACCACGGCCGGCTTGCGTTCATGCCGATCAAGGGCGGAACACCGCTGCCCAAAGACTACTCCGGGGCGCTGCCGTCAGACGTCTTTCTGGCCGGATCAGCACTGGATGACAGTGGCACGGCCCTGCCCGCCACCTCGCTGATCAAGCGCGCGTTCAATGGCAGCGCTGTCACGGCGTCGGCAGATGTCAGCACCTCCCAGGACTGGGGAACCACCCGGGGGCTGTTCATGGTAGATGGCAATCTGTACAGCGCGCAGGCGGACGGAACGTTCGTGGTGCAGACCTTCGATGGCACCACGCTGGGTGCGCCTTCGGTGATCGACCAACGAGGGCTTACAGATTTTCCTGCTGAACTTCCGCACATGACGGGGTTGGTCTATGACCCTGCAACATCGCGGATCTACTACACCCTGGACAATGACAGCCGCCTCTTCTACCGGTATTTCGGCACTCAGATCAATATTGTTGGCGCTGAGCGGTTCGTGGCGACGGGTAATATTGCCGGCTTGAACTGGCGTAACGCCCGTTCCCTGCTGCTGGATGGCACCAAACTTTACGTCGGCGACAAATCGGGGGCCCTGACCAGGTGGGACTGGAACCCGACGACGGCGATGCCGGCAGAGGGCTCCAACGTGGTGGTCTCCGGACCATCGGTGGATGGGATTAACTGGCAGGGCCGCGACGCCTTCGTGTTCGCCGCAACGAAACCGGCGCCGGTACCGGCGCCAAGTCTGGCCGCCGCATTCACCACCAAGAACGCCGACAAGGTACTTTCCGTCGACGGCAGCAGCTCGACCACAGCGACCGGGTCAATCAGCTCCTACTCCTGGGACTTTGGCGATTCAACATCGGGCACGGGCAGCACAACAACCCACAGTTATGCCAACTTTGGCACTTACACGGTGACTCTGACAGTCCGGAACAGCGCCAACGCGACGGCGGTCTCCTCACACGTGGTGCGGATCGCCGCGGCAAGCATCACCGCCGGGCCGACGGTTCCTGCCGACGCCTACGGCGCGGAGGTGTTCAATGCCCAACCGGATCTGTTCTGGCGTCTCGGCGAAAGCACGGGCACCGTGGCGGCAGATTCGGGTCCCTCCGGAATACCGGGGAACTACAGCGGTGGCCTGACCCGCGGCCAAGAGGGTGTTCTGCCTGCCATCCCGAACACAGCCACCGCCTTCGGCGGTTCCAATGGCCTCGTGTCCAGTCAGTCAACATTCATTAACCCCGGTCCTTACAGCACCGAAATCTGGTTCAAAACCAGCACGCAGACCGGCGGTGGCCTAATCTCCTTTGGCAGTGCTCAAACCGGTCTTTCCAGTAACCACGACCGCAAGGTCTACATGAAGAATGACGGCACGCTGACCTTCGGTGCCTATCCCGGGCACGAGGCTACAGTCAACACGACCAAGGCCTATAACGACGGCAAATGGCACCAGATGGTGGCGACCCAAGGTCCTGCAGGAATGCGGCTGTATGTTGACGGCACCCTTTCCGGCGAGAACCCGGAGCCGGGTGCACAAAACTACTCCGGCTACTGGCGTGTGGGTGGGGACTCTTCCTGGTCCGGTGCCAGCAGCAGCTACTTCAACGGTGTCCTCGACGAGGCGGCTGTTTACGGTTACGCCCTCAGTGCGGCGGCGGTGGCGCACCACTACGAGCTCGGTACGGCCGTCCCGGCCGCCAGCCAAATTCCAACAGCAAAGTTCACCCCCACGGTGAACAACCTCGATCTGGCGGTGGATGGAACCGCCTCCAGCGGGGCAGACGGAACCATCACTTCTTACAGCTGGCAGTTCGGTGACGGCACCACCGCAACCGGTGCGACCGCCTCGCACACCTACGCTGTCAAGGGGACGTACTCCGTCCGGTTGACCGTTATCAACAGCCGAGGATTGTCCGCCTCCACCACACAGGTGGTTCGAGCTGGAGTTCAGGCCTCGGGCCAGGCGCCCACGGACGCATACGGGAAGCGGATCTTTGCCGATTCCCCGGACATCTTCTGGCGCCTCGGTGAAACTGCCGGACCGGTGGCGGCAGATGCGAGCGGGCTTGGAAACTCCGGCAATTACCGCGGTACCAGCACCTTGGGCGTTCAGGGAGCGGTTCAGGCGACGCCGGATACGGCCGCAACCTTCGATGGAGTCAGCGGTTTCGTTTCGAGCAACTCCAGCTTTCCCTCTCCCGGGGCGTTCAGCACGGAACTGTGGTTCAAAACCACCAGTCAGACGGGGGGAACGCTGATCGGCTTCGGCCATGAGGCAGCCGGACTGTCCGGGCAGCACGATCGGATGGTGTACATGAAGAGTGATGGCACCTTGGTTTTCGGCACCTACCCCGGCTACACGGCAATGGTCGCCTCGCCTCAGGCCTACAACAACGGTGCCTGGCATCATGTCGTCGCTACCCAGGGTTCCGCCGGGATGCGACTCTACGTGGACGGTGTGCTGGTGGGCCAGCGCGCGGATACGACTGGTGAAAGCTACACAGGCTACTGGCGGGTTGGTGCCGACACGACGTGGGGCGGCACCACCAGTGCGTACATCGCGGGCACCATTGATGAGGCTGCGGTTTACGGCTACGCACTCACTGGGGACACAGTTGCCCAGCACTACCAGCTGGGTTCCGCGGCGGCGCCAGTCAATACGCCTCCGGTGGCGGCCTTTACCTCGGCCGTGGACAATCTCAGCGTCAACGTGGATGGAACCTCTTCGTCGGACGCTGACGGATCGGTTGCTTCCTACGCCTGGGCATTCGGCGATGGCGGAACCGCCACCGGCGCGACTGCCCAGCACAGCTATACGGCGGCCGGCGACTACACCGTGACCTTGACCGTAACGGACGACAAGGGAGCGACAGCCAGCCTGGACCAGCAGGTAACAGTGACGGCTCCGGGGGTTAATGTGCCGCCGGTGGCGTCGTTTACGTCGGTGGTGGATGGTTTGGGTGTGCGGGTTGATGGGTCGGGGTCCTCGGATTCGGATGGTTCGGTGATTGGGTATGCGTGGTCCTTTGGTGATGGGTCTTCGGGGACGGGGGCGCAGGCCTCGCATAGTTATACCGCTGGCGGGGATTATGTCCTGACGTTGACGGTCACTGATGATCAGGCGGCGACGGCGGTGTTGTCCCGGACGGTGAGTGTGGTTGCGCCGGTGGTCAATAAGGCGCCGGTGGCGGCTTTCACGCCGGTGGTGACGAATTTGGGTGTGGTGGTTGACGCGTCGGCCTCGACGGATTCGGATGGCACGGTGGATGCGTATGCGTGGAGGTTTGGTGATGGTGGGACGGCCACTGGTGTTGCTCCCTCACATGCTTATGCGGTGGCGGGGACGTATCCGGTGACGTTGACGGTGACGGATGACCGGGGTGCGACGGGGACGGTGACGGTGCAGGTGAAGGTCACTGATCCGCCGGCGAACCAGGTGCCGGTGGCGTCGTTCTCTTCGGCGGTGTCGGGGCTCAGTGTTGCGGTGGATGGGTCGGCGTCGGCGGATCCGGATGGCACGGTGGCTGCGTATGCGTGGACGTTTGGTGATGGTGGGACGGCCACTGGTGTTGCTCCCTCGCATGCTTATGCGGTGGCGGGGGATTACACGGTGACGTTGACGGTGACCGATAACGGGGGTGCGAAGGGTACGGTGTCGGCTCCGGTGACGGTGTCGGCGCCGCCGGCGGCTGCGGCGGTCACGTTCCGGGCTGGGGCGCAGACGAATGTGAATAGTTCATCGCCTGATCTCAAGGTTCCCGCTGAGGTCCAGGCCGGTGATGGGTTGTTGTTGATGGCGACGGTGAATACGACGTCGGCGACGGTGGGCACGCCCTCGGGTGTGAGTGGTTGGGAGTTGGTGGAGTCCCAGGATGGTGCTTCGCTTCGGACGTTCCTGTGGTCGAAGGTGGCGCAGGCCGGGGATGCGGGGAAGCAGGTGGTGGTGCCGCTGGGCCTGATTGCGAAGACGTCGCTGCAGTTGGTGGCGTATAAGGGTGTGACCGGACCGAACTGGATTGCTGCCCATGCCTCCGCTATTGACACCACGTTGGGGACCGCGCATAAGACGCCGCAGTTGCCAGTTACGACGGCGGGCAGCACGTTGGTCTCGTACTGGGCGGATAAGGGCAATGTTGATGATGGCTGGACGGTGGATAAGGACGTGGCGGTGAGGTCAACGACCACCGGTGTTGGTAGTGGCCGGATCACGGCGGTGCTGGGTGACAGTGGCCCGTTGGCGGTCGGCTCTGCCGGTCAGCTTACGGCTACGGCCCTGGCCGCGTCGGCGAAAACCGCTACCTGGTCCATCATCCTGCGCCCCGGATCGTAAGCCTGGATCTTAAGGCCGGACCGTAACATCCCGTCAGAGGCTGGGTTGGGTGGGCCGGGACTTTGCGGATAAAATCGTAAAGGACCGGCCCATCGGCCGCATCAAGGTCCGCATCAAGGGAGATTTAAGTTGGCAACGGCTGCACACGCGAGCTCGCCAGGGCAGGTGGAACCTGCCTTGAACAACGCTGAAGTCCTGCGGATCCGCAATGATTTTCCGATCTTGGCCCAGCAGGTGACCGGCGTGCCGCTGGTGTATCTGGATTCCGGCGCCACTTCGCAGAGTCCCAGCAGTGTGTTGGAAGCGGAACAGGAATTTTACGAGCAGCGCAACGCAGCGGTGCACCGCGGTGCGCACCAACTGGCGGTCGAGGCAACGGATGCCTTTGAGGATGCCCGTTCGGCAGTTGCGGACTTCGTCGGCGTCCGGGCTGAGGAATTGGTCTGGACCGCAAACGCCACGGCCGGACTGAACCTGCTTGCCTACTCCTTCTCCAACGCTGACGCGTCCGCGGGCGGCGGACCGGGTTCGGGAGCCCGCTTCGCCCTGTCGGCCGGGGACGAGGTGCTGGTGACCGAGATGGAGCACCACGCCAATCTGATTCCTTGGCAGGAACTGTGCCGTCGCACCGGCGCCACACTGCGCTACATTCCGATCGACGACGATGGCGCCCTTCGGCTGGAAGAGGCCCAGCGGCTGATCACCGCCCGGACCAGAGTGCTGGCCTTCACACATGCCTCCAACGTTTTGGGCATTCTCAACCCGGTGGCCACCTTGGTGGCGATGGCACGCGAAGTGGGAGCACTGGTCGTGCTGGACGCCTGTCAGTCTGCGCCACACCTGCCGCTGGATCTGAAGGCGCTCGGCGTGGACTTTGCCGTTTTCTCCGGGCACAAAATGCTGGGACCCACCGGGATCGGGGCCCTGTACGGCCGCCGTGAACTGCTGGACGCGATGCCGCCATTCCTGACGGGAGGATCCATGATCACCACCGTCACCATGGAGGAGGCTCAATATCTGCCCGCGCCGCAGCGCTTCGAAGCGGGAACGCAGCCCATTTCCCAAGCCGTGGCCTTCGCGGCGGCGGTGCGCTATCTGGAAGAGACCGGGATGGATCGGATCGCTGGCTGGGAAGCGGAACTGGGCCAGCGCCTGGTTTCGGGTCTGGGCGGCATCGAGGGAATCCGGGTCCTGGGACCGGCCGCCGGCCGGCCACGGACCGGACTCGCAGCTTTCGACGTCGCCGGGGTGCACGCGCACGACGTCGGCCAGTTCCTGGACAGCCGGGGAATCGCCGTCCGCGTCGGTCACCATTGTGCTCAGCCGCTGCACCGTCGGCTGGGGCTGACCGCCTCCACCCGGGCCAGCACCTACCTGTATAACACCACCGATGAAGTGGATGCTTTTCTGGCCGCAGTTTCGGAGGTCCGCGGCTATTTCGGTGTCGCGAGAGATGAAGACGGGGCACACGGATGAGCGCGCTGGATGCGTTGTACCAACAGATCATCCTGGACCACGCCAAACTCCGGTATGGCGGGGATCTGCCGGAGAGTCAGACCGCAGCCGCTCCCCTTGCCGCTGGTGTCGGTCAGTCCCATCAGCTGAACCCGGTCTGCGGGGATGAAATCACCCTTCGGGTGGAAGTCCAGGATGGAGCTGTGGCCGCTGTGCACTGGAACGGCGACGGCTGCGCCATTTCGATGGCCTCCGCCTCGGTGCTGAGCGAACTTGCCCCCGGCCTGGGACCAAAGGAACTTCAGGCGGTGATTGAAAGCTTCCGCGAGGTGATGCGCTCGCGCGGAAAAATCGAAGCGGACGAGGAAGTTCTCGGCGATGCCGCGGCACTGTCCGGGGTGTCCAAATATCCGGCGCGGGTAAAATGCGCGATGCTCTCGTGGGTGGCCGCCGAAGATGCGCTGTATCAAGCCGTAACTCCGGCGTGAATCACCCTCCCGGAGGTATTGACATGAGGCAACAGGAATGGCGTGTCCGGCCGATTTCACTGTCAATGAGAGAAGAGAATAAGAAGTTAACCAAATTAGGGGAGTTGCGAGTGGACCACGGTCTCGATTTGCTGGACGGGTTGCCCGAGGAAAACGAGCGGCATCCGCGTAAAAAGCGTCATACCGGCCGAAACGTGCTGCTGGCCTTAGTTGCCATCTTCGTGGTGATCGCGGCCGTCGCCGGCATCTTTGTCTTTAATCTCGCACACTCATTCGACTCCAAGTCGCAGAAGATAGCGCAGGCCTTCCCGTCGGAAGTTCTGCGTCCCGCCAAGGCCACCACGGGCGCTGCGGCCACGGCACAGAACATTCTCTTGCTGGGCAGCGACAGCCGCGGCGACTCGGTGGATATGGCCTCGGGTGGCAGTGCCTCAAACCAGCGCTCGGACACAATGATGCTGGTGCACGTTCCGGCCGACCGTAAAAACGTTTACATCATGTCGATCATGCGTGACACTTGGGTGGATATCCCGGGCCATGGTCAGGCCAAAATCAATGCGGCGATGGCCTTCGGCGGGATTCCGTTGACGGTCCAGACTTTGGAGGGAATGTTCGGCACCCGGATAGACCATGTCGCGGTGGTGGACTTCGAGGGCTTCAAAGCCATCACGGATGCCGTCGGAGGTGTGCCGGTGAACTCCCCACAGGCCTTTACAACGGGGAAATTCAGCTACTCCAAGGGGGTTCAAACCCTCAATGGCGATGAGGCCCTGGCATTTGTGCGTGAACGGCATGCCTTCGCGGACGGCGACTACACCCGGGTGAAGGACCAGCAACTCTTCCTGAAATCGGTCATTTCGAAGGTTTTGACGCCTTCGGTGCTGGCCAATCCGCTGAAAATCAGCGACGTTGTCAACACCGTCTCTCCCTTTATCAGTGTGGACAAGTCCTTGGACGCCGCTGCAATGGGGTCCTTGGCCCTCGAACTGCGCAATATCAGACCGTCGAATGTCGAGTCGTTTACGTTGCCGACAAAGGGGACTGGAACATCCGCGGACGGCCAATCCATCGTGATAAAGGATGATGAAGCCATCAGCGGGATCTCGAAGGCCCTCAAAACGGATCAGCTGGGGTCATTCCTGCAGGTGTCCAACCTGGTGAAGTAGCCGGTAAAGCAGACAGCCGACCCTCGAGCCGGGTGTTTTCGCACATGCTGTAGGATTAGGCGGCAGACCCGGAATTTTTCCTTCACTGTACCGTGTTCCGCGCGGAATCCGCGTCGCGCTGTGCTATGCAAATTTCGGGTGGCCATCTTGTTTGTGGTTGGACGTCGTCGTCTAAGAGTCCAACAGCCGCAGCCTTTGGGCCGCGGAAGCCCCGGGATAGGGGTACTAGATATTTGAGGGGTTGGCATGGGGAAAATACGCTTGAACCGAGTAGTGCGCGCCTGCGCGGTGGCCGGGAGCATTACGGTGGTCTCGCTTTCTGCACTCTTTGCTGTCTCCCCGGCGATGGCCCTCGATAACGGTTTCCTGGATCCCGGCGTTGCGGAGAGCCCCGTGACGACGTATCAGTCGACGGCGACTGATACGGCGACTGATACGTCGACGGCGACTGATACGTCGACGGCGACTGATACGGCGACTGATACGTCGACGGCGACTGATACGTCGACGGCGACTGATACGGCGACTGATACGGCGACTGATACGGCGACTGATACGTCGACGGCGACGGGTACTTCGCCCGGGACTGGTACGTCTACGGCGGCTGAGCCCTCGCCGCCGTACACGCCGCCTCCGGTGGTTCAGCCTCCAGTTAATCCTGCTCCAGTGGTCGTACCTCCCGTTGAAGCTGTCCCTACTGACGAAGTTGCTCCGCCGGTGGAAGTTTCGCCGTCTGAGGAACCGGCTCTGCCGACGCCTGAGACCAGCGCCACCGCCGAATCCGCAACGTCGTCGCCGTCGGCCTCTCAAACTGCCCAGCCGACGGCGTCAGCCAAGCCGAGCCGTACCGCTCAGGCCAAGGCAACGAAAAGTGCCAAGTCTCCAACGGCCGCAGCCAAGAAAGCCAACATGACCCTGGCCTCGGCGGCAGGAAGTTCGCCGCTCATGCAGGGACTCACCGTCACGGTTCTGCTGGCGTTGGGCTATTTCTACTTCAAGGTGCTGCGGGCCAAAGGCAAGCACGGGCCCGGCACCAGTGGTAAGTAGCAGCGTGGCTAGCCGGCATTTTCGGCAGGGTCACCACAGCTCCGGTACCGCAGCGCCGCCGCGCATCCTGCTGCTGGCCCATTCGTACTGGCCCGAGCACAGCCCGCCGCAGCGCCGCTGGAGCAGCCTTATCCGGGAGTTCCGCCAATCCGGCTGGGGGATTGACGTGGTGGTTCCCGTTGCGCATTTCCCGATCGGCCGGCGGGACCTGCCACGCAAACTCGCTGGCACGCCCTTCCGTGGCCAGGAAGGACCTTTCGGGGAGCGTATTAAGCGCGTTCCGTATTTGCGGCACAGTGGCCACTCACATCTGGCCCGCCTGCTGGATCAGGTCTATTCGGCCGCCATGTCCGTCCCTGCGGGAATGATGTGGCGCAGACCTGATGTCATCGTTGTCACCGCCCCGTCCCTGCCGATCCTGGTGGCGGGATACATCCTGTCCACGCTGCGCCGGGTGCCGTTGATCGTGGAGATGCGCGACGCCTGGCCGGACCTGGCCCGCGATGCCCGGCTGGTGCAGGGCAGCGTCAAGAGCGTGGTGGAGCGGGTGGTGGAGTTTATCCAGCGCCGCGCGGATATGGTGGTTACGGTCACGGAGGGATTCGCCCAGACCTTGCGCCAGCGCGGCGTTGTCAACGTGCATACGGTCAGCAACGGTCTGGACGTGGAGACCATACCCTTCCTGGAAGCACCAACGCTTGAGCCGGCGACGTTTCAGGCGCTGTATCTGGGCAACCACGGCGAGAGCCAGCGCCTTGATGTGGTGATTAAGGCCAGCGCCCTGGTCGGGAAGGGGATGCAGCTGCACATGGTGGGTCACGGCACCAAGCGTCCGGAACTGATGAACTTGGCCCGCAAGCTCAACGCGCCCGTGACGTTCTACCCGTCCCTTCATGGCGCGGCCGTCCTGGAACGCTATGCCGCCGCCGACACCTGCATTGTGTCGTTGCGCGATGACTGGAAGTCCTTCGAGACCACCGTTCCGTCCAAGACCTACGAGGTGATGGCGATCGGCAGGCATGTAACGGCGGTGGTCCGCGGCGAGGCCGAGCGGATCATCGTGGATGCCGAAGCAGGCGACGTGGTCCAATGCACCCCCGAGGCTGTTGCCGCTTTATGGCGGGATCTCGCTGTCAACCGCGGCCGGCTGATCAGCAGCGACAGCGGCCGCCAATGGGTCAAGGAGCACGCGGACTACGCGCAGTTGTCCGGCCGCTATATGGATCTGATTTCGTCCCTGCTGCCCGACGGCGAACTCAGGAGGAAGCGCAGCCGGGCCGCAGTTCGGCATCAATCAGCCCGCCGGTTTCGATAACGAACCGGCGCAACCACTCGATCGGGCCAAAGTCGGGCTGGCTCGCCACCATCTGTACCTTGGCGTGCGTGCATTGCCGAATCAGGACCGCGGCCCGGGTGACGTGGTAGCGGGAGGTGACCACCGTAATCGACTTCCAGCCTTTGGAGGCAACCAGTCTGCCGATGCTTGCCGCTTCGCCGCGGGTATCCAGATCCGAGGGATGGAAACAGAGCACACCTGCTCCGCCGGATGCAGCGGCGCCTGCAGACCGCCCGCAGAGCTGGTCGGCCGAAAGGTTGCCCGGCGTATGCGTGTTGGAAAGTACCAGGACGGGAATGTTCAAGCTTTCCTGAACTTTCTCGGCTATGGGAAGGCGCTCGTCACTGTCGCCCCCCAGCATAATGACGGCATCGGTTCTCTCCGGGCTCGGCAGCGGCACGTCGTAGAAGAGCCGGAAAGCGATAAACAGCCAGAGCAGAAACACGGCCAGAGCGGCGGCGGCTCCCCGGAGCGCCAATTTCCTGGCGAATAGGGGGGAAGTTGGCACGCTGTCCATTCTCCTCCATTTTCAGGGGCGTCAGAAACCAGACAGACGAACCATACCCGTACCCATCATTAGTCCGGCACCTTGGACCGCCGCCCTTTAGCGTGCCGGATGCCGATCCGCTTGCCCCCTGCGCTTCCCACTCTGCTCCGGTGGCCACGCCAGCCGCGGAACACCAGCACGACCAGCGTGCCGAGAACGGCCCCCAAGGTGTTCACTTCGACGTCCTTGACAGTGGCGTACCGCTCGCTGAGAAACAGAAGCTGTCCCAGCTCAATACAGACGGAGGCACCGACGCCCACGAGAATTGCCAGCCACCAGCGTCGAAGTGGCACCGCGGCAGCCATCAACAGGCCGAAGGGAACGAAGAGAACCACGTTTGCGGCCGATTCAACAAAAGCGTAGTTGATCCACGTCGGAGCATCATGGGTTTGCAGATAGGTTAGGACGATGTTGAGCTGGACATCAATCGGGCGGTCAACCGGGGTGGGCCAGAAAGCGATCAGGGCCAGAACCAGCAAATAGAGCGCCAGCAGCGCCAGGATCCACCGATTTTTCTTCACAGCGCGTTGGGCGAACTGATGAGCGCGCCAGCACCGCTGAGGGTCAGGTTGCCCACCTCGCCGCCATCGACCGTCTGGGCGGGCAGCTCCGTGCCGCCCATGGGGAGTGTGAACCTCACCCTGGTTCCCACGCCAAGCTCACTGTGCAGTTCGATGGTCCCGCCGTGGCTCTCGAGGATGGTCTTGGTGATCAGGAGGCCGAGTCCAACCCCTGGGATGGCACTTCGCCGTACGGCTCCGGCCCTGAAGAACTTGGTGAACGCTTCCGCGGTCTCCGCCTCGTCCATACCGATGCCATTGTCCTGCACCTCGCAGAGCAGCTGGCCCTCCTGAACCCAGGCGCGCACCGCCACTGAACCGCCGTCGGGCGAATACTTGATGGCGTTGGAAATCAGGTTGTCGAGCACCTGACCAATTCGGCCCACATCGAAAATTGCCATCAGCGGCCCATGGCACTCATTGATCAGCGTCACTCGGTTGTCCGTGGCGCGCGGAGCTGCGGAGTCCAGGCATAACTCAATTAGCTCAGCCATATCCGCGTGCCGGGGTTTGATGTCCAGGGCGTGGGTTGCGACCGAGAGCAGATCCGAGACCAGATCAAGCAGCCGGTCCGCGTTGCGCTCGGCGACTTTGAGGTACTGGACGACGGCGGGTGGCAGGGTCTGGGCGTCCTCGAGAGCGAGGCCGATGTAGCCGAGGATGGAGGTCAGCGGCGTGCGGAATTCGTGCGATATGTTGGAGACAAAATCGTCCTTGGCCGCCAGCGCGTTCACCAGTTCGGTCACATCGTAAAAGGCGACGACGGAACCGGCTGGGCGGCCAGCGTCATCCCCGATGGGCCGGGCGGTTGCGGACAGCGCCCGGCTCCCGGCTCCCTGACCAATCCAGATCAGCATATCGGTGAAGCTGTCACCGCCGACCGCCCGCTGCACCGGGCGTTCGGCCAGCGGCAGCGCCGTCTTCTGGTCCGGGGCAAAGATCAGCAGCTCCTGCTCGGAGGGGTCTGGATTTCCCGCCGGAGCTGCCAGCTGGTGGAACTTCTTCTGTTTCCGGTTCAGCATAATGTCGTGGCCGTCCGCATCCACGGCCACCAGTCCAACTGTGATGGTCTCGACAATCGCATCCAGCAATTGCTCACGTGCCCGGCTCGCGGCCAGGGCAGCCCGGAACTGGGCATCCTTGGCGAGCAGAATATGCCGCTGGGCCGCCATGCTGGTCGTCATCACACTGACGGTGATCGCAATCGCCAGCGTTATCAGCGGCAGCAGCATGGGCCGGGCAAGGGCCTGGCCCGAAATGGGACCCGCCTCGGCCACCACGGGGACCCAGACAATCATCAGCATAGCCACGAAACTGACCACAATGGCCGTCCTGCGCGCGAGTCCCGAAGCAGCGAGCCAGAAGACCGGGAAAACCGCCAGCATCCCCAACCCGGTGATGGTTTCGATGCTGCCCTGGCGGGAGAAGCCCACTGCCACGAAGTCAAGGTAGGGGATCACCAGGAAGCTGGGATAAGGAATCCGTTCCCAGGGCACCAGCACGCAGGCCGCCAACAGCAGGGCATGCATCAACAGGCCAAGCTGGAACAGCGGATTGGCCATCGTCTCGGGGTGGAAGAAAATCGCCACCGCCAATACCAGCAGCACCGAGACGGTCAGCGGGAGCTGCGTCAGCAGGACACGGATCCGCAGGCTGCGCTGGTAAAAGAATTTATTGATCAAAGGAGCTGTGCCGGCGGCGATCATGCCGGAACCCTCGGCGGGCATTGCGGGCATGAGGCAAAACCTTTCGAGCTATAGCAGTCTCGTGGACGCGGTGCAGGTCCGGCGGTGGTGCAGGTCCAGCGGTGTTGAAGCCCGGCGGTGTGGCTGGACAGCGAAGTCTTGCTGCGGCACGGGTGTGTCGCAGCTAACGTCTACTACAAGTATAGGCCGCGCTGTATACTGCAACGGCGGGTCTCCCAGGTTAACAGTGACCTGGTCTGCAGTTAACTATGGGGGTACGGAATGGACAGTACTCGGATTGCTGTCATTATCGAAGATGATCGCGATATTCGTGACCTGATCGAGGTGGTCCTGGTCCAGTCGGGCTTCGAGGTCCATGCGGTCGGCCGCGGCGCCGCGGGCGTCGAAGCTGTTCGGCAATATCATCCAAGCGTAGTCACGTTGGACCTCGGCCTGCCGGATATCGATGGCTTTGAAGTTGCCCGCCAGATCCGGTTGTTCAGTGACAGCTACATCATTATGCTCACCGCCCGCGCCGAAGAGCTGGACACCTTGATGGGGCTCGAATCCGGCGCGGACGACTACCTGACCAAACCCTTTCGTCCCCGTGAGTTGCGTGCCCGCGTAGCGGCGATGCTTCGCCGCCCCCGTCTAGGTTCGGTTGCCGAAGATCTCCACTCGGTTACGACGACGACGACGGCAACAGCGGATGCGCTCGTCGCCTCCACCACTGCGGCCGACACCAGGGAATTCGTGGCAGCCCCGGCAGTTGCTTTGCCAGCAGTTGCTTTGCCGGCAGCAGACGACGCCGCCATGGCAGCGGCGTGGGCGTCTTCGGAGAACAGTCCATCCGCGCTGGTTTCCGGCCCAGGCCAGGCCAGCCTGGCCGGTTCCGGAACCGCCGCGGTCCAGAAGGTCCACGATCACGGCCTCGGCAGCCTGATGCATAACGGCCTGCTGGTTAATGGCCCCGCAAGGACGGCGCTGGTGGACGGATCCGAGCTGGAGCTGACGCGCACAGAGTTTGACCTGCTGCACGCCCTGATGGAAAGCGGCAAGACTGTCCGTTCCAAGGCCGATCTGGTCCGGAGGCTGCGGGCCGAGCCGTACGACACCGGCGGCTATATCAGTGAGGCGGACGAGCGGACTATTGAGGTTCACATGGGTAACCTGCGCCGCAAACTCGGTGATGATTCCCGTGATCCGCGATGGGTCAAGACAGTCCGTGGGGTCGGCTACCGCTTAGCTCCGTGAGCCGCTTCCGGCGTTCCTGACCAAGCCCCGCGGTCGGAGTGGCAGCACGAGGTCCGCTCCGACCAACAAGCGGCCATCCCCTTACGACGCGGGAGTCCCGGCCGCCGCTTGATGATCGTCCGGCTGCGGCGTTCCTGCTGGCAGCCGCAGCACCGCCGTCGTGCCGTTTTCCGGATTGCCGATCAGGCGGATGGAACCGCCATGCCGGTCCACGATCGATTTTGCAATGCTCAGCCCAAGTCCGGCTCCGGGTACTGCGGAGTTACGGGCGCTGGCGCTGCGGTAGAACTGGCTGAAGACCAGCTCCGCATCCGCGGCGGAGATTCCGGTGCCCTGATCGGCAATCTCCAAAACGGCGTCGCCCGTGTCCGGGTCCTGCTGCAGGCAGACCGAGACGGCTGTGCCCGAGGGGCTGTACTTCACGGCGTTGGAGAGCAGGTTGTCCAACACCTGGCCAATTCGGTGCGGGTCCACCATCGCCGCAAGGGGTTGCCGAACCCGATTCTCGATGCGGATGCCGGCGTGCCGGGCCACCGGTGCGATGGAATCGACCGCGTTGTGCACCGCGGCGGCTAAATCCATCCGGACCGGACTGATGCTCATGGTGGACTCGGCGGCGGTCAGCAGATCCTGCACAATGGAACGCAGCCGCTGTGCATTGCGCTCAATCACATCCAGCTCCGGGGTGAAGGTTATGCCGGCCTCGTCCAAGCGTTCCCGGAGCAGGTCCGCATAACCGAGGATGGAGGTCAGCGGCGTGCGCAGCTCGTGCGAGACAGAGGCGACGAAGGCGTTCTGCGCCGTTAAAGCATCCAACAGCTGGGTCACATTGCTGAAGGCCACCACCACACCGGCAGATCCCGCATCGTTGCTTAGGATGGGCCGTGACGTGGCGTAGTAGGCGCGCCTACGCCCCTGCTCTTCAACCCAAAACAGGTAGTTGCTGTAGATCTCTCCCCGAATGGCACGGGCCACCGGCCGCCGGTCTGCCGGGACAGGGGTTTTACGGTCCGTCTCGAACATAATCTTTTGAGCCTCCCCGATGGCGGCCCATTCAGCCCTTGGAGCGCCGCGCCGCAGTGCCTCCTCCGCCGCATGCGCCTCCGAGGAGAGGCTGTCATTGTTGGCCAGGATTGCGTTGCCGTCCGGATCCAAGGCGATCACGCCCACGTCCACCGCGTCCAGAATGGAACGCAGCAGTTGGCGCTGCTCGCGGCTGTCCGAAAGTGCCCTTTCAAGCCGACCGGTGGTGGCGAGCACAGCTTGGGTCTGGCGCTCCAGTCGTGCGGTGACAACGCTGACCGTCAGCCCAACGGCTAGGACCACCACCGGGAAGATGGTCAAACGTGCCAGCTGCTGGGAGGTCAGAGACCCGGAAATGAACAGCAGCGGAATGCCAATCATTGCTGCCGTGGCGAGCGCGCCGATTACCGCACCGCGGTACTTGTCCGCAGAGGCCAGGCGGATAGCGGGGAAGACAGCGAGCAGACCCATGACGTCAAGCACGGATTGCGACCCTGCGCGGGACAGCCCGACAGCCAAAAAGCCCATCATGGGCAGCAGCAGCACGGCCTTGGCCCCCAGCAGATGCCAAGGGATAAGCAGTGCGGACACTATGGACAGCGCCAGCACCACGTAACCGGCCAGGAAGAGCGGATTGACCAACAGTTCAGGATGGAACGGAGCGTAGGCGGCTCCAATCACTACCATGGTGGTCAGCAGCGGAACTTGGGGCAGCAGGGCGGACGTGTGGCCCTCGCTGCCCAGCAGCAGCTTGGAAACGGAGGGGTGCTCCGGCGGGGGCCCGTCTGTCGATGTCATTCCGGCAGCCTTTTTCGTCGTCGTCGTCGTCGTGTTGGCGCATGCGTGATCGGCTCTTTGCACGGGTATTCGATGCCGCTGGCGACCCGGCGCAACCCGACCTGCCCAGCCTAGTTCACCCGCCTCTCTTCCCGGCCCCGTCTCCGCTCCAGGTCAGTGGGATTCGGCGGTTAACCCCAGAGGGACGGAGCTGAGAGGGAGGTGGAATGCTGGCTGTCAAGCATTTTCGAAGACGTCGGGGATGCCATCGCCGTCGGCATCGAGGGCCTCAAGTTCCTCGATCCGGCGGTAGTGCCGGTTACGGATCCGCAGCACGACGGCGGCCAGCAGGGCGGAGATCAGTGACCCGGTAAGGATGGCGACCTTGGCATGATCGTCGTGCGGGGAGTCCGTCCCGAAGCTCAGTTCGCTGATCAGCAGCGAGACCGTGAACCCCACGCCGGACATAAGCGCCAGGCCGGCGACGTCGACCCAGGCCAGGCCGTCGTCGAGCTTGGCCTTGGTGGTCTTGGTGACCAGCACGGTGGCGCCAAAGACGCCGATCGCTTTGCCGGCCACCAGTGCGACGACGATGCCCACGGCTACGCTGTCCCGCATCGCTGAGACGAAGCCCTCGGTCCCACCGATGGCAACGCCGGCTGAGAAGAAAGCGAACGCAGGCACGGCGATGCCGGCGGAAAGCGGCCGGAACCGATGCTCGAAATGCTCTGCCAGGCCGGGACCGGCCTCCGGACCGCCACCGCGCCGGGAACGGATCACCGGCACCGCGAAACCCAGCAGCACTCCTGCCACCGTGGCGTGGATGCCCGAGGCATGGACCAAAGCCCATACCGTGAAGGCAACGGGCAGCAGCAGATACCAGCTGCGGATACGTTTTTGGACCAGGAATGTGAACAGCGCCAGCGGGAGCAGGGCCAGTGCGAGCAGCTGGAGGTGCAGCTCTCCCGGGTAGAAAATGGCAATGATGGCGATGGCGATCAGGTCATCGACCACGGCCAGAGTGAGCAGGAAGGTGCGCAGCGCGGCGGGGAGGTGGGTACTGATTACGGCCAGCACAGCCAGCGCGAAGGCGATGTCGGTGGCGGTCGGGATGGCCCAGCCGTGCAGCGCTTCCGCGCCGGCTCCGGTGTTGAGCAGCGAATAGAGAACTGCCGGAACGGCCACTCCACCTGCGGCAGCGGCCACCGGGACGATGGCACGATTGAGCGTGCGCAGGTCACCGGCGATGAATTCGCGCTTCAGCTCCAGACCGGCGACGAAGAAAAAGATGGCCAGCAGGCCATCGGCAGCCCAGTGGCCGAGACTCAGGTCCA
Source organism: Paenarthrobacter sp. Z7-10 (assembly GCF_026932795.1). Classification (GTDB taxonomy): domain Bacteria; phylum Actinomycetota; class Actinomycetes; order Actinomycetales; family Micrococcaceae; genus Arthrobacter_M. The sequence goes on along the minus strand of NZ_JADPVH010000017.1, from coordinate 828 downwards.
GACCCAGGAAGTCCACGCCAACGGAAAGATCCCGAAGGGAGAAATAACTTTGCGAGGCGGCGGAATTGGCCCAAATGAGGGCGGCCATGGTGGCGGCCAGCAACAGCGCGCCGCCAACGGTTTCCTTGCGCAGGATAGCCGTGATGCGCAGATGCTCGGGATAGCTGGAGCGCTTGAAGATTCGGGCGACGGCCTGAGCCGCGGGGGGAGGTGTGGCCATGAATGGTCCTCGATATTCGGTATGCCGTCCCGGACCAGGTCCGGGACGGAAAGGGTGCAGCAGAGCAACTGCCGACCAGACTTCCCGGCGCACCGTGCACCATTCTACCGGAGGTCCTCCCGCAGACCCACACTGAGGCGCGCGATTTCTGGCTTCGGTTCGGTAGGGGTTGCCGGGGATGTGGTCCCTTTCCAGCAGGTTCTCATTGCTACCGGCGGCGAGCTACTTCTGCCCGACATTCCCGGTGGTAGCGGTCAACTGTTCGGACCTCGGAGACGATTTTGTGCCGGGGCCAAGTGCCGGACCGGCTGTGACGCAGGTGCGTCCGGAGCAACAGGCCTGCGGTGGGGGCAACTTCACAGGAATCTTTTGCGTGTACTGCCCGTCCGTGGTCCGGTTCACGACGAATAAGTGATGAGCGTCCCGGCTTCGGGGTGCCAACATTGATACGAAGGATGATGATGTCCAGGAAATCACGGTTGTTGATTGCTCCTATGGTGGCCATGGGTGCTCTTGCCCTGGCCGGTACTCCGGCGATGGCAGCGCCCTCGTCCACGCTGACCGCGTCATCGCTGACCGCTTTGCGGTCCAGCCCGGTCATGGCGGCC
>NZ_JADPVH010000016.1 GCF_026932795.1 Paenarthrobacter sp. Z7-10 | reverse complement strand
ACGTTTCTTTGGATTGAAGGCTATTACAACACACGTCGCCGCCATTCAACGCTCGGCTATTTGACGCCAGCCGAAATTGAGTTAGGCTATAAATCTATTCACGAACTCGCGGCATAATCCCGAGTCCACAAAAACGGGAACACTCCAGTCTATGATGCTGCGTGTATTGGCCGGAGCTAGCTGGGCGACCCACGCTGTCGCTTCATCCAGATACACGCCGTGCACCTCGGCGTCCAAAACAAGCAGCTCGGCCAGGTCTGCGCCGTCGTGCCGTGCGTGGTCGTTATCAAGGGGGTGAGAATGCGCTGTCATACCTCGACTTTAGGTGTCGTGTGCCGGAATGGCATACACTCTTGCTTATGACGCAAGAACTTCCTCTCGATACGGTGATCCGCCACCGTATTCGTGGCCTCCGGCTGGCCCGCGGCTGGTCCCTGGATGCACTGGCAGCCCGTTGTTACCTCAGTCCGTCCACTTTGAGCCGAATCGAAACTGGTCACCGCCGGATCGCCCTCGACCAGCTGGTTCCGATCGCCCGGGCTCTCGATAGCACCCTCGATCAGCTGGTGGAGTCCGCCAACGACGAGGACGTGGTGATCCGGCCCCAGCCTGAACACACGCCGGGACTGACAACCTGGATCCTGTCCCGCGAACGCGCTCCGCACGGCGTGAGTGTCGCAAAAATGCGGATCACCTCCGAACAGCCGAGAGCAGCGGCACAGTTGGGTGTGCACCCGGGCCGCGAGTGGTTCACGGTACTCTCCGGTACCGCACGTCTGCAGTTGGGTGAGCGAACTATTTTGCTGCAGGCAGGCGATGCCGCCGAGTTCTCGACCATGGTCCCGCATGCCGTCGGCGCCCATGACGGTCCGGTGGAGATTCTCACCATCCTTGACCACGACGGCGAGCGCGCTCACCTTCACGCTTCGGATGGAGCCCGGCTTCCGTGATGCCGGCCTCCTGGCGCACACCATGCGTCGGTGTTTCGGACGCTTTGCTGTGTTCCGTGATGCCAACCACCTGACGAGCGGGGGCGGGCAAGAAGCAGGCGCTCTGGCCCCGGCTCAGTCTTCGATGGTGGCGAGAATGGCTCCGGCGGCGACCGTGTCCCCGGGCTTGGCGCTCAATCCAGTGACAGTGCCCGAACGATGTGCGGTAAGTGGCTGCTCCATTTTCATGGCTTCCAGAACCGCGATTAGGTCCCCTTCCGAGACGATGTCTCCCTCGGCCACTGCCACTTTAACGATGGTGCCCTGCATCGGTGAAGCCAGCGAGTTACCATTGGCAGCCACGGGTCCGGAGCCGCCACGGCGAGCGGATTTTTTCGTCTTGGCCTTGCCGATGGACGCCTTGGTCACGCTGGCGGAGAGGGAAGCGGGCAGGACCACCTCAAGCCGCTTGCCATCCACCTCCACCGTGATGCGTTGTCGGTCGTCGCCGTCGGCCTGTGCTGTCACTTCGGCGCCGTTAGTGGGCACGAAGGCCGGCAGGTTGTTGACGAATTCCGTTTCGATCCAGCGCGTGTGCACGGTGAATGGCTTACCGTCCAGGGGAGCGAACGCGGGATCCTCGACGACGGCGCGGTGGAACGGCAGGACGGTGGGCAGCCCGGTGATTTCCATTTCCGAGAGGCCACGGGCGGCGCGCTGCAAGGCTTCGGTTCGTGTTGCCCCAGTGATAATGAGCTTGGCGAGCATCGAATCGAAGTTGCCACCGATCACCTCCCCCTCCTCCACTCCCGAGTCGACGCGGACGCCAGGGCCGTTGGGAAGTTTGAGGGTCTGGACGGTGCCAGGTGCGGGCATGAAGTTCCGGCCGGGGTCCTCGCCATTGATCCGGAATTCCAGTGCGTGGCCGCGCACCTCCGGGTCGTCGTATCCGAGCGCTTCGCCGCGCGCGAGCCGGAACTGTTCCCGGACCAGATCGATTCCGGTAACCTGCTCGGACACCGGGTGTTCCACCTGCAGGCGCGTATTGACCTCCAGGAAGGAGATGGTGCCGTCGGTGCCGACCAGGAATTCGCACGTCCCGGCGCCCTGATAGCCGGCTTCCCTCAGGATGGCCTTGGAAGCTTCATATAATCGTGTGTTCTGCTCGGCCGACAGGAACGGCGCGGGTGCCTCCTCCACCAGTTTCTGGTTGCGGCGCTGCAGCGAGCAGTCGCGGGTGGAGACGACGACGACGGTGCCGTAGGCGTCCGCGAGACACTGGGTTTCGACGTGGCGGGGGGAATCCAGGAACCGCTCCACGAAGCATTCACCACGGCCAAAGGCAGCTGTGGCTTCCCGTACGGCGGATTCGAATGCCTCCGGAATTTCACTGCGCTCCCGAACAACCTTGATGCCGCGGCCACCGCCACCGTACGCGGCCTTGATTGCCAGCGGAAGGCCGAAGGCGTCGGCGAATTCGAGGACTTCCTGCGCGGACTGAACTGGATCTTTGGTGCCCGGAACCTGCGGGGCGCCCACTTTCTCGGCAATGTGGCGGGCCTGGACCTTGTCCCCGAGGGCGGCGATCGCGGTGGGCGGTGGCCCGATCCACAGCAGGCCGGCGTCAAGAACCCGCTGGGCAAATTCGGCGTTCTCGGATAGGAAGCCATAGCCGGGATGGATGGCGTCCGCGCCGGATTGAGCTGCGGCATCCAGTATCTTGTCCATCATCAAGTAGGACTCGGCCGCAGTATCCCCGCCGAGCGAGTACGCCTCATCGGCCAATCGGACGTGCAGGGCGTCACGGTCCGGGTCGGCATAGACGGCGACCGAAACGATGCCTTCATCGCGGGCCGCGCGGATCACCCGGACCGCAATCTCTCCACGGTTGGCGACCAGCACCTTGGACATAGCCGCGGCGGGCTGTGAAATACTCACGCAAGTCTCCTTCTTTTCCTTCTCGGAGCCTAACCCGGTTCTGAGGTTTTAGCCCACGAACCGTGCCGTCAACGCGGGCACTTGCCTAGTTCTTTGTAGGATGCCTACAAAGGGTCAGCCGCGGCGCAGGACGTCGGCTGGTGGGCACAGGGCCCAAAGTTCGGTGATGGAAACGTTCGTGCGTGCCAGCAGTTGGCGCAAAGTGGAAACAGAGAGGCCGACGACGGTATGCGGATCGCCGACGATGCTTGTAATGAAGGCTCCGCCCAGGCTGTCGATGGTGAAAGATCCGGCGACCTGCAGGGGTTCACCGGTGGCAAGATAGGCATCCATTTCCTGCTGGGTCATTTCCGCGAACTGGACCTCAGCGGAAGCGACGGTACCGACGGTGGCTCCCGTGCCGCCGTCGACCGTCTGCCGGTTGTCTATCAGCCAGTGGCCAGTGTGCAGAACACCAGAGTTGCCGCTCATCTTTGCCAGCCGCTCGCGCGCCACGTGGACCTCGTATGGCTTGCCGTACGCCTGGCCGTCCTGTTCGAACACGGAATCACAGCCCAGCACCAGTGCATCTTGGCTCTGTGGGAGCGCGGCCACCGATTCCGCCTTGGCTCGGGCTAACACCAGCGCTGTGTCGTGCGGATCGGTAATGCCGTAACGGGCCGTTACGGCATCCTCGTCCACGTCCGAAATCAGCACCTCGTGAGCAATGCCGGCGTCGCTCAGGAGCTTCGTGCGGGCAGGAGAGGCAGAGGCCAGGATGAGGCGGAGTTCAGTCACGGGTCCAAGCTTAGTCCGGCATTGCGTGCAAGAACGGACGGGCTACGATCCCGGGGTAAGGACCACCGACCAAACCGCGCATTTGCTGTCCGGAACGACGAGGGGCGTTGCGGCGAATTTACCACTGCTCCCTGGATCGAGCGGTCCGCTGTCTCCGAGCAGCGATGTGATGCGGCCGCCGCCGGTTCCGGTGGTTTGGGACCGTTCCAGCACCCGCGCATCAGCGGTCCAGCCGTTGTCTACGCTGGACTTATTAGCCCAGTAGGAGACCAGCGTGCTGGCAGGGGTGCCGATGGTTACTGCTGGCGTTGACCGGGTGTTGCTGCTGGTGAGCTGGATCTCAGAAACTGCTGAGTCGATCCAATTGGGACCGGTGACTCCGGAATAGGCGACCATTTGAAGAGCCGTCTTGGCAATAGAGGTCAACGGAACGGTGATCGGTGATCCGGTATCAGTTGCTTGGGCAGTTTTGGCCCACAGCAACGTCTGCATGGTACCGCCGGCCCTTGACCCGACGAGCCGCCAACCGCTGCCGGAAGGCGGGCCGGCAACGGGGGATGTGGTGTTAATCGTGGCGAAAAGCAGGATGCCGTCCCCCGCCTGCACCGTGTCTGGTTCGGTGACGGTCGGACTGGTGCTGTTGACGTTTGTTTGAGCTGCTGCCCGGAAAACCACGCCGGGGGATGTGCCCGCCTCCGCAGTAACCGAAACGGTCTTGGTTGCAGTTCCGGTGGCGCCCACGTCGTCGGTCACTGTGAGGGTCATCGTGTAGGTTCCGGCCGCCGCGTAGGTATGTCCTGTGGTGGGTCCGTTGGCACTAGCGCCGTCGCCAAAAGTCCACGCATAGGCGCCAATTGTTCCGTCACTGTCCGTGGAACGGCTGCCGTCAACGGCTACGTCCAACCCGGTATTACTGGATGTGATCGCCGCCACAGGTGGCTGATTGACCGGCGGGGGCGAAGATGGAGCCAAACATGCCTGAACGTCCTGCGTTGAGGCTGCCTTGCAGTAGGTCACGTTGTAAATGTCGCCCACCACCTGGTCGGTGTTCTCGCTGGGGGAGGGCAATCCGTATTTGTTGGCCACGCTGAGCCAACCGGTGGAACTAAAAGAACCGGTTGCCGCTACCGTGGCGACGTTCCTGGTGACTACCGGGCCGCCAGCATCGAGCCGGGTTGTTGCCAATGTGACTGTCGACTTGCCGTTTGCACCGTCCGGATCTTTGACGCAGCTGACGAGGTACGTGCTTCCGTCAAGGAGGGCCTGGGTCCCGCGGATTACCGGGATCGTCGTCGGGCTCAGTGAACCCGCGACGCGGCACTCCGGAAAGACTGCGTTGGAATTCGTATGGCAATTGCTGGCCTGAATCTTGAGTTGCGATAGGTTAGTGCCAAATCGGCCAATTTGGGTGTAGTTATGAGAATCCTGGAAGCACTTTTGGCCGCCGACCAACTGATGGGTGAATTTTATTTCCCCGCCGTAGGCTTCTGCAGCGGTAGCGCTCAACGTGGGGCCGGAAGAAGGACGGGCGAATCCAACTGAGGATTTGTTAATGGTATCGCCGTTAAAATGGATGGCAGCTCCGCCGGCCGCTACGGACACGTCGCCCTGCAGGGACAATGTTGCCGTTGAGTTCTGCTGCGCCGCATTCGGGATCGAAGTCAGCGAAGCTCCAAATGTGTACGAATACAACAACGGATCTGCCGCGGCTGTAGCCGCTGGTGCCAGTAGCGGACTCAAAACGACGAGTGCAGCCGTTGCGGCAACGACCCCATAGATTCGCTTTGTGCTGCCCAAAAGGATCACGGTGTCCCTCACATTCGGAAATAGTGCGAATAGGCTCTTGTCCATCCACTTTCGTGAACAGGCATCTGGCCCCCAGCACACCGTAATCGGAGCATATCCCTCCGTGAACTTGAGGTCCAGACTTTGGCACCAGGGAACGAAAAAGGAACACCGTCCCAGGAGGACTTTTATGCCGATGGGATCGATACACGGGCCACGGCAGTGTGGGCTCAGTCGGAACTGCGCCTGCCCCGTCCCTGATGGATGTCAATGTGTCAGCGGCGTTGAAATCCGTCCACGAGGCGGGAACGGATCAGGAACCGAACGCCTTCAGGGGACGCGACCGAGAAGCCGCTGCCCCGGCCTTTGACGACGTCGACCGTCAGATGGGTGTGGCTCCAGTAATTGAACTGCTCCTTGGACATCCAAAACTCAAGTGGTTTGGAGCCGGTCGGCTGGGCCAAATCGAAGCGTCCAAGCAGGATGTCCGCGTTGCCGGTGATGAATTCGCCAGCCGGAAAGCACATAGGGGAAGAGCCGTCGCAGCAGCCTCCGGACTGATGGAACATCAGTGGCCCGTGCTGCTCCCACAATTTCAGCAGCAGCTCCACGGCCGTCGAGCTCAATGCCGCGCGCGAGGACTGTTCCCCCGGAATGGTCACGGTTGAATCCAGTGGGACGGTGGTCATGGCGGCTCCTCCTGAGGATGGATGTAGAACGGGCGCGCCGGTCTGCGCGTCGGCGCGGGGTTGCTCCCGCGCCGCTCGGCGCGGGGTTGCTCCCGCGCCGGTCTGCGCGGGTTTGCCGGCGGCCCGGGTCGGCAAGACGTTGCTGGCGGTCCGGTCAATGCCGGTGCCGGAATGGTGGCCAGGGTCTGTGCGGCAGCGGCTCCAATCGCCGGTACCGCACAGACCGAGCAGCGCTTAGAAGAAGCCCAGCTTGTTCTCCGAGTAGCTGACCAGCAAATTTTTGGTTTGCTGGTAATGATCGAGCATCATCGCGTGGTTCTCGCGCCCGATGCCGGAGGACTTGTACCCGCCGAAGGCTGTACCCGCCGGATATGCGTGGTAATTGTTAACCCAGACCCGGCCCGCTTGGATCTCGCGGCCCGCCCGGTAGGCCATGTTCCCGTTTCGAGACCAGACACCTGCGCCGAGCCCGTACAATATGTCGTTGGCGATATGCAGGGCGTCCGCGTAGTCGCTGAACTTTGTTACCGCCAGCACCGGACCGAAGATTTCTTCCTGGAAGATCCGCATGTCGTTGGTTCCCTCGAAGATTGTCGGTTGAACGTAGTAGCCCTCGGCCAGGTCGCCGCTCATGTCCGCCCGGCCTCCGCCGGTGAGCACCTTGGCGCCTTCCTGCCGGCAGGTCCGCGATGAGCTCCATCAGTACCAGGATGGAGGTAGGGGTCTGTTCTGCCGGTTTAAGCACGACGGCGTTGCCCGCGGCCAGCGCGGGGGCCAGCTTCCAGACCGCCATCAGGATCGGAAAGTTCCAAGGAATGATCTGACCCACCACGCCCAGCGGCTCATGGAAATGGTAGGCGGTGGTGTCGTCGTCGAGCTGGGTGAGACGGCCCTCCTGCGCCCGGACCACCGAGGCGAAGTAGCGGAAATGGTCTGCGGATTTGCAGGCTGTCCCGGTAGGGACTTCGCTGCCGCAGGGCTTTCGGTTCCGCGGGCGGCGGCTGCTGTCCGCCTCCGGACTGCCGGGTCGGGGACGCGGCGGCCGCGATGACTGGAAAGGTTGCCCCGAATACCATCGTGCGGCGGGCCGCACGCCGTGGTCCAGACGTATGTTGCTGCAGTCGCTGGACCCGCAAATGGGCTTCGGCGGCTGCCACCGTTGCCTCGACCAAGGACAGAGTGTGGATACCCACCGCCTCCTGGCCTCCGGTAATGTCCACCACCCCGAGCACGCTGCCGGAATCCGGATCATGCAGCGGAACGGCCGTGCAGCTCCACCGATGAACGTCCGGATTGTAGTGCTCGGCGCCGGCGATCTGCACACTTTTGCCCAGGGCCAAGGCGGTTCCGGGTGCGATGGTGCCCACCGATGCCTCCGACCAGTCCGCGCCGGTGACGAACCTGATCCCTTCGGCCCGGTTCCGCAGGACGGAATCGCCCTCCACCCACAGCAGCCGACCGTGTTGATCGCCAATGGCCACCAGCAGGCCGGTGTCAGAACTGGGACGCACCAGCAGCTGCCGGATCACGGGCAGAATGGCGGCCAGAGGGTGGTTACGGCGGTACTCCTCCAGGTGGTCCTGATCCCACAGCGAGGTGGCGGGCCGGGCAGCCGGCGTGCGGAGATAACGTCGGGACCGGTCCCAGGATTCGCTGATTACCCGCCGCAGCTGGGGAAACTCCTGTGCGGAGCCGACACCGCCGACGTCGAACTGGTCATGGGCGCGGAAGGCGAGCCGCTGCAGCTCCGCGCTGGTGAGGTCATCAGCGGCCAACGAGCGCCGCGGACGCAAAGTGCCGGCGGTCACCTATGGGCCGGACTGTACGCGGGGCTCGCCGCGGTAGGTCCCGAACGTCCAATGGTTACCCTCGGTGTCGCGCGCAGAAAATTCCAGGCTGCCATAGTCCTGCTGCACCGGTTCGGTGACCGAGCGGCCGCCATGGTCCACGATGCGCCGGTGCAGCGCGGGGATGTCCGAACAGACAACATAGGCGGCAAAAGTGCCCGGTTCCACGGTGAACGGACCTTCGGGTTTGTGGCTTCCCAGCATGATCCCGCCGCCCTCTGGCCAGTCCAGCTGGGCGTGCGCGACGGTATCGCCGTCCAGATCGACGGCCGTCTTGAGGAAGCCAAAGCAGTCCACCAAATAGTCGATCAGGACCTTGGCGTCGCGGGCCTGCAGACTGGGTCAGACGGTCGGCGGCGGGAGGGCGCCGGTGACCCCGGTTTCGTGAGCTTCGGACATAAGCCCAGTATCGCCGCCCGCCAGCCCATCTGGCCAGCGTTTCCTGCCGGTCCGCCAGCGCAGCCGGACGGTCAGGAGTCCGCTTCGACGAGTTTCCCTTTTGCATCGTCAGCCGGATTGCCAGCGTCGTCCGTGTCCTGACCCGGCTTCCGCGCTTTCTCCGAGCCGTTTCTGGTTTCGCCGGAGCCCGAGGAGCCAGAGGAGTTCACGGAGCCAGAGGAGCTCGCGGAGTCTCCGGAACCGCCCGGGTACGCGTCATTGTAGGCATTAGCCGGATGACCGGAGTGGTTGGAGTGACGTGGCTGGTGGCTGGCGTCGGGGCCGGAGTGACCGGCATGGTCTGCGCCTCGCGCGTCAGGCGCAGTCGCCGCCGCATGCCGTCCCCCGGACGGCCGCTCCAGCTTTGCGCCCTCCACATCCACGTCGGGCAGGATATGGTCCAGCCAGCCCGGAACCCACCAGGCGGTCTTACCCAACAGGTGCATAGCCGCGGGGATAATGGTCATCCGCACCACAAAGGCATCCAGCAATACTCCGAAAGCCATCGCGAAGCCCAGCGGCCGAACCATGGTCAGGTGACTGAAAATGAAGCCGGCAAAGACGCTCGTCATGATGATGGCAGCGGCAACCACCACCCGGGCCGCATGGCTGAAGCCCGTTCGCACGGCCGCCCTGGCATCTTGGCCATGAACGTAGGCCTCGCGCATGCCGGAGACAATGAACACCTGATAATCCATGGCGAGGCCGAAGAGCACCCCGATCAGAATGATGGGCAGGAAGCTCAGCACGGCTCCGGGGTTCGGCACGTCGAAGATCGCGCTGAGCCAGCCCCACTGGTATACCGCAACCACGCCTCCGAAAGCGGCGGCAAGGGAGAGCAAAAAGCCCGCCGTGGCCAGGATCGGAACCAGAATTGAGCGGAAAACCAACAGCAGCAGAACCAGCGACAGGCCGACGACGATCACCAGGTACAGCGGCAGGGCATTCCCGAGTTTGGTCGAGACATCCACGTTGGCCGCAGTCTGACCGGTCAGCCCAATGGTGACTCCGGTGTCTTTGGTGATTTGCGCGCCCTTGGCGCGCAAATCGGCGATGACCTGCACGGTGCTGGCACTGGCGGGTCCCTCGGTGGGGATGACCTGAAACACAGCAGTTTGCCGATTGTCGCTGAGAGCGGCGGGTACTGCCGCGACGACGTTGGGTACCGTACGCAATTCGTCGGCAACCTTCAGTTCCAGCGCCTGGGCAGCAGTGGCGCTCCGCCCCGCCGGCAGCGAGCCGACGGCGATGATGGGCCCATTGACGCCCTCGCCGAAGTTTGTGCCCGTCAAGTGATAGGCCTGGTAGGCGCTGGAATCCACGGGCTCGGAGCCGCCATCGGGCAGGGCCAGCCGCAGACCGGCGGCCGGGACGGCAATGATTCCAAGCGCGACGACGGCGGTAACGAGGGTGGCGACGGGGTGGCGGGTGACGAATCCGCCCCAGCCCTTGCCGCTCTTGGCATTGTCCGCCACGGCGGCATCCGCTGCGGTGGTTTTTTTCTGCTGGGCCTGAGCCTTGGTCCAGGCCCGCTTTGAGATCAGTTTGGTCCCGATCAGGCCCAGCATTGCCGGGGTGAGGGTCAGAGCCACGAGTACGGCGATGGCAACTGTGGCAGCGGCGGCCACGCCCATTACGCCCAGAAACGGGAGCCCGGAGACGGTCAATGCGGACAACGCGATGACCACTGTGAGCCCGGCGAACAGCACGGCGTTACCCGAGGTGCCGGTGGCCTTGGCGACCGATTCTTCCATACTCATCCCGGCCAGTAACTGCTGCCGGTGCCGGTTGACAATGAACAGCGAATAGTCGATCCCTACGGCCAGTCCGAGCATCAGCGCCAGGATCGGGGAGATGGAGGACATCTCGATCACTCCGCTGAGGGCGAAGCCGCCGCCGACTCCTACGCCGACTCCGATGATGGCCATGATGAGCGGCAGGCCGGCGGCAACCAGGGTGCCCAGCATGAGGATCAGCACGGCGGCGGCCATGGCGATGCCGATGACTTCTGCCGTACCGAAAATCTCCGATACATCCTGGGTGATTTCCTTGCTCGGGTACACCAGCACACCGGATGTCGCGGCCAGCTGCACCGCATCCTTTACCTGCTCACGGGCCTCGGGCGAAATACTATCTATCGAGCCGGTGAACTGTATCTGCGCGATGGCGGCCTGGCCGTTTTCGGAGACAAAGCGGATGGCCAGTGAGGCGGTGGCCGCGCGCTTGCTCAGGGCGAGAGTGGCACTCTGCTGCGCAAGTTCGGCCAGGCCGTCGTCGTACGCCTTTTTATTCTTGTCATAGGTAGCCTGGCCCGTTGCCAGCTGCTGCCGGCCCGCGTCGATTTGAGCCTGTGCCCCGGCCAGTCTGGCCTGCTGTGCGGCAGAAATTCCTTTGCCGGACGCCGCCGCGTCCGTCGTCTGCTGGTTCAGCTGCGCCTGGCTCGCGTCCAGCTTGTCGGCAGCGGACTGTAATTGGGCCGCGGCGGCGTCGAGCTGCGGTTTGGCTGCATCAAGCTTGGCCTGGGCTGCCGCGAGTTTCTGTTCGCCGTCGGTGATTTTGGCGCTGGCACCGTCAATGGCCGCCTGTGTGTTGAATGGGTCCGTGACGCCGCGGACATCCTGGATCGATGCCGACTTTTTCAGAGCGGCGCTGACGGCATTTTTCTGGGCCTGCGTGAACGGCTGCCCGTTCGCGCTGGCGAAGACCACGCTGCCGCTGCCGCCGGCGGATGTGGGCAGCTCGGCCTTGAGCTTATCGGCAACCTGCTGCGTCTCGGTGCCGGGGATCTGGAAGCTGTTCGAGGTCTGACCGTGGAAGAGCAGCGCGGAGCCGCCCACCAGCACCACGATCAATGCCCACGCGGAAATCACCCACCAGTGGCGCCGGAAGGAGAATTTACCGAGGCGGTAGAGCAGCAGTGCCATGACGTGTCCTAGGGAATTTGGGTGAAACGGGAACGGGGGAGCGGGAACGGGGCTGCGCGGGTTGAGTCCGCGGGTATCAGCCGCGCGAACTAGGGGTTAAAGCCGCTGCGAAGGTGGCCGACCGCGTCAAAGAGCAGTTGCCGCAGGATTGCCAGCGAGGTTTCGCTGGTATCCGGCCCGCGCTGCTGGAACCACACCTCCATCGCGGCTCGGCCGCTGGCGATAATGGATCCGACCAGGGCGTGCAGGTACAACTCATCATCCACTTTGCCCAGGCGGTTGGTCGCGGCCGCGATGATGCTGGTGCTGCATTCGTCCCAGGCCTGAAGCTGGTAGCGGGAGAGCTGAGGATGATTCTGCGTCAGGGCATATGTTTCGGCGAGGAGCGCAAGGTCGCGTGGACTGCCGACGGCGGTGAGCGCGTGCTGAGCGGATTCCAGCAGCGGCTCATCCGAGGGCCGGCGGAGGAGCTGCTCGATCACAGAGTCGAGATATTTCTGCGTGAAGCTGGCTATAGCTGCCTCGGCGCTGGAGAAATAGTTGAAGAAGGTCCGGCGGGAAACGCCAGCGGTCGCGGCGATGTCGTCCACCGTGAATTCGCCCATTCCCCTGCTGCGCAGCAGCTCCAGCGCAGCGGCGGCGATCGCGTCCCGGTTGGCGGTCTTGTTCAGTTCTCGCCGCGAAGGCGCTGCTGTTTCGGACATGTCTCTACACTAAGTGCAACTTTGCACTCTGTGCAAATCACGGCGAACCAGTGGCTGATCCTCGCGGCGCTGTCCGAGCTGAGCTTCCTGTCACTGCTGGCCGGGCCGGTGGCGCTCCTGCTGTCCATAGGGCGCTTCGGCGCGATGCTGAGGTTTATTGTAGCCGGCTTCCGGCGTTCAACTTCTTGGCTGGTTCCGGGCCTCATGGGCAGACTGTCCGGTGGATCCGGCTTCGCCGGCGGACAGCGGTATGGCGAAAACGGCCGTTCCATAGGCGCAGACCTCAGTCCAGTTCTGGCCCATTTCGCTGGTGTCGAAGCGCATGGCGACGATGGCGTTTGCGCCCTTTTGCTGCGCTTCGCTCACCATCCGACCCATCACTTCGTGCCGGCTCTCGTACAGGGCCTGAGTCATCTCCGGCAACTCGCCGCCTCCCAGCGCACGGAAACTGCCGGTGAACTGCGCGCCGAGGTGGCGTGAACGGACTGTCAGCCCCATCACCTCACCAAAGACGGCATCGATCCGGTAGCCGGCGATGTCGTTCGTCGTCACGATGATCATGGTTTCCTTCCTCGAACGTCCTGCGGGGTCCGTCTCCGCAGCCGGTGCCTTCGGCACAGCGTACAGCGGAGGCAACGGCCCGAAAATCGGCGGGAACCACTGGTCCCTGCCCCGTTCAGCTGAACGCCGCCCTGACGCAGGGCCGTCGTCGTCGATCCGCCGCTGCCGTTACCCTTCAACAGCCACCGGGCGGTCAGGACTACTCCGGCCCGCTCGACTCATCGATCGCCACCAGCGCCAGCCCCGTCTCGGGATCGACGCGCTTGCACAGATGGGCCGGGGTCTCGGTTAGGACGACCTCCATGGTGGGAAAGACGGTGACACTTTGCAGATGGCCGCCGACCGCAGAGGAGTCCTTGCGCCCCAGCACCAAGTGGGCATGCAGGGTCGGCTGGTCATCTTTGGTGGCGATGTCGCCCAGCAGGGAGAGGATCTCCACTTGTTCGTCAAAACTGGTGCTGCGGTATTTGCTGATCTCAGAGTCGAAGTAGCCCAGGGTGGCGCTTCGGCATGCTCCCACCGCCGTGAGGCTTGCGCCCGTGATGTCGTGGTCCTTGGCGAAGCGCGGGATCTGCTCGAACGCCTCGTCCCCCTTGTCCAGAATGAGGACGAACGTGCGGAGAACGTTGTCCTCATACACCTGCTTGCTCTTCATCGCGTCCTCATTTCGTGGCGGTGGCCGTCGTCGTATTTTCAGCGTATGGCCCGTGGCGTACGGCCGCAATCGGACCCCTGAGCGCACGCCTGCCCCGGTCCTTCTGCTCAGTGGCATGGGCGTCTCGGTGGGCAGAACGTGCTTATGCTCAGTCCCGGGCGCGTCTGGGTGAGCACAATCGCCCGGACAGTCACCGGCGGCGCGGAGGTAGCGAGGCCCGGGATTTTCGGCGTGAATTACCCCAGCAGCGCCTCTTTGAGGGAGTCCAAACCCATCGAGCCGACGTTGAGTGCCTTGGTGTGGAAGGCCTTCAGATCGAAGTCCTGCCCATCGCGTTGCTGGAGCTCATCCCGAATCTGCTCCCAAAGCCGCTGGCCGATCTTGTAGGACGGCGCTTGGCCCGGCCAGCCGAGGTATCTGTTGAACTCAAAGTTCAGTTGCCCCTCGCTGATGTCCAGGTTTTTGCGCAGGAATTCATACCCTGTTTCGGCCGTCCAAGTTCCAGCTCCCCAGCGCGGTGGGATCTCCAGCTCCAGGTGGACGCCGATGTCGAAGACCACCCGGGCCGCACGCATCCGTTGTCCATCCAGCATGCCCATCTTGTCGCCCGGATCGGCGAGGTAGCCCAGCTGATCCATCAACCGCTCCGCGTAGAGCGCCCAGCCTTCGCCATGTCCGGAGACCCAGCAAACGTTGCGGCGCCATTTGTTCAGAAGTCCACTCTGATAGGTCGCGGTCGCTACCTGCAGGTGATGACCGGGCACCCCCTCATGGTAGACGGTGCTGGTTTCCGCCCACGTGGTGAAGGAATCCTCGCCTGCGGGCACGGACCACCACATCCGGCCGGCACGGGAGAAGTCCTCGCTGGGTCCGGTGTAGTAGATGCCGCCCTCCTGTGTCGGCGCGATCCTGCACTCGATCGTTTTCATGATGTCAGGAATATCGAAATGCGTATCGGAGAGATCGGCGACGGCCCTATCGGAGAGCTCCTGCATCCAGGACTGCAGTGCCTTCGTTCCGTTGAGCTGCCGGGCGGGGTCTTCATTTAGAATCCGTTTGGCTTCGTCGATGCTGGCCCCGGGCGCAATCTGATCGGCTATCTGCTCCTGTTCGGCAATGATCCGGTCCAGTTCGGCGACGCCCCAAGCGTAGGTTTCGGTCAGGTCGACGGCGGAACCGAGGAAGGTGCGTGAGGCAAGTTCGTAGCGTTCCCGGCCCACGGCGTCCGTTTCCCCAGCGCTGGGCAGCAGCTCATCACGCAGGAAATCCCGCAGCTTGGCATAGGCGGCTCGTGCTGCATCGGCTCCAGAAGCCAGCTGATCGATCGTGCGCTGCGGGAGGGTGCCGTCGGACTCGTTTGGCGTGGAGTCCTCTGCCGGCGTGCCGTCCTGCTCCGGGACGGAACCAGAGTCCAGAGCGGAACCTTCCGCGGCCGTTGGGCCCGTGGTTTTGGCATCGGCGACGAAGCTGGCGAAAAAGCCGTCGTCCTCCGTGTGCCGCTCCGCCTGTTCAATCACGTTGTTGACTTGTCTGCGGGCGGCGACCAAGCCACGTTCCTTGCCAGCCCGCAGCGACAGGATGTAGCCGTCGATGGCCGCGGGGACGTTGGCCAGCCGGCCCGCGATGTGCTCCCACTGCTCAACGGTGGAGGTGGGCATCAAATCAAAGATGGCGCGGATATCCTGTGCGGCGCAGGCGATATTGTTCAAATCTGCCAGATCCCATCCGCTCTGGTGCACCTCCAAGTCCAGGCCCAGCCGTTCGCGCATCGCGTGGACGGTCACCCGGTCCACATCGTCGGCGGGCTGCAGCGTCCCCAGCTGGTCCAGCGTGTCAGTGGCCGCAGCAGCCATGGCATCGTGGCCAGCGGGGGAGTAGTCCCGGTATTCGGTTTCGTGCCCCGGAATGCCCAACATGGTGGCGAAGCTGGGATCCAGGGCCATGAGTTTGTCCGTGTAGGCATCGGCGACAGCATCGATGGGGGTCTGCGGGCGGCTGGGTTTTGAGGCTTGAGTAGTCACCCGTCGAGCCTAGCTGGCGATGTTTGAGTTAGGAAGGGTTCACTGAAGCACGGTTCGCGCTAAGAGACTCTTCGGAGAAAGAGCGGCTCCCTGTCACCTCGACTGGACATCGCGGTACAGCCGAACCGTATTGCGCATCGCCATTGTCACCGTCATGGGGCCAACGCGCGGAATGAACGCTGAAGCGCGGTCGGTGATGGTCGGCTCGAAATTGCGGTGCTCGGAGAAGTTGGCGCAGATGGCACCGTACTTAATTTCCTCCGGGCCGATAAGTTCGAAATTCTTCGACGGCACTCCTGTGACGACGACGTCGGCCTGGGCGAGCGCCTGCTGCCGGCTGATGTCCGTCCGGCTGACCACGTGGGCCTCCCGACCGATTGAAGGCTGGAACTTTAACGCACCGTCTATATCAAACGAGATCACTTCGGCGCCGTCGTTGGCCAGCATGGCGGAGAGCGGCCGGCCGACGATGTCGCTGCGGTTGATCACGCATACATTCATCCCGGCCAATGGTGCTTCGGTGCCCGATGTCCCGGCCGGCAGCCCAGCATGCTGGAGCAGTTTGAGGATGGCCAGCGGGGTGCATGGCAGGATCGCCTGCTGCGTGCGCTCCTCGTCCAAAAAGCGCCGGTTCTCGTACAGATAACGGCTCCAGAAGGAATGCATACCCTCCACGTCTTTGCGGGGATCCACCAACTCCCGCAGCCAACGGTCCGCCTCGCCATTTTGCATCGGGTAGTAGACGAAGACTCCCTGCACGCTGGGGTCCCCGTTCGCGGCACCGATGGCGTGTTCGATGTCGGCACCGTCCACGGTGCGCAAATCGAAGTCGATTCCTACGGATTCACAGCCGCGCCGCGTGTATCGGGCGTAAGTGGCCGCGGGACCGTTCCCGTGTGCGAGAAAGCCCACGATCCGAAGCGGGCTGTCGAGCTGGGCGACCTCGGAGCGTAAATTCTCCCGGTAGTTCTCGGCCAATTCAGTCGGATTGATGATTCGGGCGCTCATCGGGTCTCCTGAGCATGGTGGGTCTGCTGAGATTTTTGAGTCTTTTGTGCCGTAGCGGCCTTCTGCGCCTGGGCTGCCTGCCGTGCTTGCGCGGCGAGTTGGCCACTGGCGCCCTCAATCCGCGCCGAAGTTCCGTCCCGCCGGCGAACGATTTCCGCAGCCGCCGCGGGTTCGACCGCGGGCAGGTTGACGTCGACGGTGTGCAACGCCGCGCGGTAGGATCCCATCAGCAGATCGGCGCCGGCCAGCACATCACTGGCGACGAGCGGCTTGACCTGCCCAAGTATCCCTGCGGCGAAGATCACTGTCTCGGCGATGGTCTCGGCCAGGCACATCGGGGCTTCAGCGGCCGCCTCGCTGAACTGTGCAATCCTTGCCCGGCGGGTATGCCGTTCGTCCTCCGACGAGCGCGGCAGCCGGTAGGCAGACATCAGGTTTTCAAAGGCGATGACGTCGGCGCCGGCACCAGCCGCGAGCCGTTCGGACAGTTCCTCGCCGCGTGCTTTTGCGGCGGCAAGAGGAGCATCCATATCCGCGCGGGCGGTTACGTCAGCGGTCCCGGCGGCGGTCGTCACGGCAAGGGCCATCTGTACGAGGCTGCAGCCCAGCGTGGCCGTCACCGCCGAAACCGATTCACCACCGGGGGTCGGGTCGGAACCCGAAGTGCGGGCGCGAAATTCGTTCAGGGAAAGGTCCCACAGCTCGACGCCGGTCTGCGCGGCGGATGTGCGGGATTCGGGACTGTCTAGCATCAGCACCATCATAGGCCGCGGCAGCGGGATCGTGTGCCCGCCTTCGAGCGCCCGCGTTCGGGGGAGCGGTCAGCGGGGCTTCGACCGTCACCGGAGCAGTAAAGATGGAGGAGCTTGGACCTCACGGATACGGGCGCCCTCGCCGGGGGATGTAGTTGGGTGGTGCGGATCAGCCGCGGCTGCGGCGCCAGGCGCCGGGTCCGGGTTTGGGGCCGAGCCGGAGGTGCTCGCGCCGGACCCAGTGCCGGGCGGGGGAACGGACTGGTGCGGCGGCCTCCGCCGGCTGGAGGGCGAGCACGACGGCCGTCAGCGCGGCCAGTTCCTCGACCGTGGGATGGCCGCGGACAACAGTCAGGACCGGGGTCTCGACTGGCTCTGACCGGTTATCGCCGGGCTGGACGGCTGTCACAGCGGGATGTTCCCATGCTTCTTGGCCGGCAGGCTGGCCCGTTTGTCGCGCAGCGCCCGCAGGCCTTTGATCAGCTGGATCCGGGTATCCGAAGGGGCAATCACGGCATCCACGTAGCCCAGTTGGGCCGCCTGGTAGGGGTTCAGGAGCTCTTCCTCGTACTGGTGGATGACTTCCTGGCGTTTGCGCTCCACGTCACCGCCGGCCTGTACCACGGCGGCCAGATCACGGCGGTAGAGGATGTTCACCGCACCCTGGGCACCCATCACCCCGATCTGCGCGGTGGGCCAGGCGAAGTTCAGGTCCGCGCCCAATTTTTTGGAACCCATCACAATGTAGGCGCCACCATAGGCCTTGCGGGTAATCACTGTCAGTTTGGGCACCGTGGCCTCGGCATAGGCGTAGAGCAGCTTGGCGCCGCGGCGGATAATGCCTTGGAATTCCTGATCCTTGCCGGGCAGGAACCCCGGCACATCGACCAGCGTGATGATGGGAACGTTGAAAGCATCGCAGTGCCTCACGAAGCGGGCGGCCTTCTCAGAGGCATTAATGTCCAAAGTGCCGGCGAACTGCATGGGCTGGTTGGCCACGATGCCCACCGTGTGGCCTTCGATCCGGCCGTAGCCAATGAAGACGTTCGGCGCGTAGAGCGCCTGCATCTCCAGGAAATGGCCGTCGTCGACGATCTGTTCGATCACCGCACGCATGTCGTAGGGCTGATTGGCCGAATCCGGAATCAGCCTGTCCAGGACCAGATCGCCCTCGTCGAGCTCCAGTTCCTGCTCATGTTCGGTCACCGGGGCCTCGGCCAGATTGTTCGAGGGCAGGAAGTCCAGCAGCTCACGGACAAATTCGATCGCATCCGCCTCATCTGTCGCCAAATAGGTGGCAGTGCCGGTGTTGGAATTGTGCTGGCGCGCTCCGCCCAATGTTTCCATGTCCACGTCCTCGCCGGTCACGGTCTTAATCACGTCCGGTCCGGTGATGAACATATGGCTTGTTTTGTCCACCATGACCACGTAATCCGTCAGTGCGGGAGAGTAGGCGGCACCACCGGCACAGGGTCCCATGATCAGGGAAATCTGCGGGACCACGCCGGAGGCATGGACGTTGTTGCGGAAGATATCGGCGAACATCGCCAGCGAGGCGACCCCCTCCTGGATTCGGGCGCCGCCGCCATCGTTGATGCCTACCACCGGGCAGCCATTGCGCAGCGCAAATTCTTGGACCTTGACAATTTTTTCGCCATTAACTTGGCTCAGCGAGCCGCCGTAGACACTGAAGTCCTGGCTGTAAAGGGCAACCAGCCGGCCGTCCACTGTGCCATAGCCCGAAACGACGCCATCACCGAGTGGCTTCTTCGTTTCCATCCCAAAGGCGGTGGAGCGGTGCGTGGCGAGGGCATCGAATTCCACGAACGATCCGGAATCCACCAGCAGGTTGATGCGCTCGCGGGCCGTGTTCTTGCCGCGGGCGTGCTGTTTCTCGACAGCCTCCGGGCCGGAAGGCTGCGCCGCCTGGTGCGTCCGATCCCGGAAATCCGCGATCTTGCCGGCGGTGGTCGTCAGATCGTGGCTCATGTGCTCTCCGGCTCGGGTAGACAATAGGGCTGCTTTCCTGCGGTAAAACAGTTTTCTGCGTTGATTCGGTGCCGTTCCCGGCGTTAAGTAGGAACTGCACAAATTACATCGCTTTGACTCCAGTCTAGTAAGGGCTTGGACGGGGGCCGCTGTAGAAACCCTACAAGTTCGGAGGCCGCTAGCTGGGAAGATCGAATGATGTTACCGGCCAGTAACATCGTTGGCGCGTTCGTACTAGGCTGAGCGCATGACTTCCAGTACCGCACCCGCATCCGCCGATGGAGCCAACGTCGGTCCAGGCTCCAGCCCTTCAGCGCAGCCGTCGGGACGGTCGCTGTCCGGACGCACGATGTTGGTCTCCGGCGGGAGCCGGGGCATCGGATTGGCCATCGCACTGCGGGCCGCCCGGGACGGGGCGAACATTGTGCTGCTGGCAAAGACCGGCGAACCGCATCCGTCACTGCAGGGCACGGTCTTCACCGCGGCGGAGCAGCTGCGCGCGGCCGGCGGTCAGGCGTTGCCGCTGGTCGGCGATGTGCGTAAGGACGACGACGTTGCTGCCGCCGTCGAAGCCGCGGTGCGGACGTTCGGAGGCATCGACGTCGTGCTCAATAACGCGTCAGCCATCGATCTGTCCACAACCGACGCGCTGTCCATGAAGCGCTACGACCTGATGGCTGACATCAACGTGCGCGGCTCGTTCATGCTGTCCAAATTTTCCCTGCCGGCGTTGCGGCGCTCCGCGAATCCGCACATTCTCACGCTGTCTCCGCCGCTGAACATGACGCCGCACTGGGCCGGATTGCATCTGGGCTACACAATGGCCAAATACGGCATGAGTATGACAACGCTTGGACTGGCTGAGGAGCTCAAGGACGATGGCATCGCGGTGAATTCACTCTGGCCGTGCACCATAATTGACACGGCAGCCATCCGGAATCTGCCCGGCGGCGAACGGATTGCCAAGGCTGCGCGGAGGCCTGACATCATGGCGGACGCGGCCCACGCTATCCTGACCCGTCCCAGCCGCGGGTGCACCGGAAATTTCTTCACGGACGAGGAAGTGTTGGGCCACGAAGGGATAACGGATTTTTCCGGATACAGCTTGGGGGCGCCCGAGGACCGGCTGGTTCCGGACATTTTCCTCTAAGTGCTGGTGGTGGATAGGCGGTCCTTCCAGTCAGGTGCGGTGGAAACCCGCTTATGCGGTGTCGGCCAGCACCGCCTAAGCGGTTTAGGGCAGCATGAATCGGTTTGGGACAGCTGTTGGCCCCCGCTGCCGATCCGCTTCGCTCCGGGGCTGACCAGTCCCTCCGGATAGGATCAGTGGCATGACCCCCGACCCTGAGCCCCTGGATGTCGGTGTCCTGCGCGGTGTGCTGTTGCAGCCCGCCGGTCAGTTCGCCCGGGTGGATCTGGTGCGCAGGACCGGCTCCACGAACGCGGACCTGGTTGCGGCCGTCTCGTCCCCGGCTTCGGAGCTGTGGCCGGATCTAAGCATGTTATGCGCCGAGGAGCAGAGCTCGGGGCGCGGCAGGATGGATCGCGTCTGGAATGCACCTCCGGGCAGCTCGGTCATCGTGAGCGTGCTCCTTCGTCCGAACGCCCACGGAAGAAATCTGGCTCCCGATGCCTGTGCTTGGATGTCGATGCTGGCTGCTTTGGGGCTGATCGATGCCCTGGATGTGGCCGCCGGCATTTCTGCGGAGCTGAAGTGGCCCAATGACGTGCTCGTGGCTGGCCGGAAAGTGTCCGGAATCCTGGCCCATCTGGTACCGGTGAATTCGGGTGCCGGTGCTGGGTACGGCACTGCGGTCGTGCTCGGAACCGGCATTAACGTTTCGCAGACCTCGCCGCAGCTGCCGGTTTCCACTGCCACCTCGCTTGCCTTGCAAAACGCCGACACGCTGGATCGGAACATTCTGCTGGTTGCCTATATGCAACGCTTTGCGGCGCTGTACCGGTCCTTCTGCGACGGCGGAGGTAGTCCACGGCTGCCGTTGTGGGAGGGCAAGTCGCTGCTGCAGCTGGTGTCGGCACGAATGGCCACGCTGGGCTGCGCGGTACGGGTGGAGTTGCCCGGGGGGCGCATGCTGCACGGTGAAGCCATCGGTCTGGACGCCCACGGATCCTTGCTGGTGCGCGATGGAGCCGGAAGCACTCATCCCGTCTCCGCCGGGGATGTGGTCCATCTGCGCAGGCAACAGCCCGACGGGACCGTGGCCTATGCGTAGCTGGTTGGCGCCGGGGGAACAAGTCATTGTGCAGAGCCGTCCACAGGCCAGGTCGCTGACCCTTCCGGTTGCGGTCTTCCTGGTGATACCGGCTGTGGCCGGGTTCGCGTTGGCCTGGCTTAGCCGCGGCTCGGTCGGCCGGCTTGCCCCCGCGCTCGTTGGTTGGCAAACGGCGCTGATGACCGCCGTCGTCGTTCTGGCGTCCTTGGCGTGGATCGTGTATCCGCTCCGCCGCTACCTGCGATGGGCCGGAACCCGCTATACCCTGACCAGCCGGAGGATTGTGGTGCGTAGGGGCTGGTTGCGGCGCTCACGGCAGGACATTCCGCTGGCAACGGTGCGCAATCTTGGCTCGCGGCAGTCGGGTCTTCAGCGAATATTGAGGTCCGGGACTATAGCCTTAGATCTGGGACAGGGGGAATCGGCATTGATGGCGGATATGCCGGAAGTGGCCCGATTCCGCAATTTTGCCTTGGCCGCCATCGACGAGTTGCCGCACAGCTCCCTGGCGCGCCCGGAGAATGACTGGAATTTCGCGGATGACGGCGACGGCCATGGAGAGGAGGATCCGGACAATGAACGACGATAACTACGTGCTGGAGACTCCTGGGCAGCTCGCCGCTGGGTCGTTGGAGACTCCGGGGCGGTGCGCCGCGCAATCGTCGGAGGACGGAGCCGCTGATCGCGTGCCCGGAGCAGCGGAGGATGCTGGTGCTGCCGGGGTCGTCCTGCCTGCGGAAGAAGCTGGTCCGGCCGACAATCCCCCCGGCGTTGATTTCATCATGGATGAGGCCGCGGGTATAGGTTCCGGCAGGAGCCAAACTTCCGATCCCCGCGAGGCACGCCATGCGCTGCAATCACTGGAAACCCGGCTGCTCGGTGGAGAGCGCCGGCTGCGGCGACGCGATGTGGCCGCCGGTGCGGGCGTTTCCCTGCTGTCCGCGCGTAAGTTGTGGCGGGCCATGGGCTTCCCCAATCTGGGCGACGACGACGTCGCGTTCACCGAGCGGGACCAGGATGCCTTGACAACAGTGATTGACGTGGTCCGGGAGGGGCTGCTGACCGAGGAAGCGGCCATTTCGGTGACCCGGGCGGTGGGGCAGATGACAGACCGGATGGTGGTTTGGCAGATCGAGGCACTGGTGGAGGACATTGCGGCCGAGCGCAACGTCAGCGATGCCGAGGCCCGACGCGTCCTGGTGTCAGAACTGCCGGAGCTGATCGAGCCGATGGAGAAGATGCTCATCTACTCCTGGCGGCGTCAGCTCAACGCCGGCGTGCAGCGCCTGGCCGTGCGCGCGCAGGCGGGTCTGGATTCCAGTGAGGAAGGCCGTCAGGGTACCGAGGACGACGCACCGCTGCCGTTGGCCCGGGCGGTAGGATTTGCCGATTTGGTCAGCTACACCAGTCTGTCCCGCCGGATGAACGAAAAGACCTTGGCGAAGCTGGTCCAGCGTTTCGAGAACAAGTGCGCGGAGATTATCTCCGTCGGTGGTGGCCGGCTGGTCAAGACAGTGGGCGATGAGGTGCTGTTCAACTGCGAGACGCCGGTGGCCGGGGCCGAAATTTCGCTGGCGCTCGCCGAAGCCATGGCCGCCGATGATTTCCTGCCGGAGGCCCGCGTTTCCATGGTTTGGGGGCGGGTGCTCTCCCGGCTCGGTGACATCTATGGCCCGACCGTTAATCTCGCCGCCCGGCTTACGGCGCTGGCCGAGCCGGGCACGGTTTTGATCGACTCGACAACGGCGGCGGCGCTGAACTCGGATGACAGGTTCGTGCTGTTGCCCCAAGAGGTCCAGCAGGTCCGTGGTTTCGGTGCTATCCATCCGGTGGTCCTGGCCCGTGGCCGCGGCGAAGGCCTCGTTGTCGATTAGCGGCCGTTGTGGATGCGCTGTGGACTTTAGGGCCAAAAGCCGCAAGCCGCCGGAGGACGGCGTGGCGATCAGGGCTAGGCGCGAAGACAGGATTTCGTAGAGTGGTACCAGTGACAGCACCGATCAGCAAAGGAAACGTTCCCCCGATGGCAGAACAGCTGAATCCGATCGGAAACCCAAGCATTCCGCCGAGGGACAGAGGACGGTCGGGTACCGGGGTTGGTGCGGGGTGCCTCGGTGTCCCGATTGACAGCTGGCAGCCCGGTTCCCGGGTTGGTATTAGGTGGTCCGGAACTGACTCCCCGACCCTGCGCCGGGGCCTCACCACCGTCGTCGTCGGCCTGGCATGAGCGCCGACGGACCTTTAGCCGGAGACTTTCGGCTAAGCATGGCGCAAGCCTCGGATCGTGGTCTGCGTCGTGAAATCAACGAGGACTCAGTCCTGGCACGGTATCCGATCTACGCGGTGGCGGACGGAATGGGCGGCCACGAAGCGGGCGAAGTCGCGAGCCGCATCTGCGTCGAATCGTTGGCGGACAACCAGGATCTGCTCGCGGCGGGCGATCACATCTCGCCGGAGCACATCACGCAGGCCCTAATGATGGCCGACTCAGCCATCCGCGCCGCCACGGACGAACGTGCCGGGACGACGGTGTCCGGGGCCGTACTTGTGCGCGATGCGGGGATGCCGCAGTGGCTGATTTTCAATCTGGGGGATTCCAGGACATACCGGCTGGGTAAGGGCGGGCTGGAACGGGTGACCGTTGACCATTCGGAAGTTCAGGAACTGATGGACCTGGGGCACATAACGGCTGAGGAGGCTCAGTACCACCCGCGGCGGCACGTCGTCACGCGGGCTCTTGGCCTTGGCACTGAGAACTCGGCGGATTTCTGGTTGCTGCCGGTGACGGACGGGGATCGGATTCTGATCTGTTCCGATGGCCTGACCGGAGAGCTGGGTGATGACAGGATCGCCGAAATTCTGTCCGCGGACGGGGACCCGGAACGGACCTGCACCGACCTTATTCGGGCGGCTCTGCAGTCCGGTGGCCGGGACAACGTCAGCGTTGTGGTCCTGGACGCAGCATCGGTCACCGGTCCGGTGCCTGCGCAGTAGATGCTGGAAGGCCGGACTGGTGCGGGCCGGCCGGTGTGCCTGGCTGGCCACGGGCTGGCATATCTGCTGCAGGTATGGGGCAAGATAGGACTGTGAGCACAGCCAAGGATACTGATGACAGCAGTCCCGGTTCGGTGGACCGCGAGGTTCCTACCGAAGCCCTCCGCGACGAATATGAATCCTTGGCCGACCGGATCCGCCAGTTCCGCGCCGCCTACTACAACGACGACGAGCCGTTGGTTTCCGACGCCGAGTTTGACCAGCTGTACCGCCGCTTGGAGGAAGTCGAAGCGCTCCACCCGGAGCTGATCAGCAACGATTCTCCCACCCAGGAAGTCGGGGGCGAGGTCTCCGCCGCGTTCGCCGCCGTGCAGCATTTGGCCCGGATGTACAGTCTGGAGGATGTCTTCTCGCTGGAGGAACTGCAGGTCTGGATCCGCCGGGTGGAAGCCAGCGTGGAGAAGATGGGCGGCCACCCGGAGCTCAAATGGCTGACTGAACTCAAGATCGATGGGCTTGCCGTTAATTTGCTGTACCGGAACGGGAAGCTGATCCGGGCGGCCACCCGCGGGGACGGCACCACCGGGGAGGACATCACCCACAACGTACTGACCCTCAAGGACATCCCGCGCCAGCTGCGCGGCAAGGACCTGCCGGCGGAAGTGGAAATCCGGGGAGAGGTCTTTATTGCCTCCAAGGATTTCCTGCAATTGAACGAGGCCATGGTGGAGGCCGGAAAAGCGCCGTTCGCCAACCCCCGAAACGCTGCGGCCGGGTCACTGCGGCAGAAGGATCCGGCGGTTACCGCACAACGGCCACTGAGTATGTACGTGCATGGCATCGGCGCCCGGGAAGGTCTGGCGGCGGAGAGCCAATCCGGCACCTACGCCCTGTTAAAGACATGGGGGCTGCCGACCAGTCCCTACTTTAAGGTGCTGGACCGTTATGAGGACGTGCTGGAGTTCATCGCCCATTACGGCGAGCACCGCCACGACCTGATGCACGAAATTGACGGCATTGTGGTCAAAGTGGACAACTATGCCACCCAGCGGGCGCTGGGCTACACCTCCCGGGTCCCGCGTTGGTCCGTGGCCTATAAGTATGCACCGGAAGAAGTCCACACCAAACTGCTGGACATCGCCGTCAACGTCGGCCGCACCGGACGCGTTACGCCGTACGGCGTCATGGAGCCGGTCAAAGTATCCGGTTCCACCGTGGAGATGGCCACCCTGCACAACCAGGATGTGGTCAAGGCCAAGGGCATCATGATTGGCGATGTTGTGGTGCTGCGCAAGGCCGGTGATGTCATTCCGGAGATCGTTGGCCCGGTGATGGCGCTGCGCGCCGCCCAGGACCCGCCGGTGCGTGCCTTCGTGATGCCCACTCATTGCCCGTCCTGCGGGACGGAACTGGCGCCGGCCAAAGAAGGCGACGTGGACATCCGCTGCCCCAACGCCCGCTCATGCCCCTCGCAGCTGCGGGAACGCGTCTTCCACCTGGCGGGCCGTGGTGCCTTCGACATAGAAGCCTTGGGTTGGGAGGCTGCCATTGCCCTGACGCAGCCCGCCGCCCCGGCAACTCCGCCGCTGACCAATGAGGCGAACCTTTTCGCGCTGACCCCGGAGGATTTGGCGGACGTGCGGATCGAGCGGGAGAAGAAGGTTCGCGGCGAGGTGCAGGGTCGGGAGCTGGTGCCGTACTTTTACTCGAAACCGATGGCCAGGAAACCCAGCGTTCCCACCGCCAATACCGTCAAGCTTTTCACCGAGCTGGAAAAAGCCAAGTCGCAGCCGCTGTGGCGGGTGCTCGTGGCGTTGTCCATCCGCCATGTCGGCCCCACTGCCTCCCGTGCGCTCGCGACGGGCTTCAGATCCATGGATGCCATTCGCAGCGCCAGCGAGGAACAGCTCGCCGATGTCGATGGAGTGGGTCCGATCATCGCCAAGGCGTTGGTGGAGTGGTTCGAGGTGGACTGGCACCGGGACATCGTCGAACAATGGGCCGGTGCCGGCGTGCGGATGGCGGACGAGGCGGACAGTTCCGTGCCGCGGACTCTGGAAGGGCTGACCGTTGTCGTCACTGGATCGCTGCCGAACTTCAGCCGGGATGAGGCGAAGGAAGCCATTATTACCCGCGGCGGCAAGGCTTCCGGCTCGGTCTCAAAAAACACCAGTTATGTTGTGGCCGGGGACAACGCAGGCACGAAGCTGGACAAGGCGGAGCAGTTGGGCCTGAGGGTTTTGGACGAGGCTGGTTTCGTTAAACTGCTGGCGGAGGGAGCGGTATGAACGCACGTGACGGCAGCGCCGCCGGTCCTGGCGACGGCCAAACCGGGGTTAAGCCCGGGGGAAACGCAGACCTGCTGGCCGATTTGCTGGCCTTGGCCAAAGCCGCAGCTGCGGCCGGGGCTGCGGTCCTGGCGGCCCGGGATCCCTCAGCGTTTGCGGCGACTGCCAAGGGCTCGGACGCGGACTGGGTCACGGCCTTTGACCTGGCAGCGGAGCGGGCGGTGCGGCAGACGATCGCCGCAGCCCGTCCCTTGGATGCCATCACGGGGGAGGAGTTGGCGCCTACCAGCGGGCCGGATGCCTCTGGCTATCGCTGGTCCGTGGATCCGCTGGATGGAACCATGAACTTTATCCGCAACATTGCCTATTACGGCACGTCTGTAGCCGTCCAGGGGCCCGACGGCGGCTGGTTGGCTGGAGTTGTCAGCGCGCCGGCCCTGCGGCGCACGTACTTCGCCAGCCGGGGCGGTGGAGCCTGGCTCGAAGAGGAGAACCCATACGGACAGGTAACAGTGACCAAATTACAGGGCCCGCTGCTGCCCCGGAATGGCCGGCTGCTGGCAACGTCGCTGACCTATGATCCGGAAATCCGCAGTCGGCTTGCCGGCCAGCTCGGCGCGCGGATGCAGAACTTCAATGACTTCCGCCGCCTCGGTTCGGCCGCATTGGAGCTGTGTGCGGTGGCGGAGGGTGGAGTTGATGCCTACCTGGAATATGGACTGTACGAGCATGACTTTGCTGCCGGGGCACTGATCGCCGAAGAGGCGGGCGCCTGGGTTCGGCGTCCGGAGCTGTCCTCGGCGCTGGTGGGCCTGCCGTCGCAGGCAGAGGCCATGTCCTCGTGGACCGCCGCATCTATTCCCGAACTAGCAGAAAAATTCACTCCGTGACGGCCTCATGGCAGCAGCTCATTGCGGCTCTGGGAAACGACCGGTTACGCCAGGTCTACGCAGAAAAGGTGCTGGGGATCGACGGCGGTGGATCCCCGGCGGAACTGGCCAAGCTCGCCTCCGCAGGGCTGTTGGAGGTCAGCGATGGCAGCTACGAACTGGCGCCGGAGGTCTTTGCGGAGGTCCTCAGCTCCGCGCGCAAGCCGCAGCCCGCGGGGGCGGACAGGTTCTTTACGCACGGTAGGCTGCAGGGCATTCCGCGCAAACCCGAGGACCGCGATCACGTTTTGGGACAGCTGGCCATCCGGCTCTTCGGCAGCGAGGAGGTCCTGGTCGAACATGATGTTAACCGCCTGCTGGCCACTGTGACGGAAGACATCCCAACCCTGCGCCGCGCCTTGGTCGACTTCGGCTTCCTGCAGCGCGACGCTGATGGAAGCCAGTACTGGCGCTCCTCCTGACCACATAGCGGTGGGCGGCGCACCCCGGCTCCTGCCTGGGGACAGCGTTCGGCGGCGGTTTTCGGGAGCTGTAAACTGGGATGTCCCCGCCCGAGGCTACGGGTCCGCAGCTGCCAGTTGAAAGAATGATGATCACCACCCACAGTCCCGTCACTGTCCGCCCGGTATCACCCGCCGATTACGACGACGTCGCCCGGATCACGCGCGATTCATACCTTGCCGCCGGCCACTTCGACGACGCCGAGCATCCGTACATGATACGGATCCAGCAGGTTGCGGACCGGGCCGCGGCTGCGCCTGTTTGGGCGGCCGAGCGCGATGGCAAAGTGGTGGGATCTGTCACATTGGCCGTTGCCGGTGATCCATATGCCGATATTGCCCGCGGCGACGAGCTGGAGTTCCGCATGCTGGTGGTTGATCCAGCCGTACAGCGTGGGGGAATTGGCCGGGCCCTGGTGCAGGCCATCATCGCCCATGCCCGCACACTCAATGGCATCAACGGAATCAGCCTGACCACCGGGCAAAACTGGCACAGCGCCCATGCCCTGTACGAGTCGACGGGCTTCGTGCGGGTACCCGAGCGCGACTGGCTGGTTCCCGAGACCGAGATCAAGCTGCTGGTGTACCGGCTGGACCTCTGACCGCAGGCTACCGCTTGGGCTTGTGGCGGCGCGATCCTGACTTGCGGGCCGACGGAGCCGAAGCCGAAGCGCCCTGGGCGTGGGACGGAGTGTCCCGCTCCGTTCCGGTCCGGACGGCCAGCTTCTTCAGCGCTGCGCCTGCCTGGCGGCGGACGTCGACATCGCCGTCGCGCAGCAGCACCGAAATGGCTTCGGCATGCTCCGCCAGGCCGAGCTGCGCAAGCGCACGGGCCGCAGCGGAACGCACCCGCGGCACCTCGTCCGCCAGTAAAGCTGCCAGTGCATCGGAGAACGGAAGTCCCCGGTGCTCCGCTACCTTGGCACACATCTCGCGCACTCGCCACGCCCGGTTGTCCAGCCCCTTGCGAATGGCTGGGGCCGCGGAATCGTCCCAGATATACATGAAGGCGCGCGCACCCCACAGCTCGGGCCAGTAAAGCGCGGGCGCACCGTTCAGGATGCCGTTGGCATGGGAGCCGCCCATGAAAAGCAGAAAGTCCTGTGTTTCGTCGTCACCGTCCAGCAGGGTGAGGGCTCGTTCGACGACGTTCCGCTCACCGAAACGGTCGACGGCGGCGGCGATCCGGTCCGTGGGCGAGGCTTCAATGGGGACAGACAATTCTTCGGCAGGCATGTATCCAATCTACGCGGGAACTTTTCGACCGGGTGAACCGGAACCTGCGGTATCCCGGTTTGCCGCGGCAGGCGCGGTGCCGATGTGATGCCCCGAACCGACCACGGCCGCGCATTAGACTGGAGTGGAAATACTAAACTTTGCAGGGGAGATCCATGGCTGCGATCAACCGTGACGATGTGGCGCATCTGGCGCAGCTCGCTCACATTGAGATGACCGACGACGAACTGGACAGGATGGCAGGCGAACTCGCCGTCATCGTCGATTCGGTTAAAAGCATCAGCGAGGTTGCCGGGAACGACGTTCCCGCCACTTCGCACCCGATTCCGTTGAGCAATGTGCTGCGCGAGGACGTGGTGGGACATGTGCTGACTGCGGACCAGGCGCTCTCCGGCGCCCCGGACGCACAGAACGGCCGCTTCCGGGTGCCTGCGATTCTGGAAGAGGACTAATGACTGAGCTGATTAAGCATTCCGCCGCCGCTCTGGCGGCCAAGCTGGCGGCAAGGGAAGTCTCCGCCGTCGAGCTGACCCAAGCGCATTTGGACCGGATTGCCGCCGTCGACGGGGGTGAACGCGGCATCCATGCCTTCCTGCACGTGAACACCGCCGAAGCGCTGGCCGTTGCCGCGGACGTTGATGAGCGCCGCGCCCGCGGCGAGGAGCTGCACGAGCTGGCCGGCGTTCCAATCGCGGTCAAGGACCTGATCGTTACGGTGGGGCAGCCGACGACGGCGGGGTCGAAAATCCTCGAAGGCTGGCACAGCCCCTACGACGCCACCGTGGTGAAAAAACTGCGGGCAGCGCGGATGCCCATTCTGGGCAAGACCAACCTGGATGAGTTCGCCATGGGTTCCTCCACAGAGCATTCCGCCTACGGTCCCACCCGCAATCCGTGGGACCTGGACCGCATTCCCGGCGGCTCCGGCGGTGGTTCCGCGGCGGCGGTGGCTTCATTTGAAGCACCGCTGGCGCTTGGCACGGATACCGGTGGCTCCATCCGGCAGCCGGGCGCTGTCACCGGAACGGTGGGGGTCAAGCCCACTTACGGTGGCGTTTCCCGGTACGGGGCCATCGCGATGGCGTCGTCCCTGGACCAGATTGGTCCGGTTTCCCGGACGGTGCTGGATTCGGCGCTGCTGCATGAGGTGATTGGCGGCCACGACCCCTTCGACTCAACCTCGCTGACGGATCCGGCCACCGGACTGGTCGCGGCCGCACGGCTCGGCAATGTCAAGGGCATGAAGATCGGTGTGGTCAAAGAACTCGGTGGTGAGGGTTACCAGGCCGGGGTGGAGGCGCGGTTCGCCGATTCGCTGGAAATGCTGCGCAGTGCGGGCGCCGAAATCGTTGAGGTCTCGTGCCCGAACTTCGACTACGCCTTGGGTGCCTATTACCTGATCATGCCCTCGGAGGCCTCGTCCAACCTGGCTAAATTCGACGGGGTCCGGTACGGGCTGCGGGTGCTGCCCGAGGACGGTCCGATGACCATTGAACGGGTGATGGGCTCCACCCGGGCGGCAGGCTTTGGCGACGAAGTTAAGCGCCGCATCATTCTGGGCACCTACGCCCTCAGCGCCGGTTACTACGACGCCTACTATGGCTCGGCGCAGAAGGTGCGCACCTTGATCCAGCGCGACTTCGACGCCGCCTTCGCGCAGGTGGACGTGCTGATTTCCCCGACTGCGCCGACGACGGCGTTCAAGCTGGGTGAGAAGCTCGACGACCCGCTGGCGATGTACCTCAATGACGTGGCCACCATTCCGGCCAACATGGCTGGTGTCCCCGGGCTGTCCCTGCCTAGCGGCCTTGCCGATGAGGATGGTCTGCCCGCCGGCATTCAATTGCTGGCCCCGGTCCGCCAGGACGCCCGGCTGTACCGGGTTGGCGCAGTGCTGGAAACAATGTTGGAGCAAAGCTGGGGTGGACCGATCCTGGCCAAGGCCCCGGCTCTGGCCGAGCTTGCCAAGACCACGGAGGCTAAATAATCATGGACGCTACCCTGAGCTTCGATGAGGCGCTGGAGAAATACGATCCGGTGCTGGGCTTCGAGGTCCACGTCGAACTGAACACGAAGACCAAAATGTTTTCCTCCGCGCCCAACGTCTTCGGCGATGAGCCCAACACCAACGTCAACGAGGTGGATCTGGGCATGCCCGGCGTCCTGCCGACGGTGAACAAGAAGGCCGTGGAGTCCTCGATCAAGATCGGACTGGCGCTCAACTGCAAGATTGCCGAGTCCTGCACATTTGCCCGAAAGCACTACTTCTACCCGGACACTCCGAAGAACTTCCAGACCTCACAGTACGAGGACCCGATCGCCTACGACGGCTACCTTGATGTGGAGCTCTCCGACGGCACCATTTTTCGGGTGGAAATTGAGCGTGCCCACATGGAGGAGGACGCCGGGAAGCTGACCCATATGGGCGGCGCGACAGGCCGGATCCAGGGTGCGGACTTCTCGCTGGTGGACTACAACCGGGCCGGCGTCCCACTGGTGGAAATCGTCACCAAGCCCATCGAGGGTGCCGGTGCACGCGCACCCGAGCTGGCGAAGGCTTATGTGGCTGCGGTGCGGGAAATCGTGAAGAATTTGGGCGTCTCCGACGCGCGGATGGAACGCGGCAACGTCCGCTGCGATGCCAACGTCTCACTGCGGCCCTACGGCCGGGAGACATTTGGCACCCGTTCCGAGACGAAGAACGTAAATTCCCTGCGCGCCGTCGAGCACGCCGTGAACTACGAGATCCGCAGGCATGCCGCGGTGCTGGATTCCGGTGCTGCCATCGTGCAGGAAACCCGGCACTGGCACGAGGACACCCGCTCCACCACGTCGGGGCGCCCGAAGTCGGATGCGGACGACTACAGGTATTTCCCCGAACCGGATCTGGTGCCCGTGGTTGCCACACCGGAATGGGTCGAGTCGCTGCGTGCGGAGCTGCCGGAGCCGCCAGCTGAGCGCCGGAAGCGTTTGCAGAAGGACTGGGGTTACAGCGACCTGGAGTTCCGCGACGTGGTCAACGCCGGCCTGATGGATGAGATTGGGGACACCGTGGCCGCCGGTGCCTCGGCCGCCGCGGCCCGCAAATGGTGGATGGGCGAAATCGCCCGCCGTGCCAAGCTGGCCGACGTCGATCCCGCTGCGCTCGGCGTAACGCCGGCCGTCGTCGTCGAACTGGAGTCGCTGATTGCCTCCGGAAAGATCAACGACAAACTGGCCCGCGAGGTGCTCGACGGCGTCCTGGCCGGCGAAGGCACGCCCACCGAAGTCGTGGACAAGCGCGGACTGGCGGTCGTTTCCGACGACGGCGCGCTGCAGGCCGCGATTGACCAAGCCTTGGCGACCCAGCCGGGCGTTGCCGAGAAGATCCGCGGCGGAAAGATCCAGGCCGTGGGCGCCATCGTTGGAGGCGTCATGAAGGTCACCAAGGGCCAAGCCGACGCCGGTCGGGTCCGTGAGCTGATCCTCAAGACCCTCGGCGTGGACGGCTGACCAGGCACCGCACCGCACGACCCGCTCGCGCGCAACCTCCCGCCCCGTCCCTTCCCCCTCCCCTCGGCAACTAAGTAACAGCAGATGCACCCATTTCGCCTTTTGAGTGCATCTGCTGTTACTTAGTTGAGGGGAGCGGCAGGGGGATTGTCGCAACATACTCATATCTCCGTACAGTGGATGGCGGGGAAAGAATCAGCCACCTGGCGGCGCCGAGGGGTGCGGCCACCTGCAGAAGGAATTCAGAGTGAAGGCGCTCTACAAGTCCGGCGCACACGCCGGTTTCGAGCTCATCGACCGTCCCGAACCCGATGCCGGATCCAGCGACGTGAAGATCCGCGTACTGACCACCGGTATCTGCGGCACGGATCTGCACATCCAATCCTGGGATGCCTGGGCCGCATCCACCATTACCGCCCCGCTGATTGCCGGGCATGAGTTCTACGGCGAGGTGGTGGAGGTTGGCGAGGATGTCCGGGACGTCAAGGTGGGGGACCGGGTCTCCGGCGAGGGCCACGTGGTCTGCGGAATCTGCCGCAACTGCCGGGCCGGGCGGCGCCAAATGTGCATCAACACCGCTTCGGTGGGCGTGCAGCGCGACGGTGCCTTCGCCGAGTATGTGGTGATACCGGAGACAAATGTGTGGGTGCACCACGACGCGTCGATCACCCCCGAGCTGGGCGCCATTTTTGACCCCTTCGGCAACGCCGTGCATACCGCCCTGAGCTTCCCGCTGGTGGGGGAGGACGTGCTGATCACCGGTGCCGGACCCATCGGACTGATGGCCATCGCCGTCGCCCGTCATGCCGGCGCGCGGAAGATCGCCATCACCGACGTGTCCGCCCCGCGGCTTGAACTGGCCCGCAGCATGGGCGTTGACTTGGCCGTGGACGTCTCCCGGACACGGGTCAAGGACGCACAGAAGGAACTGGGGATGCGGGAGGGCTTCGACATCGGGCTGGAAATGTCCGGTCATCCCACCGCGCTGCCGGAAATGATCGACAACATGAACCACGGTGGCCGCATCGCGATGCTGGGCCTGCCGAGCCAATCGATCGACATTAACTGGGGCAAGGTGGTCACCCACATGCTCACACTCAAAGGCATCTACGGTAGGGAAATGTTCGAAACCTGGTACGCGATGAGCGCCATGCTGGCGTCAAACGCCGTGCTGCGCCGGAACATTGCCGCCGTCGTGACGGACAAACTGCCGGCCGCACAGTGGGAAAAGGGATTCGAAGCCGCACGGCAGGGCGTGGGCGGCAAGGTTGTGCTGGACTGGACGGAGCTGTCGTGAACCGTTGCAGCCAAGGCCATCCGGCAAGCCGCGAGATCTAAGGAGAAGCGATGTATACCGCAATGAAGGACCAGCTCGCCGGCGAGCTGGACGAAATCCGCGCAGCAGGGCTGTACAAGACCGAGCGCCGTATTTCCTCGCCGCAGTCCAGCCATATCCGGGCCGGTGCACTGACCGCGGACGGATTGCCCGTGCTCAATTTCTGCGCCAACAACTACCTCGGCCTGGCGGATCATCCGGAAATTATTGCGGCGGCTAAAACGGCGCTGGATGAGCGTGGTTTCGGAATGGCCTCGGTGCGCTTCATCTGCGGAACCCAGGACCTGCATCTGGAGCTGGAGGCCCGCGTCTCGGAATTCCTGGGTACCGAGGACACCATCCTGTTCTCCTCCTGCTTCGATGCCAACGGCGGGGTTTTCGAATCCCTGTTCGGCCCCGAAGACGCTGTCATTTCGGATGCGCTCAACCATGCCTCCATCATCGACGGCATCCGGCTGTGCAAGGCGGCCCGCTTCCGCTACGCCAACCAGGACATGGCGGATTTGGAGGCCAAACTGCGCGAAACCGCGGCCATGAATGAGGGCCGTGGGGCCCGCCGGCGGATCATCGTCACGGACGGCGTCTTTTCGATGGACGGCTATCTGGCGCCGCTGGCCGCCATCTGCGATCTGGCGGACAAATATGATGCGCTGGTGATGGTGGACGATTCGCACGCCGTGGGCTTCATGGGCGCCACCGGAGCCGGGACGCCAGAACACGCGGGAGTGTCGGACCGGGTGGACATCTACACCGGCACGTTCGGCAAGGCCTTGGGTGGAGCGTCTGGCGGCTACGTCGCTGGCCGCGGCGAGATCGTCAGCATGCTCCGGCAAAAGGCCCGACCCTACCTGTTCTCCAATTCGCTGGCGCCGTCCATTGTCGCCGCTACCCTGAAGGCGCTGGAGCTGGTGGAGACTTCGGCGGCGCTGCGGGCAACGCTATTCGAGAATGCGGACTTGTTCCGGCGCCGAATGAGCGAGGAGGGCTTTGACCTGCTCGACGGCGAACACGCCATTGTTCCGGTGATGTTCGGCGACGCCGCGGTGGCGGGCCGGATCGCTGATGCCATGCTGGAGCACGGCGTCTACGTCACGGCCTTCAGCTATCCGGTGGTGCCCAAGGGCGCGGCGCGGATTAGGGTGCAGCTTTCCGCGGCGCACAGCGCGGACGACGTCGAAGCGTGTGTGCGTGCGTTCGTCGCCGCCCGCTCGTCAGTGGCAGGCTGAGCCGAGGCCGTGATGGACGCGGAGGTCCTG
Organism: Paenarthrobacter sp. Z7-10; assembly: GCF_026932795.1. Classification (GTDB taxonomy): domain Bacteria; phylum Actinomycetota; class Actinomycetes; order Actinomycetales; family Micrococcaceae; genus Arthrobacter_M. The sequence continues at coordinate 34,573 of NZ_JADPVH010000016.1, read as the reverse complement.
ATTGTCGGCGGTGGTATCGCAGGTCTGTCGCTGGCGTGGCAACTGGCGCCGCGCGCCAAGGTGGTTTTGGTGGAGGCAGAGAACGCGCTGGCCTACCACACCTCGTCCCGGTCCGCGCGGCAAATGCAGCCCAGCTACGGGCCGGCTCCGATCCGGGAACTGACCACCCGAAGCATCGCCGCCGTGCGGAATATTTCCGCCGATCTTGGCCGTTCGATTCTGCTGCCACGGCCCTTGATCTTCATCGGCAGCACGGAAGACATCGCGGCCCGAACCGCCGAAGATGAGTTCCTGGTTCGGATCGGAGCCACGGAGGCGCTGCGGCTCAGCCCTGACCTGCGCCCTGGATCGTTTGCGGACTCCTGCCTGGACGCATCTGCATTAGAAGTCGACGTTCCCGCCCTGCTCGAGTACTACCGTGCCCAGGCCACGGCGGCCGGGGCAGTCATTGTGCTGGGTGCGCCGGTGCATACCGCGGCGCGCACCGGCTCCGGCTGGACCGTCGGGGCCGGTGATCACGCCTACAGCGCACCCGTCGTGGTCAATGCCGCCGGAGCCTGGGCCGATGTGCTCGCCGTCGACTTTGGTGTGCGCAGTCAGGGAATGCGGCCGCACCGGCGGACGGCGGCCATTGTGCGGACCAACCGCGCAGCCGATCCGGCCGGTCCGATGATCGCCGCGGCGGACGATACCTGGTATTACCGTCCGGACGGATCGTTCCTGCTGATCTCCCCGTGTGAATCGGAACCCAGTATTCCCGAGGATGCCCGTCCCATCGAAGCGGACGTCCGGCGCCTGATGGCCCGGATCGATGCTGTCAGCTCACTGGGAATCCTGGCCGTGGAACGGTCCTGGACGGGCCTGCGCACGTCGGTGGCGGATGGGCTGCCCGTTGTTGGATTTGATCCGGAGGCTCCCGGCTTCTTTTGGCTCGCCGGCCAGGGAGGCTATGGAATCCAGACCTCTGCGGGCTTGGCTGCCCTCGCCGCCGAACTCATCCTCTCCGGTCACGATTCTGCTGGTGTTGGCGCCGGTGGTCCAGCAGCGGATCCGGTGGCGGAGGCGTTGCGGCCGGACCGCTGAAGGCGTCGCCAACGCAGGGGCCTTGGACTGGTCCCTCCTAACTGCTGGCTCCGGACGCCAAAACGCCCAAGCCCAGGGCGGCGAGAATCGCACTGCTGGCGCGTTCCATTACGCTGCTGACCTTGGGCTTACGCAGCCAGCCCATGGCTTTCGCGGCGACGATAGCCACCGCGGCCAGATAACTGAACCCGATTCCGGACTCGATGCATCCCAAAACCAGCGCCGTCGCAAGGGTGTTGCCGCCATGCGGAATGAACTGCGGAACCACAGCAAGATAAAACAGGCCCACCTTAGGGTTGAGCAGGGTGGAAACGGCGCCGGCCCAGAATCCCGCCATCGTGCCGTAACGTGGCGTGGCCCGGCCGGCCGGGCTTCCAGCCGTTCCGGCCCGCTCTTCGCTGGCGACGTCGTCGTGCGCTGCGGTCGAGGAGGACTGCCGACGGATGCCGTCCCGCCGGGAGCGGAGAAAAGTTGAAATGCCCAAATAGAGAAGATACAGCCCACCGGCGATTTTCAGCCAGCGGAAGATCAGCGCGGACTGCTCCAGGACGGCTGCCAGCCCTGCACCGACCAGCGCCGCCCACATCAGGCCGGCCAACGCGCGGCCCGCCGCCGCCGCGAGCCCTGCACCGACGCGGTTGAGCGCAATCCGCAGCACGAGAAAAGTATCCGGCCCGGGTGTCAGGGACAACAGCAGGCACAGTCCGGCAAAGGCCAGCAGCGAGGCGAAAGTCACCCCGTGATTCTCTCACCTCGTCTGTCTCAGTGCACCTGCTCCTGCGCCTGCTCCCGCAGTGTCCGCACGGTCCGCTCCTCGCTGCGAAGGCGCACTGGCTGACCCGTCCTGGCCGACTCCTGCGCCGCGTTGACAATCTGCACGGTCCGCAGCCCGCCGCGGCCGTCCGCGCCCGTCATGTCTCCGGTCTGGACCATGTCCAGGAACCGCTCGAGCATCAGGGCGTCCAAATCGGCTCCGAAGGGCAGCCACAGGGCGCCGCGGCTGTCGTAGCCGCCGACGTGGGAGGCAAATGGGTCTATCTTGATGGAGCCCTTGGTGCCCGTAACTTGCAAGGTTAGTCCACCCCAGGTGGGTGCACTGGCGGGCTGGCTCCAGGAACAATCGATCGTGGCGATGATACCGCCGTCATACGTCAGATTCACCATGCCGCCGGTCTCGACCCGGACGCCGGTGTCGGCGTGAAGTATCCGGTTCGTAACGGCCCGGACGCTGAGAACCGGCAGGCCCAGCAGATCGTCGAGCAGGTCGGCGCAGTGCACCACGTGATCGACCAAGGCGCCGCCGCCTGCCAGTTCCGGATCGGTAAACCAGGACCGGTCCGTGGGCATCCAACCGTTATTGGTTCCCACGACGGAAAGCACGTCTCCTAATTGTCCGGCCCGTACTCGTTCCTTTAGTTCGCGGTAAGCGGGCGAAAATCGGACCGGGAAGGCGATCATCAACTGCACTGCGGCGGCGTCCGAAGCGTCCACCGCCGACTTTGCGTCGATCGCCGAGGTGGCGAGTGGCTTCTCACAGAGGATGTCTGCTCCGACCGCTGCGGCCTTGCGGACCAACTCCAGATGCCTGGAGTTCTCCGCGCAGATAATGACCGCCTGCGGCTGCCAGGCAAGTGCCTCCTCATAGCTGTCGACATACCGGACGCCGTAATCGGCGGCGAATTCCGCACCCCTGGGGCCCGCATCGGAGGCGGCCGCGCCCTCCGGGTCCGCTGTCAGCAGCTCAACGTCATCGCGGGCGCACAGGTGGCGGAGATAGCTGTGGGCATGGGTATGCGCGAAGGACAGCAGGGCGACCTTGAGCCGGGGCGCGGTGGTGGGCCCGGTCATCGCGTGCTGCTTTGGGCTGCGGCGACCTGCGGAGCCGCGAACGGGACCGCCTGGCCGGATCGCAGCGATTCATTGGCGGCCTCGGCGAGGGCAAGGGCGACGAGCCCATCGTCAAAAGAAACCCGCGGAGCCGGACCGCCGCTGATGGCAGCGGCGAATTCACGGATTTGCGTCAGATAGGGGCTTTCAGCCCCCGTGGCAGCCGGGAGATACGAGGCCTCGTTGTGCTGGCCGAGGTTGCTCACCACGGACGCATCGGCCGCGGAGTCGAAGTGAAGGGAGCCGGCGTCCCCTGCCAAGTCGAACGATGTCCGGAACTCCATGGTCGCCGGTCCCCAGACGCCTTGGATATGCGAAATGGCACCGCTGTGGTGGGTCAACGTCACGTGGGCACTGACCGTCCGCGGCGTCTTGCCAGCGGCGGTGGCCGGATGCTGGATGGCGTAAACCTGAGTTACTTCTCCGGCCAGCCAACGCGCCTGGTCCAGGTCATGGATCATCTGGTCCATAATCAGCCCGCCGGACTGTTCTTGATCGTAGAACCAGTCCCTAAGAGGCCCCGCTCCGCCGCGGCTGAAGCGCAGGATAGCCGGAATGCCCAGCCGGCCGGCGTCAATGGCAGCTTTGGCCGCGGCGTACTCGGGGAAAAAGCGGACCACGTGACCGGGATATATCTGCACCCCAGCCGCACGCGCAGCGCGCAGCACCGCGGTGCCTTCGGCTACAGTGCGTGCCACGGGTTTCTCACAGATGATGTCCTTGCCGGCACGGATGGCGGCGAGCGAAATGTCACTGTGGCTCGCCGTCGGCGTGCAGATGTCGACAATGTCGGCGCACTCCAGCAGCTCCTCGAGTGTAGGGGCAACCTTCAGGCCGTACCGCCCGGCGAGTTCCTCGGCCCCCTCCAGGGAGTAGACCGTCACCTTCGCCCCGAGAGCGAGCCATGCCGGCACGTGGACGCCGGTGATGCCGCCGGATCCGACCAGTCCTACTTTTAATTCAGTCACAGGGTCCTATTTCATTCCAGAGAAGGCGATGCCATCGATCACGCGGCGCTGCATCACCAGGAACAGGATCAGGACCGGTGCGCTTGCCATCAGGCTGGCGGCCATCAGGACGGGGTAGTTGGTGGAGTTTTGGCCCTGCAGGGTGGCGAGCCCGGCTGAAAGTGGCATGCTTTCGGCGTACGTGGACACCACAAGGGGCCAGAGCAGATCATTCCAGGACCACAGCACGGTAATGATGGCCAGAGCAGAGAGCCCCGGTTTGGCCAGCGGAAGCATGACCTTCCAAAATGTCTGGAATGGATTGCAGCCATCCAAGCGGGCTGCTTCTTCCAGTTCATCGGGCAGGCCAAGGAAGAACTGCCGCATCATGAAGGTCCCGAAAGCGCTGAAGATGCCGGGGGCGACAATGCCGGCCGTGGAGTTGAGCCAGCCGAGACCCTGGATGATCTGGTACTGCGGGATCAGGTAGACCTGCGACGGGACCATCAGGATGGCCAGGATGATGCCCAAAATCAGGCCCTTAAACGGAAACCGCATCCGGGCAAAGGCATAGCCGGCCAGCGAGCACAGGGCCAACTGGCCGATGGTCCTGATGATCGTGATGCTCACCGATACCCAGAACTGGCTCATGAACGGCATGGCGGTGAATACGTCCGCGAAGTTGTGCCACTGCAGGTCGTTGGGCCAAAACGTTGGCGGAACGGACATGACCTGGGAGTTTGTCGAGAGCGACATGATGATCTGCCACAGGAACGGGAAGATCATGATGACGCTGCCGGTGATCAGGATGATGTGCGCACCGACGTTGGAACCGCGTTTGCGCCGCTGCGAAGCCCGGAGGCGGGCGCGCGGGATGGCCAGCTGCTGTGTCAGGGAACTAGACATAGTTGACCCACCGTCGTTGTAAGCGGAACTGGATGGCCGTGGCGATTGACACCAGCACAAGGATCAGCATGGCGATGGTGGCGCCATAGCCCTTGTTGTTCTTGATGAATGATTCATTGAAAAAGAGGTAGACCAGGGATTGTGAATCGGCCATGGCGGGATTGGTGCTGCCCAGCAGGACGAAGAGCAGGTCGAAGAGCTGAAAGCCGCCGATCACGGTGATGACGACGACGAAGAAGATCGACGGCGTCAGCAGCGGCACGGTGATCTGGCGGAACTGCCGGAAGCGGCTTGCCCCGTCGATGGAGGCCGCTTCGTACAGTTCCACGGGAATGCCCTTGAGGCCGGCGGACAGGATGATCATGTTGAAGCCCAGCGAGATCCACAAGCCCAGCACCGCCACGGAGAGCAGCGCAAGCCCATCGGTGGAGATCCAGTGCGGTCCGTTGATGCCCACCCGGGACAGCGCAAAATTCAGCACGCCAAAATCGCCGTTGTAAATCATCCGCCACACCATCGAGATGGCCACCGGCATGGCGACATACGGAAGGAAGAACATCGTGCGGTAAAACTTGGCGAACCGCAACCCGGGGCGGTTGACCAGGCTTGCCAGCCCCACGGCTAGGGGTACCCCGCACAGGACGATCGCTGTGTAGATCAAGGTGTTCAGCAGGGAGCGGCCGATCTGCGGATCGGAGGCCAGTTTTGCGTAATTTTCCACACCGGTAAAGGTGGAGCCGCCAAACGCGCCGGACGCCGTAAAGCTCAGATACGCCGTCTCCACGATCGGGTAGAGGAAGAAGATGGCGACGCCGATAAAGAGCGGCAGGATGAAAGCCGCGGGCCACCACCCGTCCGTCGCCCTGACGCCGCGCTGATTTCGCGGTGCACGGGGGGTGGACGCCCGCCCCGGGGCGCCCACCCTTGCTGCAGTATTAGCTGTCATCGCCGCAGACTATTCCTTTGCCAGCAGTGCGTTCATTTTGTCCGCCAGTTCCTTGGCAACGTCAGCGACGGGCTTCTTCCCCGCGAAGGCGTCGGGCAGCAGGTCCGTCTCCAACTGGTTCCACGCCGCGGTATTTTTCGAAACCGGGAACGGGAAGGCATATTCATTGGCTGCGTCTTCGAACACCTTGATGTTGAAGCTTGGAACGGAGTCAACGAAGGCCTGCTGGGTTCCGTTGAAGGCCGGATTCGCGGCACCCATGTTCGCTTGGGTCAGCGCCGCTGCCTTCGTTCCCAGGAAGGCCTGGAACGCCTGGGCGGCCTGTAAATTTTTGGACTTGGCACTCACCACATTGGCCAGGCCGTGGATCACGGTGGCCTTTTGTTCACCCTTGGGCAGCGGGGCCACGGATGCGTCATCCTTGACGGGCGATGCCTTGATTTCCGAGACCTGCCACGTTCCGGTCCACTCCATTGCGGCTTTGCCGTTATCGAACCACTTGTTGGCCGGAGTGTCGGACAGCTGCTGCATGGTCGGCGATGAGCCATCGGCGATCAGGTCAGCCCAGAGCTGGAGACCTTTGATGGATTTCGGGTCGTCGTAGCCGGATTTCTTGCCGTCCGCGGAGATGATGCTGCCGCCGGCCTGGAGAATCGAGTCGTAGTACCCCTCCTGACCACCGGACATGTTGGTGGCCACGCCGTAAATACCCTTACTCTTGAGCTTGTCGCTGATGGTCTTCGCTGCCTTGTGGAAGTCGTCCCAGGTCCAGTCCGCCGTCGGCACCGCGACCCCGGCCTGCTTGAACAGCGCTTTGTTGTACCAGAGGGCAATGGTGTCAAAGTCCTTGGGCACACCGTATTGCTTTCCATCGAGACTGTAGAGCTTGTTCAGCGACTCGGGGTAGTTGGCGGGATCCACCTGCTTCGAATCGGTCAGGGCGGTCATAGGCGCCAACTGCCCATTGGAGGCGTACAGCTGAAAGTTGGGACCATTCATCCAGAAAACGTCGGGAAGCGTGTTGGAGCTGCCCTGAGTCTGGAGCTTCGTGAAGTACTGCGCGTAGGGCGTAACTTCGCTGGTGACCTTGATGTTGGGATAGTCCTGGTTGAACTGCGAAATAACCTTGTCCATGGCCGGCTTCTGGTTCACGTCCCAGTAGCCGTAGGTGATCTCAGCCTTGAGGTCAGTTGGTGCCGGCCCCGCCTTGGCAGGTTCCGAGGCACCGCCGCCACAACCGGTCAGGAGCGCGACGCTCAGCGCAGCAGCCATACCCAGTCCGAACTTGATTCGTCTCATAAACATGCTCCTTGAATGCCGGTTCCGTGCGGAACCGTTGTCTTTGTTAGGGGTGGATCCTACCGGGGGAGACCGGCGCCTGTTGATTGGCCTGGAAGTAGCTCAGCAGCTCATCGGAAACCGGCGGCACCGCCTGGGGCCGAGCTCCACTGCGCAGCGATTGCGTGGCGGCGATTGCCGTCATGACGGCATTGCGGGCCGCAAGGGGGGACGTTTGAGTCGGTTCGCCGTGCTGAACGAAGCGCAGGAATTCCGTCATGGTGAGCTGGTCGGCATCGCTGTGCCCGTCGGCGTCACCGGTGATCGGATAGGACCGGTCCCCGTCCGCGGAGTAGCCGGAGCGTTGATTCCACACCCGCACCACGCCGCCGTCGCTGTCACCGAAGTTCTCCAGCCGCCCCTCGGTGCCAATGATGGTGTAGTTCCGCCAATAGTCCGGGGTGAAATGGCATTGCTCGTAAGAGGCCAGGACGCCGTTGTCCAACTGCATGGAGACCATGGAGATGTCCTCGACGTCAATCACCGGGTTGAGGTTGGTCTGTTCCAGCGGCGGCCAATTCTTCAGCGAGAACCAGTCATTCATCAGCTGGTCGGAGTTATCGCGCCGGTCGGTTACCGCACCGTAGACGGCCAGGTCGCCCATCGCCACCACGTTCCGGGTGTAGCCGCCGGCGAGCCAGTGGATAATATCGATGTCGTGTGCGCCTTTTTGCAGCAGCAGGCTGGTTGAGTGCCGTCGATCGGCGTGCCAGTCCTTGAAATAGTAATCGCCACCGTTGCCGACGAAGTGGCGGCACCAGACGGCCTTGACCTCTCCGATTTCACCTCGTTGGATCACGTCGCGCATCAACTGAACCACCGCCATATGGCGCATGTTGTGCCCAACGTAGAGTTTGGTTCCTGTCTGCGCGGCGGTGCTGAGTACGCTGTCCGCGTCCTCAGCCGTGGTGGCAATCGGCTTTTCCAGATACACGGGTATACCCGCCCGGAGCAGATCGACGGCGATGCCGGCGTGGGTATCGTCGGGCGAGGTGACAATAACGGCGTCCAGGGGTGGCGTGATCTCCAGCAGTTGGCGGTGATCGGCGACGACCGTTGTGTCGGCGCCGAAGAGCCGGAGCGCCCGTTCCCGTCCGCGCAGGGTCGGATCGGCTGCCGCAACCACCTTTCCCAGGCCGGAAGCCTCTACCCTAGTGCCCAGCTCGGCACGTGCCCCAATGCCTGCAATGCCCACCCGCAGATTGCCGGTGGCAGGGAGTTGGTCAGTGGATATGTCGTTCAAAATGCCTCGATTCGCAGGAACAGTCCGTGCATAACACGGCGGGGACTATGTGAAGTCAATCACCCCTCGAGGCGATCGTCAATGATTGTTCGAGCAACAAAACAGTAACTACCGATCACTATCCATCATTTTCCCGACTCGGGGCGGCACATTACTTTCGTTTCCCGAGCGTGTCGGAACCCCTCCGGAACTCCTCTGGAACTCCTCCGGAATGACCTCCGGAATGACCCCCGGAGTGACCCCCCGGAGTGACCTGCGGAATAACCCGCGGAGCTGCATCCGGGATGACAGACGGGAGCACTCATTCGGAGCTGCTGCGCTGCCCACCGCCGCCGTAGGGTTGAAGCATGAGCATGCTGATCACCAACATTGGCGAACTGATGACACAGGATCTTGAGCACCAGGTCCGCCAGCGCGCCGCCGTCGTCCTCGAGGGGGAGCGGATCGCGTGGCTCGGCGACGCCGCTGCGGCGCCGGCGGCCGACGAGGTCTTCGACGCCATGGGCCGGGCTGTGCTTCCGGGATGGGTCGATTCGCACTCTCACCTGGTCTTCGCGGGCGACAGAACGGCCGAATTTGAGGCCCGGATGGCCGGACAGAGTTACAGCGCGGGCGGGATCGGCGTTACCGTGGCGGCCACCCGGGCCGCCGACGACGACGAACTGCGCCGCCTGCTTCAGCGCCGCGTCGCCGCGTCCGCCGCCGGCGGAACCACCTACCTGGAGACGAAGACCGGCTACGGGCTGGACGTTCACCAGGAGGCGCGCAGTGCCCGGATAGCCGCGGAACAGGTTGATCAGGTGACGTTTCTGGGCGCTCACCTGGTGCCGCCCGGCACCGATGCCCAAGACTACGTGAACCTTGTCTGCGGAGATATGCTGACGGCCGTGCGGGACTGGGTCCAGTGGGCCGACGTTTTCTGCGAACGCGGCGCCTTCAGTGAGGCGCAATCCCGCCAGGTTCTGCTTGCCTGCCGCGCGGCCGGGCTGGGCCTGCGCGTGCACGGCAACCAGCTGGGGAACGGTCCCGGCGTGCGGCTGGCTGTCGAGCTCAAGGCGGCGAGCGTGGATCACGTGAATTACCTGGACGACGACGACGTCTCGGCGCTCGCGGACAGCTGGGCGCAGTGGGACGCGGCGTCCGGGACCGGCCACCCGGGTACGGTTGCAACCTGCCTTCCGGCCTGCGACCTCTCCACCCGGCAGCCACTGGCGCCAGCACGCCTCCTGCTGGACCGCAAAGTGCAGATTGCGCTCGCCTCGAACTGCAACCCCGGAACGTCGTACACCACTTCCATGAACTACTGCGTGACGACGGCCGTGCTGCAGATGGGGCTGAGCGTTGCCGAGGCGGTGCGGGCTGCGACCTACGGCGGGGCGCTGGCACTGGGGGTGGAACGCGGCGAGGATGCGGACGGCCGGCGCGCGGTCGGATCCATCGCAGTGGGCCACCGCGCGGACCTGCATGTACTGGCCGGGCCCAGCGCCACCCACCTGGCTTACCGTCCCGGCATGCCAATGACGCACGCCGTCTGGCGCCGCGGGGAGCGAGTCGTTTAGGTGCCGCCTGACTTTCCCCCCTGACTTTCCCCCCTGACTTTCCCCCCTGACTTCCCCTCTGGCTCCCCCACCTGACTTCCCACGTCTGGTTCCCCCCCCCGCCTGACTTCCCAACTGAGTAACACTTATCGCATCTAAAAACGGTTTTGAGTGCGTTATCTGTTAGTCAGTTTGGGAGGGGATGGCCCGTCGAGTGCTGCGCACGGAAAGTCGGTGACGACGACGGTGAGCACGTGTTGCGATCAGAGGTGCATGATTTGTCGATGTTTCCGTCATAAACGATCATCTGGTGCTATATTGTGATCAGCATGGCACCCCGGACGCTGCCCGTCCGCCGATCGAGGAGAATTTAGATGACCACCAGTACCGTTGCCTCCCAGGGCGGGGCATTTATGGACGAAGAACTCAGCAGCCAGCCGGAGGTATGGCTCAGGGCCATAGCGCAGGCGCAGCAGGAGCACCTGCTGCCGGCGGATGGGAAGCGCGTCGCAGTGGTGGGCTGCGGCACGTCGTGGTTCATGGCGCAGTCCTACGCCGTCGCCCGGGAATCCGCCGGCCGGGGAGTCACCGATGCCTTTGCCGCCTCGGAGGCTTTCCTGGGCAGCGCACGGCAGTATGACGCCGTCGTGGCCATCACACGCTCGGGCACGACGACGGAAGTGCTGGACATCCTTGCCGACCTGAAGGGAAAGGTGCCCACCGTGGCCGTGATCGGGGACGTGACATCTCCCGTTCGCGAGTTGGCCGACGCCGTCGTCGAACTGCCGTATGCCGACGAAAAGTCCGTGGTGCAGACCCGCTTTGCCACCGCCGCGTTGGTTTACCTGCTGACCAGCGTCGGTGTGGACCTCGATGCCGCCGTTGCGGACGCTCGGACCGCTCTCGCCGCTCCGGTGACGCAGGCATTCCTGGACGCCGAGCAGTTCACCTTCCTGGGCAGCGGCTGGACCGTGGGACTGGCGCATGAAGCCGGGCTCAAAATGCGCGAAGCAGTGCAGGCCTGGACCGAGTCCTACCCCGCCATGGAATACCGGCATGGGCCGATTGCCATCGCGGCACCGAACCGTGTGGTCTGGGTGTTTGGCGAGGTGCCCCCGGGCCTGGCCGACGACGTGGCACGCACGGGTGCCGTGCTGGTGGCCTCGGACGAGCATCCATTGGCCGAGCTGACGCGGGTGCATCGGATTGCGCTGGAGCGCGCCCGCGCCCGCGGCCTGGACCCCGATGCTCCCCGTAATCTTTCCCGTTCGGTCATTCTGGGCTGACGGTGGAACCAACTGTGCCGGACGCCGCCGTACTTGCCTTTGACGTGGGCGGGACGGACCTGAAGGTTGGTCTGGTGCAAGGCCCCATCGCGGCCGGACACACGGCAGTTTTGGACCTGCAGCGGCTGCCCACGCCGCGCGACGCCGAAAATCCGGGTGACGCTGTGGTGGACAAAATTGTGGAACTGACCCAGCAGTACCGCCGCTCGCATCCCGCCGTCCGGCTGGCGGCCCTGGGGGTTACGGTGCCGGGATTGGTTGATGAGGGAGCCGGCGTCGGCATTCGGTCCAGCAATCTTGGTTGGAAAAACTACCCGTTTACCGGACGCCTGCGTGCGCAGTTGGGCCTGCCGGTGGCCTTCGGGCACGACGTTGGGATGGCCGGCGAGGCGGAGTTCCGCGTCGGTGCGGCACGCGGCGCACGCGATGTTATTGTCCTGGTGATCGGTACCGGCATTGCTGCAGCGGTATTCGCCGACGGCGTTCGGGTGGCGGGCGGCGGTTATGCGGGTGAACTCGGCCACGCCATGGTTCCCGCTCCGGACGGTTCGCTGCAGATTTTCGAGTCCGTCGGTTCCGCCGGCGCAGTGGCCCGACGGTATGGGCAGGCATCGGGGCTGGAGGCCGACGACGGCGCACGCGGCGTTTTGCGGTTAGCCCGGGCCGGGGATGCGGTGGCGCAGCGGGTTTGGAGTGAGGCTGTGGACGCCATTGCCTTCAGCATTTCCCAGTGCGCCTCCATTCTCGGCATCGACACCGTGGTGCTGGGTGGGGGATTGGCCGAGGCCGGCGACGAATTGTTTTCTCCGCTGGCATCACGCCTCGATCAGCTGCTGACCGTCCAACGGCGTCCCCGAATTGTCCCCGCCGCACTGGGACAAAATGCCGGTCTGATTGGCTCGGCACTCAAAGCCCGCAGCCTGCTTGCCGAAGCGGCCGCTGGGACGACCTCGGGTCCGGCGGGGAATCGGTGAGCGCAGCCGCCGAGGGCCAGGAGGCCGGCGCGTCCGTCGTCTCTTCCGCCGCGGGACAGGACGCAATGGCGTCCGCCGTGGGACAGAACGCCGTCTCTTCCGCCGTGGGACAGGACGCCGTGGCGTCCGCCGCGGAGCAGGCCGCCGCGTCCGCCGCAGAGCAGGACTCCGTCGCGTCCGCCGCCGGAACCACGGAAGGCATCCGCGGAATCATAGTCACAGTGACGCCCAATCCGGCCGTGGACTTAACTTATACGGTCGACGGCATGCATCCGGGTGAGTCACATCGGGTTGCAAGCCCGCTGGTGCGGGCCGGAGGCAAGGGCATCAACGTTTCCCGGGTGATCCACCAGCTGGGACTGCCCACTCTCGCCATCACCAGCTGCGGCGGACTGGGCGGGGAACAGTTTCGCCAGGACCTGGCGGCGGCAGGTCTCGCACATCGGCTGGTGCAGGTTGCCGCCCCGACCCGGCGGACCATCGCGTTGGTGGATACCGCCGCGGACCAAACAAGTATTTTCAATGAAGCCGGCGGCGCCCTCAACACAGCGGAATGGCGGAAGCTGGCCGGCGCCGTCGTCGACAGTCTGGACACGGCCGCGGTGCTGGTGGGCTCGGGCTCGCTGCCGGCCGGTGCGCCAGCTGACTTCTACCCCGCCCTGGTGGCGTTGGCGCACAACGCCGGCGTTCCCGCCATCATCGACACCTCGGGGGCAGGCATTGTGGCTGCCGCCCGTGCCGGAGCCGATCTGCTCAAGCCCAACCTCGAGGAGCTCAGCGCCGCCCTTGGCGATCCGGACCCGGTGTCGGCGGCCCGCACCCTTATCGATCTGGGCGCGAAAATGGTGCTGGTCAGCGCCGGGCCGGACGGCATGCTCGCCTTCAGCGCCGAGGCGCCGGAGAGCTATTGGCAGGCCCACCTGGTGGCTCCGCTGCGTGGCAACCCCACCGGAGCCGGCGACGCCGCGGTGGCTGCGGCCGCCGTCGCCCTGGCCAGCGGAGTGCGGGACCCCGAAGAGATTCTGCGCCGCGCCACCGCTTGGAGCGCCGCCGCCGTCCTGATGCCGGCGGCGGGGGAGCTGTCACCCCGATATGCTCAACTGGCCGGCGAACTCATCGTCAGCCGGCATAATGGCTGACGATTTCGACCGCAGGATCAGTACGGCCACTGAAGCCCCGCCAGCCCCGCCAGCCGGGGGCCTGGGGCGAGCAGCCCGCAGCCCGTTCCGCACGCGAGGATCAAATGGACCCCGACCGATGAACCCCGGCCGATGAGTAACTACCCGAGGAGCCAGGAGAAGCCATGGTACTGACCCCCACCCGCACTCTGATGGACCAGGCGGCCGCTGCCGGACGCGGCCAGGGTGCCTTCAACGTGATCCATTTGGAGACCATCGAGGGGCTGGTGGCTGGTGCGGAGCTTGCCGGCCAGCCGCTGATCCTGCAGATTTCCGAAAACTGCGCCCGCTACCACGGCTCATTGAAGCCGCTTGCACTGGCGGCACTTTCCGCCGCGGAGCAGGCGGGCACTCCGATCGCCGTGCATCTTGACCATGCCGAGGATGAACAGTTGGCGGTCCAAGCGGTGGAGTTGGGCTTCGGATCGGTGATGTTCGACGGCGGCGCGCTGGACTACGCCGACAATGTCGCGGCCACGCAGCGGGTGGTGGACCATGCCCACCGGTATGGCGTCTACGTGGAAGCGGAGTTGGGGGAGGTGGGGGGCAAGGACGGCGCGCACGCGCCCGGCGTGCTGACCGATCCCGGCGAAGCCGCAGCCTTCGTGGCGGCCACCGGCGTCGACGCCCTCGCCGTCGCCGTCGGCTCCTCCCATGCCATGACCGAACGCAACTCGGCCCTGGACCTGGAGCGGATTCGGCGGCTGAAGGCCGCACTGGGGGTTCCGCTGGTGCTGCATGGCTCCTCCGGAGTTCCCGACGCGGCGATTGTGGCGGCAATCGCGGCCGGGATGACCAAAATCAACGTCTCAACACACCTGAACGGTTTCTTTACCCGGGCACTCCGCGACTATCTGGATACCAATCCATCGGTGGTGGACCCGCGGAAGTACCTGTCGGCCGGCAGGGCGGCTCTGGTGCCGGAGGCGGCGCGGCTGCTGCAATTGTTTTCCGCAGGGGTTCCCGCTGGACTCTAAGATGGAACGGACCGCCGTGAGGCAGAGCAAGGAGCTCCATGAACCGCACCGAACGGCTTAATGCCATCCTTGACCTTTTAGCTGGGGCTGGCCAAGTGGAGGTGGACGACATTGTTTCCACCCTTGGCGTTTCACCGGCAACGGCGCGGCGCGATCTGGACTCGCTGGCCAGCGAACGTCTGCTGACGCGCACCCGCGGCGGGGCCACCCACGGTTCGGTGGCCTACGACTTGCCGGGCCGTTACAACAGGGACGACCACGGCGAGCAGAAACAACAAATTGCGCTGGCCGCCAGCGGACTGATTCCAAAGGGTGCCGTGATCGGTCTTTGCGGCGGCACCACAAGCACCGCACTGGCCCAGGTGCTCTCCACCCGAGCGGATTTGATGGAGCCCTCCAACCGGCCGACACTGACGGTGGTTACGAACGCCATCAACATTGCGGCTCAATTGGCGGTGCGTCCGAACTTCAAAATCATGGTCACCGGCGGCGTGGTGAATCCGCGGTCCTATGAACTGGTGGGCCCTTATACCGACATCATTTTGCAGAAGGTGGCCCTGGACTTCGCGTTCATCGGGGTGAACGGCATTGATCCCCAGGTGGGACCCACCGTGAACGACGAAGGGGAGGCCACCGTTAACTCCCTGATGGCACGCCGTGCGTCCGAGGCCTTCCTGCTGGCCGATTCGTCCAAAATTGGCCAGCGCTCGTTCGCGACGATGGAAGGCTACCATTTCCACAAACTCATCACCGACGGTGGCATCAGCCCGGATCAGCGGCAGACCTTCGAGGAGAACGGCATCGAGGTGCTGGTGGCGCCGTTCAGCTCGTAGCCGGTCCGGTTGCCAGTGAGGGCTCATCGGGCATCGAAAGCGTCAGGACCGCCTCCTCGATCAGCGGATTTTCCTCCAGTTCACGTTCCACCCGACGGAGCTCGACGGCGACATGGGATTCGGTGAAGTCGCCCTTCATGTCTACGGCGGCCACCAGATACAGCTTCTCCGGGCCGACGAACTCCAGATGGATGTACGTCACCCGGTCAATCTCCGGCCGCTTGAGGAGCAGCTCAGTGGCCACCACCTCCACGTCATGCTGAACGGACTGCCCGACCAGGAAACGGCGGTTGCGGTCAATCAGGATCACGGCCACCCCGCCCAGTAGCAGACCGACCAGGATGGATCCCACCGCGTCGGGAACCGGGCTTCCGGTGAGCTGGTGGATCAGTACACCCAGGAAGGCAATCGCCAAGCCCATCAAGGCGGCGGCGTCCTCCGCGAAGACGGCCCGCATCGTGGGATTCGAGCTGGCGGAGACATGCTCAAGGGTGCCGCGGTCCAGCGTTTTTGCCTTCGATCTGGCCTGCCGCCAAGCCTGCAGGAACGAAATGCCTTCTAGTACGAACGAAACCGCCAGCACAACATAGGCGACGATAAAGTCCTCGGCGGGCTCCGGAGCGAAGAGGGACTGGACGCCGTGCATAACGGAAAAGACGGCACCCGCCACGAACAGCCCAAAGGCCGCAAACATGGACCAGACGTAAGCTTCGCGGCCATAGCCCATTGGATGACTTTTATCCCGGGGCTTGCGGGACCGTCGGTCCGCCACCAGCAGGAAAATTTCGTTGCCCGCATCGGACCAGGAGTGGGCCGCCTCGGCCGTCATGGAGGCAGAGCCGGTCAACACGGCGGTAATGGTTTTGGCGATCGCGATCACTAAGTTGACGATGAAGGCCAACACGACTGTGACGGTGCTCTCGCTTTTGCCCTCTTTGCTTTTCTTGCCCTCCTTCTCCGGGTCGCGTTGAAAGAAATCGGCCGTTGCCTCGGTTGTCACAGGTTTCACCACACCATCCTCGGCGCATCAAGCACCGTTCGTGTTTCGCTGATAGGGGACCACTGGGCAAAGGGAGTATCGAGCACATACTTCTCCCGCTGCCGCACCAAGGTTCGTACCTCCGCGTTGCCGGGGTTGTTCAGCGATTCGAAATATTCCACTGACCAGTGGAACCACCGCATACAGAACAGCCGCATGGTCAGCCCATGGGTGACAAGCAAGGTATTGGGGGCGTAGCTCGGTTTGGACCAGTGCCTGTAGAGGGTCTCCATGAATGATGAAATACGGTCGTAGACATCGGAGCCCGACTCGCCCTCCCGGAAACGGTAGAAGAAGTGGCCATAGGCATTGCGCAGTTCTTTTTGGTCCGCGATGTCCAGCTGATTCTGGAAGTTCGCCCAGTCCTGCTCCCGCAGCCGCGGCTCCTCGATCACCCGGTCCACCAGCGTTCCCAACTGCAGCGCCTCCAGTGTTTCGTAGGCGCGCAGGTACGGGGAGACATAGACGCAGACCTTTTCGCCGGCCAGCCTGCTGCGGACTTCGTCACCGGCAGCCGATGCCTGCTCCCGCCCCAGTTCCGCGAGCGGAATCCGGTAATCGGGAACCCGGTTGTAGATGCTCTGGTCAAGATTAGCCTCCGACTGGCCGTGGCGGATCATGATGATCTGGCGTGGAGCACTCATAGATGCCAGCTTACTGATAGAAGCCGCTGCGGATCTTCAGGAAAAACGGGCAGGATGGGAGGTATGCGCAAAGGTACCCCGGCGGCTTCCGCAGCCGCTCAGTCAACCGGCCCAGCTCAGTCAACCGGCACGGCGGCGACAACCGGCACAACAGTGTCCTCCACCGGTTCGGGCTCCAAGGCTGGCAAGGGAAGGATCCGTGCCGAAGTCTGGATCATACTGGGACTCTCGCTCGGGCAATCGGCGGTGTACGCCGTCGTCCAATTGCTGGACAAACTAAGCCGGGCACCGCTGGCGCAGGGCACTTCCACACTCAATGTTCCGCAGAGCAACCGTGGATATTTCGACTTGACTTACCAACTGCTGGGCATCGGTTTCGCGCTGGTGCCCGTGGCGCTGGTGCTCTACCTGCTCTGGCAGCCTGGCCGCTCCGCGTTCGAACGGCTCGGGTTCACGCTGAAGCGGCCGGGTCGGGATGTGCTTTGGGGACTCGCACTCTTCGTGGCCATGGGCTTACCCTCGCTGGGACTATATGCCGTGGGGCGTGCGCTGGGCATCACCACGGAAATAATCCCGAGCGCCCTGAATGCCTACTGGTGGACCATCCCGGTTCTCGTCATTTCTGCTGTCCGGCACGCCGTGGTGGAGGAGGTCATTGTGGTTGGCTATCTGCTGGACCGCTTCGGTAAATTTGGCTGGTCCACCGCCGCCTCCATCCTGACCAGTTCGCTGCTGCGGGGCAGCTACCATCTTTACCAGGGATTTGGGCCGTTCCTGGGAAACTTTGTGATGGGGCTGGTCTTCTGCTGGTTCTACCGGCGTTATGGCCGCGTCATGCCGCTGGTGATAGCCCATGCCCTGCTCGACAGTGCGGCCTTCGTTGCCGGTCCCGCCCTGGGCCTTGGCTGACCCTCCACCACACCTTTGCCGTTCCGCCAGCAGCACCTGCGATGTTGGTTCGCCCGGGAGCCCCGTGTGTGCGTGGTCGCCACAATGAAGGCACCGCGGATCAACCCGTGAATCGGAGACGTCGTCGGCTTAAGTCATGGACTAATAAAGATGACGCAAAACGGGGAGGGACGCGCGGGGTCAGTGGAGCGGGTTAGAGGGTCACGAACCCATCGGCGGTTTCGAAGGTGACGCTCATGATGCCGGGATTGCCGTGCGGAGCAATCCATTCCACGGCCACGTCGTCCAGGGGTTTCTCCACGGGTTCGCCCAGCCACTCGGTGACGCGTGCGGCGGATCCCGCGATGGTCAGCTTGGCGAGTTTTACGCTGCTGGGACGTGCCAGCGAAGGGTGCAGTTGGGGATCGCCTTCCCACTTGAGCAGGTAGGGGACCTGGGGGTCCGCGATCAGGCCCTTAATGCCGATCTGCTGCCAGATCAGCTCCTGGCCGTCGGGGAATTTCCGGTTGCCGGGAACTGCGCTGCGGCCCAGTCGTTGTTCAAACTGTGACAGGTCGTCAACCGCAACGCACCAGCCCATCCAGCCGCCGCCGGTGGCGGAGCGGGCGCGAACGGCCTGCCCAAAGGGTGCCTTGTCCGAGGCTGGATGATCCAACACCTCGACGACTTCCAAATAATGGTGGTCCGTCAGCGGGATAATCATATTTCGGGTACCGAATCTGGGGTGGACACCACCCCGGATTGCTTCAATGCCCAAGGCGGAGGCAATTCGCTCGGTTGTGGCGGCCAGGCCATCTGATTCACAGGCGTAAGAGACATGATCCATGCGCATGCCATCATCTTGGCACTTTGTGAGGTGGGTCTCGACTTAGGCAAGCCTTACTGTCGCCGGGCCCTATTTTCCGTCCAGTCCGGCGGGGATGTGGTCCTGCGGCCATGGCCATTTCGCCCAGAACCTCGTGTGCCGGAACGTCCCGACACGACGGCGGTCCTTGCCGGTGCTGAGCGCCGTTCCACCCTCCCGCGATGCCCGGAAGGCGAACCAGGCCAGTGGGTGCCGGCCGCCCTTGCGGTAGACGCGGTGCGGTACCGCGGGACCGCCGGCGCCGGAGTAGCCGGCGGCCGCACACACGCTGGGCAGCAGGACGTCGGCAGCACGGGCATAGCCCATGGCGCTTGGGTGCATGCTGTCAGTGGAGAACATGACCTTGGGATTGCGGCGGAACAGCGGCCCAACAGTGTCCGCCAGCGAGACGGTGCGGCCGCCGTGGCGCAGCACAACGATCGTTTGCGTCGTCGCCAGCAGACGGCTGAGCCAGTGGGCGAAAAACCGCAGCGGCTGGAAAAACGGACGCACCGTCCCCATATCCGGGCAGGTGGCAACGACCACCTGGCAGCCGGTGCGGCGAAGATCCTGGACCGCATGGGAGAGATGCTGCGCCGCGGCAGCGATGCTTTGCGGGTGCATGACGTCATTGCCGCCGATGACAATAACTGCGACCGAGGGCCGGGGTACCCGATGCGCCAGCTCCTGCAGCTGAAGCGGCAGGTCATGGGACTCGCTGCCGATGGCGGCCACATTATGCAGTCTGACGGGCCGGTGGGAGGCATCGGCCAGACCCTCGGCAACATGGTAGCCGATGGTCCGTTCCGGGGAGCCGGCTCCAACGCCGACGGCCAGCGAATCACCCAGCAGCGCAAGCTCCAACGCGTCGCCGTCGTGCTCCCCGCCGAACAACACCGGTTCGGGCGCTTCCTGAACCGCGTAGGCGATGGTCAATTTGCGCCGGGCCCACAGGCCTTCCACGACGGTGATGGCACTCACAGCCACAGTTGCGCCCGCAGCGGCACCCAGCACCGCCGCGGCGGCACGCAGCACGCGGGCAGGGGCTACAGCCACCGAGTGACTTCCGGGAGCAGCGTTGTTCAGCGCCACACAGTCCCCCCTCCGCCGGAAACTTTTTCGCCCGCTACGAACCTTCCCCGGCAGCAGACTTTTCGCCGTCCAACTCGTGGCAGATGCTGCTGCTGAGGGTATAGAGGTCCCGACGGGAGATGGCCGAGAGGTCCGAGGGAAGATGCTCGTTTCGATGCCGGGCGGCAATCACCGAGCCCGCGCCATCGCCGGGAGCCGCGCTGGCCAAGCGCGAAGCCAAATGGGGTTTACGAACCTGACTATCCATGGGAGTCCCTCCACAGCAGATTTCCGAGGGCAACGACTTAACCCACATAAGACTATAAAGGCGCGCGCGAATGCACAATAGCGCCCGCGACCGGCTCAGTGGAGGGACACGCCAGAGGCACGTCATATTTCCTCACATTCTTGCGTGGATGGCAGCGGTATTTCACACTGGATGAAGGTCATGAGTGTCAGCGTCAAGCCCCGGCTCGCTGACCGGCAACCCTCCACCGCGGCGGGGTGCCCCGGGTGAAGACCAGGCCTTAGCCGTATGGCTAAGCGCAAGCGCGGGTCCCACGGCCCATTCACGCCCGGCAGGGCCCGCCCCGCCGCCGAAGCGGAACGTGGTGACCCTCAAATATTGAGGAGCCAAATCCATGAGCAACGGCTGGTCTTTCGAAACGCGGCAGATCCATGTGGGCCAGGAGCCCGATTCCGCCACCGGGGCGCGCGCCCTGCCCATTTACCAGACGACGTCGTTCGTCTTTCCCAGCGCCGAGAGTGCTGCGAACCGCTTCGCCTTGGCCGAGCTGGCCCCCATCTATACCCGGATAGGCAATCCGACGCAGGATGCCGTGGAGCAGCGTATCGCCAGCTTGGAGGGAGGGGTCGCGGCACTGCTGCTGTCCTCCGGGCAGGCCGCATCGACGCTCGCTGTGCTGAACATTGCCCAGAATGGTGATCACGTCGTGGCCAGTCCGAGTGTTTACGGCGGCACCTACAACTTGTTCGCGCACACGCTGAAGAAGTTCGGGATTGAGGTCACTTTCGTGGCGGATCCGGACAATCTGCAGCACTGGCGGGACGCGGTCCGGCCCAACACGAAGCTGTTCTTCGGCGAGGTCGTTTCCAATCCGCGCCAGGACGTGCTGGATCTCGAGGGGGTCAGCGCTGCGGCCCACGCGGCGGGCGTTCCGCTGCTGGTGGACAATACACTGGCCACGCCCTACCTTATCCGCCCGCTCGAGTGGGGTGCCGACGTCGTCATTCATTCCGCGACCAAGTACCTGGGCGGGCACGGCACGGCTATTGCCGGCGTGATCGTCGACGGCGGCAAGTTTGACTACACGAAGGATCCGGAGAAGTTCCCGGCGTTCAACACGCCGGATGAGAGCTATAACGGCCTGGTCTACGGCCGCGACTTGGGTGAGGGCAGTCCGCTGGGGGCCAATCTGTCCTACATTCTCAAAGCCCGCGTGCAGCTGCTGCGCGACCTGGGATCCGCCGTCGCGCCCTTCAACGCCTTCCTGATAGCACAGGGCCTGGAAACGCTGAGCCTGCGGGTGGAACGGCACGTGGAAAACGCGGCCAAGGTGGCACGCTGGCTGGAGTCCAACGAGAATGTGGAATCAGTGGCCTACGCTGGTCTGCCGTCCAGCCCCTGGTATGAGCGGGGGCGCAAATATGGACCGCGTGGCACCGGTGCGGTGGTGGCCTTCAATATCCGCGGTGGCCTCGAGGCGGGCAAGCGGTTCGTGGACGGCCTGGAGCTGCATTCCCATGTGGCCAACCTCGGTGATGTGCGCTCACTGGTTATCCACCCGGCCTCCACCACGCACGCGCAGCTAAGCCCCGAGCAGCAGCGGGCGGCGGGGGTCAATCCCGGTCTGGTTCGGCTTTCGGTGGGGCTGGAAAATATTGTCGATATCCTGGCGGATCTGGAGGCCGGTTTCCGGGCGGCCAAAGCGGCGTGAGCACGACGACGGCGGCGGGAATCGGCGCAGGAACCCGGCCGCGGCCGGCCAACAACACTCAAGCGAGCCGTGGGCCGGTTGGTGAGGTTCGGTGCGGTGAGATTCGGGCCGTTGATGCGCCGGTCCGCGACGTTCCGGCGGGTGCTCATCCACTGCGGGCTGCGGCGGCTGAACTCCAGTACGCCGGAATCGGGGACTTGGAGTTGGAAGCCGGCGGCCGGCTGCCCCAGGTCAGCATCGCCTTTGAAACGTGGGGCACGCTGAATGAGGATGCCTCCAACGCTGTGCTGGTGCATCATGCGCTCACTGGCAGTTCACACGTCGCGCGCGGGGCCTCGGACGAGGATGGCTGGTGGGAGGGGCTGGTGGGCCCGGGCCGGGCGGTGGACACCGACCGCTATTTTGTGGTGGCCGGCAACATGTTGGGTGGCTGTTACGGCAGCACTGGTCCGTCCAGCATTTCCCCGGACGGGAAGCCATGGGGGTCGCGGTTCCCGGCCGTCTCGGTGCGCGACTCGGTTGCGGCGGAGGCCCGGCTGGCGGACCTGCTGGGGATCGGGAATTGGTTCGCCGTGCTGGGTGGTTCCCTCGGCGGAGCACGGGCCCTGGAGTGGGCAGTGACCTATCCGGAGCGGGTACAACGCTGCGCGGTGATCGCGTCCTGTGCGGCCAGTACGGCGGAACAGATCGCGTTTGCACAGGCTCAGCTGCTTGCGATCCGACAGGACCCCTCCTTTGCCGGCGGGGACTACTACGACGGCGCCCCGCCAGCCGCCGGGCTCGGACTGGCCCGGCGGATCGCGCACATCACCTACCGGTGTGAGGCTGAACTCTCCGAGAGGTTCGGCAGGAGCCGACAGCCCGGCAAGGACCAGGCCCAAGGGCAGGGTCGGGACCAGGAGCAGGGCCAGGCCCAAGGGCAGCCGGAAGGACCATTTCAGGTGGAAAGTTATCTGGACCACCAGGCCGAAAAGCTGGCCGGGCGCTTTGATGCCAACAGCTATGTGGCAATCACCGAGGCGCTGATGGGTCACGATATCGCCCGCGGCAGGGGGACATTGAAGCAGGCATTGGGGGCTGCCGCGGGCATTGAGTTCCTGGTCGCAGCGGTGACGACGGACCGGCTGTACCTGCCCGGGCAGTCGCGCCTGCTGGCCGCGGCTCTGCCCGGAAGCGTGCCCGTGCACATGGTCGAGTCCCGGATGGGTCACGACGGTTTCCTGACTGAGACCACCAAGGTGGGGCAGCTGTTGCGGCAGCGCTTCTTCCCCACCTAAGCATCCCGAACGTGCCACCGGTGGGCGAAAGTGGAAGGCGCCGCCGACGGGGGATTCCGGGACGGGGAGCGGTCGTGGAAAGATGGAGTCATGACCGAAACGACTCCCGCCGAAGCCCTCGCCGCCGCTGATCTGACCGCCACCGAAGGCGTCCCGGCCCCGGCCGCGCTGTGGTCGCGGCCGCCCGGGGAGCGTGCGGGAACGCCGCTGCTGGTGATGCTGCACGGTTACGGGTCGGATGAAGCCGATCTCTTCGGCCTGGCCGAGCTGCTGCCGCCGGAATTCACTCTCGCCTCGGTCCGTGGTCCGGCCGCCGCCGGGGCAGGACACGCTTGGTTCCCGCTGCGGTCGGACATCTCGTACTCACTGGAGAGTGTCAAGGCGGCGACGGCGGAACTGGCTCGCTGGATCGATGCCGTTGGCGGGCAGCACAGCAGCGTCACCCTTTTCGGGTTCTCGCAGGGAATGTGCATGGCCACGTCGCTGGCGCGCCACCGCCCGCACGACTACGCCGCCGTCGTCGGCCTGTCCGGCTTTGCCGTCGAGCTGGACCCCGCCAATGAATCGGACGACTTTTTTCGCGACTCGGAATTGGCCGGCGTGGAACTGCCGGTCTTCTGGGGCCGGGATCAGGCCGATCCGGTCATTCCGGCGCCCTCGATCGAATACACGAACAGCTGGCTGCGCGGCCACAGCCAGCTGACCAAGGTGTTGTACACCGGGATCTGGCACGGCATCAATGCCCAGGAGATGGGCCACGTGCGCGAATTCCTGACCGCCACGGTGCTCGCCTCCGCAAACTAGGTGGCAGCAGGTGCACTCAAAGACGCTAATGAGTGCATCAGCTGACACCTGGTTGGGGAGGCGGGTCAGGGCGCCGTGATCCGGACGGTTTCGCCGTTGACCGTTACGGTGTCCCCGGCCCGGAGCTGCCGGCCCCGGCGTTCGTCAATTTCGCCATTGACCATCACCAGCCCGTTCTTGATCAATTCCGCCGCTTCCACCCCGTCCTCCGCCAGGTTGGCCAGCTTCAACAACTGACCCAGTCGGATCATGTCGTCGCGGATCGCAATGTCCACCGTGTCTTTAATACCCATACAGCAATGATGCCCCATCGCCATCTTGCCCGGAGTCGGGAAACCCACTGCGGCGGGGATGGCTGCCCGGAGGCGGGAAAGCCGGAGCGACTGGGATGGCTGCGCGGAGTCGGGAAAGCCGGTGCGGCTGGGAGGGACGCGAACGATGAAGCGGGGCTACGCTTCCAACGGAGGTGGAAGATGGAGCGCACACTGTTCGTCGGGAGCTACACCGAGCCCGGCAACGTGGCCGAAGGAGGCATAGCCGCGGGTGACGCCGCTGCGGGGGCGGTAGGCATCACTGCTGTGCGGATCGGCGACAACGGCCTGCTGACCTCGGTGCGCGCGCGCAGCAAGGCCGTGCAGTCCGTTGGGCAAGCAGGTGAATCCGGCGGCAACGTTGTCCATCCGGGCGCGGGCGCCCAGACTGCTGTGCGGAACGGATCCGTCGCCCCGGTGCGCAACGCCTCATTCCTGGCCGTTGATGGTCCCTTCGTTTACGCCGTGGAGGAGTTGGCGGACGGCGCCGTGGTGGCGCTGCACCGCAATAACTTGACCGTGATTTCCCGGGTCTCCAGCGGTGGCAGCGACCCATGCCATCTGGTTTCTTCAGATGGAAACCTCACGGTGGCCAATTATGGCTCCGGGACTGTCGCCGTCGTTCCGGTACGCGGCGGCGAGTTGGCTGCAGCGATCGAGCTGACTGGAGAACCAGGCTGTGGGCCGGTGCAGGACCGGCAGGCCAGCCCGCACGCCCACCAGGTGACGGTAACGGGCTGGGGCACGGTGCTGGTCTGCGATCTCGGAGCCGACCGGGTGGACGAATACGGCGGGGGTACCGATGGCCGGTTGGTCCTGCTGACCAGCGTGCGGTTGCCACCGGGTACGGGACCACGGCATCTGGTGCTGATTCCGGACGGGCTGCTGGTGGTCGGGGAGCTGGACGCGCGGCTGCACCATATTGGCCGCTTCGGACACGGTTGGCAGTGGCTGGCCGCGACATCGATCGTCGATCCGTCTCATCCGGCACTGTCCAGCGCCGATGGCGTGTACCCCTCGCACCTGGCCCTCTCCGCAGATGGCTCCCTGCTGTACGTGGCAATTCGCGGACGGGACTCGATCTCGGTGCTGGACGTTTCCGGAATGCGTGTCCCTCGAGGCACAGGCCGCCTCACTGCCGCCAATGCGGGTGACTCCGGTGCCGGCGGGAGCACCGAACGTAAGACCGGGTTTCCGCCGCGGTTGTTGGCGGAGGTTCCCTGCGGAGGGCACTGGCCGCGGCACTTCACCCTGTCCGGTCAGTCCACCCCGGCGGACACCGGGAAAGACGTTGATGAGCGCACTGACGACCGCACTACCAAGCCCACTTCTACCAAGCCCGCTACCACGCCCGCTGGGAACAGCGGCCACACCGACAATGACGGCAAGAACGCTGCCGATGGTTGGCTCTATGTGGCCAACGAGCGCTCGCATCAGATCAGTGCCTTTGCCCTCGGTGTGGATGGGGTTCCCGAACCGGTTCCACGGCAACAGTTCGCCATCAACGCTCCGGCGTGCCTCGTCGTCGGCTAGCAGTCGTCGGCTAGCCGTCGTCGGCTGGCATCTGGCGGCAGCATGCCCGGCTCCGGCGCCGGTAGGCTAGGATGTGAAGTTCGCCGGTAAGGCCTCGGCAGAGTCCGTGGCCGCGGGACATCCTCATGATCCGGCCGCGATTTTCCTTCGGGCCAATGTGCCCGTGCTCCAGGCGGACCGCACCCAGCGGCCCCGCGACGCTCCTAGAAAGGGACACTGCCGCCATGGCAAATAAATCCTCACTTGACCCGATCATTTCGCTGGCCAAGCGCCGCGGTTTCGTTTTTCAGGCCGGTGAAATCTATGGCGGCACGCGGTCGGCATGGGACTATGGTCCCCTCGGCGTGGAGCTGAAGGAAAACATCAAGCGCCAGTGGTGGCAGGCCTTCGTCCGCGGACGCGAGGACATGGTTGGACTGGACTCCTCCGTCATCCTGCCCAAGGCCGTCTGGGAAGCCTCCGGCCATGTGGAAACCTTCACCGACCCGCTGGTCGAATCACTGCACACGCACAAGCGTTACCGGGCCGACCACCTCATCGAGGCCTACACCGCGAAGCACGGCCACCCTCCGGTCAACGGTCTGGCCGACGTTAAGGACCCGGAAACCGGCCAGGATGGCCAGTGGACGGAGCCGCAGATGTTCTCCGGCCTGATGAAAACCTTCCTGGGCCCGGTGGACAACGAGGCCGGTCTGGAATATCTGCGTCCGGAGACCGCGCAGGGCATTTTCGTGAACTTCAACAACGTGCTGACCACCTCGCGCAAGAAGCCACCGTTTGGCATTGGCCAGATCGGGAAGGCTTTCCGCAACGAGATCACGCCCGGGAACTTCATCTTCCGCACCCGTGAATTCGAGCAGATGGAGATTGAGTTCTTCACGGCTCCGGAGGACGCTGGCCAATGGTTCACGCACTGGGTCGATGCCTGCTGGAACTGGTTTGTGGACCTGGGCATCAACCCGGACAACCTGCGCAAGTTCGATGTTCCAAAGGAAGACCGGGCGCACTACTCAGCTGGCACCATCGACGTCGAATACCGCTTCGGATTCCAGGGTTCGGAGTGGGGTGAACTGATGGGTATAGCCAATCGCACCGACTTCGACCTGGGCAGCCACTCGAAGGCCTCCGGCACGGAATTGAGCTATTTCAACCAAGCCAGCGGCGAACGCTTCACGCCATACGTGATTGAGCCGTCATTCGGCCTGACCCGTTCCATGATGGCCTTCCTTGTCGACGCTTACAGCGAGGACGAAGCTCCGAATGCCAAGGGCGGTGTCGACAAGCGCACCGTGCTGCGGCTGGACCCGCGGCTGTCGCCGATCAAGGCGGCCGTCCTCCCGCTGAGCCGCAATGAGGACCTTTCACCCAAGGCCCGCGAACTGGCCGCGAAGCTGCGGCAGCACTGGAACATTGATTTCGACGACGCCGGCGCCATCGGCCGCCGCTACCGCCGCCAGGATGAAGTCGGAACTCCGTTCTGCATCACAGTGGACTTCGACACCCTCGAGGATCAGGCGGTGACCATCCGCGAGCGGGACACAATGGCGCAGGAACGTGTGCCGCTGGAAAAGGTCCAGGGCTACCTCGCGGCCCGGCTGCTCGGGGTCTGACATGGCGCTGAACTACAGGCCCTGGCGCGACGGCGATGATCTGGCCCTGAATGAACTGTGGGGTGATCCGGAGACTGCCCAGAGTGGGCAGTTCCGGGCCGCACTCGCACCGTCTTCACCCGGTCAGCCCGACGACGGAAGCGGCTCAATCCCTTGGCGCCGCTGCATTGTGGCCGAGGATCAGGGGATTCCGGTGGCCGCGGCAGTGGTCTAGGAGGCCGCGCTGCATCCGGAGCGGCTTTGGGCCTATGTGGAGGTGGCGAAGGATCAGCGCCGTGCCGGCCTCGGCGCCACGCTGGTGACCATGTTGCGCCGGGAGGCGGAGCAGGCTGCGGCTGCAGGCAGCATTGGTGCCCGGCTGTTGCGCACTAAGGTGGAGCCGGACACGGCCGGTGCGGCGTTTGCCGGCGCCATGGGGCTGCAGATCCGCCAGCGCAGCCGTCTCGTCGTGGTCAGTCCGGGAGCCCTGAGACTGCCCGTCTTTGGCGACGGCAGCGAGGGAGCTGCCACCGCCAGGGTGCAGGACCTGGCCACCGGATCTGTGGAGCTGACCGACGTCGTCCGGCGGTACTACAGTTCGATCCACGCCTGGGATCCCACCGGTGAGATGTCGGTTGGCACCGTCCAGCGGTTGTTCTTGGATGATTTATCCGGGGCTCATGGTGCGATTGTGCTGCGCGGGGAGGCCTCCAGCGCTTTCGGCGCCGCGGTGCAGCCCACCCGGAAGGGCCGGGTCCACGCCTTCGCCATCAGCTACGCCGAGCCGGCCGGAGAGCAGAGCGCGGCGCCCACTGACGTTTTCCTGGGACATGAACCGTCGCTGCCGGAGCAGGACGCGGCGGAGGCTGTCCGCGACCTGCTCGCTCTGCTGGCCCACCAGTACCCTGTGGTGCTGGAAGTCGACGACTCTATGTTGGCGGTCCGCGCCGTCGTCGAACCGTTGCTCGCCGCGGGGAAGGCTGCCGTCCAGGGTGCACAAACGCTGATCGTCACCGACTGACCGGCCGGCCGCGCCCTCCGAACGTCCCAGCCGCAGGGCTCCAGGATTTGCCGACGTTTGAGAGAATTGGACTGTGACTGTTACAGACCTGCCCGCCAGCGCCACGAAACTTGAGCTGCCGCCGCTGAAGCTGGGCAATATTACCGTGGATACCCCGGTGGTGCTGGCGCCGATGGCAGGCATCACCAACACCGCCTTCCGCCGACTCTGCCGCGAGTACGGCGGCGGCCTTTACGTCTCCGAGATGGTCACCTCGCGTGCGCTGGTGGAGCGGACGCCGGAGTCGATGCGGATCATTGCGCACGACGACGACGAAAAGGTCCGCTCGGTGCAGCTGTACGGCGTGGACCCGGAAACGGTGGGCCGGGCGGTGCGGATGCTGGTGGAGGAGGACAGGGCGGACCATATCGACCTGAATTTCGGCTGTCCAGTCGCCAAGGTGACCCGCAAGGGTGGGGGAGCCGCGCTGCCGTGGAAGACCGACCTCTTCACCGGCATCGTGCAGACCGCGGTCCGCGAGGCCGCCAAGGGAAACGTGCCGCTGACCATCAAAATGCGCAAGGGCATCGACGATGACCACCTGACTTACCTGGAAGCCGGACGGATGGCCCGGGACGCCGGCGTGGCCGCCGTCGCGCTGCATGGACGGACAGCGTCCCAGTTCTAGTCCGGCCAAGCCGATTGGTCCGCCATCGCCAGGCTGCGCGAGGCGCTGCCCGACGTTCCGGTGCTGGGCAACGGGGATATCTGGTCCGCGGAGGACGCGATCCGGATGGTCCGGGACACCGGAGTGGACGGTGTGGTCATCGGCCGCGGCTGTCAGGGCCGGCCATGGCTGTTCGGGGATCTGATGGCCGCCTTCGAAGGCAGCGACGCCCGGCACAAGCCCGGCCTCAAAGAGGTCTCGGACAGCGTCTACAGGCATGCACAGCTGCTGATCGATACCTTCGGCGAGGAGGACAAGGCCCTCCGCGACATCCGCAAGCACATGGCTTGGTATTTCAAGGGCTATGTTGTCGGTGGCGAGCTCCGCGCAAAGCTGGCCACCGTACCGACGTTGGAGGTGCTGCGCGGGCTGTTGGACCAGCTCGACGAGGACGCGCCCTACCCGGGAGCCGACGCCGAGGGCCCCCGCGGCCGCGCCGGGACGCCAAAGCGGACCGCACTGCCGGAGGGGTGGCTGAAGGAACGCACCCTCAGTTCGTCGCAGCAAAGCGATATAGCCGGCGCGGAGCTGGACGTTTCCGGTGGCTGAGCCGGCCCAGCCCGGATTGGGAGGGTGGGTGCAGGAAATCCACGCCAGTCCCTACACCGATTCTGATGCCCAGCGCTGGGTGCCGGAACCGCCGAAAAACAGCTATCGATCGCCATTCGAGCGGGACCGGGCGCGGGTGCTGCACTCCTCGGCTTTGCGCCGGCTGGGAGCCAAAACGCAGGTGGTGGCACCGGATACTGATGACTTTGTCCGGACCCGGCTCACGCACAGCCTGGAAGTGGCTCAGGTAGGACGCGAACTGGGCCGCGCCCTGGGTTGTGACCCGGATGTGGTGGACACCGCGTGCCTTTCCCATGACCTGGGGCATCCGCCCTTCGGCCACAACGGTGAATCCGCCCTCAACGACCTGGCGCACGCCATTGGCGGCTTCGAGGGTAACGCCCAGACGCTGCGGCTGCTCACCCGGCTGGAACCCAAGGTGCTCGATCACCGTGGCGATCCCGCTGGCCTGAACTTGAGCCGGGCCAGCCTGGACGCGGCCTGCAAGTATCCGTGGGCGGCCGCCGACGCCCCCGTCATCCACGGCAGCCGGAGCAGCAAATTTGGCGCCTATCAGGACGATCTGCCGGTCTTTGAGTGGCTGCGGGCAGGATCTCCCGATGGCCATTCCTGCATCGAGGCCCAAGTCATGGACCTGGCCGATGACATCTCGTATTCCGTGCACGATGTGGAGGACGCCATCGTTGCCGGGCACTTCCAGCTGAAGTGGCTGGACAACCCGGACCAGCGCAGCCGGGTGATTGGCTATACCCAGCAGTGGTACCTGCCGCACGCGGATTCCGTGGCAATCGACGAAGCTCTGCGCCGCTTGGAGGCAACTGATGTCTGGGTCCGTCACGCGGACGGCAGCCGTGCCTCGATGGGTGCCCTGAAGAACATGACCAGCCAGCTGATCGGCCGTTTCTGCCAACGCGCATTGGACACAACCCGGTCCATCTACGGTCCGCAGCCGCTGATCCGTTATGCGGCGGACGTGATTGTGCCCGAAGAGACCGTGCTGGAGATCGCCGTGATGAAGGGTCTGGCCACCACCTTTGTGATGACCACCGATCACCGGCAACCGATCTACCAGCGCCAGCAGGATGTGCTTCGCGGCCTGGTTTCAGCGCTCAGTGCCACGGGCGAACAGCATCTGGAGACGATGTTCGCCTCCGACTGGCGGCAGGCAGCCGACGACGGTGCCCGGCTGCGTGTGGTCATCGACCAGGTCGCCTCCCTGACCGATGTCTCCGCGCTGGCCCTGCACGAACGCCTGGTTGGCACCCGGCCCACCCTGCTCTGATTCATTCCCGCCAGGGCCGTCCCTGGCGGAAATTCCATACATCGCGTGTGCCGCATCCCCTAAACGCGGGCGCGGCCACGGGTCCACTGGCGAACGTTCTCTGGCGAACGTGCACTGCAGCGGATTACAGTTGGGCGATGCCGCTTGATTGGGAACAGGTAGTCATTGACGCAAGAGATCCACAGGCACTTGGCCGGTGGTGGGCCGCCGCCTTGGACTGGATCGTCACGATCGACAGCCATGAAGAGTTCGAGATTCGTCCGACCATGAATTCAACGCCAGGGATGATCTTTCTTCCGGTGCAGGAAAACAAGACAGCAAAGAACCGGGTGCATCCCGATTTCCGGCCCCAAAACCAGCAGGCCGAGGTCGATCGGCTGTTGTTGATGGGCGCACGCCGAGCGGACATCGGTCAAGGCGAACAATCCTGGATCGTCCTGCTCGATCCGGAGGGCAACGAGTTCTGCATCCTCAGCGCCCATGGCAGCTGATGC
This sequence comes from Paenarthrobacter sp. Z7-10, assembly GCF_026932795.1. Classification (GTDB taxonomy): domain Bacteria; phylum Actinomycetota; class Actinomycetes; order Actinomycetales; family Micrococcaceae; genus Arthrobacter_M. Next base: position 3,385 of record NZ_JADPVH010000016.1, on the reverse strand, counting down.
TCGCCGTTGGTCCCATAGGACCCTTCCCCTTCCGCAAAGGGCAGGTTGCACACCCCCGGCATGTGCACAAGCAATCTGGGATTTTCCTCCGTCGCGTAAACTGGCCAAGTGGCTGGCCTGATCAAACGTGAAGACATTGATGAGGTACGTTCGCGCACGGATATCAAAGAAGTGGTGGACGCCTACGTCACCCTCAAGTCCGCCGGCGTGGGGTCTTTCAAAGGCCTGTGCCCCTTCCACGATGAGCGCAGTCCCTCCTTCCACGTGCGGCCCCAGCTGGGAACCTACCACTGCTTCGGTTGCCAGGAGGGAGGGGATGTTATCTCCTTCGTGCAGAAGATGGACCACGGTTCATTCACCGAAACGGTGGAAAAGCTGGCTGCCCGGATCGGGTTCGAGCTGCACTATGAAGACGGTGGCAGCGGCCCGCGGCGTGAGGAAGTGGGCCGGCGGCAGCGGCTGCTGGATGCGCACAAGATTGCGGCCGAGTTTTTCCGTGAGCAGCTGCTCACCCCCGGTGCGGCGGAGGGCAGGAAATTCCTGCACGAACGCGGCTTCGATCAGAATGCCGCCGCCCATTTCGGGGTTGGGTTTGCCCCACAGGGCTGGGACGGGCTGCTGAAGCACCTGCGCGGGCGCGGCTTCACCGAGGAGGAACTTAAGCTGACAGGCATGTTCAGCGAGGGCGGTTCCGGAAACCAGCGGACCTACGATCGGTTCCGCGGCCGGCTGATCTGGCCCATCCGCGACATCGCGGGGGACACCATCGGGTTTGGTGCGCGCAAACTCTTCGATGAGGACCAAGGACCGAAGTACCTGAACACCCCCGAAACTACGCTCTACAAAAAGTCGCAGGTGCTCTATGGCATCGATCTGGCTAAGCGAAACATCGCCCGGAAGCGCCAGATCGTCGTCGTCGAAGGTTACACCGACGTCATGGCCTGCCATCTGGCCGGTGTGGACACGGCCGTCGCCACCTGCGGAACCGCCTTCGGCACCGAGCACATTAAGGTGGCCCGCCGGCTGCTCGCCGACGACGGCAGCGGCGGCGAAGTGGTCTTCACGTTCGACGGCGACGATGCCGGCCGGAAGGCGGCCTTGAAGGCCTTCGACGAGGACCAAAGGTTTGTGGCGCAGACCTACGTTGCGGTGGAACCCGGTGGTGCCGATCCCTGCGAGCTGCGCCAACTCAAAGGCGATGACGCGGTCCATGCCCTGATCCGCGGACGGCGGCCGCTCTTCGAGTTCGCTATCCGGTCCACGCTGGCAACCTGCGATTTGACCACCGTCGAGGGCCGCGTTCGGGCGCTGCGCGCCTCTGCCCCGGTCGTCGCAGCGATCCGCGACGGCTCCACCCGGATGGGATACAGCCAGGAACTTGCAGGATGGCTGGGCATCGCCGACCCCAACGAAGTGCTCCGTGCCGTCAACTCTGCGCTCAAGCGCGGCACCGGTTCCGGGCAGGCGCCGGTGGCTGGCTCGGGGAGCGTTGCCAGCTCAGGACGGGACCGGAGCTCAGTGGCTCCGGCGCAGCGTAACCAAGGTCAATATGGCGGCGATCGGCGCGGAGACGTCCAGCACAGTCCGAATCAATACGGTTCAAATCAGCACAGCTCAAATCAGCACCGTTCAACTGGTTATGACAGGCCTGATACCCGGGATCCAGCGGCCCGCATGGAACGTGAAGCCCTTGAAGTCGCGCTCCAGCAGCCGGGCCTGCTGGGTACCGAGGACTGGCTGAACTTCTCCGAGGCACAGTTCGCGGTCCCCGCCTACCTGGCGGTCCACAACGCGCTGCGCGCCGTAGGCAATGCCGGTACCTCACCATCACACTGGCTGGAGCAGGTCCGGCAGGAAGTTCCCGAGCCATTGCGGGCGCTGGTATCCGAACTGGCCGTCACTCCGCTGCCCGCCAGCAATCCGGACACGCTGCGCAACTACTGCCTGGACATTATGCGGCGGCTGTTCGAAATGCAGATCACGCGTTTCAAGGCGGAAAAAATGGGTGCGCTGCAGCGGATGGACCCGGTTCAGGATCCGGCCGGATATCAGCAGCTGCAACGTGATCTGATGGAGTTGGAGATCCGTCGCCGTGAGTTGCGCCAGGACTGAGAAATAGCGGAATCAGGGCTTGGCCGCACTGATTTCGCACTGGTGAAAACCTTTGTTATTGTTGAACCTGCGTCATTCCCCTGTAGCTCAATTGGCAGAGCATTCGACTGTTAATCGAAGGGTTGCTGGTTCAAGTCCAGCCGGGGGAGCAGCAAAGTGCCTCCAACCCGCGGAAACGTGGGTCGGAGGCACTTTTCTTTTGAATTGCCGCCGTCCGTGCCCGGCCGGAGAATCTGAAAGCGGGCTTGGCTTGCTCTATTTGCCGTAGGCTCAGCGCAACACCCCTTCCAGGACTGAGAGCAGACGACATGACGAGTGTCCCCCGCTTCCCGAGAATCGCTGGCCGTCTGACGTTCCTCGGGTCCCTAATGCGTCTCTCATTGCCAGGACGCGAGCGGCGCCGTATTCCTGACCCACTTCCGTTTGCTTGGCAGGCGTCCGGCCGATAGGAGACTCACCTAGCCCGGATCGATCACTTTGCGCATGATGCAATGGTTCTTGCCCTTCGGGCGCTGGTAGGCAAATCCGGCACGTTCGAACATGCCGCGGGTGGCGCTGTAGAGGAACGTTGCCGACACTTTTTTACCGGGAGTGTCCTGCGGATATGCCTCAGCCATGCCACCGCCGGCCGCAGCGATGAGCTTAAGTACGCCACCGAGCGCGGCGGACGCGACGCCCGAGCGGCGGGAACGCCTGTCGACAAAGAAGCAGGTGATCCGGTAGTCGGGGAGGACCTCGACCCACTCCAGGTACTCCTTGCGGTGGGCGATCCCGGGAAGTTCGTCCGGGCTGCCGTACTGGGCCCATCCCACCGCAACTTCGCCGTCGAACACGAGAGCGGCGTGGGCGTGGCCCGTCTCGACCAGGCGGCGTTTGAAGTCGCGGGAGTTATCGGCGGATCGGGGTACGGGGCTGGTACCGGGAGCGGAATGCGTTTCCCGGTGGAACCAGGTACACCAGCAGCCGCCCATCCCGGCGCCGTTGTGCCGGGCGCACAGATCGGCGAACGCGTCCCAAGTTTCGCTCGTCAGCGCCTTAGTCTCATACCCGCTCACGATAACGCCCTTCCCGTCGCTCTCAAAGCACCCTGGCCGCCGTGGAAGCCGTTCTTCTGCGCTGGAGTTGCGCTAGGTGCATGGGTCAATAATCGTGGGCCGCTGTTTTTAAAACGCCGAAGGAATAACCTGGCTCTGGTGGGTGTGGCTGGGAGAATTGGGGTATGGATAGTGGCGCCCAGGACGGTCTTTTTGATGAATCAGCGGTTGCGCGTGTG
>NZ_JADPVH010000015.1 GCF_026932795.1 Paenarthrobacter sp. Z7-10 | reverse complement strand
CGGAAGCAAATGGCCCGCGAGCACACCAACATCCAAAAGCTGACGCTGACCATCATCAATACCCTGCATGAATCCAGTCTTCCGCAATCCCGGGAAACCGTTCGAAGGCGCGCCTTAACGCCCCCGATTAATCAGCACCGTCCTAGGCAGAGAAGTTCGAATTTGTACTGATTTGGATCACTCGGTATGCCTACGGGAATTGAACCCCACATATTGGAACCTGGGATTGGATTCCAGACTCCAACCGCGACACCGTAATCGTCCCACTCACCGGTAGCTGGCGGCTCCGTGTATTCGTCAGCCTGGGCTGGCAGGCAAAGAGCCGCCACCACAGCGGCTGCCAACGAGACCAGAATTAGGCCCTTTAGACTTCGCCGCTTTCTCTTCATTACGAGCTTCCGCCAAGGTGTTCCACCGTCAATGCTGACCACTGTCCATTGGCGTAGGTCGCGACCAAAATATCCGTAATGGGACGGGAGGAGGGATGCGTCTCCACGAGTGTGCCATCCGCTTGATAGTAGGAAATACTCCCTTGAGAAACGCTGGCAATGACTTGATGCGTACCGTCTGGGGCAGTTTCGAATGTGGACTGGGCGCCGTTTACCGTCATTTGTCCCCCGACCGTCCATCTGCCTTTCTGATGCCAGGGAGTAATACCGGTCTTGGTCCTGGCACACGGAATACATCCGGCCTCTGAAACCGATTCAAGAGGTTTCAGATCTCCACTTTCGAAAGCGTAGGACAACGTTTGATACCAATACCGGGCGAAGGCTTCGAGCCCTGCTTTGGAGAATTTGTCCGCGAGCGCGGGTTTGACCGGCAGTGGCACGTTTTGCGCAGGCCCGTTCGCGTCGGCTGGTTTGTAGACGGGGGTTGGCTTGGGGGTCGGTGTTGGCGAAACCGCAGCGGTTCCCGGAGCGGTGGGGTGCGCGCTGCCGGTGGCCGATGGAGGGCTGGTGGTGGGAGGCTGGGTCTGCGCCTTTGGGTTCCCGAACAGCCGGAGAGTCCGAATCCGGCCAATAACGCAGCTGCCGTCAGGACGGCTAACAGCGAGCGGCGGGCTCCCGGTCCGGGCGGGATCGACGCCCAAGCCGCCGGTTTCCAGGCCGGCATCGGCGGAGTGCGAAGTGAATTCAAATAGCGGGAACGTGAGCGCATTGAAGCCCCCAACTGGGCTCGGCACGATACAGCTGAGAATTTGTTAACCGTAGCGCAGATCGCCGAAAGCGTCCCAAGTTTTCCACAGCCAATATCGGCACTGCAGACTCGCGGAAATGGACGAAAAAGGGCCTTGAAGCCAGCCGGTGAGCGTCAACTGCCGGTGGGTGTCAGATGCCGGTAAGCGTCAACTGCCGGCGGGCAGGAGTCCTAACCGGGTCAGTCGGGACCGTGCAGCCAGTTCGCTGGGCCCAACCTTGCCCAGCGTCAACCGGATGATGGCCAGTGCTGCCCGCGTAGCTGTCACGACCGGAAGGGGGAGTGGGCCGAGGTGAGCTTTTCGCAGTCCGAGCAGATCCCGGTAGCGCGGTTCGAGGCTGGCGACGGCGGCAGCGAATAGGATGCGGTAACCGGGCTGCAGTATTGGGTGCAGCGGCGGCCTGCGGATGAATGCCACCACTTCGGCGACCCTGTCGTCGTACCGGAGTTCGCCGTCGTCGTAGCACGTGCGCAGCATGCGGCGCATTTGGCTTTCGCTTCGCGGTGCGTTCTGCACCCCCATCAGCTCCCCAGCCTGGGCCCACTCGCGCACGTAGGCGTCCGGTCCGCCCGGGATGGGACCTCCCCAAGTTTGGTGTGTGGAGAGGAACGCGTCGGTGAAGGCGATGTGGACCCAGCGCAGCAGGTCGTCATCGTTGGCGCTGTAGCCGCGTTCCACGCCTCGTCCGTCCACGTAGTGGCCGTGGACCCGTTCATGCAGCCGCAGCACCCAGTCGGACGCGGAGCGGGCTGCCTCGGTGGAACCGTAGGTCACGGTGAAGATCCAGCGGATGGTGCCGGCAAGTCGGTCCAGCGGATCTTCGCGAAACCGCGAATGGTCATACACTCCGGCCATCGCGCCCGGGTGAAGAGTCTGCATCAACAACGCCCGGATTCCGGCGACGATGGTGGCCATCGAACCATGCACCGCCCAGGCGGCCGAGCCGGGCTGGAAGTACCCGCCGTCGTCGCCGTGCGCCAATTTGGGAACCCAGTCAGGGGTGGAATCTGGATCGCCCGTGAGCGCCCGTTTTAGTTCCGTCTGCCAGGTTTTCAGGAAGTTGGCCATGGACCATTCTCCCGCATCCGGTGTCCGCACCGCAGATCCCGCGGCATCGCCCTCAGCTGGAGGTGAGTCGGCGCAGCCACTCGCTCAGGAACGCGGCCCCGGCGACGTCATGAATCACATCAGTCCCCAAGCCCAGATCGGTGGCCGTTAATACCGGGTAGGGCTTTTGCGGAACACCGTCGGCCGGACGCACGTCAACGTGCTTGACCTCGTGGTCGTGGTGGTGCAGCCAGTCGGCCATGGCGTAGTCGGTGCGCGAATCTCCCACGGTCCGCCAGGACAAGGGCGTAATTCCTTGCTGAGCCAGCAGTTCGACGGCTCGGCTGGCACCGAGATCCTTGCCCAGCTGGATGGATTCGATGTCTGTGGAAATGATGGTCGGATCAACGCGGAAGGCGGCGGGGTTATCCGGTCCATCCTCGGGGCGGTCCGGTGCATGGCGGTCCAGCCGAACGACGTCCAATCCGTGCCGTTTCATCAGCGCGGCCACATCGTCGTCGAAATGCCGCTGCTCGGCGAGATAATCGGAGCTGGATACGTTCAAATGCTGTTCCACCGACACCATGGCCCGTTTGGTTTCGTCAAAGAACATGTGCCCCGCATACTTCTCCGTCACCAAGGTGCGCACGTCGCTTCCGAAGGCGGCAGGTACAGCGAGTTCGTGATCGACATGCAGCGGTCCGGGACCATCGGCAGCGAAGCTGAACCAGACCGCACCTTTTTCGCAGATCGCATGAACCACCGTCCCGGTCGGCATCCCGCCGGCCAGCATGGGTTCCATGACTTGCGCCCGGATAAAAGCATCGGACCGTCCGGTATTGAACAGCACCGGAACTCCGGCTGCGGCCAGTGCCGCCAGATTGCTGATGATTTCCGGCTTGACGGTACGGGTTACGGGGCTGGCAATGGGACCGTCCACGTCGAGAAGGAGCGCAAGTGCGGGGGAGGAGGAACGCATGGCTTAATACTGGCAGTTTTCGCCACCCCGGGGTGACCGCCTTCGTAACCATTGCGCATCGTCCCGGCGGCACGGGCGGTACAAAGTTCCCATGCGGGATGCTTTTCTCTAGTCTGGAGCAGTGATCTTCAAAGCAGTTGGCGACGGACGCCCCTACCCCGAGCATGGCCACCGCTCCCCCAAGGACTGGGCCGCGGTGCCTCCACAGCAGGTGCGCCTTGACCAGCTCGTGACCACGAAGCGGACGTTGGATCTCGACGCACTGCTGGCCGAGGACTCCACTTTCTTCGGCGATCTATTCCCGCACGTGGTGCAGTGGAAGGACAGCCTGTACCTTGAGGACGGGCTGCACCGCGCGGTGCGAACGGCCCTGCATCAACGCACGATTCTCCATGCCCGGGTCCTGGTAATCGATGACTGACCGGCCGGCGGGACCGCCTGGTCCATCCGGGCCGTCATTGCCGGCAAAGGAACTCAAGCGCCGCCAGAAGGAGGAAACCCGGGAGCAGGCTAAGGACGTGCGGCGGGAGGCTAAGGCCGCGCGAAAGCAGGACAAGCATGACCTGGCGCAGTATCACCACGAACTGCGCCGCAGCAAGGATCCGTCGCTCTTCCATGGTCACCGTGTCTTCAACAGCAAGGACCTGAACCGGGTCTTCAACCAAGATGCTGCGGCGAAAAAGCGGGTCCGCTTTCGGCGCCGGCTGATCCACGGCATCACCCTGACGCTGCTGGTCGGGGTTGTCGTCACCGGAGCGGTCCTTGCCGTGATGATTGTCCGGGGGAATCTGAAGGTGGGTCCTGTTGCAGCGGTCGGGACGCCCGCGCCGGTTTGTCCCGTAACCACTTTTGACTACCGGCCCAACAAGCAGGTGCATCTGACGGTTTACAACAGCACCCGGCGCGAGGGGTTGGCCGGGACGGTCGCCGCGGAGCTGAAGAAGCGCGGCTATTACGTGGTCAAAGTGGCCAACAAGTCGGCAGAGTATGCGGGAACGGCCGTGGTGGTTTCCGGTCCGGCGGGCCGAGCCGCGGCCTTTAATCTGCAGCGCAATATCGCCGGAACTGACTACGTGGCGGATACGCGTTCGGACGCCACCGTGGATGTCTATCTGACCGGCGCGTTCAAAGAGCTGGTCCCGACCATCAAGGTTGACCAGACGCCGGGCCGGCTGTCCTGCCCGCGGTTGAACCCTGAGCCGACACTGCCGGCAGCGTCACCCGGAGCGCAGCCGACGACGACGGCGCCCTGAGTGAGCGGCGACAGCGCCTGAGTGAGCGGCGACAGCGCCTGAGTGGGGAGGTAACGGTCTTCCGCTGGGTGGTCGGCCACGCCCGCGGGGTCAGCCCCGCGTGGCCCTCCTGAGCAGGCGGCCGCACCCGCCGGGAAGCCTACGCGAAGCGCTGCGCCGCGGTTTCCGCCGTGATCTTCAGCGGCCGACCACCGGCATCGAACGCGGCGCCCACGCCACCCTGGATGAAGCGGACCGTGACCTCGATATGCCGCTCCAGCTCGGCGTCGTCCTGCCGTTCCGCCCCACGGGTGGCGCTGGCGGTCAGGGAACCGTGAATAAGGTGGGTGAGGCTCTGCACGTCCGCTGGCGGCAGGTAACCCTGATCCATCGCTTCACGCAGGATGTCCTGCAGCAGAGTGTTCAGCTCGCCGACGTGCACGGCGAGTTTGGCGAAGGACCCGGCCGAGAGCACGGAACGCATGGCCGGTCCCGGTGGCAGGTGCCGCCGGGAGAGGTCCAGGATCTGAGCGCGCACGTACAGCGCCAATCGGTCCACCGGATTGCCCAGGCCCGCGAGATCCGTTTTCAGCTCGCTGAGGAACCGCCCGGTTTCGTCGAACGCGTACGCCACCAGCAGTTGTTCCAGGTCCGCGAAGTAGTTATAGACGGCAGTGCGCCCGACGCCGGCCTGCCGGGCGACGTCGGTCATGGTTAGCCCGGGCAGTCCGTGGGTGAACAGGAGGTCGCCGAAGGCCTCGAGAATCTTACGCTGGGTCAGTTCGCGCTGCTCCGCGTTCGTGGGAGCGGCTATTCGTGGCATATAGACATATTAGCCTGAACTGTCAGTAAAACCTTTTCGCTCAGGATCCGGGAATCTGGATCAGGGAGCTCTTGGCGGCAGCGGATTCCTGAACGGCGGACAGGACGCGCTGCACCGCCAGGCCTTCCTCGAACGACGGCGATGGTTCGGTTCCGGCGGCGATGGCCAGCAGGAAATCGCGGGCTTGGTGCGTGAAGCTGTGCTCCCATCCGAGCACATGTCCCGGCGGCCACCAGGCATCCAGGTACGGATGTTCGGGTTCGGTGACCAGAATCCGGCTGAATCCCTGCACCCGGCCGGATTGGCGGGCATCGAAGAACCGGAGTTCATTGAGGGATTCCAGGTCGAAGGAGAGGCTGCCCAGCGTGCCGAAGACCTCAACCTGCAGCGCGTTCCGGCGTCCCAGCGCGACGCGCGAGACCTCCACGCTGGCCACCGCGCCACCGGCCAGCGTCAGCGTGGCCCAGGCAGCGTCATCGACCGTGACCGGCTCGGGGCCATGCGGCCCCGGGCGTTCGCTCACGAAGGTGTGCAGCCGGCCGGAAACCTCGGTGACCGAATCGTTGAGCAGGAACTGGATCTGATCGATGGCATGGGAGGCGATGTCTCCCAACGCACCGGAGCCGGCGGAATCTTTGCGCAGCCGCCACGTCATGGGGGCTTGCTCGTCCGCCAGCCAATCCTGAAGGTATGCGGCACGCACCTGGCGCACCTCACCGAGCTTTCCCTCCGCGATCAGTTCGCGCGCCAAGGCCAGAGCCGGGACGCGCCGGTAGGTGAACCCAACCATGGACTGCACGCCGTTGACCCGGGCTGCCGCAGCCGCCCGCGTCATGGCCTCCGACTCGGCCAGCGAGTTGGCCAGCGGTTTCTCCACCAGCACATGTTTACCGGCCTCAAGTGCGGCGATCGCTATCTCCGCGTGCAGCGAACCGGGTGCGCAGATATCGACGATATTGATGTCTTCCCGGGTCAGGACACTGCGCCAATCGATAGCCGATTCCGCCCAACCGTGCCGGGCGGCTGCCTCGGCCACCTTGGCGGCATCACGTCCCACCAGGACTTTTTGCTCGACGGCGGGGACGTCGAAGAAAGCGGCGACGTTCCGCCAGGCGTTGGAGTGTGCCTTGCCCATGAATTCGTAGCCGATGGTGGCCACGCCCAGCGGGCGCCGCGGAACTGAGTGCAGGGTCATGGAGTGTGCCTTCTAAAGAGTCTTCGCGGTCGGATCCCAGTCCTCGGGAAGAGGATCCGCCGCATCGGCACGGCTCTGCAGGGAGACGAATTCACCGGTGTCAATTGATTCCGCGATCGAGACCATGGCATCCAGAACATGATAGGCCATGGATCCCTGTGCCCGGTGCGGGCGGCCTTCCCGGAGCGCGCGGGCCATTTCCAGCACGCCGGATCCGCGGGAGGTGGTGGCGCCGACGGCTGCAATGATCTCGGGCTCCTCGGCACCACGACGGGTGAGCAGAATATCGCCGTCGAACATATTTGGATCCGGGATAGCGATGGTGGCCTCCGTCCCCGTCACTTCGACGAAGCCGGCGCGCTTGAGCGGGGAATCAAAGCTGAAGATGCTCTGCGAGGATTCGCCTCCTTCGAACTGGGCGATGGCGCTGACATGGCTGGGCACCGTGACCGCGAACTCCTCCCCGGCTTTGGGTCCGGAGCCGATGATGCGGGTTTCCCTCGACTTGGAGCCGAATGCAGCGACCTTGGCTATGGAGCCGAAGGTTTGCACCAAAGTGGTCAGATAGTAGGGTCCGATGTCGAAAAGCGGCCCCGCCCCGGCCTGGAACAGGAACGCCGGATTGGGATGCCAAGACTCCGGCCCGGGCGACTGCATCAGGGTCAGCGCGGTCAGCGGCACTCCGATTTCGCCCTTGGCGATGATCCGCAGTGCGGTCTGCATCCCGGCCCCAAGAAAGGTGTCGGGTGCGCAGCCCAGCCGCAGCCCGGCGGCGTCGGCGGCCTTCAGCAGTCCCAGGCCGCTGTCCCGGTCCAGCGAGAAAGGCTTTTCGCTCCAAACGTGCTTGCCCGCGTTGATGGCCGCGGTCGCCACCTCCACATGTGCCGCCGGAATAGTCAGGTTGACGACGATCTCAACGTCCGGGTGGGACAGCGCGGCGGCCACGCCACCGGAGGCGGGAATGCCGAATTCGGCGGCCCGTTCCGCAGCCACCTGCTCGAACATATCCGCCACAATGTGGACCTTGATGTCGGGAAAGCTGGTGAGGTTGGACAAGTACTCCTTGCTGATCACTCCCGCCCCAATCACGGCAACGCCAACCGGACCCGTCCTGCGGCTCTGACCGCTGCCAGGCTCAGCACTGGTGGAGACAGGGCTGGAAACGATGGAATCGCTGCGCTCGCTCACTAGTTCCGCCCTGCCTTCAGGTAGCTCAGGCTCTCCGAGACGGCCTCGAAGATGTCTCCGCTGAAATCGTCCAGCTCCACCACTGCCACTTCCAGCCCGGGCACCGCCTCGACGACATCCCAGATCGGCATCTTGCCGGCACCCACCGCCAACTGGTCCTTGTCCACCTTCGTCAGGGGGCCGTCCTTGATGTGGATGAACCGGACTCTGTTGCCGAGCCGGCCGAGCAGGGCCGGCACGTCCTCGCCGCCGACGGCCGCCCAATAGGTATCGACCTCCAGCAGGACGCTGGGATCCAGATGGTTGGCCAGCACCTCCAGACCGGTGCGGCCATTGACGCGGGACTCCAGCTCGAATTCGTGGTTGTGGTAGCCCACCCGGATGCCATATTCGGCACCCTTGACCGCCGCGGCATTCAAGGCGTCTGCCGTTGACTTGATGTCTTCCTCAGTGGTCCATTGTGCGCGGTCCACGTGCGGATCGATGACCGTGCCGATGCCGAGCTTGCGGGCGGCCGCGAAGATCTCATCCTGGTCCGCACGCAGCAGCGGTGCATGCCCGGAGGGTGCCGTCAGGCCGTTTTCCGTCAGGGCCGCGGCGAGTTGGTCCGCTGTGGCAACGAAGTTGTAGGGCTCCACCGCGGTGTAGCCGATGTCTGCGACGCGCTTGATGGTCCCGGAGAGGTCGGATTCCAGTGGGCCTCGGACGGTGTAGAGCTGAAGGGAGTAAGTCATGGGTTCTCCTGCGGGCTGGTGGAAGATGTGTCAGTGCTCTCTTTCAACGTAGGACAGCTTTTGACGATCGTCAAGCAAAAGTTGCAAAGCCCGTGTCGGGAAAGTTGATTGTGACAGAGTTAAGTCCGGCGTGCTATTTATTAGTGCATGTCCACACCACTGGCTGCGGCGGTTTCCACCGGCAGCACCGCGCCGGCCGGCGGCTTTTACCGAGCGGGCGATTTGTTTGCGCTGCTGCGCGATGGGCACGCCCGTACCCGGGCCGAGTTGGCGGAAATAACCGGCCTGGCGCGTTCCACTGTCGCCGCCCGGGTTGAAGCACTGACGGCCTCGGGGCTGATTGGACCCGCCGGTGAGGCCGTCTCCTCCGGCGGCCGTCCGCCGTCGCGCTTTGCCTTCCAGCCCACTGCACGGGTGGTGCTGGCCGTCGACGTCGGTGCGACCCATATCCTGGTGGCGCTAACCGACTTGGGCGGGCGCGTGCTTTGTGAATCGCGTGCGTTGCTGGAGATTTCCGCCGGGCCGGTGCCGGTCCTTGATCTGGTGGTGCAGCGCTGTGAGCTGCTGCTGCGCCAAGCGGGGCGGCATGTCAAAGAGCTGATAGGAATCGGCATCGGACTGCCGGGGCCGGTGGAACACGTCACGGGCCGGCCCGCCAACCCACCGATCATGCCCGGTTGGGATGGATTCGACGTTCCCGGCTACGTTCAGCGGTCCTTCCAGACGGACGTCCTGGTGGACAACGACGTGAACATTATGGCGCTCGGTGAGCGCGCCGCCTTCTGGCCGGAGGAAGAGAGTCTGCTCTTCATTAAGGTGGCGACGGGCATTGGCGCCGGGATTGTCAGCGGCGGTCTGCTGCAGCGCGGCGCGGATGGAACGGCCGGGGACATCGGCCACATCAGAGTTGCGCGCGGTGGGCAGATGCTGTGCCGCTGCGGCAATTACGGCTGTCTCGAGGCGCTGGCGTCCGGTCCGGCGGTGGCGGCGGCGCTGACTGCCGCGGGCACTCCGGCGGCTTCCGGAGACGAGGTGCTGGCGCTGGCGCGCAAAGGCAGCGTGCCGGCAATCCAAGCCATGCGCCAGGCCGGGCGGGATGTCGGAGATGTTCTGGCCGCCTGCGTCAACGTGCTCAACCCCTCCGTCATCGTCATTGGAGGCGGCCTCGCCGCTGCGGGAGAACATCTGATAGCCGGCGTGCGGGAGGTGGTCTATCAGCGTTCACCCCCGCTGGCCACCGCCCGGCTGCGGATCGTCCAGTCGATGGCGGCGGATCAGGCCGGTGTGCTCGGTGCCAGCCGGATGGTGATCGACCATGCGCTGTCGCCGGAGAGTGTGGAGGCGCTGCTGGCACGCTTATAACGGCGGCGGGATTCTTCCCGTCCCGGCTGGCGGAGTTTCGGCGGTCGCGTCCGGTTTCGCAGTTGTCTCGTCCGGTCTGGGGGCCGGGTCCGGTTGGCCGGACCCCGGTGGGTGCGTACGCTGAAGAAGCGGCCCCAGTTGTGGTCGAATAACGCGCGAAGTGGGGGAAGATCGGCCGTGAACCGAGTCACCATAGCGGGTCTTGCGGAACAGTTGGGAATCTCCAAGGCCTCGGTGTCGTACGCCTTGAACGACCAGCGCGGGGTAAGCGCCGAAACGCGCCAAAGGGTGCTGGCACTGGCGCAGGAACTGGGCTGGTATCCGAGCTCCAGCGCGCGTGCACTGTCCCACGCGCGCACCGGCGCGATCGGAATTGTGCTCTCCCGGGAGCCGGAAATGATAGGCGCGGAGCCCTATTACATGTCGCTCCTTGCGGGAATCGAATCCGTGCTCGGTGCCACGGATATGTCCCTGCTGCTGCGGATGGTGGGCACCGAGGGGCAGCGTGACCTGGCGGTTTACGAGCGCTGGGCGGGGGAGCGGCGGGTGGACGGTGTCATTTTATTCGACCACCTGATCGGGGATCCGCGTCTGGCGCTGCTGGACCGGCTTGCGCTTCCGTACGTGCTGCATGGCGCGTCCGTCGAGTTGCCGGGAGCCACCTGCACGACAGTGGACCAGGATGAGGATGCAGCCACCTTGGTGACCCACCTCCACGAGCTGGGCCACCACCGGCTCGCCCACGTCACCGGGCCGCGGACCCTGATTCACGAAAAGGCGCGGCTGGCTGCCGTACTGCGCCATGCCGGCCGGCATGGCATGGACGTGACGGACATCGAATCCGATTACACCTTGGCCGGCGGGGCTGCCGCGACGTCGGCGCTGCTGGCCGGGGCGAGTATGCCGACGGCGGTCATCTACGGCAACGATCTGATGACCATGGGTGGCATGACCGCCTTCAAGTTGGCCCGCGTGCCGGTGCCGGACGCGGTGTCGGTGGTCAGCTGGGACGATTCGATTCTGTGCCAGCTGGGCTCCCCGGCGGTCACCGCATTGCAGCGGAATCCGCAGGAACAGGGACGCCGCTCGGCCAGATTGTTGCTGGAGGTCATAGCCGGGCGCCAGCCCGCAAACGTCCGCGCGGGTGCAGGCGTGTTGGTGGTCCGGGAGAGTTCAGCCCGCAAGGTGAACGGCGCGGACTGACCCCTCGGTACCGAATGTTTCCCCGGAGCGGCGATAACGAGTTGGCATCGGCCCTTGTGAACTGAACCGGTTAAGTTACACTCGTCACATGCACCAAAGATCAACCCGGTGCGGCAAATGTTGACAATGGCCCCCCGCCCACTGCTGTCCCGAGTGCTTGACCCGGCGGGCGAAAAGCCCCCGTTTCCAGTGCGGGATCAATTCCTGAAACGAAGAAAAAATAACTTTTGATTGACCGTCGGCAAAAGTTCATCTAGCTTAGGTGACAAGGCCGAATCCCTGGCTCTTCAGGTGCACTTTGGATATAGACAAGGAAGTCATGCTGTGAAAATTCGTACCCTTGCGGCGACGGCGGCAATTGCCGCCCTTGCACTGACAACGGCGGGCTGTGGCGGAGGAAACAACGCATCCTCGCCCTCGGGCAGCTCCGGCGGTGGCAGCATCACCTATTGGGCCAGCAATCAGGGCACCAGCCTCGACAATGACAAGCAGGTCCTGACACCCCAGCTGGAGAAGTTCACCCAGCAGACCGGGATCAAGGTTAACCTGGAGGTCATTGGCTGGAACGATCTGCAGACCCGCATCCAGACGGCCGTCACTTCCGGCCAGGCCCCCGACGTCGTCAACATTGGGAACACCTGGGCTGCATCACTGCAGTCCACCCAGGCGTTCATGCCCTTCGACGACGCCGCCATGACGGCGATCGGCGGCAAGGACAAGTTCGTCAAGACGGCGATGGACACCGGTGGGGCCCCAGGGCAGGACCCCACCTCGGTTCCGCTCTACGGGCTGGCCTACGGGTTGTACTACAACAAGGCGATGTTCTCGACGGCGGGTCTGAAGCCGCCCACCACGTGGGAGGAGCTGGTGACAGATGCCAAGAAGCTCACCTCCGGTGACAAGTACGGGTTTGCCCTTGCCGCCGGCAGCTACACCGAGAACGCCCACTTCGCCTTTATTGATGCCGCCCAAAACGGCGCGGAGCTCTTTGACGGGGACGGGAAACCGACCTTTAACTCCGACGGTGTTGTCAACGGGATTAAGCGCTATCTGGACCTGATGCAGACGGACAAATTGGTCAACATCGCGAATGCTCAGTACGACAACGGCACCAAGGCCGTGAACGATTTCGCCACCGGCAAGGTTGCCATGATCCTGAACCAGAACAACGCAGACAGCAGCATCGTGGCCAACGGCATGAAGTCCTCCGCCTACGGAGTGGTGCCGTTCCCGGCACCCGAGGGCAGTGCATCGGATGTTGCCAGCCACGTCGCCGGCATTAACCTGTCGATCTTCGACAATTCAAAAAATAAGGACGCCGCACTGAAATTTGTGAAGTTCATGACCAGCCCGGAGACTCAAACCGCATTGGACAAGCCCTTCTCATCACTGCCGGTGCTCAACGGTGCCACGCCGAACTTCACCGACAATCCGGAGGAAGCCAAGACGTTCGCGGACATCTACGCCACGAAATCCAAGCCGCTTCCGCTGGTTCCGGCGGAGGATCAGTTTGAAAGCACCGTCGGCAAGGCGATGAACCAGATGTTCGCCAAGATCGCCTCCGGCGGAACGGTCAGCACGGATGACATTCACAACGCCATGAAAACCGCCGAGCAGCAGGTGGCCGCGGCCGGATAACAGCAGGAGGACCGGAAGCAGGCCCGCGGAACACGTTTCGGGCCTGCTTCCGGTCAGCAGCACCGCCCGCCCGCCCGGGCGGTGACCCAGGTCCAGAACAGAAAGGGGAGTCCCTCGTGACTGCTGCGACTGCCACTCCAACGTCCAACAAGCCCGCCACGCCCGGGGCCAAAAAGCCGCGCCGACCCAGGCCGTCCGGCTGGTGGCTGCCCTACGCACTGTTGGCGCCCGCCGTCGTCTTCGAGCTGGTGATTCACGTTATCCCGATGTTCACCGGCATCTGGATGAGCTTCCTCAAACTGACCAAGGCCTTCATCGCCAACTGGGGCAAGGCACCGGTCACCGGAATCAAGAACTACTCGGTGGCTCTGGATTTCAACGGCGCCGTCGGTGCGGCCCTGCTGCAGTCGTTCCTGATTACCTGCGCCTTCACCGTGCTGGTGGTTGGCATCTCCTGGATCCTGGGCATGGCGGCCGCGGTGGCCCTGCAGAAGGAATTCTGGGGCCGCGGCTTCATCCGCACCCTCTTCCTGGTCCCGTACGCCCTGCCGATGTACGCAGGCATCATCGCCTGGAAGTTTATGCTGCAGAAGGATACCGGGGCGGTCAACCACTTCATCTTCGACAACCTGGGCATCGGCGGGGACAAGCCGTTCTGGCTGATCGGCAACAATGCCTTCGCCGCCGTCGTCGTCGTCGCCATTTGGCGGCTGTGGCCGTTCGCCTTCCTGATGCTGATGGCGGGTCTGCAGTCCATCCCGCACGACGTCTACGAGGCGTCAGCAGTGGACGGAGCAAAGCCTTTCCGGCAGTGGCGTTCCATTACGCTTCCGATGGTGCGGCCGGTGAACATGGTACTGATCCTGGTGATGTTCCTGTGGACCTTCAACGACTTCAACACTCCCTTTGTGCTCTTCGGCAACGCCCAGCCGCCGGCCGGAGACCTGATTTCCTTCCATATCTACAACGCGTCCTTCCTGACCTGGAACTTTGGCTCCGGAGCCGCCATGTCGGTGCTGCTGCTGCTTTTCCTCCTGCTGGTGAGCGGGATCTACCTGAGTGTGCTGAACCGGAGGTCCCATCGTGCATGAAACAACTCCCGCCAAGGTTTTCCGGATTGTTGTGGTCGCGGTGCTGACGGTCTTTACCGTGGTGCCCGTGTACGTGATGATCACCTCCGCAATGAAACCGCTGAGCGATGTGCAGGGCGCCTTCACCTGGTGGCCCAGCACGGTGACCTTCGCGCCCTTTGTGGACATGTGGAAAACGGTGCCGCTGGCCAGTTACTTCGTCAACAGCGTCATCGTCGCCGGCGCGGCCACCATTCTGTCCCTGATCATCGCCGTTTTTGCCTCCTTCGCGATCTCGCGTTACCGCTTCCTGGGCCGTTCGGTCTTTTCCACCACGGTGCTTTCGACGCAGATGTTCCCCGGCGTGCTGTTCCTGCTGCCGTTGTTCCTGATTTTCGTGAACATCAACTCAACCGTGGGGATCCAGCTGGTCGGGACCCGGCTGGGCCTGGTCATCACTTACCTGACCTTCTCGCTGCCCTTCTCGATCTGGATGCTGGCCGGGTATTTTGACGGCATCCCGCGTGAACTTGACGAGGCGGCGAAGGTGGACGGCTGCGGCCCGATGGGTGCGCTGATGCGGGTGGTCCTGCCCGCAGCCCGACCGGGCCTGATAGCCGTGGCGATCTACTCTTTCATGACTTCCTGGGGGGAGGTCCTGTTTGCCTCGGTGATGACCACTGACGCCAACCGGACCCTGGCCGTGGGACTGCAGCTCTACTCCACCCAGACCAATGTGTACTGGAACCAAATCATGGCCGCGTCCCTGGTGGTCAGTGTCCCGGTGGTCATCGGCTTCCTGCTGCTGCAGCGTAACTTCGTTGCCGGACTGACCGCCGGGGCCGTCAAGTAATCCCGAACAGGAAAGGCACGAGGATGAGGCGGCACTTCGCCAAGGTTGCAGGAAACGACGACGACGACGATGGCGGCGCCGGCTCAGTGGTCTGGCTCGGGGCGAACTTCTGGTCCCGGACCGGAGGGCCGCTGATGTGGCGCAACTATGATGGCGCCGTGGTGCGCCAGGAACTGCAGGTGCTGGCGGAGCACGGGCTGAACATGACGCGGTCCTTCTTCTACTGGCCGGACTTCCAGCCGGAGCCGGACCGGTTGGATGAACAATGCTGCGCGCACTTTGCCGATTTCCTGCAGGCGCACCACGAAATTGGCATGAGCACCATTCCGACATTCATCGTGGGGCACATGTCAGGGGAAAACTGGGACCCGTCGTGGCGCGCGGGCCGGAATCTGTACACCGACGTCTGGTTCGTCAACCGGCAGACCTGGTACATCAAATCCCTCACCGCCCGGTATGCCGCCCATCCCGCGGTGGCTGGCTGGTTGATCACGAACGAAGTGCCGATCTACGGCGGAGAGGCCAGCCGCGCCGAGGTGGCGGCGTGGTCTGAACTGATGGTCAATGCGGTGCTGGCCGGCGGTGGCCGGCAGCCGGTCTCGATCGGTGACGGTGCGTGGGGAATTGAGACGACCGGTCATGACAACGGTTTTTCGCTCACGGATTTGGCGCCCTTTGTGGATTTCGTCGGTCCGCATGTGTACCGGATGGAAACCGACGTGCTCCGGCAGCACCTGAAGGCGGCCTTCATCTGCGAAATGGCCTCGATGACCGGACAGCCGGTGGTGATGGAGGAGTTCGGGCTTTCCAGCGACTTCGTCTCCAACGCCAACGCCGGCCACTACTACCGCCAACTGCTGTACAACACACTGCTGGCCGGAGCCACGGGCTGGATTGCGTGGAACAACACGGACTACGACGCCATCGTGGAGCAGCGTCCCTACAGTCACCACCCCTTTGAGCTGCATTTCGGCATCACCGATGCCGCCGGCGCCCCTAAGCCTGCGCTGCGGGAGCTGAAGGCCTTCACCGACACGCTGCGGGCGATCGATCTGCCGCGGCTGCAGCGGGCTGAGGTATCCACGGCACTGGTGCTGACCTCCTATCTCGCCGCGGACTACCCGTTCACGCAAGAGGAGGAGCGCACCCTGATCGTGCGGACGGCCGAGCAGTCCTATGTGGCCGCGCACGAGGCGCATCTTCCGCTCGCCGTCGTGCGGGAAACCGAGGACGGCGGCCTACCGGAGGGGTACGGCCTGTATCTGCTGCCCTCCATCAAGGCGCTGACCGGCCCGTCCTGGCTGCAGCTGCCGGAGCTGGCCCGTTCCGGTGCCACCATCTATGCCTCCTACTGTGTGGGTGAAACCGGGGCGCAGCGCGGGCCGTGGTGGATTTCCACCGAGGAAATCTTCGGCGTTGAACGCCAGCTGGTTTACGGACTGAACAATCCGATCCGGGACGAGGTGGTAGAGCTGACCTTCAACACGGATTTCGGCACGTTGAAGGCCGGTGATGTGCTCCGTTTTACCGCGGCCGGCAACGCCCACGCACGCGCCTTCCTGCCGGTTACACTCACCGATGGCACCGTCATAGCGACTGACGCGCATGGCAACCCGGCGCTGATCGTCAAGGAGCATGGCGCCGGGCGGACGGTGCTGTGCACCTATCCACTGGAGTACCTAGCGTCGGCGCAGGGAGGCGTTAACCCCGAAGACACCCACCGGCTTTACCAGGCGCTGGCTGCGGTTGCCTGCATCGGGCCCACGCTGGAGCTGGCGGACCCGCTGCTGTTCGTGGACTCGTTGCTGCATCCGGATGGTCGGGAGTTCGTGGTGCTCGTCAGCCAGCACGCCGAGCCTGCCGACGTATCGCTGCCGGCAGACGCCGGACTGCGGACCCTGGACGGTGCAAACGTGGAAGCGCTGCGGCTGGATCCCTTTGGGGTGGCCGTCCTGCAGCGCTAGCGGGCGCAGCCGTCCGGACCACAGGCCGCGGAGTCTCCGCTCGGCACCATGACCAGCGGATGAGTGGCTTGCCAGGCTTCGTTGAGTGCTTGGGTGAACAGCTCGGACGGCTGGGCGCCGGAGATGCCGTACGTGCGGTCGATCACGAAGAAGGGGACGCCTGTCACGCCGAGGCTGCGGGCCTCCTCAAAGTCCTGCCGAACGTCGTCGGCATAGCGTTCGGAGTCCAGCGCCTGATTAATCTCCTCCGGATCGAGGCCCAGGTGGGTCCCGGTGCGGACCAGAAACCCGCGGCTGCCGATGTCCTCGCCGTGCTCGAAATGACCTGACAGCAGGGCCTCTTTAACGCCGTCGGCCTGGCCATGCGCGGCGGCCAGATGCAGCAGCTGGTGGGCACCGAAACTGTTTGCGACCACCACCTTGCCGAAGTCGTACCGCAGTCCCACGCCGGCAGCCTGTTCGGTGACGTGCGCGAACATGCCGCGCAGCTGGTCCTCGGCCATCCCCTTGCGCTCGCTGAGGTATGCCAGCTCGGTCCCGTCGTAATGCTCCGGCAACGACGGATCCAGCTGGTAGCTGCGCCACTGGACCTCAACCTCGTCCTTGTGCGGGAAGGTTGCGAGGGCCGCCTCAAAACGGCGTTTGCCAATGTAGCACCACGGGCAGGCCACATCGGACCAGATTTCAACTTTCATGCCAGCTCCTCGCCTTCATGCCGCTTCCATGTTCACACTTGCCAACCCCGGCTGCCCCCACCCTATTCCGGCGGCGCCACCCTCTTCCGGAAGCGCCACCCTTTCCGGGACCCCCACCCGCTTCCGGCGGCACCCACCCTATTTCGGAAACGAGTGAGCGGTTGGTGCTCGATACGGGGCTGTATCGCGCACCACGCGCTCAGTCGATGGACGCAAGGGGCAGGGACGCAAGAGAGGTGGCCCGGAGAGCCCGGACCACCTCTGCTGCTTACCTACCTACTATTCACTTTCCGTGCTCACTGGCTCGCAAGCTCACCAGACGATCAGATCACGGGGTAGTGGGGTGGCACCCTCCATTGGCACCCTCATAGGTGTCCAAGCGGTGGATGAATGCGGCCATCGCCTCGCGGGTGTTAGCTTCCAGCGGGTGGTAGCTCCCATCCGGGTAACCGGTGGAGATCTTCGTGTCACCCATCCACGAGATTTCCTTGTAGAACTCGTTGTTCGTGGCGACATCCTTGAACTCGGAGGTTGCGGGAGCCTCGTAATCCTTCGCGGCCGGGATCATGCAGTAGTCCCCGGCGAATCGCTTCAGGAAGGCGGCCATCGCGTCGCGGTTCACGGCGGACAACGGTCGGTAAGACCCGTCGTCGTATCCCATGGACAGCTTCATCGAGGACATCCAGGACATTTCCTTGTAGTACTGGGTGTTCGGATTGATGTCCGTGAACGGCGACTTCGCGGGTGCGGAGTACGCCGGCGAACCAGCCAGGCGGTAGAGGAACGCCGCCATGGCATCGCGGTTCATGGTTCCGTAGGGCCGGTAGGTGCCGTCCGGGTATCCGGTGGTCAGTCCGTTGTCAGCCATCCAGTTGATGTCCGCCTCGAACTTCGTGCCGGGTACATCGCTGAACCGGAGCTTGCCATTTTCGGTTGCAACAACTTCAGCCTTCTGACCCGTTGCGTTGTGCAGGTGCAGGAACAGCGCCTTAGCCTTCGTGCCCTTCGACGCGCGGTGCACGGTCAGCTGGGTTGCGTTGGCATCGACAAACAATGAATCGGGGGCGGAACCCTCGAACCACAGATTCGGCGTGACCGGGTTGAAAGCGATTGCCGGGGTCTGGTCAACCGGCACGTTCTGCCCGGACTTGTCGATGCTGTAGGAGCTGTAGGTGACTACCTTGTAGCTGATCGGTGCCGACTTGGTCAGATCCAGACCCAACGAGGACGCCAGCACCGGCAGCATCACCGTGTTGGTGTCGTAGGTGTTGGTGTCAATCGTATTGCCCTTAGCGTCCGCAGGCAGGCCGTTGGCAAATTGCTGATCCACAGTCTCCCTGGTGCCGTCCGCTTTGAGCTCATCGGTGAACACCACGATGCCATCCAAACCGTCGACAACTGCGGTGTAGGTTTCGAAATCGGCTTTGCCGTCGCCGGTGGTGTCGATCTCCACGCTGATCCCGCTCGAGGCCAGCAATGCCGGCCAGTCGCCCCAGGTGCTGATACCAAAGTTGATCATGCCGTCCTTGGCGACGTCACCGCCGGCCTTGACCACGGCGGGAACCGTCGTGGATGCTCCAACGTACTGCAGATCCATGGATTTGTTGGTGACCGTTGCCACCGGGTTGTCTGCCTTACGCTCGCTGCTAGCACCGAGTTCGAACGGAGCCGCGATGGAGATGAACTGCTGTGTTCCCGTGCCCTGCAAAACCCCACGTCCAGTCAGGGTCACATTTGCCGTGGTTTCCGACGGTTTGAAGGTGATCTTCGAACCCGCAGTCATCGTGGAGACGGGCTTCGGTGCTGCATAGACCGGAACCCGCAGGGTGGGGGAATTGGCCGATTTCAGCTGTACCCGTCCGGAGGCATCCGCAAGGTACGTCCGCGGCACGCCACCCAACTGGGTGGCGGACATGGTCGGATCGAGGGATTTCGCCAGTTTGGTGGGATCGGCCACCGTCATGGTGATGGACACCTGAGCTGCCGATGAATTGGCTGGAACCATGATGGAGACGGGCGAAACGCTGTATGCAACTCCCGGCATTTCCGTAGCAGGCAGGTACGAGGCGTCAAACGTCTGCACCGAGTTGCTCCGGTTCTGTACGGTGATCTTCTTCGTCACCGTGACCGGCTGATCAGCCACCTCGACGACACCGAAGTTGACGCTGGTCAGCGACGGATCATTGGAAGCGAAGGCCAGCACACTGTCACTGACGGCATCCAAGGCGTTGACCCGGCCGGAACCTACCCGGTTGGGTCCATAAGCCACGTTACCGGCCATGATGTCCACATTGGCGGTGTTCATGATGGTGCTCTTGACCTGGTACGGCGTCATACCGCCCTTGGCGTAAAGCAGGGCTGCGATGCCTGCCACGTGCGGGGTGGCCATCGACGTGCCGCTCATGACTGCGATTCCGTTACCGGATCCAACACCAACCGAGCCGATCGATGTTCCGGGGGCAGCAACGTCGGGCTTGACGATGCCGTTGGAACCATGGACGCCGCGGGAGGAACTGGAATTCAGCGTATCCAAGGCCCCGGTGGGGGCAGAGGCAGCACCCTTGTAGTTCGGGTTGAGCTGAATCTGCAGAGTTCCAGCCTTGGCGGCGGGAGTCAGCGAATCCGTGGCCGCCTTATTGAACTGAACACCCGGGATCGTCGCGTTGCCGGCGATGCCGGCCTCGAAAACGGTCCGCTGGGAATCGAAGACGACGCCCTTTGCGCCGGCAGCTTCGGCATTGCCGTATCGCTTTGCGGAGCCGCATTCGCGGGTCGCGTCGTTGTCATCCCAACTGAGCATCACCCATTTGCCAGCAAAGACCGCAGCCTCAGCCGTCGTAAACGGATTGCAACCGGTGTTGTTCGTACCGGACGCGAACTGGACGGTGCCCTTGAGCATCGCCGGCGTGACCGCAGGATCGGAATAGTTGAAGTTAGCCGAATACTGGCCAGCAACGGAACCAACCTTGTCCGCCGGAGCCAGCACGTCGATCCGGTCCACTGCGGCCTGCGAGCCGACGGAGTTGGCGACCGTGAGCGCAGACTTGGCGTTGCCCGGGGAACCACCGATGTCGTACACATCGCCGGCATTTCCCGAGGCGACCACGGAGAGGACGCCGAGGTCGGTCAGGGCGTTAACAATGTCATTTTCCGGGTCGTCCGTCGGGGAGTAATCGGAACCCAGCGACATGTTGACCACGTTGGCGCGGTCGCTGAAATCGCCGTCCCCATTGGGGTCCAGCACCTTATCCAGTGCCAGGCCGACGACGTCGGAAGACCCCTCACAGCCAAAGACACGCAGCGAAACCAGCTTGGCCATTGGGGCGGAGCCGGGACCAATCTTCATCGCGTTGACTTCGGCCGCCGTCAATTTGGTGTAGTCGCCGGTGAAGGTGCTTCCATCCGCCTTCAGGCCGAAGCCTGCTGCGGTACCGGCAACGTGGCTGCCGTGGCCTGCGCAGTCCAGCGGGTTTCCGTCGGGATGCGGCATTCGTGCTGCCGGATCCGTCGAGCCCGCGTTGTAGTCATCGCCTACCAGGTCATAGCCGCCGGCGAACTTGGCCGGGTCGTAAAGGTTGGCGCTGGCAGGGGGCAAATCCGTCATCGCCTTGGCGGCCGCGAAGGCCGCCGTGGTTCCGGGGCCGCCGAAGTCCGCGTGCGTGTAGTCCAGACCGGTATCGAGCACGGCAATCGTCGCACCCGCTCCGGTCTGATGATTTTGCACCCAGGCGTTCAGGGCCTTGGTGTCGATGTCAGTGCCCTTGTTCTGGTAGGACTTTGCCACGATTGGGGTGATCTTGACGACGTCGTCCCGGTTGGCGAGCGCCCGGACTTTAGCGGCATCGCCGATGATGGCTACGCCGGGAAGGGTGTTGGTGGTGATGTATATCTGCTTGGCGGATGCCGCGCCAGTCACAGCCTTGGCTGTGGCTTCTATGCCAGCCCTGAGCTGCTTGACCAGCCCCGATTTGTCCACCGGCTTCGCTGTGCCGTCCTGGGCTTTTTGGGACTGGGTGGCTGCAAAGGTCCCCTGACCCTTGAACTGAACATAAACGGAAACCGGCCCCGAGGCGGAATTGAGGTTTCCGTGCATTTTTTGGGCCGGTTTCAGTTGTGCGGGTGCCTTCTGGCCCGAAATCCCCACTGCCAGATTGCTGGGTGGCTTGGAGTCGTCGGCCATGGCTGCGTTGCCCATGGTTGCGACGATGGCCAATCCCGTTAGAGTCGCCAGAATTTGTGATCTGGCTCGACGTGATTGCTTACTCATCGAACTCCTCATGCATGATCGCCACGGCGTTACTGAGCCGTGCATGAGGTGACTGCTGCCCCCAAGCGCCGCGGCAATACGGTGAAGTGGGGATCACCGAGCGGAATACCCAGGCCCCCAGCGGCGGCCTCTCAACGGAGAGGTGCAGCCACTGCTTCTACCTTTATGTGTAATGACTCACATGTAAAGGCTTTTGACTCTTTTTTATCAGCCCGCTTACAGCCGGATGTGTTTAGTGCCCATCGTGACCCACCGCTAACCTGAAGCCTGCTTTGTACCAACCTTCTTGGCCAGCGGAAAAGAAGGTTAGGACCTGCTGGGAGTGGTGCCGCAGCCCCAGTGCTGCTGTTCGCGACCCGACTGATTCAGGAATTTTCGTGTGCTCAGAGTCAGTGCCCGGCGTAGTAGTTCGCCAGAGTTTCGGCCTTGAAATCGAAAAAGCTGCCGTCCTCGATGGCGAGACGGGCGTCGTCGACCATCTTGACCACGAAGCGTTCGTTGTGGATGGAAACCAGTGTGGCCGAGACCATTTCCTTTGCCCGGAACAGGTGGTGGATGTAGGCGCGGCTGTAATTGGCGCAGGCATAGCAGTCGCAGCCCTCCACCAGCGGCCCGAAGTCACGCTTAAAGCGGGCGTTGGAAAGATTCCGACGTCCATGCGGGGTGTAGAACGCAGAGGTTCTTGCGACCCTGGTGGGGGAGACGCAATCAAAGGTGTCCGCGCCGTTCTCGATGGCGGCAAAGATGTCATTCGGCTCGGAAATGCCCAGCAGATGCCGCGGTTTGTCCTCGGGCAATTCCTCGCTGCACCAGCGCACGATAGTTCCCAGGTTCTCCTTTTCCAGCGCCCCTCCGATGCCGAAGCCGTCGAAGTTCATGCCACCCAGGTCCCGGCAGGCCTTCCGGCGCAGGTCCTCATATTGGGCGCCTTGGATGACTCCGAAAAGGCCCTGATAAGGCTTGGCGTCCCGTTCTTTGGTCAAGCGGAAATGCTCGACGACGCAGCGTTCGGCCCAGCGCCGGGTCCGTTCGAGGGACATCTCCTGATAGCTGCGGGAATTCATCAGGGTGGTGAGCTCATCAAAGGCGAACATGATGTCCGCGCCGAGCTGATGCTGGACGGCCATGGACACCTCGGGGGTGAAGCGGTGCCGGTCGCCGTTCAGATGAGACTTGAACCAGACGCCGTCGTCGTCGATGTGGGCCAGCCGTTCCTTGCCGGCCGCCACTCTGTCGTCGGGGCCTGCATCCCCGCTACCGCCGTCGGCCGCGCCGCCTGCATTAGTACCGCCGTCGGCCGGACCTCCGAGGTGACTTTGACCGCCGTCGCCCGCGCCGCCGTCGCCCGCCGCCGTGTCCATGCTGATCACCTTTTTGAATCCGGAGCCGAGCGACATCACCTGGAACCCGCCGCTGTCTGTGAAGGTGGGTCCCGCCCAGTTCATGAAGCGTCCCAGGCCGCCCGCTTCGTCCACCAAATCTGCACCGGGCTGCAAGTAAAGGTGATAGGCGTTCGCCAGCAGGGCCTGTGCGCCGAGGTCCTTCATTGCCTCAGGCAGCACGGCCTTCACCGTGGCTTTGGTGCCGACGGCGATGAAAGCCGGGGTTTGGATGACGCCGTGCGGAGTCGTGATAATTCCGGTGCGGCCCTGGAACGAGCCGCCATTGGCCACCGTTCGGCCGCCGCCGGGCGCGCACGAATCGGCAAGGCGCGTGCGGACGGCAAAGGAGAATTGGGATTGCTTGGCTGAGAAAGGCACCTCCTCATTTTGCCAGCAATTCCGGCTGCGGCCCGCGACACGGAATTTCGATCCGCCGCACGTGGAGCGCATAGTTGCGCAGGTCACTAAGATAAGCAGGTCAGAATCAGCGGACAGATGTCAGAGGAGTTGCGCATGTCCACCACCGAAAGCTCGCCGGATATACCCACACGGGGCCCGGCCAGACCAGCGCCGTACGTCATCAGCGGCATCTTGCTGGCTATCGCCATCATCTTTCCGCTGATCGTGCCAATGTACGCGCACGCGGATCCGTCCCTGGGCGGTTTGCCGTTCTTCTACTGGTACCAGATGATGTGGGTGCCCATCGATGCGGCCCTGATTGGCATCTCGTATTGGCTGATGACCAAGGAAGACCAGCGCCGGCGGAACGTCCTGAAGCAGGGCAACGGCGGGCAAACAACAACAACGGCCGACGGCGGCGGTGAGGTTAAGTGATCATGGAGCACAGTTCCTCGATTTTGGCGGCGGGAGGGGCGAAAGGCGTCGACGGCGTTGCCCTAACCGTTGTGATTATCCTGTTCATCCTGGTGGGCATCCTGGGCTTCTACGCCGCCCGTTGGCGCGGCGGTGGCAAGGAAGGACTGCACAGCCTGGACGAATGGGGCTTGGGCGGGCGCAAATTCGGTTCCTGGATCACGTGGTTCCTGCTGGGCGGGGACCTTTACACGGCGTACACCTTCGTCGCGGTGCCCGCGGCCATGTGGGCAACCGGGGCCGTCAGCGGATTCTTCGCGGTGCCGTACACCGTGGTCCTGTATCCAATTGTTTTCCTGCTGATGAGCCGGCTCTGGTCCGTCTCGCACCGGCATGGCTTCGTCACCACGGCGGACTTCATCGGCGGCCGCTACGGCAGCCGACCGCTTTCCATCGCGATCGCTGTGACAGGCATCGTGGCCACCATGCCCTACATTGCGCTGCAGCTGGTGGGTATTAAAGCCGTGCTGACAGTGCTGGGTGTCGGCAGTGGAGATAACTGGCTGCTCAACGACCTGCCATTGATCATCGCCTTCGTGGTATTGGCCGCGTACACGTACATGTCCGGCCTGCGTGCCCCTGCCATGATCGCTGTGGTCAAGGACGTGCTGATCTACTTGGCCGTGATCGTGGCCATCATTTACCTGCCCAGCAAGTTCGGCGGCTGGGAGCACATTTTCGGTGCCGCGCAGACCAAGCTGTCTGCGATCAACCCCACCACCGGCAAGGCCGTGGGTTCGATCATCCCGGGCGCATCCAGCTACTCCGCGTACTGGACCTTGGCCATCGGTTCGGCCATGGCGCTGTTCATGTACCCGCACTCGATCACCGGCGTGCTGGCCACCAAGAGCCGTAACACGATCCGCAAGAATGCGGCGCTGCTGCCGCTGTACTCGCTGGTGCTGGGCTTCCTGGCCCTGCTCGGTTACGTTGCCATTGCCGCCGGCACCAAGCCGATCGAGCTGAACGGAAAGATCAATCCCCAGCTGATCGTTCCGCAGCTGTTCCTGGACAACTTCCCGTCCTGGTTTGCCGGCATTGCCCTGGCCGCGATCGCCGTGGGCGCCCTGGTGCCCGCTGCCATCATGTCCATCGCGGCGGCAAACCTGTTTACCCGCAACATCTACCGGGACGTCTTCCGCCCCAACGCCAGTCCGCGGCAGGAAGCCAAGGTTTCCAAGCTGGTCTCGCTGCTGGTGAAGTTTGGTGCGCTGATCTTCGTGATTGCCATGGACCAGTCGGCGGCAATCAACATGCAGCTGCTCGGTGGGATCTGGATCCTGCAGACCTTCCCGTCCATCGTGGCCGGCCTGTACACCCGCTGGTTCCACCGCTGGGCACTGTTTGCTGGCTGGGCGGCCGGAATCATCTATGGCACGGTGGCAGCCTACAACGTCATCAATCCCGCGACAAAGGCTCACTTCGGCGGCTCAATCGCTGCGATTCCGGGCACGAGTGTCCAGGTCTACATCGCTGTGGTGGCGTTTGCGGTCAATGTGATTGTCTCGGTGGTGCTGACACTGGTCTTCCGTGCCATGAAGCTGGCCGACGGCAAGGACATTACCCGCGGCTCGGACTACGGTGCCAACGAAAATGACCCCAGAGTCGTCAAGGTGGCGCAGGAACTGCCGGTCACGCCGATTCCTTAGGCGCAGTCCCTGGTTCCCCCGTCCGGAGGTCGTCATTGCCCTCGTCCGGGCAGGGCCTTATGGAGCGGTACTACCCCTCGGGGTAGTGCCGCTCCATAAATGTTTCCCAGTGTTCCGCGACTTCTTGATACGCCGCCGCACCAAGGTCGTACGTCGACGCAATCACCTGTGCACCCTTATGCGGGCGGATCCCCTCCAGGGGTGCCTGCTCGGCCAGGATCAGCAGGCCGTCTCCGTGCTCGGCGTAGCCTCGCACTGTCAGACCCAGCTGGGTGGGACCGCGGTACCAGACCCTGCCGCCGAGGTCATGTCCGGTGGAGAGCCGCAGTGCATATTCCTCGCCCGGCTCGGGCAGCCAGCCGGTGTCGATGCCCAGCTTTTGCCAAAGCGAGGCCGACGACGGAGCGTTGCCATCCGCGTACACCGTCCGCCGGGTGCCGTGCGGGTGGCGCTCCAAAGCAAAGCGCAGCTGCTGCATGAACATCGACCAACCCTCGGTGATGTCGTCGTCGTACTTTTCCCACTCCCCGGTGGCCTTGCCCCGCTTCATGGTCAGGACAGTCCCGTCCGGTACGGGTTCAAGCCGGAAAATGTCTCCCATGTCCAGATCCAGGCTCAGGTGGTCGGGGCCCTCCCGGACGGAGCGGTAATAAATTTCCTGGATTTCGTCGGCGAGACCATCCATCTCCCAGCCGTGCCATTGCGCCAGTTTCGCCGGCTCGCGGAGCATCCTCCAGACCTGTTCCGCATCGGCATTGATGTGGACTGACAGCTGGTTCTTGTCCATAGCCCGAATCTACTCCGGTGAACCGTGGAGGGTCCAGACTTTGCCGTTACCCCCACCCCGTCCCGACCGCGCGCACCTACCCCGCACCTCCCCTTCGCCCGCGCCTCCCCTTCCCGCACTCCCCTTCCCGCGCACTCCCCTTCCCGCGCACCCCCCAACTGAGTGACAGCAGATGCACTCAAAACGGCTTTTGAGTGCATCTGCTGTTAGTCAGTTGGGAGCGGGGCTCATCCGGGGTGGTTGGCCCGGATCTCGGTAAGTTCGTTGCTGATCCTGCGCTCCAGCTCGGCGTCGTCGAAGGTTTCGGAGCCGCCGTGCGCCAGGAGATGCAGCAGTGTGTTCAGCCGGAGCGCGCGCCATTCCAGCTCCGTCCGCCGGTCACCGGCGGCAGCGGTGCGGCTGATTTCCTTGTCGTAAAGGTTCGGCTCATTCAGGCTGCGTTGCCGGACGACGGCGGAGATCTTGGCCCGGAAGGGATCCGTCTCCGCCCGGTCCGGCGCACGGAGAAGACCGGCCAGCCGCTCCGCCTCGGCGGTATTCCCGTGCAGACGGGCCATGTAGTGGGTTAGAGCCAGACATTGTTCCACGGGCGTCCAGCGGCCGGGATTCCCGTCGAAGGGCAGGCCGGTAATGAGCTCACTGACGGTCACGGCATTGGCCTCATCGCTGAGCTCCACAAAGAGGACCTGTGCCAGATCCCGGACGTCCTGCAGGTTTGCCCCGGATTTGAGGTTCAGTCCCTTGGCCAGTCGGGCGGCCAGCCGCTGGATGGTTTCGTGACCGCCGTGGGCCGCAGCGGTTCGGGCCACCACAGCCTCGGCGGTGCCAGCCTCCGCAGGAATGAGCGGCAGCGGGGGAGTCGAGGGTTGGCTCTGCGGCACGGACCGGCCGGAGAGGTGGACTCCGGCGCCCGCCGCAATCCGGATCTGCTGATCCTTGCCGTATCCAAGGATGGCGACGGCGTCGTTGCCATAGTCATCGCTTTCCCAGCGGATCGACAGGATTTCGACGGCGGCACCTTGCGGTGTCTTAACTGTGGAGCCCGGGGCTACCCGTTCCACAGGTACCTTTTGGAAGCGGACTGCTCTGTCCGGCTTCGGGCTGCCGCCTGGCTTTGGGTTGTCGGAACTGAGTCCGGCCCCCGTGTCGTCTTGGACGTTCTTGCGTGTCTTGTTCTCGTCCGCGGCAGTGTCAGTCATGTCCGGGACCTCAGCTCGTTATACATTGTTGTTCCAGTATAGAAAAGATGCCGGCCGGGCAGGGAGCCGGCCCTACGCGCTGATTCCGGCAAAGGCCATCGCTTGCCGGACCAGTTCGCCCTTGCCGCCGGTGAATTCACTTTGAACACCGGGGCTGAGCGCCTCGCGCGGTGTCATCCAGGTCAGCTCCAGGGCATCCTGCCGCGGGCTGCATTCGCCCGCAACGGCAACGACGTAGGCTAGGGCAACTGCATGCTGCCGTTCGTCAGTGAAGCCGGTGTGCGACGGCGCCGGAAAGTACTCAGCCACCGTGAAGGGGACGGGGCTCAGCGGCATCTGCGGCAGTGCCATTGGACCGAGGTCCTTTTCCAGATGGCGCAGCAGCGCCGCCCGCACCGTTTCCCGATAGAGAACCCGGCCGGAGACCAGCGTGCGTACCATGGCGCCGTCGTCATCCGCCTGCAGCAGCAGACCCACTTCGTTGACATAACCCAACGGGTCCAGCCGGACGGGCACGGCTTCCACGTAAACCATGGGGAGCCGGTGTCGGGCCTCGTAAAGATCATCTTCCGAAAGCCAGCCGGGATAAGGGTCTGGGGTGCGAACGCTCATACCTCTGTTCTACCGGATGGCGGGCGCTTCTCCGGTATCCGGCCGGTGGGCCGTCCGGTGTGCGGCGAATTCCGGCCACCAGGGAGGCATCCTTCCCGCGAGGCCACGCGCCTCACCTTCCGCGCGGGCACGCCCCATTGGTAGTCTCGGTTCCATGACCACCAGCCTTGCCGACAGTTTCGAAACGGCCCGGACTGAGCACCTGCGGCTGCGCCGGCCAGTGGAGTCGGATCTGGCGGCGGTGTACGCGATCCACGCCGATCCGGCCACCAACATTCACAACCCTTTCGGCCCTGATCTGGACAGGGAAGCGAGCCGGAGTCGCCTGCAGGGATGGATCCGGCACTGGCAGCGATACGGTTTTGGCTACTGGACGCTGGAAGTGTTGGACGAGAACGGGCGCGGCGGCGGTTTGGTTGAGCCGGACCCGGCGTGCGCGGTCACGGCAGGCTTTGCGGGTCTGCGGCGCGGGAGGTGGCTGGAGCGCGACATACTGAATCTGTATTACCGGCTTGCCCCGTCCGCCTGGGGCAGTGGTTTCGCCGCGGAGGCCGCCCGGCATGCTGTTGGGTCGGCCCGATTGCACTTTCCCGATACGCCGGTCATCGCCCGGACAACGGTCGGAAATTTGCCGTCCCAGCGCACCGCCGCCGCCGCCGGGCTGATCCGGCGGACGGACTTGGACCGGGACGATGGCTCTGGTCTGAGCGTCATTTTTTCCTCGTCCCAATGGCCCGAACAACCGGAACGCTAAGGTATCGGCATGGGAATTGAGCTGTCCGAACTTTTGTTGCCGGACGCCACCGCGTGGAACGGGTGGTTGGCCGAAAATTATGCGAGCAGTCCGGGGGTTCGGCTGGTGCTGCACAAAAAGGGCGGCACCATCACCGCTTTGACCTATGCCGCCGCGTTGGACGAGGCGCTGTGCTACGGCTGGATCGACGGCGTGATCGGCAAGCGCGACGGCGGCAGTTACCTCACCCGGTTCACCCCGCGGACCGCACGGAGCCGCTGGTCCAAAAACAACGTCGATAATATCGCGCGGCTGGAGGAGGAGGGCCGTTTGCAGTCCGCCGGAAAGGCCGCCGTCGCCGCAGCGCAGGCGGATGGCCGGTGGGAAGTCGCGTACTCCGGTCAGGGCGCCGCCGAGGTTCCCGCCGATCTGGCCACGGCCATTGCGGCCGACCCCGCAGCTCAGGCCATGTTCAATGTCCTCACCTCGGTCAATCGGTACGCCCTCATCTATCGGGTGAATGCAGTCAAGACAGCGGGTGTCAGGGCCGCGAAGATCACCGATTTCGTGGCGATGCTTTCCCGTGGGGAGACGCCCCATCCGCAGAAACGGCGACCCTGACGCGGTGCGAAACCCTACGGAAGCCGCTGGTACGTTCGCGAAACCGCACGGAAGCCGCTAATTCGTTCCCGAACCCCACCGAAGCCGCCAAACCCGAGCGAAACTGTTGGGGTCTGGCGGGAAGGCGGCGATGTCAGGGTCAGGTCAGGGGTGCAGCAATACCTTTGTATAGCCATCGACCCGCTTGTCGAACTTGTCATACGCATCGACCGCTTCATCCAGGGACAACTCATGGGAAACGATCCAGGACGGCTTGGCCTTCCCCCGAATGATGAGGTCGCGCAGCTCCCGGTTGTATTTCTTGACCGGACACTGGCCGCCCGCAATGCTGATGCCCTTGGTGAAGGCCTTTCCATAGTTGAAGGCAACGCGTCCCTGCTTGGCCAGCTCATTGGAGGCACCGGGGTCCTCCGGCATGTAAACGCCGACGACGCCGATGTGTCCGGTGGCGCGGACCACGTCCACCAGGGCATCGAGGACCATTTCGGGATGCTCCTCCCCGGTATGGTCGTGTGCCTGGTAACCGACGGCCTCCACGCCGCAATCGGCGCCAAAACCATCCGTCGCCGCCATGATGGCCTCGGTGGCGCTGGTGTCAGCAAAATTTATGGGCGTCGCTCCGATTTTTTCGGCCAGCGCCAGCCTGTCCGGTTCCTTGTCCACGACAAAGACCTGCGAGGCGCCCCGCAGGATGGCACTGTACGCAGCCATGAGCCCGACGGGTCCGGCGCCAAAGACGGCTACCGATTTACCAGGTGCCACCATCGCGGCTTCCGTGCCGTGGTAACCGGTGGGAAAAATGTCAGAGAGCATAGTGAAGTCTGATTCATGCTCCTTGCCCTTGGGGAGCTTCAGGAGATTGAAATCGGCCCATGGAACCCGCAGATACTCCGCCTGGCCGCCCCAGTAGGGACCCATATTGGGATAGCCGTAACCGGCCCCCGGCTGGCCCGACGGATTGGCGCGCAGGCAGGCGGAGGTCAAACCGTTGTTGCAATTCCGGCAGGTACCGCAGGCAAGGTTGAATGGTACGGAAACCCGGTCGCCGACGCTGATCCGGTTGACGGCGGATCCGACTTCCTCGACAATGCCCATATTCTCGTGGCCGAGCACCATGCCGGCATCCAGTTCGGCGCGCCCTTCGTAGGGGTGAAGATCGGAGCCGCAGATATTGGCGGTGGTAATGCGGATGACGGCGTCGAGCGGTTGTTCAATCTTAGGATCGTCGACGTTTTCGACGGAGAGCTTGTAGGGCGCCTTGAAGACTACTGCTTTCATGACTTCTCCTTCTTTTCACCTGGCGGGCGGGGAGCGGGCGGTCCGTAACCGCCATTCACGAGCCCCGCAGCGGCACGGTGGCTATGGCTTCACTTGCTTAGTAAGCAGCCTGATGATTTTCACGATACCGCGCTGCCTCGGGTGATGTATACCCCGGTGCCCGCGCAGCCGAAGCCGGCTTAGGCGAAGGGGAATGCCACGCCTTCGCCGACGACGCGCAGGCTTAGCTCGTTGCCTGGTCGGGCGAGCATGGCGTTCCAGTGCCGGATGCTGATGATTTCTCCGCCTTTGGGCTGGTGCGGATCGGGCGGTCGGCGGGGGTCCGGGGTTAGTGGGGCCAGTTGGATCCGCACGGTGGTTTCCGGACCGAAGTAGTCGGTGTCCACCACGACGCCGCGGATGGGGCCGTCCTCGGCGATGCGGATCTGCTCGGGCCGCAGCATCAGCCGGACCCGGCCCTGTGCCGGGGGCCGGCGGACTGGTATACCGCCGAGTGAGCAGGTGGCCAGGGTGCCTTCCATCCAGGCCTCGAGGATCACTGCGTCGCCGAGGAACTCGGCGGTGGCCTGATCGGCGGGCCGGGTGTAGACCACGAAGGGGTTTCCGATTTGGGCCAGTCGGCCGTCGCGCATGACGGCCACCTGGTCCGCGAAGGACAGTGCTTCCGCCTGGTCGTGGGTGACCAGGATGGTGGTGACGCCGGCGGCGGTGAGTGTTTTGGCGACCGCGCGGCGGGTTGCGGTCCGCAGCCCGGCATCGAGGGCGCTGAAGGGCTCATCGAGGAGCATCAGTTCCGGCTCGCGGGCCAGTGCCCTGGCCAGGGCCACGCGCTGTTGCTGGCCGCCGGAGAGCTGGTTGGGCCGGCGCTTGGCATAGGCCGGATCCATCGAAACCATTTCCAGCAGTTCCGCCACCCGTGCGGAGGCCGCGCGGCCATGCCTGCCCAGGCCGAAGGCCACGTTTTGACCGACGCTCAGGTGCGGAAAGAGCGCGCCGTCCTGCGCGACGTATCCGACCTGCCGCCGGTGCGCCGGGGTCCAGGTACCGCCGCCGGCCACGAGTTGGCCGTTGAGGGAGATGCTGCCCGCATCGGGGGCCTCGAAGCCGGCGATCAGGCGCAGCAGCGTCGTCTTGCCGGAGCCCGACGGTCCCACGATCGCCGTCGTGCCGCCCTTAGCAACGGCCAGGTTGACTCCCTTGAGGACCTGCGTTCCGCCAAAGGACTTGGTGGCACCGTCCACCTCCAGATGATTGTCGGTGCTGGCCGCGATGGACGCGGAAACCCGCTGCGGTGCGGCGTATTCCGGGCGGGGCCGGGTTTCGCGCGGTTGGCTCACTGTCCGGCTGCTTTCTTGGATTGGGCGAAAAGGAGGTAGGTCATCGGCGCGGAGAGCAGGATCATCAGCAGCGCGTAGGGTGCGGCGCCGGCGTAGTCGATCTCACTGCTCAAAGCCCAGAATTCGGTGGCCAGGGTGTGCGTGCCATTGGGGGAGAGCAGCAGCGTGGCGGTCAGTTCGTTCACGATGCCCAGGAACACCAGCGCCGCACCCCCGGCCGCCGCGGGCGCGCTCAGCCGCAGAGTCACTTTCAGGAACGCCACGAACGGCGGTTTACCCAGTGCCTGCGCCGCTTCGTCGAGCTCGCGCGGTGCCTGCGCCAGCCCGGCGCGCAGGTTCACCAGCGAACGCGGCATGAACAGCAGCACATAGGCGGCGACGACGACGGCGGCGCTTTGGTAGATCGCCGGCAGCGAGTGCACGGTGATGGTGACGAAGGCCAGCGCCACCACGATGCCGGGCATGGAGCTGGATATGTAGTTGACGCTTTCAAGGGCCCGGCTGGGCCAGCCCGGGTAGCGCACGGCCAGCAACGCCAAAGGAAACGCCAGCACGGTGGTCACCGCAGCCCCCGCCAGCCCGTAACCCAGGGTCTGCAGCAGGGAGGGCAGCAGCTCGGAGCGAACCCAGATCGAGGGTCCGCCGGCGATCAGCCAGCGGCAGACGAAGAACAGCGGCAGGCCGAAGGCCAGCAGCGTCAGTGCCAGCAGTCCCAGCTGGGCCGGCAGATGGTAAAGCCGCAGCTTTAGCCGGGTGGGGGCGGACTGGACACCGGAGCCGAGGCGTTCGTATCGGGCCCTCCCGCGGGCTCTGGTCTCTGCCAGCAGCAGCAGCAGGCAGCAGAAGACCAAGACACTGGCCAGCATGTTGGCGGCGGTGCCATTGAAGGTGGACTGGAACTGCTCGTAAATGGCGGTGGTGAAGGTGTCGAAGCGGACCATGGCGAAAGCCCCGTACTCGGCCAGCAGATGCAGGGAGACCAGCAGGGCACCGCCGGCCATGGCCAGCCGCAGCTGCGGCAGGACCACACGGAAAAAGACCCGCCAGGCGCCGAGGCCCAGCGAAGCCCCGGACTGTTCCAGCGAGGGATCGAGCCGGCTCAGGGTCGCCGCGACCGGGATGTACACAAGCGGGAAATACGAAAGTGTGGAAATCAGGACACCGGAAAAAACGCCGTGCAGCGAGGGGATGGCACTGACCCAGGCATAACTGTTCACGAACGCCGGAATGGCCAGCGGCGCGGCGAGCAGGATGGACCATGCCTTATGCCCGGCCAGGCTGGTCCGCTCCACCAGCCACGCGCCCCCCACCCCCAGGATCAGGCACAGCGGCACGGTGATCAGCACCAGCGCGACGGTATTACCCAGCAGTTCACCCACCCGCGGGCGGAAAATGAGTCGGGAGATATCGTCCCAGCCCGCGCTGACGGTCATGTCCACCACGTACCCCAGCGGGATCAGGGCAAAGAGCGCGATCAGGACCGAAAGCACGACGACGACCAGCGGAGGGCGCGGGCGTTTGCCCCTGCCCCCCGCTGGTCTACCGGCCGCCCGGGTATTCGCCGCGGTGGCGGTGATGTTTGCTGGTGCCACTGTTTTAGAGTAGTCCCGCCTTGATCATCAGTTCCGTGACCTTCTGCGAGTTCAGTTTGGCCGGATCGATCTGAGGTGCCTGCAGATCCTTTAGCGGCACCAGTTTAGGATTGGCTGCAACCTTGCTGGCCACCGGGTATTCGAAGGACGACCCGGTCTGCAGGATCTTCTGACCGGCGGTGCCGGTGATGAATTTCAGGAACTGCTGTGCCTGCTGCTGGTGCTTGCTGGAGGCCAGCACTCCACCGCCGGACAGACTCACGAAAGCGCCCGGATCCTGGTTCTTGAAGTATTCCAACGCCACATTGTTACTGTTTTCGGCCGTCTTGGCCTGATCGCCGAAGTAGTAATAGTGGTAGATGATGGCGCCATCAACCTGCCCGGCGTTTACTGCCTTCATGGCCGTGCTGTTGCCCTTATAGGTCTTGACGTTGTCCTTCATGGCCTGCAGCCAGGCCAAGGTGGCGTCCTCGCCCTTGAGTTCCAGCATGGCGGAAATGATGGCCTGAAAATCCGCCCCGGAGGGGGAGGCGGCCCAGCGGCCCTTCCAGCTGTCGTCGGCCAAATCCATGATCGACTTCGGCAGCTGGTCCGTTTTCAGTTTCGTCTTGTTGTAGGCGAACACGGTGCTGCGGGCAGCAATGCCCGTCCACTTGTTCGTCGAGGGCCTGTACTGCGCCGGAACCTGCGCCACCGTTGCGGCGTCAATATCGGCAAAGAGACCCGCGTTCGCGACCTGCGTCATGGCGGGGGAGTTCTCGGTGAGGAAAACATCCGCGGGCGAGTTCTCACCTTCCTGGATGAGCTGGTTGCTCAATTCAGAATCGTCCCCACTGCGCAGCGTGACCTTGATGCCCGTGTCTTTCGTGAACGCGTCCGCCCAAGCCTTCGTCAGTTCCTCATGCTGGGCGTTGTAGACCGTAATGCCATCCCCGTTTGCCGAGGAGCCCGGGCCGTCGGCAGCGCCGCTGCCACAGGCAGAGAGCACCAGGAGGGCGGCCGTGGCCGCGGCAACGGCCGCCGCAGGCTTGGATGCCTTGAAACTGAACTTCACGGAGGGGCCTTTCCTTGGCGGTTGAAAACTTCGGTCCCGGCGGACTTTCGCCGGCTTCCTGAGTCGACTGTAGGTTAGCCATACCTAAGTTACCAAGCCAAAAAGGCCGCGAGTGACGAGGATCACTCGAATTAAGCAACGTTTACGTAACTTAATTGTTTCTGGATGGCGGACCCGGTCGACGGCGTCCCTCTGGATTCTCCAGGGACGCGCTCGTGAGCCGATACGCCGCCTCGAAAATCGTCCATGCCTGCAGCTGGGGAGAAAGTTGAAGGGCGGCTCCATCCGGATAGTCCTGCCCGGCAGGGCAGGAAATGCTGGAGCTGAAAACTGGGTGGGGGCTGCCCCCGCGGCCGGTCCGCAGGCTCTCCGCCGTGTCCAGGACCAGAGCGGTGGCCTTCGTTCTGGCGTCCGCCGGCAGCCCGGGCCAACATGCCGCAGTGACGAGGTGGCGCACCAGAATCCCGGTGAACAGCCCGCCGTCGCCGCCGCCGTGCAGCCGCAGAGGACGGCTGGTTGAGGGCGCAGCTCCGCCGCTCGAATGGCCGTCGTCGCGCCTGGACGGCTCGGTGAGTCGGAGGGCGACGGCGTCAATAAGTTCCGCCGCCTGCGACAGATGGCGTTCGCCGCCCAGTTCCAGCAGCGCTGCAAGGATGGGTCCCTGGTTGTAGCTGTATATCGTCCGTTCGACGACGGGGCCGTCGGGATGCGGATGAACGCCGTCCATATACAACCCCTGTTCTGGATCGTAGAGGAGCCGCCGCAGCCAGTCAGCGAGGCGCAGGGCACGCTCCCGCTCGCCGCTGCGGACAAAAAACAGGGCCGACGGCGCCGTGGCTGGCGTGTTTTTGAAGTCGCGTGCGGTGGACCAGAAGGTCCCGCCGCCCAGATCCTGCGTATGGCCCCGGACCAGGCGCCCGCCAAGGGTGTGGATGGCACGCCGGGCGCCGGGCAGATCGCTGCCCGTGATGCCCCGGGCCAATGAGGTGGCACGGCCGGCCGCCAGCGCCAACCACGCCATGTCGTCGTAGTAACTGTTGGTTAAGCGCAGATAGTTACGGATCCGGATGGTGCGCAGCAGGCGTCCCGCCAGCAAGAGCGGAGCCGGAAGCGCCGGCTTGGCGGATTCCGCCGCGGACCGCGTCCTCACCGAAGCCGACGCTCTGGCAGCGTCCACGTCGCGCCGGCCTCCGCTGCCCGGGATCAGGAGCCCTTCGCCGTATTCTGTCTGCCGCCGCCCGGCCCAGTCCACCAGTGCGTCCATATAGTGCGCCTGCCACCAGTAGTGCCACTCGGTCCAAGGTGCCGGGGCAGCGTGTGCTGGGTGCTGAACGGAGGCGATCCACGTTCCGGGCAACCCAATCAATCGGTGCCCAAAGCGGCCTTGGACAGCTTCGGCCGCGATCTGGGCCCGGTCCGTCCATTCGCTGGCCTCGGTCCGCATGGAAGCAACGCTACCCGTGCGCCGCGGCGCCGGCAGCTTACTACCTGGATCAATTTCAGTTAGGCTTCACTAACAATTGAAGAACCCGCTGCGATTCTCCCCGGGACGGGTTGGAATGCCGCCTCCGCGAGGGGTTAGGGCCCCGACCGCGCGCTGGGCATCAACAGCTGGGCGACAAATCCGGAGAAGACGGGGTGCACAGATGGAAATAACAGATGCGGTGGCGCTGATCACCGGGGGCGCGTCCGGCCTGGGCGCCGCAACGGCGAGGCGCCTGCACGCCGCGGGTGCCGCCGTCGTCCTGGTTGATCTGCCGCAGTCCGCCGGCGCCCGCTATGCCGAAGAACTGGGCGATCGGGTTGTTTTTGTCCCGGCCGACGTCGGCGATGAGGCCCAGGTTCAGGCTGCGGTGGATGCAGCGGCCGAGATGGGCCCGCTGCGGATCGTGGTCAACTGTGCGGGGATCGCGACTCCGGGAAAGGTGCTCGGGCGGAACGGAGTTCTGCCGCTGGCTTCGTTCAGCAAGGTGATCCAGGTCAACCTCGTGGGTACCTTCAACGTACTGCGGCTGGCGGCGCAGGCAATGGTCGGAACCGAACCATTGGCAGGCAGTTACGGGACCTCCGAGCGCGGCGTCATCATCAACACCGCTTCCGTCGCGGCCTTCGACGGCCAGATTGGCCAGCCCGCCTATGCGGCCTCCAAGGGCGCCGTCGCCGCCATGACGCTCCCGCTGGCCCGCGAGCTGGCGCGGTCACTGATCCGGGTCATGACCATCGCACCGGGAATCTTCGAGACGCCGATGATGGCCGGGCTGCCGCAGGAGGCGCAGGACTCGTTGGGGGCTCAGGTGCCGCATCCGTCCAGGCTGGGTAAGCCGGATGAGTACGCGGCGCTGGTGGAGCATATCGTGGCCAACCCGATGCTCAATGGCGAGACGATCCGGCTGGACGGCGCCATCCGGATGCAGCCCAAATAAGCCTGGGGCCGTCGGTGCTGCAGCGGCCGCTCAACTTCGTTTGCTATCCATGAAAGGCGGACTCGATGACGAGTCTTGATGGGGTATTGCCCCCGGCCGACTTTTTCGGTTTTGAATCGCTGCTGAATGCGGCCGAGCGCGCCAAGCTTGCCGAATTGCGCGACTTCCTTGCGGCCGAAGTAGCCCCGTCGGCGGAAGCCTGGTGGAACGCGGCGGAATTCCCGGCACATATTCTGCCCAAATTGGCCGCCCTGGGGCTAAGCACTCCGGCCCAACGCGGCTACAGCAACCTGTTCTCCGGCCTGGTCGTGGCGGAAATGACCCGGGTGGACACGTCCCTGGCCACTTTTTTCCTGGTCCACCACGACCTGTTCGTGCAATCCCTGCATTCCTTCGGCTCGACGGAGCAAAAGGACCGGCTGCTGGCCGATGCCATGAGCCTGCGGATCACCGGGGCGTTCGCTCTCACCGAACCCGCCCACGGCAGCGACGTCGCGGGCGGCATGGCGACCACCGCTAGCAGGGTGCCGGGGAAGGACGGAGCCGACTCCTGGGTTCTGAATGGCTCCAAGCGCTGGATTGGCAATGGTACGTTCTGCGACTACATGCTGCTGTGGGCGAAGGACTCCGAGAGCGGTCAGATCCGTGGTTTCATCCTCGACGCCACGTTGCCCGGCGTGACGCGGACCAAGATTGAAAACAAGATCGCACTGCGGACGGTCCAGAACGCCCACATCCTGCTGGAAAACGTCCGCGTTGACGAGCGGGACCGCTTCGCCGGAATCAATACGTTCCAAGACACGAACCACCTGCTGCGCGGTTCCCGAATCATGGTGGCCTGGCAGGCGGTGGGTCAACAACTGGCTGCCTTTGACGTGGCGCGCGCGTATGCAGTGGAGCGCCAGCAGTTTGGCCGGCCGCTGGCCGGATTCCAGCTGGTGCAGCAGCAGCTCGTACAGATGCTCGGCAACGCCACCGCATCGATGGCCATGATGGTCCGGATCGCGCAGTTGCAGGATGGGCAGCACCAGAACGCGGACGGACAGCCGCAGTGCGGCGCGCAGATGGAGCAAGTGGCGCTGGCAAAGGCGTACACCACTGCGCGGATGCGGGAGTCGGTGTCGATGGGGCGTTCGCTGCTGGGCGGCAACGGCATTGTCACGGACTACCGGATGGCGAAGATTTTCGCCGACGCCGAGGCGATTTACACCTACGAAGGATCACACGAGATTAATACGCTGATCACGGGTCGAGCCGTGACAGGCATCTCGGCCATCGTCTGAATCAGCGCGTGCCCCATTGAGCGCCCTCCGGCCCGGCGGCGCGTTTTGTGCGGCGGAATCAGCGCCTGCCCCTCAGTGCGGTGCCATTTCGCCGGCTTCGAGCGGCACACCAATAGTGTTCCCGGGCACCGGCATGGGGCAGGTGCCAAATGGGGTAAAGGCGCTGGGATAATTGACGGCACGGTTGAAATCCACCCGCACTTGTCCGCCATGGTCCGGTATGGCAGTGACCACTTTGCGCCAACCGGCGGTGCTGCGGCCGTTGCTCGCGTCGGAAAAGGTCAGCCTCAGAGCCCCCGACGCATCCGCCTCCGCGGCCAATCGATGCGTGGTTCCGTTCAGCTCGAAGGCAACAGCCCCGACGACGACGGCGGTGCCAGACACGTGCGGGTTCGCCGTTCCGATGGCCACTCGCCGGGGCTCGGCATAGCGTTCGAACCGCGCGGTCAGCACCAGCTCGGGGCGATAGGCAAAGGTTGGGACACCGCCAAAATTAGTCAGTACCGGCGATTGCCTGTCCCGCGTGCGGACTGCGTAATGGCCGCCGCGCCGGGCCAATTCCACCACGATGCTGCCGAACTGGACCCACAGCAGAGATTCCTCATCCGCCAGGCTTGCTGTCAGGGTGCCATCCACCGGCAGCTGCGTCGCCTTCACTACCAGGCCGTCGGCAGCGGCGGCATTCAGGACCGCCTTGCCGTCGGCGGCATGCCACAATCCCGGCAGCAGGTCCAGCGGCGCGGGCTCGGTGCCCAGCCACTGCAGCGACGTTAAGGTCAGCCAGCCATGCTCCTCGGTCAGCTCTGCCTCGCGGCTGCTGCGGAAGCGCAGCCAGTTCGCAGGGGCAGCAGCGTTGGGGGCGGTGGAAGTTTGCGTCATGCCAGAACCAACCCGGAGAGCGCCCCGGAAATTCCAGCCGGCTGCTTCCCTGAGCCATGCGGGCGGTAGTTTGGAGTCATGCCTTCTTTCCGTGCCACGCTGGCGATTGTGGCCGGAGTTCCGCGGATCACGGTCCGCTTCACGGTGCAGTCCAGCCAGGCAAGTGTTGAAAATCGGCAGGCGTTGGACGCCGGCGCGAACATGGACCATGCCGTCAGCGCGGTCGCCAGAACCGGAGCTTTGCGGGTGCTTCGGCGCAGCCGCGGAAAGTGGATCACGCTGAACCAGCTGTAGGAGCGGGCAGGGAACGAGGGTGCCCGATCAGCCCCGCGGCTGGGGATCTGTTCCAGAATCAGAATCAGAACCGGAACCGGAACCAGAACCGGAATCGGTCGAACCGGAATTACGGTGCGACGCGCTGCGGTGTCGGATCCCAATCACGGCCGCCATCAGGACACCAAAGCCGACGCCCAGGCAGACCCCTATCAGCGAGTTCGCCCAGAACGGGAAGTGGGTGGACCGCCCAGTGACATATCCGAGGCCCACCATCCAGCTGGCCCACAGGACGGAACCGATGGCACTGGCACGCAGCACCCGAACGGCAGGTATTGCTGCGATTCCGGCGGCGGCCATGGTGGCGGTCCGGCCGGCGGGAATGAACCTGCCCGCCACCATGGCGGCGGCCGTGGACGACCTCCCACCGCGGTTCACGGCTTTGCGGATGACGCGGTGAACCGTACGTCCCCAGCCGAAGCGGTCCAGCACATTGGTCAAACGCCGGCGGAAAATGGTGTAAACCAACAGGTCGCCGGCGACAGATCCGGCCGCCGCCATCAGCAGGGCCAGAGGCAGGATGACCTTGTTGGTAGCCGAGAGGGCGCCCGAGGTGACCACCATAATTTCGGACGGGATCGGAGGCAGTGCGGCATCGAGTGCCACGGCAACCATAGTGAGCGGATAGAGAGCCGGCGCCCAAGCGCCCACGCTCAAGATGTCCACAACCTTAATCTAGTCGTTGGACAGGTGCAGGGGTAGAGGTGGCTGTTACCTGCAGGCGCCCGGTGGGACCGTTCAGTGGTTCCCGGCGCCGGTAAAGCTGGACAGGTGTCGCCGGCTGGTGTACTCGACCTCCCGGTGGCTGAGCGGATCGGTGAAACTGATGCTCCGCGCGAGCAGCTGCAGGGGATTGGCATAGTCATCCGGAGCCTGCGGGAGCAGGATCGGATAGAACGGATCGGTCAGAATGCCAAGTCCCAGCGATGCCATATGAACGCGCAGCTGGTGCGTCTTGCCGGTGTGTGGCTCGAGCTTGTAGCGCCCACGGAGGAGGCCGTCGTCGTCGTACGTCTCCAGCAGCTCTACTCGTGTCTCCGCGTTGGACTCGCCGGTCACCTCTTGGGAGAGCAGATAGGTTCGGGACTTGAGCATCCGGCTTCGCACCACGCGAGGCAGCGCCAGCTCCGGCCGCACGGATGCGACAGCTTCATAGCTCTTGCGAACGTGCCGCCGCTCGAAAAGCAGCTGGTACTTGCCCCGTGTGAAGGGATTGGCGGCGAAAAGCAATACCCCGGCCGTCATTCGGTCCAGCCGGTGAATGGGCACCAGATCCGGAAGATCCAGCATCAGCCGCAGCCGCACTAGGGCGGACTCGGCCACATACATTCCGCCGGGTGTGGTGGGCAGGAAATGCGGTTTATCCACCACCACCAGGTCCTCGTCCTGGTGCAGGACCGCCAATTCCACGGGCAACTTCTGCTCCACCGGGAGCTCACGGTAATACCAGATGAAGGTGTGCTCGGCCAGCGGAGTGGACGGGGTGAGGACCGTTCCGCCGAGCGCCTGGACCTCGCCGCGTTTGAACCTCGCCACGATGCCGTCAGGATCCACGTGGCCAAAGCGCTCCAGCACGTAGTCCATCGCGGTGGCCCACGGCCCCGATTCCGGCAGTCGGAGACGGGTTGCATTGACGCCGTCGCGCACCGGAAGGGGGGATTTCATCACCCCTTAAGGGTACCCGCCGCGGTGGAGCTGCTCCTGGGGATTGCCGCAGGGGTGGAGCTGCTCCCTGCGTTTAATCGCGCGGCGGCTGGCAGCGCGGGCAAAAATAGATGTCCCGGAGCCGCTGCTCGGCTTGGCCGGGACGCAGGGATTCCCCCAGAGTGCCATGCCGGATGTACGTGC
This sequence comes from Paenarthrobacter sp. Z7-10, assembly GCF_026932795.1. Taxonomy (GTDB): domain Bacteria; phylum Actinomycetota; class Actinomycetes; order Actinomycetales; family Micrococcaceae; genus Arthrobacter_M. The sequence continues at coordinate 30,617 of NZ_JADPVH010000015.1, read as the reverse complement.
CGCAGCGTTTGCAGGGCTTGCCTTCACGCCGGTAGACCCACACGGCCGCATCGCCGCGCGCCGGAAGGCCCGTAGTGCTTCGAGGTCGGTCTTTGTTGGCTTCCAGCAGGCGCTTGGCCGTGTCCACAATTCGCTCAAGCCGCTCGAGTTTCTGCACCTGTTGCACCGTCGCCGCAGGATGGACACCGGCCAGGAAACACAATTCGTTGCGGTAGATATTGCCGATGCCGGCCAGATTGCGCTGATCCAGCAGAGCGGTCCCAATGCTGCGGCCCGGCTGCGCGGCCAGCCGGCGGACCGCTTCCGCAGCGTCCCAGTCGGCCCCGAGCAGGTCCGGACCGAGATGGCCAACTGCCTCGCGCTCCTGCTCCGGCGTCAGCACCTCCAGCAGGCCGAGGGAAAAGCCGACGGCCGTGGCCGCGTCCGTGCCGAGGATGCAGCGGGCGGTGTACGCCGGCCGCCGCCACTTCTGCGGGCTCCGCGGACCACCGGGGTAGACGTGCCAAACGCCCTCCATTTTCAGATGGGAATGGATCAGGTGCCCGGCGACGCTGATCAGCAGATGCTTACCCCGGGACCGAACGGCATCCACCATGCTGCCGCTGAAATCCACTGTGGCGTACTTCGGGACGCGGATGTCGCAGCGGACCAGCTGCCGACCGGTCAGCGCGGCTCCGAGCAGCTTGGCATCGCGCCAGACATTGTCTCCCTCAGGCACGGATTCGAAGCCCCCGGGGCGTGCTGTAGGCACCCGCGTCGATCAGGGACCGGGCGAGTTCAGTATCGAGGATGCTTTGACCGTTGACTTTTTCGATGGCCAGTTTATCCACCGCGCCGCGCTTCACTACATCAGCCAGGGCCCCCGCCGCCAGCGCCAGCGGCTCCGGCTCTGCGGTGAAGGCGAGGAGCGTCTTTCCACCTCGTTCAACGTAGAGCACCAAGGCGCCGTCGACCATCACCACCAGGGCGCCGGCCTTCCGACCCGGCCGGTGCCCCGCCTCCAAGGTGGGCCACGGCAGCGCAGCACCGTATGGATTGGCGGGATCAGTGGCAGCCAGGGCCAGCGCGGACGGGGTGCCGTGCTCCGGCTGGGCATCCTGGTTGAAGGAACGCATCCGATCCACTGTGGTGGGAACGGCGAACTGGGCCGCGCCCAGGTGTTCGATGAAATAGCCTCGTCGGCAGCGGCCGGTCTCCTCCAGCCGCGCCAGCACTTTGTACATCAGCGCGAAGCCGCCGGGAATGTTCTCCGTTGCCACCGAACCGCGGGTCACCACGCCGTAACGGTCCAGCAGGAGTTCCGCGGTGGCATGGGCATGCACGGTTGTCTCGGCCTCGATGGGTGGCAGGATGGCCCACCGGCCTACCGCCAGCGGGGGTGCCGAACGGGGCTGTGCCAGTCCGGCCAGGGCCGACGAGTCCGACCCGGAAGCCCGGCCCAGCCGCCCGTAGCGTCCGGAGGAGCGGAGCCGGGGGGCGGCGGGACGCTGCCGGTGCGCGGAGTGTCCACCGGAAAGCAGGGACCGCACCGGGTTGAAAGTGTCGTTGCTGATCCGACCGGCCCACACGAGTTCCCAGAGCGCCGTGGTCACCTCGGCGTCGCTGAGGACCGCGTCCATTCCGCCGGCAACTTCCCGCAGCTGATGGAAGAAGTATGCGCCCCCTCCAGCCAGATGGTCCAGCAGCCGCTGCTGGGGGTCCCCGGGCGCAAAGTCCGGTGCCGGACGCAAAGTCAGCGCTGCAGATTCGGCAATGTGCAGACTGATCCAGCCGTCATTGCCCGCCAGTGAGCCGACTCCGGACCAAAGAATCTCTCCGGTGGCGGCGAGTTCATCGAGCATCGCCGGCGAGTAGTTGGCGACCCGTGAGGCGAGCACCAGCGGTTCCCACGCCGACGCGGGCACGGGCACGCCGGCCAGTTGGTCCACGACAGTAAGCACACCGTCAAGACCGCGGAGCTGGCTGGGCTGGCCAGGTTGGCTGCGTGCGCCCGCCCGGGCCGGAATGGCCACGTGCTGCCAGGCGGGCAGGAAACGGGCATAGCTGGCCGGATCCACCGGCTCAACCTCTGCGCGCAGCGCGGCCAGGGACCGGCGTCGGAGTTTGCGCAGCACCTCAACGTCGCACCACTCGGAGGCCGCCGGGGTGTGACTGGCGGGGATGGCGGGTTGCTGTGGCGCTGCCACGAGTTCGTCGGCAGCTGCGCTGGCGGCGGAGTCGCTGGCCGCCTCGCCCTGCTGCTCCACCGTTTGTACCCCGCCGGGGAACGTCCGGGTGGGCCGAAACTCCCCCTCGACCACTCTGCCGTCGGCGGCTAGACGGGCCAGACCGGTGCCGACGACGGCGACACCGAGTCCCAGCCGGTCGGCGGCTTCCGCGGCGGTGAAGGGGCCGTGGGTTCGCCCATAGCGGCCGAGCAGGTCGGAGAGAGGATCCGCGACCGGCTCAATAAAGGCTTGTGGGACGCCCATCGGAAGCGGAATCCCGAGCGCATCGCGGAGCCGGGCCGCATCCTCAATGGCAGCGTAGCGTGGAGTGGAGGCCATGTTGATCCGCAGGGCCCGGTTGACTTTGACGAGTGCTTCCAGGTGATCTTCGGCGGCCGCAGCCGCATCCATTCCACCAAGCGGACTGCCTGCGCTGCTGCCGTCGTCGGCCTCTGGATCCAGCCGCGCGGCCACCTCCTCTATGCTGAGCGGTCCGAGTAAACGGAGCAGATCGGCCACCCCTTCCAGCCCGCGGGCCCTGCGTCCGGGGGCGAGGCGCTGCAACTCTGCTTCCGTCTGGGCAATGACCTGCGGATCCAGCAGCTCGCGCAGCTCAGCCCGCCCCAGCAGTTCGCTGAGCAGCGTGGGATCCAAAGACAGCGCCGCGGCCCGGCGTTCGGCCAGCGGCGAGTCGCCCTCATACAGGAACGAGGCGACATAGCCGAACAGCAGCGAGCGGGCAAAGGGCGAGGGCTGCTGTGTTGTGATCTCCATGATCCGCAGCTCGCGGCGCTCGATGCCCGCGGCGATCTCCTTGAGCGCGGGAAGATCGTAGACGTCCTGCAGACACTCACGGACGGTTTCCAGCACGATTGGAAACGTCGGGTACTTCTTCGCCACATCCAGCAACTGCGCGGACCGCTGGCGCTGCTGCCACAGCGGGGAGCGTTTGCCCGGATGCTGCCGGGGCAGCAGCAGTGCCCGCGCGGCGCATTCCCTGAAGCGGGCGGCAAACAGCGCTGAACCGCCCACCTCTGCTGTGACAATGCTATCGAGTTCATCGGCCTCGAACAGGAACAGTTCCGCTCCGGGCGGCTCGTCATCCATCATCGGCACCCGCAGCACGATGCCGTCGTCGGACGCCATCGCCGAGCCGTCCAGACCGTAGCGTGCGTGCAGCCGGGCACCGACGGCAAGCGCCCACGGCGCATGCACGGGCATACCGAAGGGGCTGTGCAGGACAACCCGCCAGTCGCCAAGTTCATCGTGGAAGCGTTCGACCAACAGCGTGCGGTCATTGGGAACCAGGTCCGTGGCCTGTTTTTGTTCGGTGAGGTATCCGAGCAGGTTGCCGGCGGCCCAGTCGTCCAATCCTAGGGCCCGGCAGCGGGCAAGGGCCGCGGCCGGGTCCGCTCCCACCAGTTCCCGGGTGAAGGCTCCCACGGCGCGGCCCAGCTCCACCGGCCGGCCCAGCGAATCTCCTTTCCAGAACGGGAGTTTGCCCGGTTGGCCGTACGCAGGTGAGACCAGGACGCGGTCGTGCGTGATGTCCTCAATGCGCCAGCTGGTGGCGCCAAGGGCAAAAATGTCTCCCACCCTGGACTCGTATACCATCTCCTCGTCGAGCTCACCTACCCGACGGCCACCCTTGGCCTTGGCGCCCGCCGGCGCTTCTGCCTCGGAACCGACAATGTAGACGCCAAAAAGACCGCGGTCCGGAATGGTTCCGCCGGAGGTGACCGCCAGCCGCTGTGCGCCCGGCCGGCCGGTGAGGGTTCCTTCCACCCGGTCCCAGACGATGCGGGGGCGCAGTTCGGCGAACTCGTCGGAGGGATACCGTCCGGCCAGCAGATCCAGCGTGGCATCGAAGGCGGATCGGGGGAGCGAGGCGAAGGGTGCACTGCGACGCACCGTGTCAAACCATTCCTCCACATCAATGCTGCCCAGGGCCGTTGCGGCGACAGTCTGCTGGGCCAGAATATCCAGCGGGTTGGCCGGGATGTGCAGAGATTCAATCTTTCCGGCGAGCATTCGCTCCACCGTCACGGCCGAGTGGACCAGATCGGCACGGTGCTTGGGGAAAAGGATGCCTTGGGAAATCTCACCCACCTGGTGACCGGCGCGGCCCACCCGCTGCAGGCCGCTGGCAACCGATGGCGGTGATTCCACCTGGATTACCAGGTCCACGGCTCCCATATCGATGCCCAGCTCCAGGCTGGAGGTCGCGACCACGCAGCGCAGCCGGCCGGACTTCAGATCGTCTTCGATCAGCGCCCGCTGGTCCTTGGACACCGAACCGTGGTGTGCCTTGGCCAGCACCGGTTCAGCTCCGGAGGATGCACCGGCCTGCGCCATAATCTGCGCTGGCGGTGGATTTCCGGCGCCAGCTGGAACCGCCGCGGCCATCAACTGCCGGTCGGCGTAGATCTCATTCATCCGGGCCGTCAGCCGCTCGGCAAGCCGGCGCGAATTGGCGAAGACAATGGTGGAGTTATTGGCCAGCACATAGTCCACGATTTTTTCTTCCACGTGGGGCCAGATGGAAGCGTTGGGCGCCAGCCCGGACGCTGGTCCCTGATCATGGGCAGCGCTGGCAGCCGGCAGCGCGGTCATGTCTTCCACCGGGACTGTGACCAGCAGATCCCAGTTCTTCTCCGTCTTCGGCGCCACGATTTCCACCGGCGCCGATCCGGCCAGAAAATGTGCCACCGTTTCGGGTGGCTCAACGGTTGCCGAGAGCCCGATGCGTTGGGCGGGCTTGGGCAACAATTCATCCAGCCGCTCCAGGGACAGCGCCAAATGCGCCCCGCGTTTGGTCCCCGCAACGGCGTGCACCTCGTCCACGATGATCGTCTCTACCCGGGCCAGCGTGGACCGTGCCTTCGAGGTCAACATGAGGAAAAGCGACTCAGGCGTGGTGATCAGGATGTCCGGCGGGTGGCTCAGCAGCGACCGCCGCCCGGCCGCCGTCGTATCTCCGCTTCGAACACCGACGGAAATGTGCGGTGCCGGCAGGTCGAGCCGTTTGGCTGTTTGCGTGATGCCGATCAGCGGCGCCCGCAGGTTCCGCTCCACGTCCACGCCCAGTGCCTTCAGGGGTGAGATGTACAGTACCCGGGTGCCGGTTGTGCCTGGCTCGCGCTCATCGGCGATCAGCCGGTCCAGTGCCCACAGGAATGCAGCCAGTGTCTTGCCGGACCCCGTCGGGGCAATCACCAGCGAATGCGATCCGGCCGAAAGAGACTTCCAGGCGCCGGTCTGCGCCGGCGTCGGCGCGTCAAAGGCGCCCTGGAACCAATCGCGGGTTGCCGCCGTGAACCCGTCCAGCGCCGAGTTCGTCCCTGCCGACTTCATTCGTTCTCCGCCACCGTTCCATCATCTCCCACCAGCCGGACATTTTGCCTGCCTCAGGTGCGCCTGCATGCCCGTGGAGTGTTGTGGTTGTACTCTGACGGTACTAATGGCATTGCTGTCCCTGCCGTCCCCTATGGTCACAAGGGGGTTCGATCGGCGGGAGGGACAGAAAACCGGGGATGGAGGAGCCGTGAGTTCGCGGCATGTGGGGAACAACTGGGTCCCCTTGGTAGGCATGAGCGCGCTGTTTTTGGGCGGTGCCGCGGTGGATCTGATGTCCACCTCGAATATCGCCGCCGTTTCGGCATATTACGCTTTCGGTACCCTCCTGCTCGTCGTCGTCACGGCCATCTGGTTTTTCCGGCATCCGCCGGCACTGCTGGGCGCGTGGAAGGCCTACCTGTACACAGTCTGCGCGATCGGTGCCGGTGTCCTGTTCACCAGTACGGTGGCTCCGCTGAACGGCTGCGGTACCTGGCTCATCCTCGGTGGCGCCTGCATCTACTACGGTGTGTTGGAGCGCGCCCGCGTCATCGTCACCGCGGGTGCCGCATCGGTGCTGATGGCGCTGCCCGCGGCTTTCATCACCGCTCCAGTGTGGGGCGGCGCACTTCAGGCCATCGCCGCGGCGGCAGTTGTGACAGCTGGTTACCGTCTGCATTTAACGAAATACGGCCGGCGGACGCCGGGCAGGGACATTGAGCTTTCGACGCTGAACCTGCTGTAGGCCGCGGCGCGGCCTTGAGCTATTAGGACGACGTTCGGGTTGGGACGAAACGCGAAGCCGTCAGACGGCTTTGAAGGCGCCGATGGTCAGCAGCACGATGCTGCTCTCGGCGCAGCCCGTCACCGGATGCGCGATGAACAGTGCATCGGTGGCGCTGGGCGGGTACACCCGGAATCCATCCGCCGGTGTCTGGGTGCAGTTCTGGTAGTTCCCGGCCTGCGTGTAACGCAGCTGGGCCACGGCGGTTGCCCCAGGAGCCAACTGGATGGGACCGGCGGACGGCAGCGCGGGGTCACGCGTCGCCGCGGCCCCGAGCTGGGTACCGTTGCCGCCGCCGACAAGCGAAACACCGGGGTATCCGTCCAGCACGCACGCCTGCGTAGACGTGTTCTTGACCTGCAACTTGAGGTAAATGTGGCCGGCCGCACCGCCGCCGGAATCGTCCACGGACCCGGCCAACATGCCCGCTGAGCAGAGTCCGGGAGCCGCCGTCGTGCTACTTGCCGGCGCCGAACTGCTCGGCGTTGACGATGCCGTCGCACTGGCAGTGACCGAAGCAGAGGCACTGGGCGTACTGCTGTCCGTCGCCCCGGCACTGTCCGTGCTGCTGGCCTCCGGTGCCGAAGCGACGGCATCGACGGAGGTGGAACCGGTTGTGGACCCCGAGGTGCCACTGCAGCCGGTCAAGAGCAGGGCAGAAGCCGCCACCGTGACCAAAAGTGACAGGGCGCGCGGACGTCCAAAACTCTTCATGACTACAGCCTGCTGGGAAGTGTTACTGGAGTCAACTCCTCGGCCCTGTGATAGCTGAAGTGGCGTCTGAATTGTAATGTCGTGACAGCGCTGACGGAAATTCGGACCGTTCGCCGCTGTTTGGGCCTTGGACGGGATGCCGCCCGGTGCTAATGTCTAATGATAAGCGGGCTTAGTATTGGGAGGTCTCCGGCTGCAACACAACCGGCGACGGGGCCCGAACGAAGCGCTGGCGCTGCAGAAACTCCGCCGGCGCCGGTCTCAGCCGACCTAAGGAGAGAGCTAATGTTCGAACACTTCAATACCCCGGAAGAAATTTTCAGCTTCAAACTTGGATCCGCCTTGTCGATGGAGCGTGACTCGCTGGACATGCTGACCCAGCTTCAATCGCAGGCGCAGCGGCCCGAGTTGGCAGACCTGCTGCGCGAGCATGCGGACGAGACACGCCAGCAGATAGCCAATGTGGAGCAGTGCTTCCAGTTGCTGGGTGAGGAGGTCAACGACTCGCCGTCCCCGACCACCAAGGGCTTGGCTAAGGAAGGGGCATCCACCATCAAGAAAACGGACGTAAGCCTCGTCGACGACGTGGTGCTCGCCGGAGCACTCGAAACGGAGCACTACGAGATAGCCGTCTACGAAACCTTGGTCATGAATGCCGAGGCCCGGGGCACCAAGGACGTGGCAAGCCTGCTGCGGCAGAACCTCGAGCAGGAAGTGGCCGCAGCGGGCAAGATCAAAGACATGGCGCAGCGGATTTCGCGGGAGGGCATTGCCTACCGGAAAGCGCCCCACCAGGAACGCTGATTAGTTCCGGCTTCGACGGCATGCCCCACGACAGGAAAGGCCCCTATCTTTCCACTGGAAGGTAGGGGCCTTACTGGTTTGGCGGTGACGGTGGGATTTGAACCCACGTTAGGCTCTCACCTAAACAACATTTCGAGTGTTGCACCTTCGGCCGCTCGGACACGTCACCAACGCAATTACCTTACCGGACGCAGGGCGCGCTTCCCAAAGCGGCGGGGTGCATAGGTTCCGGGGCTACCGGTGGGAGGCGAAGAAATCCTGAAGCAGTGCCGCGGCTTCCTCCTGCCGGACGCCCGGGAAAACCTCCACCCAGTGGTTCAGGCGGCGCTCCCGCAGGACGTCAAAGACGGATCCTGCGGCGCCGGCCTTCTCGTCCCAGGCGCCGAAGACGACGGTGGGTATACGGGCCAGCACAATCGCGCCCGCGCACATGGCGCACGGTTCGAGGGTGACGATCAGGGTGCAGCCTTCCAGCCGCCAGGACCCCATCGCCTTGGCCGCCTCCCGGATGGCCACCACTTCGGCGTGGGCGGTCGGGTCCGACGATGCCTCGCGTTCGTTCCGTCCGAAGCCCAGAATGTTCCCGTCCGGGCCCACGACGACGGCGCCAATTGGCACGTCCGAGGTCGCCAGCGCCAGCCGCGCTTGACTTAAGGCCAGCTGCATCCACTCCCGGTGCTTGGCGGCGCGCAGTGGTGCCAGCCCGGCCCCTGCCGGGGTGCGTTCTCCTGGCGGAGGCGTGGTCGGCCCAGGGACGCCCTCCGACGAGGCTTCGGGGGACCCGGAGGGGTTCGGCTGGGCGGTTGGGGGCATGGCTCAATGGTAGCTTTTACCTATGCGCGTAATTGTTGTGGACCACCCGCTCGTTGCCCACAAACTCACCGTTTTGCGGGACAAAAACACTCCGTCGCCGGTCTTCCGGCTGCTGACCGAAGAGCTCGTGACCTTGCTCGCCTACGAAGCGACCCGTGAAGTTCGGGTTGAGCCGGTAAACATCGAAACTCCCGTCACCTCGGCGGTTGGGACCGGACTGGTTAAGCCAACGCCGCTGGTGGTCCCCATCCTCCGCGCGGGTCTTGGCATGCTGGAAGGAATGACCCGGCTGCTGCCGACGGCGGAGGTCGGTTTCCTTGGCATGGCCCGCAACGAGGAGACGCTGGAGGCGATCACTTACGCCGAGCGACTGCCGGATAACCTGACCGGCCGGCAGGTCTATGTGCTGGATCCGATGCTGGCAACCGGCGGAACGCTGCGGGAGGCCATCAAGTTCCTGTTTGCCCGCGGCGCGGCCGACATCACCTGCATCTGCCTGCTTGCCGCTCCCGAGGGCCTGGCGGCCCTGCGCGAGGAGCTGGAGGGCAAGAACGTCACGATCGTGCTGGCGTCCATCGACGATCGACTGAACGAAAAGTCCTATATCGTGCCCGGCCTCGGGGATGCCGGCGACCGGCTGTACGGAGTCGTGGGCTAGGCGTCCGCGCTGCCTTAATCCTTGCCGATGGCGGAGGACGCAACTAGCGTTAACCCCGATGGACTGGTTGGATTCCACGGGATATGAGCTGGCACGGCAGGTCCTCCAGCGGGGGATAGCCGCGGTCTACCTGGTTGCCCTCGTGTCCACGGCCGCGGAGTTCCGTCCGCTGCTGGGAACGAAGGGGCTGCTGCCCGTGCCGGCTTACCTGACGCGTATTGCCGGCCGCCGTGTTCCCACACTGTTTCACTGGCATTACTCCGATACCTTGATGCAGGTCATCTGCTGGGTCGGAGCGGCGCTCGCGGCCCTGCTGCTGGCCGGTGTGCCCCAGGCTGGTCCGCCCTGGCTGCCGATGCTGGTCTTTGGCCTGATGTGGGGCGGCTACTTGTCCATTGTGAATGTGGGCCAGGTTTTCTACGGCTTCGGCTGGGAGATCCTGCTGCTGGAGGCGGGCTTCCTGGCCGCTTTCCTGGGCTCGGACGCCGTGCCGGCCCCTGTCACAGTAATCTGGTTGAGCCGTTGGCTGTTGTTCCGCCTTGAGTTCGGGGCAGGGCTGATCAAACTGCGCGGCGACAGCTGTTGGAGGGATCTGACCGCTCTGTACTACCACCACGAGACGCAGCCCATGCCCAATCCGGCCAGCCGGTTTTTCCATCATCTACCCAAACCACTGCACAAGGCCGAGGTGGCCGGAAACCATTTTGCCCAGCTGGTGGTGCCGTTCTTCCTTTTCGCACCCCAGCCAGTGGCCAGCGTGGCAGCGGCCATCGTTATTGTCACCCAGCTCTGACTGGTGCTCTCCGGGAACTTCGCGTGGCTGAATGCGCTGACCATCCTGCTGGCGTTTGCCGCCGTCGGCGACCGGGCCGCGCACTGGCTGGTCCCGGCCTTGCCCGACGCCGTGCCTGACCGCGCGCCGACGCCGCTGTGGTTTGCCGTCGTCGTGCTGGTGGTCAGTGCTGGGCTGCTGCTGCTCGCCTACCGCCCGGCCCGAAACCTGCTCTCGCGTCGGCAGTTGATGAACGCCAGCTTCAACCAATGGCATTTGGGCAACGCCTACGGCGCTTTCGGAAGCATTACGCGCCATCGCTATGAGGTGATTATCGAGGGTACCGAGAGCGAGGATCCCGGACTTGGGGCCATCTGGCGGGAGTATGAATTCAAGGGCAAGCCGGGGGATCCGTCCAGAATGCCGCGGCAGTTCGCGCCGTACCATCTGCGCCTGGACTGGCTGATGTGGTTCCTGGCCCTGGGTTCACCCGGATTCAACTGGTTTTTGCCGCTGCTGAAACGGCTGCTGAGCGCGGACTGCGCCACGCTTCGGTTGCTGCGCACGGACCCGTTCGGCGGTACGCCGCCGCGCTGGGTGCGTGCCCGGCTGTTCCGCTATCGGTTCACGACCCGGGCCGAAAAACGCTCGACGGGGCTGTGGTGGAAGCGTGAGGCGGTGGCGGACTACGTACCGCCTATGACCGCCGACTCCGCGGGGAGGCGGAGCCGCGGCTGAAGGCGTTGTTGCCGCGTCCAACTACGGCCGGGGGTGTATCCAACGGACGGCGGGCCAGCCGCGCTGACTCCACTCGGCTCCGCTGGTCCCGCGGCACCGGCTCCGGATCAGTACCAGCCGATGGACACTTCGTGATCCCAAGCGCCGCACGGGGATCCGTAGCGGTCCTTAATGTACCCCAGACCCCAGCTGATCTGGGTCCGGTAGTTGGTCTTCCAGTCCTTGCCGGCGCTGTTCATTTTCTCCGCCGGCAGTGACTGGGCGATGCCATACGCCTGGCTGGAAGGGTTCTCGGCAGTGGTGGTCCAGTCTGATTCCCGGTTCCACAGCGGCAGCAGGCAGGTCATTTGATCCTGGCCCCAGCCAAAGTCAGCTAGCTGGCTGCCGGCGAAGGCTTGTGCTCCGGCCGGGTCATTGACCGGGCCGGAGCTGGCGGTGGTTTTTTTAACGGACGACGACGAACTGGTCACCTTGGCGGGGCTGCCGGCGGCGTGCGTCGTGTCGAGACTGGACTTCACCCCGGTACGGATGAAAGACAGTGCGGCATCCTTGGGAACGGAGATGGGGGTATCGGCGGGGGCCGGCACCGCCACTGCCTGGTTCAGACTTTTATCCGACACGCCCATGCCCACGAGCAGGGCACCTGCCATCGCGACAGCTGCCACACGCTGGCCGACAGGAGTCGGCTTGGGGGTCGCGTTCAGTATTTGTAGGACGCCGGATTTGCGGGCTGCCGGTTCTGCGCGGCGTCGACCGTGGCGGGTGGAACTGGACATGAAAGTAGCCTCTCTCAACGCCTGCGAGGTGAGCTGTCGGATTCGGATGAGAGCACCCGGCCAATCGGTTCGGCACGTTTAAGACGCACCGCGCCCGTGGCTTAACCCCAAGGACTTCACTGGGAGCCCCAAGAAATGGTTCCCCCGTCTCTGCCTAAAGATTAGGTATGTGAAGGGACCGCGGGCTGCGGCAGAGTTCGGCGAACGGCCCGCGGGCGTCAGCGGGCCGGGAATGGCCGTAAATAACGCTCTCTTCACGATACCGGACTTGCACTCGATAGTCACATTTTGATAACGAGCCCGCAGCTCACTGCAATGTACTTAGCAAAGGTAATGACTTATGCTAAGTAAAAGATTGAGCGGTGCAGGGTAACGGCTGGGGCCGAGGCGGCGGACGGCCGATGATCGTGGAGTAACGGATGAGTGGGCTATGACAGTGGCAACAAACGGCAAGGCAATACAGGAAGAATCCGTCCGCGAAAATGGGGGAGGAAATGGGGGATCGGAGGCGGTTCCTGCGATGCAAGGCGGCGGCGCAGGGAACACGGAACCGGCTGCCAGCCCAGTTGGCCCGAAGATTGCCGCAGCGCCTCTCGCGGTCGAGGTGCGGATCGCCGTCATGCGCACCTCCCGCAGGCTGCGTACTGAGGCCAGTGGCGATGCCGTTTCACCCGGGCAGTACTCCGTCCTCGCCGCCATCGCCCAGGCGCCGCTGACGCTGCGGCAACTGGCGGACCGCGAGCACATGCAGGCGCCCTCAATGACCAGGATCGTCAATGCGCTTGAGGAGTCGTCCCTGGTGGCGCGCAGGGAGCACCCGACGGATGGCAGGCAGGTGCTTGTGGAGATCAGTCCCTCCGGGCTGCGTACGCTGAACGAGGCCCGTACGCGAAGGACCGAATGGCTGGCCACCAGGATTGCCGCGCTGTCGCCGGAGGAGCGGGCGGTGCTGCGCAAGGCGGCCCGTCTGCTGCAGGATATGAGTGCCAAGTGAAATCGATGTTCCGGGCGCTGAGGGTCTACAACTATCGGCTCTGGGTCAGCGGTGCGCTGGTGTCCAATATCGGCACCTGGATGCAGCGCGTGGCTCAGGACTGGCTGGTGCTGACAGTTTTGACCCACAACTCCGGCACCGCCGTCGGCGTCACCACCGGCCTGCAGTTTCTGCCCATCCTGTTCATCGGTCCGTATGCAGGCCTGCTCGGCGACCGGATCTCCAAACGCAAACTGCTGATCTGCACGCAGACGGCTATGGGTTTCTGCGCCCTGTTGCTGGGCATTCTGGTGGTCACCCAAACGGTGCAGCTGTGGGAGGTGTTCGCACTGGCGCTGGCCCTCGGGGTCGCCAGTGCCGTTGATGCACCGTCGCGGCAGGCCTTTGTCTCAGAAGTGGTGGAACAGCAGGATGTGCCCAACGCCGTCGCCCTGAACAGCGCGTCCTTCAATCTCGCCCGGTTGGCCGGCCCCGGTGTGGCCGGATTGCTGATCGCGTGGCTGGGTACCGGCCCCGCATTTCTGCTCAACGCGGCAAGCTTTGCCGGCGTGATTTGCTCGCTGCTGAAAATGCGGCCGCACGAGCTTCATCCGGTCGCCCGGGCAGCCCGGGGCAAGGGGCAGATCCGGGAAGGACTGCGGTACATCAGGCAGCGGCCGGATCTGACTATGATCATGATCCTGGTTGGGGTGGTGGGAACCTTCGGAATGAACTTCCAGATCACCAACGCCCTGATGGCCAGCGCGGTCTTTGGTAAGGGAGCGGGCGAGTATGGGCTGCTGGGCTCGGTAATGGCAGTGGGGACGCTGGCGGCGGCCCTGCTGGCCGCCCGGCGCCAAGGCACCCGGATGCGTTACGTCGTCGGCGGGGCACTTGCGTTCGGAATCCTGGCCGGAACGGCCGCCTTCATGCCCACATATGCCCTTTATGCCGTCGCCTTGATCCCGGTGGGTCTGGCTGCACTGACCTTCATGAATGCCTGCAACACCAGTGTGCAGCTCTCCACCGATCCGGTGATGCGGGGCCGGGTGCTGGCGGTGTACATGGTGGTTCTGCAGGGAGGGACGCCGATCGGCGCTCCCTTGGTGGGGTGGATTGGCACGGAATTTGGTGCGCGCTGGTCCGTTGGGGGCGGGGCGGGCATCGCCCTGCTGGCCGGCGTCGTCGCCCTGATCCTGCTCAACCGCCGCAACAATGTCCGTTTCCGGGATCAGATGCACTCCGTGACGCACTACTCATTCCGGCGCCCGCTGGCGCCATAGCCGACCGATGGGCAGGCGGCGTCCACTGGCGCTGCGGCCGCGGATGACTCGAACGTCCACTGGCGCCGAGCCGCAGCTGAACATTGCACCCCGGCTGCGGCATCGTCGACGTCCACCAGTTGGGCACCCGAAGCCGTCGAAAGTCAGAATCAGGCAGCAAGGCTGGACGAAACATGCTGAAATAACGGTTTGCGTGGATGTTTGTCGCCCGGAGTGACCTATTGAGCGCTCCTGTGACGTTTTTGTCTATGGTGATTTAGGTCACAAAAGATGATAAAATCTCACATGCTGGACACCTGAGAGCTTTGTTACTTGCCAGTCACCTTTGTTACGTTGCAAACTCGAACTGTGAACATCAACTCCACACCATCTGCAGCCGCAGCGAACCGTCTCAGCGCATCCGCTGGTGAGTTCATGTGTTGTTGTCGAATGCGCGCCTGACTTAGCACCCCCAAGTCCAGACACTCATTGGCCTCCGGGCCGGCCCCTCGACGGGCATTCATCCCCTGATTCAGCGGGGACCCAGCAGCATTCGAGCCGCAATGACGGCCACTTCACATTGAGGTAATCCCATGTCAGTAGCATCCGGATACGTCCACATCTCCGTCCGCAACGCCAGCAAGGCCGCATCCAGCACTGCCGGTCACCCACAAAACGGCTGGCGCCAGCCCTTTCCGGGTCGCCCGTCCCCGGTCTCATCCGGCGTCAGGCAGGGGCCCGTGCAGGGATATCGTCAGGGACCGGAAAGCAACCAATCCGGGTACGAACAGTTGCGCCCCGTCCCTGAGGCGCCCTCCGCGCCGCTCACGGCGCCAACTCCGGTTGTTTCCGGCGGCGAGGGCCTCCGCGGTGTCGGAGCGGACAATGTGGCGCACGGCTTTGTGCTCTACGTGGGAGTGGACGAGGACGCCGCAGCAGCGGCCGGGACGTCGCTGGTTAAACTTGCTCAGGATATCCGCGCTTATGCGCAGTCTCTAGTGCCGCCGGCGCAGAGTTACGCCGCCGTCGCGATAGCACCGTCGGACGCTCCTGGAACAGCGCTGGACGTGGTGCGCTCCACCTTCGGTGATCCCACCGTGGCGGCGCGCCAGCGACAGGAAGCCGCTCGGCTGCAGGCGGTCACGGAACCCCGGCCCACGGGTGTCCTGATCGATCTGGCCAGGCGGGAAGTCCATCTCGATGGGGACACTTTGAACCTGACGTTCAAGGAGTTCGAATTGCTCAACTACCTGGTCGAGAACGGAGCACGTACGGTAGGCCGCGACGAACTGCTCGGCGGGCTGTGGCGCAATGCCGAAGAGGTGCCTAACGAGCGCACCATCGACGTGCACATCCGCCGGCTTCGGTCCAAGCTGGGACGGTTGGCGAACACGGTCCGTACGGTGCGTGGGGAGGGCTACCGGTTCTATGAGCATCCGGAAGTGATTGTCTGGGCAGCCCCGGAGTACTCAATTTAGCCTGCCGCCCGCCGCCGCGCACGGCAAGGGATATCCCACCCATCCGGACCGTGCGGGAGGCGCCGCCCCGGCTGCCCGGGAATGGGACCTTCCGGTCCGCAACCTAAACTGGGTTCATGAGTGAGCACCACGTGAAGCGGCTGATCCTGATGCGCCATGCGAAAGCGGCGTACCCGCTTGGCGTGGCGGATCATGACCGGCCACTGGCGCAGCGCGGGCATGCCGACGCTGCGGTGGCGGGCCGATGGATGCTCGAGCATGAGGTGGTGCCTGACTTCATTGTGTGTTCCAGCGCACTGCGTGCCCGACAAAGCTGCACCTGGGTCTGTTCGGAGCTGGGAGCCAAGGCGCCTACTCCTAAGCTTGAGGATCAGCTCTATGATGCGCCGGCTGCGCAGATGCTCTCGGTCATCAATCATCTCCCCGAAACGGTTCGTACTTTGCTGTTGATCGGCCATCTCCCGGGAGTGCAGGAGCTGGGGCTGCGGCTTGCCTCCCGGGATTCGGACGAGGACGCGTATACGCATCTGGCCATGAACTATCCCACTGCTGCGCTGGCCGTCTTTGACTACCAGCACCCGTGGGCCGAACTGGACGGACGGGACGCCAGGGCCGTTGCCTTTGAGGTCCCCCGCGCCGGCTGACTTCGTTTAGACAAGGCCACCTATGTGCCGGCATCGCGCCGACCGTGCGTCGTCGTCGTACTCTCAGAGTCCGTACTTCTCCAACAGGCGCAGCCAGACTTCGCTGATGGTGGGATAGGACGGCACGGCGTGCCACAACCTTTCCATCGGAACCTGGCCGACGACGGCCACGGTGGCGGAATGCAGCAGTTCGGCAACGCCCGGGCCGGCGAAGATGGCGCCAACCAGAACCTTGCGGTCCTCATCAACGACCAACTGCGCCCAGCCTTTGTAATCGTCCGCGTACAGCGACGATCCGCCCACCGCTATCGGCAGCGACACCTCCGAGGCATTGATGCCCGCACTGCGCGCCTGGTCCAGCGAAAGTCCCACCATGGCGATCTCCGGATCCGTGAACACCACATTCGGCACGGCGTGGTCATCGGCGGTCTGACTGCAGCGGCTCCACGGTTCCGGGGTGCCCTGCAGCTCTCCGGCGGCACGTGCGGCGATGGCACTTCCGGTGGCCCGGGCTTCATATTTGCCCTGGTGCGTCAGCAGGACCTTGCTGGCGGCATCCCCCACCGCATACAGCCAGTCATGGCCTGCTACCCGGCCGGTGGTGTCCGTGTCCAGTTTTTCGGTCCCCAGGCCCAGGCTTTCCAAGCCCAGTCCTTCCAATGCCGGGTGCCTGCCGGTGGACACCAGCAGCTCGTCCGCGACGATCTGCTGGCCACCTTCGAGGTCCAGCACAATTTCCCCGGCATCGTTGCGGGATACACCGGTGCTCGAGGTGTTCAACCTCAAGTCAACTCCATCGGAGCGCAATCCGGCTGCCACCAGTTCGCGGGCGTCGCGTGGATACATTGCCAGCAGCTCGCCGCGGGCGACAAGCGTGACGGCCGATCCCAGCCGGGCGTAGGCCTGGGCCAGCTCTGCACCGGAAACCCCGCCGCCCAGCACGGCAAGCCGGTTGGGCACGGTCTGTGCAGACGTCGCCTCCCGGGTGCCCCAATAGTGGATATCGGACAGCCCTGGCAATGGCGGAACTGTGGGGGTGGAGCCCGTGGCCAGCACCACGGCGTGCCGGGCGCGCAGGTGGTGCGTGCCGCCGTCGTTCGTGGCTACTTCAACCGTCCGCTCCCCGGTCAGCCAGGCGTGCCCGCGGAGCAGTTCGATGCCCGCGTCCCGGACCCAGTCCGCCTGACCGTCGTCCTGCCAATTAGAGGTGAACGTGTCGCGTCGTTTGAACACCGCGGACGCGTCAAGGGTTCCGGTAACGGCCTCGCGGGAGCCAGCCACCGACTGCGCGGCCAGCAGCGCGGTGCCGGAGCGCAGCAGCGCCTTGGAGGGCATGCAGGCCCAGTAGGAGCACTCGCCCCCCACCAGCTCCGCCTCCACCAGGACGGCCGTCAAGCCGCCCTGGACCACGCGGTCCGCGGCGTTTTCACCCACCGCGCCGGCACCAATGATTACAACATCAAATTCTTGTGGCTCCGTCATGAAACGAGCCTACGTCGAGTGAGCACTTGATGCTCGATGCCGGGCTGGACCGAGCACCATTTACTCACTCGATGGGGGGTTAGTGGCCGTAATGGGGGTATGGGCATCCGGGCATGAAAAATGCGTGACACCCAGGGTGCCACGCATTTCTTGTCTGGTGCGCGCGAAGGGATTCGAACCCCCAACCTTCTGATCCGTAGTCAGATGCTCTATCCGTTGAGCTACGCACGCAATGTTTTTCCGCAGAACCGATACCAGCATTCCGCTTGCCCGTGAGCTTTTTCCATGCCTCTCGAACCGAAGACAACTCTAGCTTGAATCTGTCCCCGTGAACAAATTACCACTCATATGGTCATTGAAGTATATACCGGTCTAGGTGATGTATATCACATAAGCGCACCCTAATTTGGCCCGAAAACCGCGAAAAGCCGCGGATTAGGAAATTGCTGGCCGCCGTCCCGCCGCGGAACGGGCCTCCCAGACCCCATAGCATTTAGTCACACTGCTGACCCAACGAAGGGAAGAGTCATGGGAGATACGCCGAGCCAACAGGTAGCTGAGCGAGCGGCCACCACGCACCGGCGTTTGCTCAGCTGGATTGACGAAGTGGCGGAGCTCACGCAGCCGGACCGAATCCATTGGGTGGACGGTTCAGCCGATGAAAATCAGCGGCTGACCGGCGCGCTGGTGGAGGCCGGCACCCTCGTTGCCCTTAACGAGGCGAAGTTCCCTAATTCCTTTGCCGCTTTCTCGGACCCCAAAGACGTCGCCCGGGTTGAGCAGCAAACGTTTATTTGCTCGGAAAAGGAAGGCGACGCGGGTTTCACCAACAATTGGATGGAACCGGCGCAGATGAAGGCAAAGCTGCAGACCCTGTTCGCGGGGTCGATGCGCGGCCGGACCATGTATGTCATTCCGTTCGTCATGGGCCACCTGGACGCCAATGATCCCAAATTTGGGGTGGAAATCACGGACAGTGCCTACGTCGTCGCGTCGATGCGCATCATGGCCCGCATCGGCACCGACGTATTGCGGAAGATGGAGGAACTGGATGCCTTCTATGTTCCTGCTCTGCACTCGGTGGGGGCACCGCTGGCCGCGGGCCAGGAGGATGTGATCTGGCCCTGCAGCGACGAGAAATGGATTGTGCACTTTCCCGAGGAGCGTTCCATTTTCTCCTTCGGCTCCGGCTACGGCGGCAATGCACTGCTGGGCAAGAAATGCTTTGCTCTGCGCATCGCATCTGTGATGGCGCATGACGAGGGATGGCTCGCCGAGCATATGCTGATCCTCAAGCTGACTTCCCCGCAGCAGAAGACCTACTACATCTCCGCGGCTTTCCCCTCCGCCTGCGGCAAAACCAACCTCGCTCTGCTGGACCCCACCATCAAGGGGTGGAACGTGCAGACGCTGGGCGATGACATCACCTGGATGCGTTTCGGCGCAGACGGCCAGCTGCGGGCCGTCAATCCGGAGGCGGGTCTGTTTGGCGTGGCCCCGGGTACCGGTTGGAACACCAATCCCAATGCGATGCGCGCCATCGCCAAGGGCAACTCCATCTTCACCAACGTTGCTCTAACGGACGACGGCGGTGTCTGGTGGGAGGGCATGACGGCGGAGGTGCCGGCGCACTTGACGGATTGGCAGGGTGACTCCTGGACCCCCGATTCGGGCCGTCCCGCAGCGCATCCCAACTCCCGCTTTTGCACGCCGATCGATCAGATCGACATGCTGGCGCCGGAGTACAACGAGCCCAACGGAGTGCCGATCTCGGCGATCCTTTTTGGTGGCCGCCGCAAAACCACCATTCCGCTGGTGACCGAGTCCCGCAGCTGGACCAATGGCATCTTCATGGGGTCCACCCTGTCCTCGGAGACCACGGCGGCCGCCTCCGGCCAGGTCGGCGTGGTGCGGCGGGATCCGATGGCCATGCTCCCGTTCATTGGCTACGACGCCGGCGACTACCTCAAGCACTGGATCACGCTCAGTAAGACCGGAGATGCCGCGAAGCTGCCGCGGATTTTCCTGGTCAACTGGTTCCGGCGCACGGCCGACGGCGGTTTCGCCTGGCCCGGCTTTGGCGACAACTCGCGCGTGCTCAAGTGGGCCATCGAGCGGCTTGAGGGCACAGCCGAGGCTGTCGAGACCCCGATTGGTTTTGTCCCCGCTCCGGGTTCGCTGGACGTATCCGGACTGGAGATGACGGACGACGATGTTCAGGAGGCCGTGCGGGTCGATCCGAAGGAATGGGCTGCCGAAGTCGAGAGTATCGAGCAGTGGTATGGCCAGTTCGGAACCTCACTGCCCGCGGAGCTGACGGCCGAGCTCGAGGGGCTCAAGGCTCGTTTGGGCTGACCCCGGTTGCTCACGGCGCCTTGCGGCGACTCCGTTCGTATTTACTACCCTTTGGCCTGATACCCGGGGCTGAAGCCGGGCGGTCCCCGCAGTCACCAGAGAGGGTCGCCCGGCGTCATACTGCGCCACGCGGAGCGCGGACCGGGAGCCGGTTAGTCTTAGAACGTGCGGCTTAATGCTTTTTCGGATCTGTGCCTTCGTGTGGTCATGCTGCTGGCGGCCGCGCCGGATGGCAGAGTGCTGACCTCCCGGCAGGTCGCCGAGGCTGTTGAGATCCCGTACAACCACGTCAGCAAGGCCATGATTCGGCTGCGTGAGCTGGGCCTGGTGGACGTCACCCGTGGTCGCGCTGGAGGCGCAGTGCTTTCCGGCCTCGGCCGGACGACGACGGTGGGTTGGCTGCTGCGGCGCCTGGATACCCGACCCACGGTAGCTGATTGCAGTACTCCGAACGGAAACTGCCCGCTGAACCGCGACTGTTCCCTGCGGAGCGCCTTGGCCCGCGCCCGCGAGGCCTTCTATGCCGAGCTGGACGCCGTCGTCATTTCCAGCCTTCCGCACGAGAATCAGATGGCACCCGTCTTTGTGACCTTAAGCACCCTCAGGCCCGTTTAGCGCGCCATTCCAAGGATTATTTCTACGTGGTGTAGAAATAATCCGGCCGGGCGCGGGTATGCGACTAAATGTTGCATTTCAAATGCTACTTTTGTCCTGTAGGTCATTTCCAAACCTCAGGAGTTCATATGCTTTCGGACCAGGCACTTCCCATCATCGAAGCCACGCTGCCTCTGGTTGCCGAGCGTCTACCGGCGATCACTCCCAATTTCTACGCCCGCATGTTCACCGCTCATCCGGAACTCTTTGACGGCCTGTTCAGCCGTTCCAATCAGAAAAACAGCACTCAGCAGCAGGCCCTGGCCGGCAGTATCGCCGCCTTTGCCGGGCACTTGGTGAAGAACCCGGACAGCATCCCGGAAACGGTGCTCGTCCGCATTGCGCACAAGCATGCATCGCTGGGTATCACCGAGGATCAGTACCCGATCGTGTACAAGTACCTGTTCGAAGCCATAGCGGAGGAGCTCGCCGATGTAATCACCGAGGACATCGCCAACGCGTGGAGCGAGGTGTACTGGCTGATGGCACATGCGCTGGTCAAGATAGAAAAGGGGCTTTACGCCGCCGCGGCCAACGACCGGCCCTTCCAGCCGTGGAGAGTCGTCGGCAAGCAATCGGCAGGGATCAATTCCATGACCTTCACCTTGGAGGCGGCCGATGAAACCCCGGTCAGCCCCGCCGCTCCGGGACAGTTCGTCAGCGTCAAAGTCCGGATGCCGGATGGAATTTTCCAGGTGCGCCAGTACTCGCTGCATTCGGGCAGCCAAGACCAGCGCCGAGTCTTCACCACAAAAATCGACACCGATGGCGAGGTTTCCCCAGTGCTGCACAATTCGGTGCAGGTCGGCGATGTCCTGCAGCTGTCCAATCCCTATGGCGACGTGACTTTGGGTGCGGGGGACCACCCCTTGATTCTCGCCTCCGCCGGGATTGGGTGCACGCCAACGGCCTCCATCCTGCGCTCATTGGTGGAGTCGGAGTCCAGCCGCGAGGTGCTGGTGCTGCATGCGGACCAGGGGCTGGACAACTGGGCACTGCAGAAGCAGATGAGCGACGACATTGCCAGCTTGGATTCGGCCACGCTGCAGCTGTGGCTGGAGCGTCCGGAAGAGGGGTCCAACGAGGGTTTCATGTCGCTGGCGAACCTGGACATTCCCGCGGACGCCTCCGTCTACCTGTGCGGACCGCTGCCCTTCATGAAATCAATTCGGTCCCAGGCACTGGCCACCGGAATCCCGGCGGAGCGCATCCACTACGAGGTCTTTGGCCCCGACCTCTGGCTCGCCTCCGCCTGAGCGCAGCGGATCAGGGCCAGATCTGCGGGGTCTCGGTTTCCCAGATTGGATCGCTGAAGGTCCAGGAGCCATCAGCTTCCGAATAAGGCTGTACGGCCGCAATCACAACGCCGCCGCGATGTTCGCTTAGGACGTGTATGGCGTCCGTCGCGTCGTCGGGCAGGTGGATGTCGCAAACGACGGCGGCGGCGCGGTGGGAACCTTTCTGCTGCCGCAGCACTTCATAGAGGTCAGCGATCATCGCATCCGCATCGAGCCCGGGGTCCTGGACCCCGTCGGTCTGCGCCGGCGCGACGCCCACCATCCGGATTTCGCCGTCGCCGGTCACCACCAGTGCAGTGGGCAGGAAGGAGCCGTGGTTTTCCAGCTGCTCCTGGGCCATCCCCAAGCCGGTGCCGATCAGCGAATTCAGGTCCGCCTTGACGTCGTTCTCAACCATTACTGCCGCACCAGGTCCAGGACGTCGTCGCGCACCTTGGCCATCGTCGCCGCATCCGGGGCTTCGGCGTTCAGGCGAAGGTATGGCTCGGTGTTCGACGCCCGCAGATTGAACCACCACTCCCCGTTGTCCGCTGTGAACGTCAGACCGTCGAGCTCGTCCACCGTGACGCCGTCGCGCTCATAGGCGTTCCGAACGCGGGCTACCGCACCGGCAACGTCGTCGAGCTTGGAATTGATTTCACCTGAGGAAACGTACGGCTCGTATTCGCGGCCGAGCTCGGACAGCGGACCGTCCTGTTCGCCCAGCGCTGCCAGCACGTGCATCGCGGCCAGCATGCCGGTGTCCGCGTTGTAAAAGTCGCGGAAGTAGTAGTGCGCGGAATGCTCGCCGCCGAAGACCGCTCCCTCGGAGGCCATCAGGGCCTTGATGAAGGAGTGGCCCACCCGGGTGCGGACCGGGCGGCCGCCGTCCGCGCGGACGAGTTCCGGTACGGCGCGGGAGGTGATGAGGTTATGGATGATGACCGGGGTCGCCTCGGGTGCATGTTCCGCGGAACCGGTCTTGGCGCGGGCGATTTCGCGCCGGGCCACCAGCGCGGTGACAGCCGACGGGGACACGGGCTGGCCCTTCTCGTCGATTACGAAGCAGCGGTCCGCATCGCCGTCGAACGCCAGACCGATGTCCGCGCCATGGGCGACGACGGCGGCCTGCAGGTCGCGCAGGTTCGCCGGTTCCAGCGGATTGGCTGGATGGTTCGGAAAGGAGCCGTCCAGCTCGAAGTACAGCGGCACGATCTGCAGCGGCAGGGCGGGCAGCAGCTGGTCGCCGAGCACGGCGGGGGTGGTCATTCCGGCCATGCCATTACCCGCGTCCACCACAATCTTCAGCGGCCGGGAGCCGCTCAAATCAACGAGTTTGCGCAGATACTGCGCGTAATCCTTGAGCACATCCTGGACGCCGAGCAGGCCGGGCTGCTGCACGGCGGGAATGCCGTCGGCCAGATACTTCTCCGCGAGCTCCCGGATCTGCGTCAGCCCCGTCTCGGAGGACACCGGGACTGCACCGGCTTTGGCCATCTTGATCCCGTTGTATTCGGCTGGATTATGGCTGGCGGTGAACACCGCACCCGCGGCGTCCAGCGACCCGCAGGCGAAGTAGAGCTCATCGGTGGAAATCAGATCCAACATCTTTACATTCGCCCCGCGCGCAGCGGCACCCTTGGCGAACGCCGCCGCGAATTCCGGCGAGGACGGGCGCATGTCCCCGCCCACCAGCGCCGTCTTCCCAGCCAGCTCCAGGACATCAGCGAATGCGGCGCCGACGGCCTCGACAATCGCCACCGTAATCGTTTCACCGACGAGTCCGCGGACGTCATACGCCTTGAACGAGGCGGACAGGTCTATACGAGTGTTCTCTGTGCTAGTCACGAGCTAAGCCTAGCGCGGGGCCCCGACGCAGAAGCGCGTGCCCTGCTCCTTACGGGGCCCCGACGCAGAAGCGCGTGCCCTGCTCCTTACGCGGCCCCGACGCAGAAGCGCGTGCCCTGCTCCTTACGCGGCCCTGCTCCTTAAGCGCGGCCCCCACTCCTTACGCGCGGCCGGGCGCAGCCGGCGCCACCCCTGACGCAGGCGGAGTTTGTCCACAGCCAGTCCGCGGTGAGGCATCCTGTCGGCAGGGGCTGGAATACTGGATGAATGACGCAGCCACACATCGATTCCTCAACCACGTCGGAATCCGGGACCCGGCCGCAGGCTTTGGCCATGCTGGGCAAGCTGGTCGGGTCTTCGGACGCACAGTTTCACACCGGGCAGTTCGAAGCGATCGAGGCGCTCGTCGACGGCGGCCGGCGTGCCTTGGTTGTCCAGCGGACCGGATGGGGAAAATCCGCCGTCTACTTCGTGGCATCCCTGCTGCTGCGGGCACGGGGAGCGGGTCCGACGCTGATCGTCTCGCCCCTGCTGGCCCTGATGCGGGACCAGGTTGCCGCCGCGGAACGTGCAGGCGTGCGTGCCATGGCCATCAACTCGGCCAATGCGACCGAATGGGATCAGGTGCGCCAAGCGCTGGCCGCCGACGAGGTGGATGTGCTGCTGGTATCTCCGGAGCGTCTGACCAACCCGTCCTTTCGGGAGAACCAACTGCCGGAGCTGATCCGGCGCACAGGGCTGCTGGTTATCGACGAGGCCCATTGCATCTCGGACTGGGGCCATGACTTCAGGCCGGACTACCGGCGCATCGCAGACCTGATTGCACAGCTGCCCGGCACGGTTCCCGTACTCGCCACGACGGCGACAGCCAATTCAAGAGTGGTGGCGGACATCGAAGAGCAGCTTGGGACAGGGGCCCTGACCATCCGTGGCGCGCTGACCCGTGAATCCCTCCGACTGGGGGTGCTGCGGCTGCCCCAGTCGCGGGACAGGCTGGGCTGGCTGCTGACGCATCTCGACGAGCTGCCCGGCAGCGGGATCATCTATACGCTGACCGTCTCGGCCGCAGAGGATACCGCCCGGTTGCTCTCCGGTGCCGGACACAAGGTGCTGGCCTACACCGGCCGCACGGACCCGGGAGATCGGGAAACGGCGGAGCAACTGCTCAAGGACAACCAGGTCAAGGCCCTCGTGGCCACCAGCGCGCTCGGCATGGGATTCGACAAGCCGGACCTGGGCTTCGTGATCCACCTGGGCGCGCCGTCGTCGCCGGTGGCGTACTACCAGCAGGTGGGGCGTGCCGGCCGCGGCCGGGCCAATGCCGACGTGCTGCTGATGCCCGGGACGGAAGACAAGGATATTTGGCAGTATTTCGCCACGGCTTCCATGCCGTCGGAGACGAAGGCGTCCGCCGTGCTGGATGCGCTCGCCGACGCGGGAGCCGCCGTGTCGACGGTGGCATTGGAGGCGCGCGTGGACCTGCGCCGGACACCGCTGGAACTACTGCTCAAAGTGCTGGCAGTCGACGGCGCGGTGGAGCGCGTCGGTGGCGGCTGGTGTGCCACGGGCCGGCCATGGGAGTACGACGGCGAACGGTATGGGCGCATTGCGCAGGCGCGGGTCCACGAGCAGGACTCCATGATCGTGTACGAGCAGACCTCGGGATGCCGGATGGAATACCTCACGTCCGCGCTGGATGACGAAACCGCCGCGCCGTGCGGGCGCTGCGACAACTGCGCCGGCCGCTGGTTCTCCGCCGGGGTGAACGATGCTGCTGCCGCTGCTGCCGGCGACACGCTGAACCGCGCCGGCGTTGCCCTCGAACCCCGGCGGCAGTGGCCTGCCGGCATGGAGCGTCTGAGCGTCCCGGTCAAGGGCAAACTGAAGTCCGACGAGCTCAGCGCGGAGGGGCGTGCGCTGGCCCGGCTGACGGACCTCGGCTGGGGAGGTTCGCTGCGCGAACTGTTCGCCGCCGGCGCCCCGGACACGGAGCTTGCGCCCGGAATGCTGCAGGCGTGCGTCACAGTGCTCCGGGATTGGGGCCAGGACGGCTGGGCCGGCGAGGGCCGTCCGGCCGGTGTAGTGTCGATCGCGTCCCGGAGCAAACCGGAGCTGGTGAAGTCGCTGGCGCGGGGAATCTCCGGCATTGGACGGATACCGTATCTCGGTGAGCTCAACCTGGCCTTCGGCGGTCCCACCGGTGGCCGCGGCGGCAACAGCGCCTACCGGGTGGCGGGGGTGTGGGAGCGGCTTGAGGCCGGGCCAGAGCTGGTGGCTGCACTGGAGGCAGTGCACGGTAAGCCGGTGCTGCTGGTCGATGACCTGGCGGACAGCCGCTGGACACTCACCGTGGCCGGGCGGGCACTGCGGCGCTCCGGCGCCGGCCAGGTGCTTCCGTTGGTGCTGGCCCAGGCCGGCTGAGCCGGCAGAGTCCCGCCAGCGAGCGGGAATGCAAAAGGCCCCCTCCGGAGAGGGGGCCGACGCGGAGACGGGGGGATTTGAACCCCCGGTGGAGTTGTGCCCCACACTTCATTAGCAGTGAAGCCCATTCGGCCGCTCTGGCACGTCTCCAGCGCTGGCCCCGGTAGAAGCCCGGAACCAGCCCACTAAGATTACCCAGAACAGGCGGCCGTTAGCAAAACGCCCGCCTCCCCTCATCGAGTGAGCGGTACGCGTCCGAGCCACGGCTGGATCGCGCACGAAGTGCTCAGTCGATGAGGGTACACGAGTGCGGCCAGGGTTCACCCGGGTTCAGGGGGCTGGGGTGAGCGCCTGCCAGAGGAAGGCATGAGAGGCGGTGTGCAGCCGGGCACCTTGCCGGTTGTCCGAAGCGCCGGCATGCCCGCCCTCAAGAGACTCGTAGAACAGCAGATCCGGGATGTCCATGGCCTCCATTCGGGCGGCCATTTTCCGTGCCTGCACCGGCCCCACCCGGTCATCCGAGGTGGCCGTCCAAATGAACGTGGCCGGATAATCCGTCCCTGGGCTGAGCAGGTGATACGGCGAAAAGGTGCGCACGTAGTCCCACTGTTCGGCCACGTCCGGATTCCCGTATTCGGCAATCCAGGAGTAGCCGGCGGAGAGCTTGGTGTACCGGCGCATGTCCAGCAGTGGAACTCCGCAGGAGATCGCCCCGAACAACTGCGGGTACTGGGTGAGCATGTTACCCACCAGGAGTCCGCCATTGCTGCGTCCCTCGCAGCCCAGACGCTCCCGGGAGGTCACGCCACGGTGGATCAGGTCCTGTGCAACGGCGGCAAAATCCTCGTAAGCGCGGTGGCGTTTGTCCTGCAGCGCGGCCCGATGCCAGCTGGGACCATATTCCCCGCCGCCGCGGATATTGGCCACCACCTAGACCCCGCCGCGGGCAACCGAATTGATCACGGTCCGCCGTTCCAGCCAGGTCCGTCCCACGGCACCGCTGTACGCCGGTGTGCGGGAAACTTCAAAGCCCCCGTAGCCGCTGAGCAGTGTGGGATTCGCACCATCGAGGATCAGATCCCGGGCGGCAATCTGAAAGTACGGGATGCGGGTGCCGTCCGCGGAAACCGCGAAGTGCTGCTGGACCTCGTAGCCGGAGTCATCGAAAAATGACGGAGACGTCCGGATGAGTGCCGGGGCCGTCGGGTTTTCGCCGAGGCTGCCGCGCAGCAGCGAGAGCGGCGTCAGGAATCCGGTGGCCGTCAGCCAGTAGTCATCGCTGTCCTCGTCATCGACGGCGGAAGCTTCCACGGAGTGCAGCGGTGGACAGGCATCGAGCCGCCGTGAACTCCAGTCCGCCGGGTCCAGCACCCGGATTTCCGAGGAGACGTCCTGGAGCAGGTTCAGCAGCAGATAGTTCTTCGTCCAACTCCAGGACTGCAGCGAGGTATGCGCATCAGGGACGAAAACCGTGCGGAGCTCCCGTTTCCCGGCCAAAAACGAGTCAAGTTCGGTGACGAGCAGCGAACCCGCTGCATGCAGTACGCCGTCGAGATTCCAGTCTCCCTGCGGCCGCAGCAGCAGCCACTGGCGGTGCAGCGAAACGTCGACATCGTCCGGCACTTCAATATCAAGCCATTGGTCGCCAGAGCGCAGATAGCTCCGGCTGGAGAAGAAATCCAGCACATCGTGCGCCTCGTCGCGTTCGAAACCGGGGGTGGAATCGTGCACCACACCGCCGGCCAGATGATCTTCCGGTACCTCGAAGTAGGGCACCGCGTCGGCCAGGGATTGCCCGCGTTTGAGGATCCGGGTCGTGCGCGGATAGGACGATGTGGTCAGCGAACCGGGGCCAAAATCCGTGCCCACGTAAAGCGTGTCCTCGTCCAGCCAGCTCAGCCGGGTTTTGGCGGTGGGCAGGTTGAATCCGGCGCTGCCCACGAAACTGCGGCGTTCGACGTCGAACTCTCGGTAGTTGACTGCGTCCCCGCCGTCGGGGGAGAGCGCCAGCATGGCCCGGCGGTAGGGCGTGCCTTCCGCGGCCGGGCGGAGCATCCGGGCGCCGGCGAAGACCCACGGGGTCCCTTCGGCGGCGCTGAGCGCGTCGAGGTCGAGCAGGATCTCCCACTCGGGACTCGGGGTCAGATAGCTCTGCCAGCCGGTGCGCCGCCACAGGCCACGGGGATTGCGTTCATCCCGCCAGAAGTTGTAGTACCAGTCGCCGCACTTGGTGACCATTGGAATTCGGTCGGTCGAATCGAGCACCTCCAGTACTCCGGCTTCAAGGGCCTGGTACGACGGCGTCAGCAGCTTCGCATCGGTGCGTGCGTTGCGCTCGCGGACCCAGTCCAACTGGGTTGGACCGTAAATGTCCTCCAGCCAGAGGAATTCGTCGACGGGCTCTGCTGCCGTTGCCGCCAGGGCGGTGGAATCGTTGCTCATACTTCATCCTAGAGCGCCCCTAGCGTTGGCCCGGCGGGGTGCGGCGGCCGGCGCGCTCCGAAGCCGAAGGGTCCATTAGGCTCGAACCATGGCTGAAGCGCGGACGATACGGGTGGCAATTGTCGGTGCCGGGCCCCGCGGCACGTCCGTCCTGGAGCGGCTGCTGGCTCAACTTTCCGCGGCGGAGGCCGGTCCGCTGCGGCTGGCCGTGGAACTGATTGATCCCTACCCGGCGGGTCCTGGACATGTCTGGCGCACCGATCAGTCACGGCTGTACCTGATGAATACGCAGTCTTTTTACCCCACGTTGGTCCCCGGAAGAGAGCTGCACGCAATTTCACCCACGGGGGCCAGCTTCGACGCCTGGCGGCTGGCGCGGCGCCGATCGCCAGAGGCAGGCCTCAGCGCGGCGGATGTCGCCGAACTGGCAGCACTCGAGTCGACGGGCTTCCCCAGCCGGGCCCTGTATGGCCGGTACCTGCGTTGGACCTTTGAGCGGCTGGTCGCCGAGCTGCCCGCGAACGTGACAGTCCGCCAGCGGCGGACCGAAGCACGCGCCGTGCGGCCGGGCGCGGCCGGCGGGTACGTCGTCGAACTCGCCGACGAAACCGTGCTGCAGGCGGACAAGGTGGTGCTGGCGCTGGGACATGTGCCGTCCCGGCTGGGAGAAGACCAGGTGCGTCTGGCCACCGGTGCGCGGAAAGCTGGACTGCGGTACTGGCCCCCCGCGGTGCCCAACGACGTTGACTGGTCAGCGCTGCCGGAGCAGGAGCCGGTGCTGGTCCGCGGCATGGGACTGAATTTTTTTGACATTGTCGGCCAGCTGACCGAGGGCCGGGGTGGCCGCTTCGTGGACACCGGAGAGGCCGCCGGGGAAGCCGTGCGGTACCTGCCTTCCGGCCGGGAGCCGCTGATCCTTGCCGCCTCCCGCCGTGGCGTTCCCTACCGGGCAAAGGCGGAGCTGCAAAGCTACTATCCCAAATCCGTGCGGCTGGGCTTCCTCACCGCCGATGCGGTATCCCGGCTCGTTTCCGGCATCGGGCGGCCCGGCTTTGACCACGACCTATGGCCACTCCTGCTCCGGGACACTTACTGGGCGTACTACGAAACGCTGTGCCGGGTCCGGCCACGGGCAGTGCAGTGTGCCGATTTCCTGCCCCGGCTCAACGCTGCACTGCAGTCTGAGGGCCCGCACTGGGAGGATGCGGCGGTCTCGGCGGTGCGCGCGTGCGTGGAACCGGCGGAGCAGCTGGACCTGCCCGCACTGGTCCGACCGTTTGCCGGCCGCCATTTCGCCGGGCACAGCGCGTTCGATGCAGCTGTCCACGATTATCTGCAGGCGGATGCCCGTGGTTCGGCGGCCGGCGAGGACGACCCGGTGAAGATGGCCATTGGTGCGCTGAACGCAGGCCGCGCGGTGATCAAGACGGCAGTGGCCGACGGCGGCATTCCCGAGGCGTCCTGGCTCGGCGAACTGCGGGGCTGGTTTGAAGGCTTCGTGGAGGGTTTGGCCAGCGGGCCGCCCGCGCTGCGCACAGAGCAACTCGCGGCCTTGGCCCGCGCCGGCGTTGTCCGGTTCCTGGGACCGGACCCGGTATTCAGCCTCGATGAAGACCTGGCGGTGTTCACCGCGGCGTCGCCATGGGTGGGCGGCGACGACTTGCAGGCCCGCGAGCTTGTCGAGGCCATGGCACCGGCCAACCGTGTGCTGCAGAGTGCTTCAACACTCTTGGAACAGTTGCTGGCGGACGGGCTGGTGCGGCCCAAAATCATGCTGGCCGGAGACGGCGAAGCGGTGGCCACCAGCGGCCTGGACGTCAGCCTTCCTCCCTACCGGGCGCTGAATGCTGCCGGAAAGGTGGCGGACGGTCTGTATGTCCTGGGCCTGCAGCTGTCCTCGGTTCAATGGGGAACTGCCATCGCCGCCGAAGCCGATTCGGCCTATCCTAGCGGCTACCAGACCCTCAAGGATGCCGACGCCATTGCGTCACACGTGCTGGCCCGGGACGTTGGGCCGGACCCGGTTCGGCTCTAGGAGCCCGCTGATTAAGGCGGATCTATTATGCCCGGGTTTTTCCGGTGGGCCATTTTTCGCGCCGGAGCCGGACGCCGGATTGGGCTCTTCTGGGCTGAAGTCCTGATCCGGAGCCGGTCTTGGGCGCTCCATGGGGCTTCTCGC
>NZ_JADPVH010000014.1 GCF_026932795.1 Paenarthrobacter sp. Z7-10 | reverse complement strand
TACAATGCAGTAGCAAGGGTGTCCAGATCGGCGTCCACGCGGGCCTCCAAGTTCGGCGTTTGGGTTTGATACCGCCGATTCTGGGCACCTTTGCCTACAAAAACACCACGCCGCGCCGAGACGACCCCTTGGAATTACTCATCTAGGGAAGATCCAAGGGCAGGTTACCGAAGCGACGTCACGGCCCCGGCCTGCCCCAGGGTACGGGGCCACCGGCGCGCGCGCGTAATCCGCTGGAGGATGTGCACCAGCCACCCGCAGCCCCTGCTTGCATGGCGTGCCTAGATGATTGAGTCCGTTTTGTTTTAGTCGTCGTAGGCGATGAGTGAGCGTTTGCGGGGTTCGTTGATGCGCCGGTTGTGCCAGATGCCGACAGCGACGCGTGCGTAGACGCCGGTGAGGGTGCATCCGCCGTGTTGTTCGAGGGTGAGTTGGCCTTTGAGGGTGTCGAAGAAGGATTCGATCAATTGGCGGATGCCGCCGAAGTTGCCGAAGCGGAGTTGTTCATCTTTGCGGTCGGCTCGGATCAGGGTGGCACCGAGGTCTTTGGTGATGAATGCTTCGAAGTCACGGCCGGCGAAGCCTTTGTCGCCGAGGATGACTTGTCCTTCGTGGATGAGGTGGTGGTCGTGTTCAAGGAGGGCTTGGGTGACTTCCCGTTCGCCGATTTTGGGGTTCGCGAGTCCCCAGATTACTGGCATTCCTTCGGGGGTGCTGATGAGGTAGAGCCTGAATCCCCAGAAGTAGCGGGAGTGGGAGGCGCAGTAACCGTAGCCTGCGTGGCCGCAGAGATCGGAGCGTTTGACGGTTTCCCTGGATTGGCCGCAGGGGACCGGGGTGGAGTCGAGTAATCGTAGGTCCTCGTTCCAGGAGGGGATGTCGCGGGCTAGTGCGGTCACAACGGCTCCGCGTCGCTCAGGGCTGGTTTCCTGCCGCGGATCCGGGTGTGGGACCATCCCAACCCCGGCAGGACATGGTCATCCAAATAGACGTAAAGTGTGGTCAGGAGGGTGTTTAGTTCTGTCTTCACAAACAGGGTTTAACACCCTCCGCCTTCGATTAAAAGCGCCCACGCGGCACGCCTTCCAAACCGGACTCACTCATCTAGAGGTTATTTCGCTCCGGTTCTTTCCGGCTCTCGTCCGCCGGCAGCTCCTCGGACCAGGGGCGCGGAGATTCGTCGAGGGCGATCCGCCGGGACAGCTTTGTCAGCGAAATTTCCGTGTGGCGGAAGCGCTGGTAAGTCGTTGACATGAAAACGAGGAACGAGACGATAAGCGCATAAAGGACGAGGTCGGTGCCGCGGCCCACGCCGAAAGCTCTCGCGACCCTGGTCAGTGATTCGGGAAAAAAGATCGACAGGGCGGCAGCTACAGCGAAGACCATCAGCATAATGCGGCGGACGGCCAGATGCCGGGCGTTCGAACCGCCACGCATCAGCACGAGCGAGATGAGTATGACAGCAATGACAAGGAGAATCTGGATAACTATTAGCACGTTTTACCTAAAGAAGAGTTCTGCCAGGATGTTGACGGCATTCAGCAGGGACTGGCCCTTCGATTTTGAATAGTCCGTATAAATGATCTCCACCGGGTGCTCCACCCAAACCGGCTTGATTCGCGCCAGCTGATGCACAAGCTCCGAGGCGTGGGCCATTCTGTTCTGCGTCAGTTGGATCTTCCCGGCCAGCTCGGCGTTAAACGCCCGGAGCCCATTATGAGCATCCGTCAGCGCCATGCCCGTGGCGAGGCGCGACTGTGCGGCAGCCGTCCTGAGCACCAGACGTTTGGCAGGAGACAGTTTGGTCCGGTGGTCCAGGAACCGGGATCCGAGGACTATCTCTGCTTCACCGGAAAGCACCCGTGCCGCCATGGCCTGGGCATCCTCCACTCGGTGCTGTCCGTCGGCGTCGAAGGTCACAATGCACTCAAGCTCGGGGTCCTGCAGAGCATATTCAATGCCCGTCTGGAGGCCTGCACCTTGGCCCAAATTAATGGGATGCTGGACGACGACGGCGCCGGCCCGTCGGGCTACTCCTTGGGAACCGTCCGAGCTGCCATCGTCCACGCAGACAATGTGCGGAAAAACCGGCAGCAATCCTTCGATGACCGAACCGACAACGGAAGCCTCGTTGTACATCGGTATGACAATCCAGGTTCGACTCACCCGACAAGTATCCCATAGGACGACGGTCACCCGAGAGCGACGGCATGGCCTGCATTTGGCTCCAGGACTCTCTAGTATCCTGAGTCAACATGGGAATCGCACAAGAGGTCGAGAATTTATGACGTGGTCACAAACGGCCCCCGCTCTCATAGTCAGCGTTATGGTCATCTTTGTGCCCGGGGCGATTTTGGCCAGGGCCTGCGGCGCACGGGGGCTGGCCTGGGCGGCGACTGCGGCACCTCTTACCGTTTCCCTCGTTTCGGTGGGCGCCATTGCGGCTCAATTGGTGCACGTGCGATGGTCGATCGCTGCGCTGACCGTCTTGACGCTCGGCACCAGCACCGTGGCCGCAGTTCTCCGAATCCTTTGGCTGCGCCGCCCTGGACACGGTTCAACGGCGGCTGGCGGGCGCGGGAGGACCCAGCCATGGCTTCCCCGATGGGAATGGCCGTCGTACTATATGACGCTCAGTTTCCTGGTGGGATTGGCAATCCCGGCGGGAATTATCCTGATCCGGTTTGCCCATATTTTCGGTTCACCGGACGCACTTTCCCAAACTTACGACAACGTCTTCCATCTCAATGCCGTTCGGTTCATATTGGACACCGGCCACGGCTCGTCCCTAACTCTGGGCAGCCTCGATGCGGCGGGGGGTGCCTCCTTCTATCCGGGAGCATGGCACGACCTGGTCGCGCTCGTGGTGCAGGCCACGTCCATCCCGATTCCTGTGGGAGTCAACATCTCGAACATCGTGATGGCAGCCCTGGTCTGGCCCATCGGTGCGATGTATCTGACCAGCCGAATTATTGGGTGCCGGCCGACGACCCTGCTGCTGACCGGTGCCTTAGCCGCCGGCTTCAGTTCATTTCCCTATCTCATGATCGATTTCGGGGTTTTGTTCCCCAATCTGCTCGCGATAGCCCTGCTGCCAACATCGTTGGCTCTGGTAGCCGACATTTTGGGGCTTTCTGTCCTTCCACGGTCCGGAGCTCTGACGGCGTTGATCCTGCTGGCCGTCATCTCCCCCGGCGTTGCCCTCGCCCATCCAAGCGTTCTGATGGCTCTGCTGGCCCTGTCGATTCCTTTGGCCATCAGCTGGCTCTGCCGCCGGATAGCTGTCATTCACCGGGCCGGTTCCTCGGCAATCAGATACATACCGGCTGTCGTGCTCGTCGTGGTATACCTCAGCGTCGTCGTCGTGCTGTGGAACAAGATCCGGCCAACCGCCAAGGCATCCTTTTGGCCGCCAACGCAGAGCGTTGCCCAGGCCCTGGGGGAAGCTGTGACGAGTGCCCCGGAAGGCCGCCCCGTACCATGGGCGATTTTCGTGCTCACCGTCATCGGCATCGCGGTCCTGTTGGCCCGCAGGAAGTCCGGTTGGATGCTGGGTGCTTTTGCGCTCTGCTGCCTGTTCTACATTGCCGTGACCAGCTTCCCGAAGGGAGCCTGGCGTTCCTTCCTCGGCGGAGTCTGGTACAACGACGGCAACCGCTTGGCCGCGCTGCTGCCCGTTCTGGCCCTGCCGCTGGCCGCCGCCGGAGGTGCCTGGCTGCTGGACAAACTGCAGGCGGCTGTGAATCGACGCCGAGCTGCCGCAGTTACCGCACTTCGGCCTTCCGGCCGTATCATCCTCGACGCAGCAGCCGCCCTGTTGCTGGCCATCCTTGTGCAGGGGGCGTCGGTGGGTATGGCCCAGAGCCAAGCCGCAGGCCCCTACCGGCTGTCCCCCCGGTCCCCGCTGCTGACCTCGGATGAGGAGACATTGCTGTCCCGAGCCGACAAAGACGTCCCGCCCGGCGCCGTCGTCATCGGCAATCCTGCCACCGGGACCGCACTCGTCTATGCCTTGGCCAATCGACAGGCGATGCTTCCGGCAATCGGCTCCTCTGAATCCGCGCCCGAAGCAATCATCGCCAGGAAATTGAACCAGGCCAGCACCGACCCAGCGGTCTGCCCTGCCGTTCGGAAGCTGAACAGCATGTATGTGCTGGACTTTGGCGAGCAGGAGGTCAATAAAGGCCACCATCCGTTCCCCGGACTGACCAATCTTTCGACAGCGCAGGGGTTCCAGCTTATTGATTCGCAGGGCGAGGCTCGACTGTATCGCGTGACAGCCTGCGGCTAGGCCGCCGGGCAGCACCAGCCGCGCAAGCCGCGTCCGATCTACCAGTCCAAGGCGGCCTCAAGCGGACGCGCAAGAGTCTCAGCGAACGTATTGGTCATGTGGTTGTCCCGATACACCAGCACGTTCCCGATCACTGCTGGACAGGCAACGTCGTGACAGAAGTAATTCCAAAAGTCCACGGTTTTAACTCCGGGAACCTTATCCGCGGCCTGCTGCAGAGCGTCCGGAGGACGCTGGGCCGGTGCGACGGCGCATTGCTGCGATCCTGTTCCCTTCATCGCGACGCAGTCCGGCACCGAAAAGGGAGGATACGGCAGGTCGAGGATCACCTCGACCTTGATTCCAGCGGCCACCAGGGGCCGCAGCATTGACACATACCCGTCCACCAGGTTTCGTTCGTGCTTCCAACTCCAATGCAGCGCCTGCTCATAGCCGTACGCTGTCATTCCCGAAACCACGACCATCCCCGGTCGCTCCTGCAGGATCCGGCGGAGAGAGTCCTCGTTCTGTTTGGAACAGTTCGTGTAGACGGTTGTAGCCGATGCCGGTGGCACTGCAGAGAACGGGCACCCGTTGCGCACCATGGCGTGAATCTTCCAGCCGGTGGCGCGGCCTATCGCGGCCAGTGGATCCAGGTATTGGCCGGCATGCGAGTCGCCAATCAGGACGGCGGTTTTATCCGCGGCGAGGTCACCGTAGTAGCACTGGCCCTCCCCCATCACTGCGGGATCGTAAACGTTGCATTTATCCCGCTGCGTCATCGGCCGATCCTTGCCGGCCACGCCTGGATCAGGTTTGACCGGCAATCCTGGCGGCACCGCCGCCGGGTCCCTTAGCCCAAAGGCAAGCGCGCCAGGATAGTTCGCGCTGTCCGCTTCGGCGCCCAGCTGATCGGCTTTCGCCTGGACGAGCACCCAGGGCCCGGCGGCAACCAGCAGGGAGCTTGCGACCAGGGTTGCAGCGAGCAGGTAGGCCCGTCCCGAGTGCACCACTGGCAGAGACCGGCGACCGCGGGATTGTTGCAGAACCTTGCCATACCGGAAACGTTGCTCCACGAACCGGTAGGACAGAATGGCAAGGCCGATACTGACCGCCACAAGGACGGCGCCTTCGACGAGTCTCGGCGCCTTCCCGCTCCGGAACACGTAAAACACAATCAGCGGCCAGTGCCACAGGTAAAGGGAGTAGGAAATATCCCCCAGGTACGCCACAGGCCGAACACTGAGCACGTCGGATAGGAACACCCACCCCGTCCCGGTCCCCGCGCCGCTCCCCGTCCCGGTCCGTGAGACCGACCCGGACCACAGAATAAGCACGGCCCCGAGCACCGGCACCACCGCCACGTATCCCGGAAATGCCATTTGAGTGGAATACGTGACTCCTGATGCCAGAATGAGAGCCAGTCCGAGCCATCCCGCACAGAACACACCCAGCACACAGCGGACCTTCAGACGCGGGAGAAGCAGGGCCGCAATCCCGCCAGCTCCCAGCTCCCAGATCCTCGTGCTGGTGGCAAAGTACGCGATGTCGTGGCTGCTGGCCGAAAAAACAGTCGAATGCCACAGCGACGCCGCGCTGAGGAGAATCAGCAGCCACAGGCACAATTGGTCCCGCCGCAATTGAAGGATCCGCCGGCAGGCCGCCGCTCCCAACAGCAGCAAGGGAATGACGATGTAGAACTGCTCCTCAACAGCCAAGGACCAGTAGTGCTGGAACGGCGATACCAGCTCGGTCGCCGCGGCGTAGCTGTTAGAACTGAACGCCTGATTCCAGTTCTGCATCTGCAGCGCGGACATGATCAGGTCGCGGCAGATCCCCTGCCAGCGTCCCTGCGGCAGCAGCAGGACTGTGCCGGCCATCGTGGCCAGCAGAACCAGTGTGGCCGCCGGCAGAAGCCGGCGGATCCGGCGGGCATAGAAGGCCGCGAGGTTAATTCGGTGGCTGCTGGTCACTTCGCGCACCAAGGATCCAACGATCAGGAATCCTGAGATCACGAAAAATACATCGACTCCAACGAATCCGCCGGGCACAGTGGAGGGGAAGAGGTGGTAACCGATCACCATGCCGACGGCGAGGGTCCGGAGTCCCTGAATATCGCGCCGCCGCCCATGGCCCGGACCCGACGCCAAAGCGGTGGGCATCGGCTAAACGGCGGCGCTGCGCAGTCTCGCGACGGCGTCGTCAATGCTGCCGTCGAAGGTCACGCTTCCGTGGTCCAGGAGTACCCCACGTTCACAGATCTTCGCAACCACATCGAGATCATGGCTGACCACCACCAGTGTCTTGCCCGCCGCCGCCAATTCCTTGATCTTCAGGATGCACTTCTTTTGGAACGGCTCGTCCCCCACGGCAAGGATTTCGTCCACCAGAAAAACGTCCGGGTCGGTGTGGACGGCCACCGCGAAAGCCAGCCGGAGATACATCCCGGAGGAGTAGAACTTGACCTCGGTATCGATGAAGTGACCGATCTCCGCAAAGTCCACAATGGAAGCAAAGCGGTTGTTGATCTGCGCTTCCGTCATCCCCAGGATGGCGCCGTTGAGATAGACGTTTTCCCTGCCGGACAAATCCTGATGGAATCCGGCACCCACCTCGATCAGGCCCGCCACGCGACCGCGGGTGCGCACGGACCCACTGTCCGGCAGCATCACCCCGGAAATATGCTTGAGCAGCGTCGACTTGCCGGAGCCGTTGAAACCGAGCAGGGCAACGGTTTCGCCCTGGCGCACCTCCAGGCAGACATCCCGGAGGGCGTGGAACTTTTCCGACAGGTCACCCTTGCGGCCCTTGATCAACCAGATAAACGCTTCTTTAATGGAGCGGGTGTGTCGCAGGACGAACTGCTTATTGACGTTTGTGACCTCAATCGCTGTGGGCATGTTAGAGCTCCTGAGCAAAGCGACCCTCCAGACGGCGGAACGTCAGCTGCCCCAGGACCAGGACGGCGATCGAGACCAGCAAGGCGATCGGAATCCAGAAGCTGAGCAGATGCGGCGGAATCCCGGCGGATCCATCAGTCGTCGGAAGCCAAAACGCAAAGTGGAAAGCCTCCACGCCCACGGTGAGGGGATTTACCTGGTAGAGCGTGTACCAGGCGTTCCCCAGCTTTTCCTGAACCATCGTGAAGGAATACATCACCGGTGAGGCCCAGGTGGCAATCATCAGCAACATGTCGACGAAGTTTTCCGAGTCGCGGAAATACACGTTGGCCGCGCCGAAGAGGAGTCCAAGCCCGGTGGCCAGCAGCGCGACAATAACAAATCC
This sequence comes from Paenarthrobacter sp. Z7-10, assembly GCF_026932795.1. Classification (GTDB taxonomy): domain Bacteria; phylum Actinomycetota; class Actinomycetes; order Actinomycetales; family Micrococcaceae; genus Arthrobacter_M. The sequence goes on along the minus strand of NZ_JADPVH010000014.1, from coordinate 64,404 downwards.
CGCACCGGCGGACGCCAACTGCAGGAGGGTCGGGTGCCAGCCGGTCAGGAAGCAGGCCAAGACCAGAATGACCAGCTGCGGGAAAAAATGTACGGCTGAAACCCAGACGGACGCCACCGGAAACAGTTCGCGTGGCAGGTAAATCTTCTTGATCAGCCCGCCGTTGCCGACGATCGAGCGCGCCGCATTCCCCAGCGACTCGGTAAAGAAGTTGATCAGCACAATCCCGGAAAACAGGTACACGGCGTAGTTCGGCAGGCCGCCCTTATTGGTGGGGCTCTGCTCCAGGCCCAGGAACACGCCCAAGGCCACGTAAAACACCACGAACTGCACGCCGGGTTTCACATAGGACCAGAGCAGTCCCAGTACCGATCCCCGGTACCTGACCTTCAGTTCCTTGCGCACCAGCAGCTTGAGCAGGAACCGCGCCCGAACCACGTCTCCAAGTCCGCCGCCGAGCCCCGGCCGGATCAGCGCCGGCGCACCGGTACTCATGGTTTCGTGTTCTCCGTGCCGGCCTCGAAAGTTTTCTTCCATGCCTCGAAGGAGGTGATCTCGGGAAGCGCGGCCTTGTACCGTGCACTCAGCTTCGGCCAGTCCTTCAGCAGCAATGCGTGCAGCCTGGCGCTTTCGGTCAGCATCTCGCGCAGTTGTTTTGGATCGCGCTGGTACCACGAGGATCCGGTCCCCTCCGCATTCGAGACGACAGCACTGTCGTACTGCGACATGCGCCACCACCGGTTGTCCTGATGGGCAACGTTGGCCTGCGGCCGTTCCAGGGACGACGACGGGACCGACTTCAGCAGCTGGCGCGCCATGGTCTTCGCGGCCCAGGGCAGGAGACTGAGTTTGGACGGCTGGCGCACACCATGGCCGTGCCGCGGCGGTTTATCCATTTTCGGCGATGGGTAGGCGTCCGGATCTGTCGCAATCACCGAGTCAGGGTAACGCTTCATCATCGCCCGGATCTGCGGGAGCTTCGTCGGCAGCAGTTCATGCAGGTGCTCCGGACCACGCAGCAGGTCTTTGAGCGCCATATTCCGGCCTTGGACCGTCGCGTACTGCATCGAAAACAGATGCTTAATGTCGTAGTAGTTGGATTCCCGCACCACCCGGCCGCCATGTTCATAGGGGCTGTGAACCAGAGCCGCGATAATCCGGTTCCGCGCATGGAAGTAAGCCTGCCAGCCAACCAGATCATCCTTGTCGATCCAGGACACGTGCCAGACGGCGGCACCGGGCATCGACACGGTGGGATATCCGTTTTCCTTGGCGCGCAGACCGTACTCGGCGTCATCCCACTTAATGAAGATGGGCAGCGACAGGCCAATCTCGCGGATGATCTTGGTCGGGATAAGGCACATCCACCAGCCGTTGTAGTCCACGTCGCAGCGCCGGTGCAGCCACCCCGTCTGGCGCAGATTCGAGCGGCTGAAATCGTGGCCGAGGATCATGTCCTCAGATGGCAACGACGGCTGGAAGCGGTAGGGATTCACCACTTCGCCGAAAGTGTGCAGCACGGTGCGGTTGTACAAATCGAACATATGACCGCCGACGATCGTCGGTGTCTTGCACAGGTCCGCGAACGTCAGCAGCCGAACGATGCTTTCGGGTTCGACGACGACGTCGTCGTCCAGCAGCAGGGCATAGTCGCTGCCGTTCTCCACGGCTTCGTACATACCCCGGGAGAATCCGCCCGAACCACCGAGGTTGGCCTGCTCAATGATGCGCAGCTTGCCCCCCAGAGACGCCTCAACCTCCGCGAATCCGTCTGCATCCGAAACCTTCTCGGTGCCCTGATCCACCAGCAGAATTTCGGCGATGTTGGCCAAGGCTTCGGGATGGTCCGCCAGGATCTGCAGGTTGTTGAGGCAGAAATCAGTCTTATTCAGCGTGGTGATTTCAAGCGTGACCGAACCCAGGCCCGGATCCTCGCCCTCGCTTTGCCACTGAGCCTGATTGAGCACCAGCCCGTTCGATCCGGCCAGCAGGTCAAACCAGTACCAGCCGCCGTCACCGAACGGCTTCAGGGTCAGGTCGAAGACCGACGTCGTCGAACCTTGCACCCGTTGGGTGTCAACACGCTGCAGCGATCCGCGCGCATTGGACTTGTAAACAATGACCGTTCCCGAGCCGGTGGTGCGCACGGACAGCCGGACGTTCTCAACCGACGTCCAGCGCCGCCAGTAGCTGGCCGGAAAGGCATTGAAATACGTTCCAAAGGAGACGCGCTCCCCCGCTCGAATGGAAGTGGAGCGCCGAGAGAGGAAGTCCTCTACATGCACTTCAGGATTCACGCTGTTGACCGCCTCAGGACGCGGCTCCGAGGATTCGCTGCCTCCGGTGGAGAGCTGAACGCCTGTTGCACTTCCCGTATCCAGGTACAGCGGAACCGTATCCATCTGGCTCTGACTTGGAAGAATGACCCGCTGCAGCGTGCGCCAGCTCCCTGTTGTTTCGGATGTCACGGCGTCCTCGGACTTCGTCGCTGTGCTCATGCGTCCACTCCTCCGCTTTCCAGCTGGGCTCCGCCGGTAAAATGCGGCTTGATCTTGTTCTCGAACATGTTCAGAGCCGAACCAATGGCCATGTGCATATCCAAATATTTGTAAGTCCCCAAACGGCCACCGAAGAGGACCGACTTTTCATCCTTCGCCAGATCCCGGTAAGCCAGCAGCTTGGCGCGGTCATCGGCGGTGTTCACCGGGTAGTAGGGTTCGTCGCCCTGCTCGGCGAACCGGGAGAACTCACGCATGATGACTGTGGCATCCTTCGTGTACTCCCGCTCCGGATGGAAGTGCCGGAATTCGTGAATCCGGGTGTACGGAACTGAATCGTCCGGATAGTTCATCACGGCGCAGCCCTGGAAGTCCTCGATCGGCAGAACCTCCTGTTCCAGGTCAATGGTGCGCCAGGACAGGTCGCCCTCGGCATAGTCGAAGTAACGGTCCACGGCGCCGGTGTAGATCACCGGCACTTGGCCGGACACCGCTGAGCGGCCATACTCGCCGTCGTCGAAAAAGTCCGTATTAAGGAAGACCTCGATGTTGGGGTGGTCCGCCATCCGCTCGATCCACGCCGTATAGCCGTCCACCGGCAGGCCCTCGTGAGTGTCATTGAAGTACCGGTTGTCATAGTTGTAGCGAACAGGCAGCCGGGAAATGATTTCCGCCGGCAGGTCCTTGGGATCCGTCTGCCACTGCTTGCCGGTGTAGTGCTTGATGAAGGCCTCGTAAAGCGGCCGGCCAATGAGCTGGATGCCCTTGTCGTTCAGGTTCTGCGGGTCCGTGCCGGCCAGCTCACCGGCCTGCTCCTGGATCAGCGTACGGGCCTCCGCGGGGCCCATGGAGGCCCGGAAGAACTGGTTGATGGTGCCGAGGTTGATCGGCATTTGGTAAACCTCACCGTTGTGACTGGTGTAGACCTTGTGCTGATAGTTGGTGAACTGCGTGAAGCGGTTGACGTACTCCCAGACCCGCTCATTGGAGGTATGGAAGAGGTGGGCGCCATACCGGTGCACCTCGATGCCGGTCTGAGCCTCATTCTCGCTGTAAGCGTTGCCGCCAATGTGATGACGGCGGTCCAGCACGGCCACCTTCAGCCCCAGCTCTTTGGCGGCGCGTTCCGCGATGGTCAGGCCAAAAAAACCCGAACCGACGACGACGAGATCAGCGTTCACAAACTCTCCTGTGCTCTTGGAAGGCAGCCCAAAAGGCCCCGGTCTGCCGGATCAAGAATACCCGAGAATGGGCTTGCCCCCCGCATCTGTCCGTGCAGCGGCCCTTGCATCCGCACCAAAATCACAGCATCCGGGCGGTTGCGGCATGGCAGCGCGTGCCCCCACGGTTCATCCGTCGCCAGGTCAGATGAACCGAACCCCAGCCGGAAGGAACGCTAGGCTTCCGGGCATCCCAGCGCCGATTCCCGCCCCAAAAGATCATAGATTTTTCCAGCAGCAACAGTGCCCACCCGGTGCAGGGAATGGTGCCGCTCAACCCAAGCAGCAAGCTCCCGCCGTCGTTCGACACTCGGTTCACCGCTGATTGCCTCCCTCATAGCGCCGGCAACAGAGTCCGGGTCCCAATCGCACGTCCATCCCAAGCGGTGATCCTCCACGAGTTGGCGCATGGGTCCTACTCCGGAATAGATGGCGGGAGCACCGGCGGCTAGACCCGCCAGGGACTTCGTTGCGAAGGCAAAGTCGTACCCCTTGCCTGGACGGACAGACGCCAGATTGGCAACGGCCCCACGTAACCAGACCGCGACGTCCGGCCCGGGAGCCGGTGGCAGGAAAACGATTTGCGGGCCGGCGGCAAACGCCCGCTGTTTCAAAGCTTCCAGTTCGACACCCTGGCCGAACATGAATAACCGCACGTCTGGGTACTCGCCGGCGATTGAGACGAAGGCATCAACGAAGACACCTGCCCCCTGAATTTCCGACATCGTCCCTGCGTAGATGAAATAGCGGCCTTGACCCGTTTTATGTTCGCCGTCAGGTGTAAAAACCGATGTGTCTACCCCCGTGCCAACGACGTGGACCTTGATTCCGTTTCCGGCCAAGGCCAAAACTTCGGACTTAACCCCGTCCGATACGGCCAAAATGCCTGCGGCAGAACGCAGGACAAAACGCTCGAGGGCTGTAAGGATCTTTAAGCCGATACCGCCCAGCCCAATCCCCTTAGCCGCCGATGAAGAGACATCGGCCGAAAAGTAGACATAAGGAATGCGTCGCAACCAGCAGACTGCACTTGTCACTATGCCGCTGGTTGGTGGCGGTTCTACAACAATGACGTCGGCCCTTCCGGCCAACAGCAGCCGAAAGAAAAGCGGAATATCGAAGCTGAGGTATTGAAGGTAGCCGCGGACATTTCCGCCGCTGTCGCGCAACACGGGCCAGCGCGACACCCGATACTCGGAGGCAAAGGCCTGTGATCCTGCGGGCGGTCGAGTGGTGATCACGCGAACGTCGGCGCCCGCCTTAATCAACCCTTCAACCAGGGCCTGCAGCCGGAACGCGGCCGCGCCCACCTCCGGCGTAAAGAGCCGTGTCGCTACGATGACTTTCACTGGGGCAGGCGCCGTCACGAAGCTGCTATCCTCACCATCTGTCCGGAGTTGGCGGACTCCAGGACTGCTTCCGCGACCACGATGGTGTCCAGTCCCTCCTTCATCGTTACCACGTCATTGCGGATGCCGAGCACGGCGTCCCGGAAAGCTTCATGCTCGGTCCGCAGCGGCTCCGGCTTGGCGATGGCGAGTCGGGTCACGTTGCCCTCGGACACGCCACGGAACGCAGCCATGGACTCCCATTGGGCGGCAATCGTGCCGTTTTCGTAGAACGTGAGGTCGGCCGTGACGGTGTCCGCCACAAAGGCTCCCTTCTCCCCCGTCACCACTGTCAGCCGTTCCTTCATCGGGGAGAGCCAGTTCACCAGGTGGTTGGTGATGACTCCGTTGACCAGCTGGCCCGTTGCCGCCACCATGTCCTCATGCGGGCGGCCGCTGCGGGTCGTGGTCCGGGCGAATATCGATTCGAAGCTGCTTTGCGCCAACCAGGCCGTCAGATCGATATCGTGCGTGCCGAGGTCCTTCACGACTCCAACGTCGGCAATGCGGGCCGGAAAGGGGCCCTGCCGCCGGGTGGCGATCTGGTAGACCTCACCCAGCTCTCCGGACTCGATCCGCCGGCGCAGCGACTGCAGAGCAGGGTTGAAGCGCTCTATGTGTCCGACGGCGCCCACGAGGCCCTGAGCTTCGAAGGCGTCGACAAGGCGCTGGCCGGCAGCTGCATTACTGGCGATGGGCTTTTCAACCAGCGTGTGAACGCCGGCTTCCGCCAGCGCCAGTCCGACTTCCTCGTGCATTCCAGTTGGCACGGCGGCGACGGCCATGTCCAATCCGGCGTCGATCAGCTCGCCGACCGAGGACCGAAGCCGAAGGTCGCGGGCAACCCCGTGCGGATCGCCGTTGGCGTCCGCTACGGCGACGAGCTCAACACCGTCCAGCTCGCGGATCACCCGCGCATGATGTCGGCCCATCATGCCCAAGCCGATGAGTCCCACGCGTAGGGCGGCCATCAGGAGCCGGCCTTGGCCAGCGTATTGACGGCATCGACTATGCGTTCCAAGTCCGCCTGGCTTAGGGACGGATGCACCGGCAGCGACAGCACTTCCCGGGCTGCGGTTTCGGTGTTGGGCAGATCCTCCGTGCGGTTGAAGGAGGGCAGCCGGTGGTTCGGGACGGGGTAGTAGACCCCGGATCCGATGTTGTATTCCGCCCGAAGTGCCTTGGCCAGGCCATCCCGGTCCTCGGATACACGGATTGTGTACTGGTGATAGACATGCACAGCGCCGGCGCCCACTTTGGGTGTGCCGACGCCGGCCAAGTTCTCGGTGAGGAAGCTGGCGTTGGCCTGACGCTGCGCGGTCCACCCCAGCACCTTGGTCAACTGGACGCGGCCGATGGCGGCGTGCAGATCCGTCATCCGGGCATTAAATCCGATCAGCTCATTTTCGTACTGTTTTTCCATGCCCTGGTTCCGCAGCAGGCGCAGGTTGCGCTCGACTGCCGCGTCCGAGGTGGAGACCATGCCACCCTCGCCGGAGGTCATGTTCTTGGTTGGGTAGAGGCTGAACATGGCAAAGGTGCCGAAGGTACCGACCTTTTGGCCGTTCACGCTGGCCCCATGCGCTTGGGCTGCGTCCTCATAGAGGTCGAGGCCGCGGTCCGCTGCCAGTTTTCCCAACCCTTCAACGTCGAAGGGGTGGCCGTAAAGGTGCACCGGCATAATGCCCTTGGTCTGCTCTGTAATCAGCGACTCGACGTGCGCAACGTCCAGGGCATAGTGATCGAGCTCGATATCGGCAAAGACGGGGGTGGCACCGGTGAGCGCAACCGAGTTGCCGGTTGCCGCGAAGGTGAAGGACGGAACGATGACCTCATCACCTGGGCCCACGCCGGCTGCAAGGAGCCCGAGGTGCAGCCCCGAAGTTCCTGAGTTCACCGCCACAGCTGCGCGTCCGTCGAGCAGCACCTCGGAAAACTCGCGCTCAAAGTCCGCTACCTGCTGGCCCTGCGCAAGCATGCCGCTGGCCAGGACGGCGTCAACGGCGGCGCGCTCCTCGTCCCCGATGATCGGCTTGGCTGCGGGAATGAAATCCTGGCTCATGCGTTTTCCTCTGCCTCTTTCAGGGAATTTCCCTCTTCAATATATTTATCGCCCGTTGCCGGGCAAGTCCAAAAATCGCCTTCAGCGCGCAGCGGATGACCGGCCTTACCGACCCATCCGATCCGCCGGGCCGGGACACCGGCCACCAAGGCGAACGGCGGAACGTCTTTGGTTACGACGGCTCCCGCCGCGACTGTCGCCCAGCGTCCGATGGTCACTGGAGCCACGCAAACGGCGCGGGCGCCGATCGAGGCTCCATCGCACACCGTAACGCCAACCGGAACCCAGTCGTGGGCGCTTTTGAGTGTGCCGTCCGGGCTGACCGAGCGCGGGTAGGTGTCGTTGGTCAACACCACGGCCGGTCCAATAAAAACGCCGTCGCCCAGCCGTGCCGGTTCATAGACGAGGGCATAGTTCTGGATTTTGGTGTTCTTCCCGATCTGCACGCCCGTTCCGACGTATGCACCTCGGCCCACGATGCAGTTCTCGCCGAGACTTGCGTCTTCGCGCACCTGGGCCAAGTGCCAGACTTTCGTTCCCAGACCAAGGGTCGCCTGTTCAGAGACGTCCGCGCTGGCGGCGACGTTGCTCATGGTGTGCTCCTCTTCAGAAAAACGGTTGAACCGGGCAGCCCGGCAGGGTCCGCGGCCATCGTGCCAGTTTAGGCTTTGCCGATAACCCGGTAGCCCACACCTGGCCACTGATCCGCACTGCTGATCCGGCGTCCGTCTCTGAAGTACTTCACCCCGGGCAGGTTCGCGGGACGGAGTTCACGATATTCCGCATGGTCTGCCTGGACGACGGCGGCATCCACCGGTTCACCCATATGGTAAGGCTCGAAACCGAACCCGGCCAGTTCGGCATCCGAGTAGAGCGGGTCATGGACCAGCGCGCTGGCTCCGCGTGCGGTCAGCGCCGCGACAGCATCGAAAACGCCAGAGAAAGCGGTCTCCTTGACCCCGCCACGATAGGAGGCCCCCAGGACCACAACGCGCGCACCCGTCAGATCGCCGTAGGCGCCCTCAAGCAAACCCACGGTGTAATCGGGCATCGCCGCGTTGGCTTCCCTGGCGGCCCGCACCACTGTGGCGCTGGGATCGTTCCAGAGGTAGAGCCGCGGGTAGACCGGGATGCAGTGCCCACCCACAGCGATACCGGGCTGGTGGATGTGGCTGTACGGCTGGGAGTTGGAAGCCTCTATCACCTGGTAAATGTCGATGCCCACGGTGGCGGCAAACCGGGCGAATTGGTTGGCCAGACCGATGTTCACGTCCCGGTAGGTGGTCTCGGCGAGTTTCGCCAATTCTGCGGCCTCCACCGAGCCGAGGTCCCAAACACCGTTGGGCCGCTTCAAGTCCGGGCGTTCGTCGAAGTCAAGCACCGCCTCGTAGAATTCCACACCCCGTGCGGCTCCTGCCTCGGACAGTCCGCCCACCAACTTCGGGTATTTGCGCAGATCCGCGAACACACGGCCGGTCAGAACCCGCTCAGGAGAAAACACCAGGTGAAAGTCTTCGCCCTCGCGCAGGCCGGAGCCCGCTTCCAAAGCCGGCTTCCACCGTGTGCGTGTCGTACCGACCGGCAGTGTGGTTTCGTAGGAAACCAGTGTCCCCGGCGTCAGATGTCTGGCCAGCTCCGCGGTGGCCGCATCCATCCAGCCGAAGTCCGGTTTTGCCTGCGCATCCACAAACAGCGGAACTACCAGCACCACCGCGTCCGCATCCGGAACGGCGTCAGCATAGTCCGTCGTCGCGCGCAGCCGCCCGGACGGAATGAGAGCCGAGAGCTGATCCTGCAGCCCCGCCTCACCGGGAAACGGTTCCTTGGCAGCGTTGACCAGATCCACGGTCTGGGCATTCACGTCCACGCCGACGACATCATGGCCCTTGGCGGCGAACTGGACGGCGAGCGGCAGGCCAATCTTTCCGAGGGCAATTACGGCGATCTTCACAGATTCTGTCCTTTATCTCAGATAAAAAGCGGGTCACCACATAATTCAAATGACGCTGATTCTCAACCAAGCGTACCGAGGTTTCCGGGTACTCCATGTCATTCACGCAGTGTCAGGAAAGGGTCGTGGCGGAGTTCACGTGGACACAAACACGTTGGTCCGCCATGCAACGCTTGCGGGCTGGGAGTTAATTCGTGCACCAGACGTCTCCTCCTCACCTGTGGGTCAATGACCGCGGGGCCTCCACAGGAAGCGGTCTACCCTCCCTCCGGCGGCGCGGAGGCAGCTACGATTTATCAGCATTGGAGCGGCGACCGCGGAGGTGCAGATGAGACTGGAACTGACCCTGGTGGCCGCCCCCGCGGGTCCCCAGATCCAAGCAACGGAACTTTCCGTCGACGCACCGGGGGGCGCACCGGGGCGCACCGTGGCCGAAGGGCTTTCGTTTCGCTGGCCCGGAGTCCTGTTCAGCATCGCCGGCATTCTTGTGGAGCAGCTGATCGTGGGCACCGCTCCCCTGATCAGCGGTGCCGTCGTGGTGGCCGGCACGACGCCGCCGGTCCATCGACGCAGTCCGATACCGGCACTGGTGCTGGCCGTCCAGTCCGGTCCCGATGCCGGGGCAGTTTTCCCGCTCCAGCGCGGCCGGTACCGGATTGGACGAGGCTGGGTCGAGATCAACATCGGTGATCCCTGCCTGTCCCGCCATTGCGCGGACCTGGTCATCGGTGCCCGGTGCGTGACTGTCACCGCCGCCGGGTCCTCCCATCCGGTCGAGGTGGACGGTCTGGCTGCTCCCAAGCAGACCTTGGCGGTCGGCCAGATCCTCAGGGTGGGCTCCAGCACGGCCACTCTCATGTTCCTACCCGTGCTTCCCCCCGGCCTCAAGGCCTCATGCGGCCCGTCCGAAGGATTCGCAGGGTCCTCGGGGGCGGCAGGGTCAGGGTCGGCCGCGCCCGCGGGGTTGGCAGGGTCGGCTGCGGTGCCGCCGCTGTTAATTAGGTTCCCCCGCAGCAGCTCCCGCGGCGCGTGGACCGCCGTGGCCGTGAGCGGGTTGTCACTGCTGCTTGGCACCTGCCTTGCCATTCTGACCGGGCAGTGGATGTACATGGCCTTCAGCGCCATGTCCGTCGTGGCCGCCGCTGTTCCGCTGGCCGGAGGGCGGAAGCGCCGCAGAAAATTCCGAACTGATTTGGCCAATGCTGTTCTATCTGACGGCGAGCGCCGCCGCTCGGCTGCACCCTCTGCGGCGGATCTTTATCTCAAAACCGGCTCCGGCATGAGGTTCGACAAGCGGTGCGCGGCCGACGACGGCGGATTCCGGCTCCGAATGGGGACCGCTCGCCAGCGTGCCAATATCTCCCTCGAGCCTTTCGATCCGGAGTTCGAACCTCCGCTGCTGCCGGACATGCCCGTCCTGGTGGAATCTGAGCAGGTACCGGAACTGCTGGTCAGTGGGCCGATCCACGCCGTCGATGGCCTGCTGCGATTCCTCCTAATGCAGCTGGATGCGGCGTGTGTGCCCACCGTGGTGACCGGATCCCCGCAGCGGCTGCCCCTGGCCGCACGCTTCCTGCCGCTGGTCGGGCTCACCACCCGCCCGGACGTGTCGACGGACCCGCTGGGTCAGGATCCGCTGCCAGTAATGATCTCTATTGATGACGAAGACAACTTCACCGCCGTGGGCACAAGACATGGCACCTCCAGCGCCGGAAGCGGTCCAGGATTGCCGCTGCCAGCCGGATCAGCCTTCCGGATGCTGATCCGCTGCCGTACCTCGCCGGACGCTCCGGCGCCACCCGGAGACCGGACGGTCCTGCTGGCCGTCAAGAATGGCCGGCTCGTCGGTTCCTATGCCGGACTCGAATTTGTGCCCGATCTGGTGAGCACCCGGACATTTGAGCGCTACGTGCGGATCCGCTCCGTTGCTCAACCCGGCGGGCGCGCAGCCCGCGCACGTCCGGCGCCCGGACTGGTACCGGCGCCCGGACTGGGACCGGCGCCCGGTGACTACATTCTCGCGGATCCGGCGAATTTGTCCGCCGAAGCCATCACCGCGGACTGGCAGCGTTTCGCGGCGGCCCCCCTTCGCCCGGTCCCCATCGGAGTCACCGGAGCCGGCGTCGAAGTCAGCGCCCAAGCCTCCCTGCTGCTGGACCTCGACCGGGATGGTCCGCACCTGCTGGTGGCCGGCACCACCGGTTCAGGCAAGACGGAACTCCTGCGGACCCTGGTGGTCGCACTGGCGCTGCATCACCCACCCTGCCTCGTTTCATTTCTGTTCATCGATTTCAAGGGTGGGTCCGGTTTAGCGCCGCTGGCCGGACTGCCGCATTGCTTTGCCCTGGTGACGGACCTTTCCGGCAGTGCCATGGACCGGGTTCTGGCCTCACTGAACGCGGAGGTGCATAAACGCGAAGACCTGTTGTCACGGGCGGCCTCCCGGGATTTGGCCTCCTATGTCCTCACCCGTCCGTCAGGATTCGAGCCGATTCCGCGGCTGGTCATCGTAATCGATGAATTTCGGGTCCTGATGGACGAGGTTCCGCAGGCACTGACCGACTTAATGCACATCGCCGCCGTGGGTCGATCCCTTGGAATCCATCTGATCATGGCCACTCAACGACCACAGGGCGCGATTTCCGCCGACATTCGAGCCAACGTCACCAGCAGCATCTGCCTGCGGGTCAAATCCAGCTTCGAATCCCTCGACGTGATCGATTCGCCACTCGCGGCCCGGATTCCAGTAGCGCTGCCCGGCCGAGCCTATTTCCAAGGCGGCAATGACGTTCCGGTGGAGTTTCAGGCGGCGACGCTGGAACAGTTCCGATGCAGTCCCCGGGCAGAAGCCGGGGGCAGTGCCCTGATTACCCCGACCCTGACCGCGGTCTCGGAAAATTCCACCCCGCAGCGCAGCGCAGCGCCGGTGTCGATGTCGGTGCCGGTGCCGGCGGATCCTGCAACGGAACTGGTTGCCCTGCTCTGTTCGGTCCAGGCCGAGGTGCGGCTGCCGCTGCCGCCCTCCCCCGTGGCGCCAGAGTTGCCGAGCGTGCTGGACGCAGCCGACATGGCGGCCTGGCCCAGCACCCACGGAGGCTCCGAGGCCGGCTCGGCGGCCGGGCGCACTGATGCCGTCCCCCTTGGCCTGCTTGATGTCCCGGAACGCCAGCGCGTGGTGCCATTGGTGTGGAGCCCGGTTGATCAGTCTCATCTGGCGCTGATCGGTCCCCCCGGCCGTGGCGCGTCCACCGCAGCTGCACTGGCCGCTGCGGGGCTGCTCGCGCGGGATGTCCCTGGCGATGCGCTGTATTGCCTGGATGGCGACGGATCGCTTTTGGGCTTCAGGAACAACCCGGCGGTCGGTGCCTACCTGCTGCCCGAGGATATGAGAGCAGTGGTCCGGTTACTCCAGAGGTTCAGCCAAGAGCTCGGTGGACGGACGCGCCATACAGGCTACGGGGTGGGCGGCGCCGAGGTGGGCGGCGCCGAGGTGGGCGGCGCCGAGGTGGGCGGCGCCGAGGTGGGCGGCGCCGAGGTGGGCGGCGCCGGGAGGGCTCCGGCCCAGCGACCGCCGCTGCTGGGCCTTGCCGTCACGGCGTGGGGCCGCTGGCTCTCGACGATCCGGTCGGGACCGTGGCCATGGGCCGAGGACCTGCTGGCGGACATCATCCGCGACGGGAAGAACGCCGACGCCGTGGCGATTATCAGCGGCGACCGCGAACTGGTCACCGCCCGGTTTGTGGCTTCCATTCCCAACCGGCTGTATTTCCCCTGTGGCGCCAGTGCCGAAGCCATGTCGGCGTGGCCACGCCTGCCGCGCATTGAGCCGGTGACAGATCGTGCCTGCGCACTGGGCCCGATCGCCGAAGCCGACGCCGGCGGTCCCGCACTGGGACATCTGGCCCAAATGATCCGCCTCGGGTCACATCCGGCGCCCCGGCCGGAGGCCTCAGTCCAGCCGGCGCTCCGGTTGCCGTTCCGTGTCCGGGCGCTGCCCGGTTATGTTTCGATCCAGGATGCTGTTCGCGCCGGAACAGGTCCGGGCGCCGAGGACCTGCTGCTGGGGCTGGGCGGGGACGGCCATTCTCCGGTCAGTGTTCGGCTGTCCCCGGGGGCGGTCCTGCTCGCCATCGGGGCTCCGGGTTCCGGAAAGACAAATCTGCTCACCGCACTTCGGCGGCTCAATCCGGACCGCAAAGGGTGGCTCGGTCCACGTTCCTCGGCTGCGGCCGATTCCGCGGCAGTGGACGCGGATTACTGGAGGGACTGTTGGGGCAGGCGCCACGATCGGGAAGAGGGTTTTGCCGGAACGACTCTTTGTGCGGATGACATTGACAGGTTATCGGCTGCCGAACTCGAAGCCCTGACTTTCCTGCAGGGGGCGGGGGCGCTCATCGTCGCCACGGCCGGAAACAATCCGGCGGCGCTGGGCCGTCTGCCCCTGACGGCCTGGGGGCGGAACAGCGGAACCGGATTGGTTCTGGCTCCCCGGCGGTCCCAGGATGGCGATTTCTTCGGTGTCCGCCTGGAGGTCTGGGGCCAGTCCCCGCCACCGGGACGAGCGGTACTGATGGTAAATGGAGGCATGGAATGGCTGCAGCTGGCCCATGCGGCGCCATGAGCGGAACAAACCCTGCCGCGGGATCCGCCCCGCAGCGCCCACACCCACAAAATGCGCTGCCGGTGAGTGCTAGAGCACGGGCGTGCCGCCGCGGGAACGCAGCGTGAAAGCAACCACCTTGGGCGTGAACAGCAGAACGGCGACCACGAACGCCGGCAGCAGCAGCGTCAGTCCGGGCAGCGGCCGGCCGGCGAGCAGAATGGGAACGGCGATGGCCAGCATCAGCAGCTGCCAAACGAATGCCGCCGCACGCGTCCAGCGGTAACCGCGGTACAGATTGATGGCGACGGCCCCGAGCCCAATTGCCGCCCCGAACAGCAGCACAATCATAAAGATCGCGCCCCCCATCGAAACAGGGGTGACCCTCAGCAGTTCCACGATATACCAGACGGCCACGGCAAGCACGGCAAGGGATTCCAACGCCAGCAACGCGGCGGCCACCAGCACTGCGGCCGGGCGCCGCGGCGATCCGGGCGGAAGAGGGACCGAGTCGGCCGGATCGGGATGCGGGGAGGCACTTTTTGGGGGTCTTGACACAAAGGCACAGTACCCGACATAGTCGTTCCAAGGCCATGGCAGCGCGTGTCGATGTGATACATCGCTCACGGCATGCAGCCAATACTAAGCTTAAACCTCTTGTTTACACACAGTTAACGTGAAACGCTTAACGAAGTGACCAAGGGGGCCCTTTGTGCCCCCTTTACTTATGCATCCGCAAGTGAATCTTTTCACAAGCACCCGTTCCAGGGATTGCGGCATCGTTTCAAAGGAGTGAGTGATCAGCATGGATTGGCGTAACCGCGCGGCCTGCCTCGACAAGGACCCGGAGCTGTTTTTTCCCGTCGGAAACACCGGTCCGGCCCTGCTTCAGATCGAGGAAGCCAAGAGTGTCTGCCGCCGCTGCCCGGTCGTTGACACCTGCCTCCAATGGGCCCTTGAGTCCGGCCAGGACGCGGGCGTCTGGGGCGGGATGAGCGAAGACGAGCGGCGCGCGCTTAAGCGGCGTGCGGCCCGGGCCCGCCGGGCCAGTTAGCACGCTTCGGACGACCGCCCCCGGATGGTCGACCGAAGCCGAAACTCTCTTTCAAGAACCGTCGGTCCGCACCGGGCCGGCGGTTTTTTGATCCCGGTAAGGGCTTCGTCCTCCGCCGGAAGGCGGCAGTCTTCCCGGCGGAAGCATGAGCGCGCTTATGAAGCACGGTTGTGCAGCACCATTTCCAGCTCGACGGCGGTGCCGCCCCCGTCCCGGCGGGACCACCGCATCGTTCCGCCCAGCTCGCTGGTGACCAAGGTGCGCACAATCTGAAGTCCCAGCCCCTCCGCGTGCGCTCCGTCCGGCAACCCGACACCGTCGTCGGCCACCGTGACTTTGAGGATCTCCTCGCCGGCTTCCCCAATACTCCGCCCGGCCAGCAGCCAGACCGTCCCGCCGCGATCCTGAAGGCCATGTTCGACGGCGTTGGTCACCAGTTCGTTGATCACCAGCGCCAGCGGGGTCGCGAAGTCGCTGGGAAGCTCACCGAAAACACCCGCCCGCTCGGTGTGAACCTTCTGTGAGGGGGACGCCACCTCCGCGGACAGCCGGAACTGCCGGCCAATCAGCTCATCAAAGTCAACGCTTTGGGCCAGGCCCTGGGACAGCGTCTCGTGCACCAGGGCGATCGTCGCCACCCGGCGCATGGCCTGTTCCAAGCCGAGTTTGCCCTCCTCACTGCGCATCCGGCGGGACTGCATGCGCAGCAGCGCCGCCACCGTCTGCAGATTATTCTTCACCCGATGGTGGATTTCCCGGATCGTGGCGTCCTTGGTCACCAGTTCCATCTCCCGGCGGCGCAGCTCGGAAACATCACGGCACAGCACCACGGCGCCAAAACGCTCATGGGCGTCGCGCAGCGGAATGGCGCGCAGGGAAAGGCTCACGCCCCGCGATTCGATTTCCGTGCGCCATGGCATTCGCCCGGTCACCACCAGCGGCAGCGTTTCGTCCACCAGCCGACGGTCTGTGAGCAGACCCGCTGTGACCTCGGCCAAGGACCGCCCCTCCAGGGATTCGATGTCGCCAAGCCGGCGGAACGCCGACACTCCGTTTGGACTGGCGTACTGCACGATGCCCTCGGCATCAAGGCGGATCAGTCCGTCGCCAACCCTGGGTGCGCCACGCCGTGACCCGGTGGGAGAAGCAAAATCCGGCCACAGCCCGAGCGTGCCCATCTTCAGCAGATCATAGGCACATTGGCGGTAAGTCAGCTCCAGCCGGGACGGCATCCGTGAGCTGGACAGATCCATATGCGAGGTCACCACGGCCAGAGTTCGGCCGTTGCGGACCATCGGCACCGCCTCCACCCGCATCGCCATGTCCGAACTCCAGCCGCTGGTTTCACCGGACCGTTCGATCAGTTGGCTGTTCCAGGCCCGGTTCACCAGCGGCGCCAGATCGCTGCGGATCTTGTCGCCGACGAAGTCCGAATGAAAGACCGTGTGCGTGGTGGAAGGGCGCACATGGGCCAAAGCGACATATTCCAGCTCCGGATGCGGAAACCACAAGGCCAAATCTGCGAAGGCCAGGTCCGCCACCAGTTGCCAGTCGCCCACCAGCAGGTGCAGCCACTCGGCGTCTCCTGGCCCAAAGTCAGCGTGTTCCCTGATGGGGTCGGTAAAAATGGCCACAGCGGTGTCTCCTTGATGGGCCGCACCGGTCCCGGGCCGCAGGCCCAAGCCCGGTCGGGCGTCAGCGGCGCACGATAGAGCGCAGAAGCCTTAATGCTACCGACAACGAGGCCATGTCATCGCGCTCGAGCTGGTTGACCTCCTCGAACATCTTCTTGGCCCGCTGCAGCTGTTCCGCGTTCTGGCTCTCCCACTCATCGATCCGCTCCACCGCCTCCTGCTGGGCGTCGGTACCCTGCATCACGGCCTTTGTCATGTCCGCGGAAGTGGCGTAAAGGTCGTCACGCAGCGCGGCCCGGGCCAACGCCTCCCAGCGGTCCTTGCGGGGCAGCGCCGATATCCGCTCCAGCAGACGGTCCACACCGAATCGATCGTAGAGCGCATAGTAGACCTTTGCGACGTCGTCGACCGGCTCGTCAATGTGTTCGGCAATCTTCGCCACGTCGAGCAAGGCAAAACTTTCAAACAGCTCGGCCCACCGCTTACCCAATCCGGCGGGTACATCCCATTCGGCCGAGCGTGCCAGCCACGTCTTCACGCGTTCCTTGTCCTCACCGCAGAGGTAACCTTCCAACCGGCCACCCAGTTCGTCCACAACCGGCCGGAACTGCCGCACCACGTCCTCGATGGAGCGTTGACCGGTACCCTGATTCACCAGCCACCGAACCGCCCGGTCCAGCAGCCGGCGCATATCCAGGTGGATGCTGCACCAGTGTTCGGTGGGGAACGACGCCGGCAAATGGTTCAGCGCGTCGACCAGTTCGTCGAGCCGGTAGATCTCGCGCAGCGCCACGAACGCCCGGGCGACGACGACCTCGCTCACCGACGTTTCTTCCATGGTCCGGAAGACGAACGTTATGCCGCCAAGGTTAATCATGTCGTTGGACACTACTGTGGCAATGATTTCGCGCCGCAGTGGATGCGTATCCAGCTCCGCGTCAAAACGTTCCGCCAGCTGTGCAGGGAAATACTTCCGCAGCGTCTGCCGGAACCAGGGGTCGTCGGCCAGATCGCTGTCCCGCAGCGCGGACGCAAGTTCGATCTTGGCGTAGGCCGCCAGTACGGAAAGCTCCGGTGAGGTGAGTCCCTGGCCGCTTTCCAGCCTCGCCTGCAGCGTCGCCGTGGACGGCAGCGCCTCAAGGTCGCGCTTGAGGTCCGCCGAGGCTTCGAGCCAGTCCATCAGCCGTTCATAGCTGGGGCTCCATTCCACTACCCGAAGCCTGTCGTTGAGCAGCAGGATGTTCTGGTCCACATTGTCCTCGAGCACCAGCCGGCCGACCTCGTCGGTCATCTCGGCCAGGAAAGCCGCACGGTCCGCCGGGTCCAGATTTCCGGCGGCCACCATCCGGTCCACAAAGATCTTGATGTTCACTTCATGATCCGAACAGTCCACCCCAGCGGAATTGTCGATCGCGTCGGTGTTCAGGATTACCCCGTGCAGGGCGGCTTCGACGCGGCCGCGCTGGGTCATACCCAAATTTCCGCCCTCACCAACAACCTTGACGCGCAAGTCCCGGCCGTCCACCCGGATTCCGTCGTTGGTCTTGTCACCCACCTCGGCCTGCGTTTCCGTGCTGGCCTTGATGTACGTCCCAATGCCGCCGTTGTAGAGCAGATCCGCCGGGGCCAGCAGGATGGCGCGGAGCAGTTCCGGTGGGCTAAGCCGCTGCGTTCCCTCCGGCAACCCCAGAGATAACCGGACGGGTTCGGAGATCGGAATGGCCTTGACGTGGCGCGCATACACGCCACCGCCGTCACTGATCAGTGTGGTGTCGTAGTCCGCCCAGGACGAGCGGGGCAGCTCGAAGAGCCTGCGGCGCTCCGCGAAGGATGCCGCAGTGTCAGGGTTCGGGTCCAGGAAAATGTGCCGGTGATCGAAAGCCGCGACCAGCTTGATGTGCTCGGAGAGCAGCATGCCGTTACCGAAAACGTCCCCGGACATGTCACCGACGCCCACGACGGTGAAGTCCTCCGTTTGGGTGTCCACGTCCAGTTCGCTGAAGTGACGCTTGACGGATTCCCATGCACCACGGGCGGTGATGCCCATGGCCTTGTGGTCATACCCGACCGATCCACCGGAGGCGAAGGCGTCGCCGAGCCAGAACCCGTACTCGGCGGAGATCGAGTTCGCGATGTCGGAAAACGACGCCGTGCCTTTGTCCGCCGCCACCACGAGATAGGAATCGTCGTCGTCGTGCCGGACTACGTTGGCCGGCGGCACCAGCTGTTCACCGTCGGAGGTGGTGAGCAGATTATCGGTCAGGTCCAGCAGGCCCCGGATGAAGGTCTTGTAGCATTCAATGCCCTCGGCCATCCATCCGGCGCGGTCCACTGCCGGATCCGGCAGGGCCTTGGCGAAGAAACCACCCTTGGCGCCTGTCGGCACAATGACGGCATTTTTGACCGTCTGTGCCTTGACCAGTCCGAGGACTTCAGTGCGGAAATCCTCGCGCCGGTCAGACCAGCGCAGGCCGCCACGGGCCACCTTGCCGAACCGCAGATGGACCCCCTCGACCTGGGGGGAATACACCCAAATCTCGTACAGCGGCCGGGGAAACGGCAATCCCTCGATCGAAGTGGAACTGAGTTTAACGCTCAGGTACGGCTTGTTCTGGAAATAATTGGTGCGCAGCGAGGCCTCGACCAGATTCAGCAGGGTGCGCAGCACCCGGTCCGCGTCCAGGGTCGGGACCTGCTCCAGCGCCGCGGCCAGCCGGCCCCGCACGTTCTCCAGCCGTTCCGGCCGGCCCTTCGCCTCGATGTCCGGATCGAAGCTCGTCTCGAACAGTTCAACGAGGGCCCGGGCGACGACGGGATTGGCCAGCAGAGTGTCGGCCACGAATCCGTAGGAGTTGGTGTTGCCCATTTGGCGCAGGTACTTGGCGTAGCTGCGCAGAATTACCACCTGGCGCCAGGCCATGCCTTCGCGCAGGACCAGCCGATCGAAGGAATCCGATTCGCTGGCACCGGTAACGGCCGCACCGAAGGCTTCGGAAAGCAGCGCCCCCGTGGCGATCGGGTCAATTCCAGCCGGATACCGCAGACCAAGATCGTAGAGAAAAAAATCCCGGCGGTCCCTGGTCTCAATCTCGAAGGGCCGCTCGTCGAGGACCTCAAGGCCCAGGTTGTGGAAGAACGGCATGATCTGGCTCAGGCTCTTCGGTTCCGCCATATAGAGCTTGACGCGGGCATCCTCGTGGGGTTCCTCCTGCGTTCCGGCCGGCACATAGACCTGCATTCCCGGCCGGCAGGAATCCGTTCCTGAGCCGGCGGCCAGCTGGGCTTTGTAGTTCGCGTCAAACTCCTCGAAGCGGCGGATATCCTCCAGCGCGTCCTCAACCTCGAAGTTGACCCGGTAGCCCGCGGGAAAGGCTTCGGCCCATTTGTCGGCCAAGTGATCGGCATCCTCCAGCGGATGCGCCGAGTGCAGCACCTCAGTGATGCCTTCGGCCCAGGACCGCGCGGCCATCACCAGCCGCTGCTCCAGGGCGGCGGCGTCGACAGTGCCGACGTGGGCGCCCTTGGGCAGCCGGATCCGGAAGAAAAGCCGGGCCAGCGCGGACTCGCTCATCCTCGCCTCAAAGTCGATGGACTCCGCGGCGAATGTGCGGGTGAGTTCGCTTTCGATCCGCAGCCGGACGGGGGTGGTGTAGCGGTCCCGCGGGACGAAGACGATCGCGGACATGAACCGGCCGTAAATGTCCGGGCGCAGGAACAAACGGGTCCGACGACGCTCCTGCAGTCGCAGGATCCCCTGCGCGGTAGCGATCAGGTCCGCCACTTCGATCTGGAACAATTCATCACGTGGATAGGTTTCCAGGACCGCAAAAAGGTCTTTGCCGGAATGGGAATCCGGCGGAAATCCAAAGTGGGCCAGGACGGCGTCAACCTTTTCGCGAACCACCGGAATGTTGCGTACCGATCCGGTGTACACAGTGGAGGCAAACAGCCCAATGAAGCGCTGCTCGCCGCTGACGTTGCCGGCTGCGTCAAAGGACTTAACTCCGATGTAGTCCAGATACGCCGCGCGGTGGACGCTGGAGCGCGAATTAGCCTTGGTGATGACAAGCGCGCGTTTTTCCCGCGCCTTCTGCTGCCCCGTTGGCGTCAGGTGCTGGATCTGCCGGGAATCCGCGCCGTCCCGCAGCAGGCCCAGGCCGCTGCCTTCCCGATTGAGGAGGACATCCTCTCCATCCTGGCGAACGAGGTCGTACTCGCGGTATCCGAGAAAGGTGAAATTGCCTGCATCCATCCAGTGCAGCAGGTCCTCCGCTTCGGAAAGGTCAACGATGTTCTCCGCGGCGTTCACCTCAGCGAGCAACCCGGCGCAGCGCAGCGCACGCTCCCGCATGGGCTGCCAATCCTCGACCGCTGCGCGGACGTCGGCAAGGGTCTTGATTAGTCCCGACACCAGGGCGTCCCGTGCCTCGTCCCCGGTGCGCTCGATTTCAACGGCGATCCAGGATTCCATGCAGGAGATGTTGTCCCCGCGGGCAACGAAGTGGGAGAGGTTCGGCATCGCCGCGGTGTCGCCGCTGGCAACACCGAGATGGGAAGGCACCCGGGCCACCGCGACCAGCGCATGGGTTTCACGGTTGCGGGTCACCACGAACATCGGGTGGATCACAAGTTGGATGGCCGCCTGTTGGCGGACCAGTTCGGCGTTGACGGAGTCGACCAGGAACGGCATGTCGTCGGTAACGATGAATACAACGCTTCGCTGCGCCTCGTTGACGATTTCAACCTTCACCGAACCAGGGCTGCGGTCCTGTGCCAGCCGGCAATGGGTGTGGACCCTTTCCGCGAGCGTCTGCTGGTCATAGCCCTGAGAGTCCTCGGCGGCCATGTGTTCGTAGTAGTCAGCTATGAGCGGATCAACAGCGAGGGGGACCAGCGGGGAATCGACCGTGTTGGATCCAGACGACATGAAAAAAACGCCTCCGTCAAAGTTTCTGGAACCGCCTCTTTGCGGCCCCGAACCCGAGCCTAGCGCGAAACGCGCAGCCGTGCTGTGGCAGATAGGACAGCGGATTTGCGGCTCCGCTGGACGGGTGCACAAACTAGGGCGCTGATCGCCCGGTGCAGAACGGAGCCGGCAGCGGCCTCGCGCAGGAGCTGGCCGGCGAGCATGGTTCTATCGGCGGGTGAGGGGTCCCACGGCAGAAAATGATCGATTTCACTGCCCGGGCCAAATCTCTCCCACGCCAGCTTCAACGCCCGTTCCGGGCCCCGCCCGGCGGCCCCGGTCCGCATTTTGTTCAGCACCACCTTGGTGGTGGTTCCTGGCACGGCGGCACGGAGTTCGGCCAGTCCGCGCACCAGTCTGGGCACCCCCACTGCATCCGCGGAGCCAACAGCGAAAATCAGGTCGGCGGCGGCGAGGCTGCCCAATGTTGCCGCATTGCGCTGCGGTGCCACGGTATCGTAGCTCAATGCCTCATCGGATTCGAGGCAGAATCCGCAGTCGATGACCGTTACGTCGGCGACCTCGCGGCTGCGGGCCAGCACCATTCCCAGCGCGGCCTTGCGCAGCTCCGGCCAGCGGTCCGGCCGCGTAAGACCCGTCAGCACCCGCAGTTGTCCCCCGGCGAAGATCACCGGGGTGGCTACCTTGGTCAGCGACTCCACGTTCAGCAGTCCCTGGTCGGCCAGCCGGCAGGCCTGCGCCAGTCCGGCCGACTCGTCCAACAGGCCCAAGCTGGAGGCCACGCTGGCGCCATAGGTGTCGGCGTCCACGAGCAGCACGGATTTGCCTGATGCGGCAAGTTCGGCCGCGATATTGACAGCCACCAAGGTTCGACCCGGTGCTCCGGCTGGTCCCCACACTGCCAGAATCGTTCCGCCGTCCTGGTGCGATCCGGCAACTCCACCCGGACCGGTGCGCTCTGCATCCGTTCGCATTCCGGCTGCCTGCATGCCGCCCTCCGGAAGCACCGGCCCAATCGAACCGGGCCGCGTGCCGGTTCTGGCACCGACGACGTCCGTGATCTGCTCCGCCAGCGCGGCTGCATCCGTTTGCGCACCGACCACCACTGCCCCGATGCCACGCAACCGTCCGGCCTCGCGCACGTCGTCCATCAGCACCAGGACCGCCACCCCCACAGCCGCCAGCCGGTCGACCAGCGTGGCCGTAAGTTCCGAGCTTCCCTCGGCAATAAACGCAGCACGGGCAAGCCCACTTTGGCAGGCTGCCAACAGCTCCGCCAATTCGGCGCAGCGACGTACCACTGTGACAGGCCCATGCAGCCGCTCCAAGCCGCCGATCAGCTCCTCGGACCCCTCACCAACGGCAACAATCGGAATAGTCACTGCTGGCCGCCAGCCGGATTCCAAACCACGGCAACCTTTGCCTTGTTGGCCAGCGCGCCCAGCAGCAGCGGCATTTGGCGATCAGTAACCAGCACGTGCAGGGTCGTCATCCTGGTGCCGCCAAGTGCCGTGGAGCCGGGCGTCAGATCCGAAATTTCCGCTCCGGGCAAGAGCAGGGTGGGCGGGACATAGCCGTTGCGGGCATCCGGCATTGAAATCCAAACATCCACTCTGGACCCCACCACGGCCTCCTTTGGCAAGGCTTCCTCGACCGACAACGCGGCCGGTTTCCGGTCCAGCGCATCGACACTGCCAACACTTGCTTTGGCCAGCAACTCGCCCCTGGGTACGAGCCGGACCGCCACCTGACCGGCTGGCAGCTCCTCGGCAGTCGCCCAATAGGCGCCGCGCACGTCGCCGAGATTGACGCGCACCCGCTCCAGCGAGCCGGCCTGAATGGATTGCCCGATGACAATGGTGTCCTTGGCCGCATACATCTCGATGGTGGTGTCAGCTCCGTCCACCAGGGCAACGACGGAGGCTACCGAGGCCAGCACGAGCAGAATTCCCACCAGCAGCCGTGGATCCTTCCACGTCGGCTTCTTCAACCGGCCGGCCGCCACGGGTGCGCGCAGGCTCATTCGATCCCCACAAGTGGCTCCCCGAAAGTTCCGCCCTGAGGCACCGGTGGGTGCCTCGTCCTCCTAGTTCTAGCGGTTCGGGGAACGGAATGAAACCCCCTGGCAGGAATTGCCCGCAAATGGTGCACAACGGGAGCCACCGGGCTGTGGATAAGCGATCGATTCAGGCAACCACATGGCACAATGCAGGTATGCCATGCAATCTGTTCCTCGACTCGGCTGTGGCGCGGACCGCCGAAGGTGATGCACATGACCGCAGGCGGGTATGGTTCAGCGCCGAAGAGGCGCGCCATGGCTGAGCAGCGTTTCCTGACCTTGACGGACGTCGGCGAGGTACTCAATATTTCATCCTCCCAAACATACGCCCTGGTCCGCTCGGGCGAGCTTCCTGCCATCCAAATTGGGGGTCGGGGCCAGTGGCGCGTCGAAGCGCAAATGCTGGAGGAATTCATCGCCCAGGCCTATGAGAAGTCGGCCAGCGCAGCACGGGACGGATCCGCTGACCGGAAAAGCCCTCCACTGCGTAGCCGCGGAGGGCAGCCTCAGGGGTAGGCAATGCCTTCGGAGGAGATTCGCCGGCCCAGTTGTTTGAGCTCGTCCCTCATCATTGACCGCATCAGCCCAAATGGGAAGCCGACCCGGTGTACGCCACCGAACCGCGGGCCAGCGCAGGCATTCCAAAGCATCCGTGGTGTGGAACCTATGGGCGGTCCTCAGCTTGCGAGGCCACCGCGAGCAGCATCGAAAAGGGCACGACATACCGTGCGGTCACCTTGTGTGAACGCGCCGGCTCCATGGCCGGCAGCACGGAGAATTCGACAAAATCCTGTCCCACGCCGTCCAGAACACCCGTCAGTCCGGCGTCAGGACTACCGTCGTCGGCCAGATACAACACGACACCAGCGCGGTCCCGCATCAGGTTCCGCAGCGCCGACGCCAGAGAAATGCCCACCCTGCCGACCGGCTCCACCGCCTGCGGCCCCAACCCCGAAACACGGACCAAAGCGCCCAGCGGCAGCAGGACCGAGCGGGTGCTGACGGATAACAGCAACCAGTCCAACCCCACACAGGAAACGGTTCCGAAAAACTGTAGTTGCCCGCGCACGGTGATGTGCAGCTGAGAACCTGCCGCCGCGCGGAGCCGGTCCGCCAGCGAGATTCCGGCAAGCTCCAGTCGAACCCGCTCACTGATTTCGGTTTCCAGATCCTGCTGGCGGGCGGCGGCAAGCTGCGCCTCCATATCCCCGAAAAGCCCATCCCAGCGCATGCGGCCAGCGTAGAAGCACCACTGCGGAGCGTCAAGAAGTGCACTGTCCACAGGGGCCCAACAAAAGCTGGACAAACCAATTCCAGACGCCCAAACTAACTTAAACGAAGGAAACAGTACCAAACAACATCAAACGAAGCCGGATGGGGCGGAACGATGCAAAAGCGAATGCGGGCGGACGCCGCCATGGCGCTTACCATCCTCACGCTGGCTGCGACTCTGGCCTTCGCGGGCAGCTCCATCTGGCGCCATTGGACAATCGAGGGCCATCTGCAGCATTCGCTCGGTTTTGCGGATGTTTTGGGTGCGGCGGCGGCCATCATTGGAGTCGGAGCGGTGATCTGGTGGCTGGCGGGCATGCTGTTGGCGTTCGTCGCGGCGATTCTCTACCGAGCCGGCCTAAGTCGGTTGGCCGCGGCGGCAGGCAGCCTGTCTCCGGCCTTTATGCGACGCCTGGCTGCAGCGGTGATGGGACTGAACCTGCTCGCCGCCCCGCTGGCCCACGCCTCAACTGTGGTGGATCCGCTGTGGCATCCCCCGGCAGCCGTTTCGGTGTCCAGCAGCGCCGCATCGACGTCCGGCCCCTCCGGCAGGCCTGACCAGGAACCGGTAAATCCCCTTTGGCAACCTCGGGCGCCCATCCCGGATCCGGGACTCCTCGCCCCGGCACAGCGGCGAGCGCCATCGTGGTTCCTTCCGGGCGCGTTGCTGCCCGGCGGCCGCCCCGCTGCCAGCAGTGCCGCATCCGCCGAACCGGAAGGGGCCGCCCGACCGGCGTCCGGGCGGCAAATCCCAGCGGTGGAAAATGCCTTAGTGGTCCTCGCCGGGGACACGCTGTGGACCATAGCCGCACGGGAGCTTGGTCCATTCGCCACGGACGTTGAGATTGCCGCGCAGTGGCCGCTTTGGTACCACGAGAACCGCGCCATTATCGGCAGCGATCCGAATGTGCTGCATCCGGGTCAGATACTGCAGCCGCCACCTCCATAACCCCGGGGCGGGGAACGATCAATCCGGGACCAGCGCAAAGGAAAGCCATGACTGCCACGACAGCACCTAAGTCAGGATATGCCCCAGTTGGAAATCGGGACGCGGAACCAGTCTTGGAGGTACAGCCGACCCCGATCAGGGCATCATCCCCGATCCACGACCATGCCTCAGGCGGAACTGCTGTGCCGATCCGGACCCGCCCCGCGCCGGACCTGGATCCGCCCGATGGACTTGCGCCGGTTATACCGATGCCGGCACGACACCGAACCTGGTCGGATCCAGTCAGCGGCGGAGCAGCCCGCGCACGCGGCGCAGCTGCTGCGGTCATAGCCCTCCCGCGTCCTTCGGACGCCGCGGACGAAACCGGTCTGGTTACGGCCATGGCCGCAAAAATCGGCCAAGCCGCCATCGAAGTGCTGGCCGGAATCCGGCCCGTCCAACAGCTGGCACGCTGGCTGGACCCCCGAAGCTTTGATGCGCTCCAAGTCCGCGCCGCCTTGACCCGCGCCGCTCAGGCAGCGACCAGCCAGGGCAACGTGCGCCAGCTGCACCGCAATCCGCTGGTCCGCTCGGTGCACTGCTGCCCCGTCGCCCCCGGTGTTTACGAATCCTCGCTCGTCGTCTCGGAACATAGCCGGGCACGGGCCGTGGCTATGCGGCTGGAGAAAGCCGGCGGCGTCTGGAAGGTCACCGTGCTGGTCATCGGCTGATGCAGCCTCAGGCGCGCATCAGTGAGTCCAGCACACGTTCCGCCGTCGGGGCCTGCGCGCCGGACACCCGGTTCCTCAACACCGACCCGACTACTTGCGTTTTTTCCTGTTTTTGGCGCTGTTCTTGGTGCCGGCGGCTGCCTTGACCGATGCCGGTTTCCCGTCTGCCGTGGCGCGGCGCTCCACATGGGTCTCCGCTTCCCCGGAGACGTCCGGTGCACTGAACTGCAGCTGGGCAGGCCTTTCCGGCTCCTGCAGCCCGGGTGCGGTGAAGTGTGCCGATTCCTGATCGGCCTCGCCCGCTCCGCTGGCCGGGACCAGCGCTGCCGACTCGCCGGAGGCATCCGCAACCCGCTGCAGCAGTCCCGCTGGCGCTGCGACCAGCCCGACCTGGGTTGCCGGTGCCTGTTCCACCTGAACCTCCAGGTTGAACAAGAAGCCAACGCTTTCCTCGCGGATGGCCCCCATCATGGCCTGGAACATGGTGAAACCCTCACGCTGGTATTCGACCAACGGATCGCGCTGCGCCATGGCCCGCAGCCCGATTCCCTCCTTGAGGTAGTCCATCTCATACAGATGTTCCTGCCACTTACGTCCCACGACCGAGAGCACCACCCGCCGCTCCAGCTCACGCATGGTCGGGGCGCCGAGCTGATCTTCGCGGCCCTGATACGCCAGCTTGGCATCGGAAAGCAGCTCCGTCTTGAGCAGTTCCGGCGTTATCCGGCCCGGTCCACCCGCCTCTTCACGAATCTCCTCCACGCTCACAGTGACCGGATAGAGCGTCTTCAAGTTGCTCCACAGCGCGTTATAGTCCCAGTCCTCGCTGTGGCCCTCGGCTGTGGCAGCATCAATCATCTCGTTGACGGTGTCCTCCAGGAAGAACTGCACCTTCTCGTGCAGGTCATCCCCTTCCAGGATGCGGCGCCGATCCCCATAGATGGCCTCGCGCTGGCGGTTGAGCACATCGTCGTACTTGAGCACGTTCTTGCGCTGCTCGGCGTTTCGGCCTTCCACCTGCCCCTGGGCCGAGGCGATCGCCTTGGAGACGAGCTTGGATTCAAGCGCGACGTCGTCCGGCATCACCGAGCGTGACATCAGCCGCTCGGCGGCACCGGAATTGAACAGGCGCATCAGGTCATCGGTCAGCGAGAGGTAGAAACGCGATTCACCGGGATCGCCCTGCCGTCCGGACCGGCCGCGCAGCTGGTTGTCGATGCGGCGGGACTCATGCCGCTCCGTGCCGAGCACGTACAGCCCGCCCAGCCCGACGACGTCGTCGTGCTCGGACGCGACGGACCCCTTGGCGTCCTCGAAGGCCTCCGTCCACGCTGCCTCGTACTCGTCCGGGGTCTCCTCCGGATCCAGACCGCGGGCTGCCAGCGCTGCCACCGCATTGAACTCGGCGTTGCCGCCAAGCATGATGTCGGTTCCTCGACCTGCCATGTTCGTGGCAACAGTTACGGCACCCTTGCGTCCGGCCTGAGCCACGATCGCGGCCTCCCGGGCATGGTTCTTGGCGTTGAGCACCTCGTGCTTGACCCCGTGGGCGGCCAGCTTCTGCGACAGATACTCGCTTTTTTCCACACTGGTGGTACCCACCAGCACCGGCTGGCCCGCGGTATGGCGCGCCGCGATGTCTTCAACGACGGCGTCGAACTTTACCACCTCGTTCTTGTAGACCAGGTCCGACTGATCGATCCGCCGCATCGGCTTATTGGTCGGAATGGCCACCACGCCCAGATTGTAGGTGCCCATGAATTCACCGGCTTCGGTCTCCGCCGTTCCGGTCATCCCGGAAAGCTTGCCGTAGAGCCGGAAGTAGTTTTGCAGCGTGACGGTGGCCAATGTCTGGTTTTCCGCCTTGATTTCCACGCCCTCTTTGGCCTCGATGGCCTGGTGCATGCCCTCGTTGTAGCGCCGCCCCGCCAGGATGCGGCCAGTGTGCTCGTCGACAATGAGCACCTCGCCGTCCAGGATGACGTAGTCCTTGTCCCGCTTGAAGAGTTCCTTGGCTTTGATTGCGTTGTTCAGGAAACCGATCAGCGGGGTGTTGGCCGACTCGTAAAGGTTGGTGATGCCCAGATAGTCCTCCACCTTTTCGATGCCGGGCTCCAGCACGCCAACGGTCCGCTTTTTCTCGTCCACCTCGTAATCGCTCTCGGCCGTCAGGCGCAGCACCACTTTGGCGAATTCGCCATACCACCGGTTGGCATCGCCGGAGGCCGGACCCGAGATAATCAGCGGAGTACGGGCCTCGTCAATCAGGATCGAGTCAACCTCGTCCACGATGGCGTAATTGTGGCCGCGCTGGACCAGTTCGTCCTTGGCCCAGGCCATATTGTCGCGCAGATAATCGAAGCCGAATTCGTTGTTGGTCCCGTACGTGATGTCTGCCGCATACTGCAGGTGCCGGACCGCTGGGTCCTGATTGGAGAGGATGCAGCCGCTGGTCAGGCCGAGGAAGCGGTAGACACGTCCCATCAGATCCGACTGGTATTCGGCCAGGTAGTCATTGACCGTCACCACATGGACGCCCTTGCCTGACAGTGCGTTCAGATAGGCCGGAGCAGTGGCGACAAGTGTCTTACCTTCACCGGTTTTCATCTCGGCGATGTTGCCCAGGTGCAGGGCCGCGCCACCCATCATCTGCACGTCGAAGTGCCGCATGCCGAGCGTCCTGGAGGACGCTTCGCGCACGGCGGCGAAGGCTTCAGGCAACAGTTCGTTCAAGCCCGCACCGTCCGCATGACGGGCCTTGAGCTTGTCGGTTTCCTCACGGAGTTCAGCATCCGTGAAGGTCTTAAACGTGTCCTCCAGCGCATTGATGGCATCCGCATAGACGTGAAGACGCTTCAGTGTCTTGCGGTCACCGGTACGGAGGACTCGCTCGAGAAGTGATGGCACGGATCTAGCTCCCAATCTATGGCTGCCTAAAACTGGCGTGTTCAGTCTACGTGAGAGACGTATGGGACGCCGCTTCCGTTCCTCTGCCGGCTTTGCAGGGCCTGCTGAAGTTCGGCCGCAAGGGAGCCCACCGGTTCGACAACGACGTCCTGAAGTCCCAGCCAACCGGCCATCAGGATGAGCTCAGCCGCCAGTTCCTCGACCGTATGTGGCGGCGCGTCGGTTTCGGGATAGGATCCCCGCACCAGCAACTGGCCTCGCTGCCTGTCCGCCTTGAGGTCCACCCTGGCAACCAACCGCTCCCCCAGCAGGAACGGCAGCACGTAATAGCCGAACCGCCGCTTCGACGCCGGTGTGTATATTTCGATCCGGTAGTGGAAGCCGAACAGCCGCTCCAGCCGGCGCCGCTCAAAAACCAGGGAATCAAATGGGCTCAGCAGCGCCCGGCCGGTGGCACGACGCGGCAGAACCGCCTCGCTATGGCGGTAGAGCTCGGCTTCCCAGCCCGGCACGGAGACCCGCTCCAGGACCCCCTGCGCCTCAAGGGTGCGCACCGCCAGCGCGGCTGGCTTGGCTGGCAGCCGGAAATAATCCGAGAAACAACGCACTGTGCCGATCCCATGGGCCCTCGCTGCGGCCTCAATGAGCCTGAGCATCGCTTCCCCGGCGGCAGATCCAGCAGCAGCAGATCCTGGATCGACCGGCACGCCGGCCCCACGGTGCGGCATGCAGATCGGGCCGGTCTGTGCGGCCGGCGCGGCCGAGGACGGCATCACCTTCTCCGTCATGGCGTACCGGCGCTCAAACTGTTCGGTGCGTGAGGCCACACTGATGGTTCCCTGTTCGAATAGATCCTCAAGCACCCGTTTGGCCGCGTTCCAGTTCCAGCCCCAGCCCTGAACGGCCTTGTCTTCCCTGTGGTCGATAATTTCGGTGAGCTGGCGGGCCGTCAGCGGGCGCCCGCGTGCCAGAACCGCAAGAATCCGTTCCTCCAATGAACTGCGCAGCTCGGGCGCCAGCACATGGGCTCCCACCCAGGTGCGGCTCTGCCACAACCGAAGATCCTGGAAATGGACGGGACGGATAAAGCTGGCCTCGTGGGCCCAGTACTCGACCATCCGGCGGGGATTTGTGCCGGCCAAACGCTTCAGCATTGTCCTGTCGTAGTTCCCGAGCCTGGAGAAGAAAGGCAGGTAGTGACTGCGGGCGAGCACATTGACGGAGTCAATCTGGATGAGTTGAAGCTGGTCAAAGGTCCGGCCCACCGCCCGTGTCGTGACGGGTCCGGTGGGCCGCTCCTTGGCCAATCCTTGGGCTGCGAGGGCGATCCGCCGTGCTTGGGACAGGGTCAGCACCGCGCCCATAAAAGCCTCCTGGTCTTAGGCGCGGGCCGCCTGGTCCTGGGAGCGGTAGGCGAGAATCTGGTCCGCCGGAGCGGACTCCTCATCGTGACAGTCGGCGTCGAGGGTTATCACGCCATAGGTCCACCCGCGCCGCCGGTATACCACCGAGGGTGAATTAGTCGCGGAGTCGACGAAAAGGTAGAAATCGTGCCCCACAAGCTCCATGCTGTCCACCGCGTCATCAAGGGTCAGAGGCGCGGCGGGAAAGACTTTCCGGCGGATCAGCACCGGCGAATCGCCCGCGGGAATATCATTGTCAATCTCGTACGGCGAACGTTCCTCGGCCTCTGCCGCAGGTGCCTGCGATGCGGCCTCCGGTTGAATATAGATGGGTCCGGTGGCGCTGACTGGTTCCAAAGTTGAGGTTGCCGTGCTCACGGCCTTGGGCGTATGCCGGCCATGGTGGACCTTTTTGCGGTCCTTGGCCCTGCGCAGTCTCTCCAGCAGTTTGTTGTAGGCCACATCAAACGCCGCGAATTTGTCTCCGGCGGAGGCTTCTGCGCGGATAACAGGGCCCCTTCCCTGCACCGTCAGTTCGACGGTGAGCTGGGCGTCCGCCGCGTGCGCATTGGTCTCCTTGGAAACCTTGGCATCGATGCGCTGGACCTTGTCGCCGAGCTGTTCGATCTTCGACATCTTTTCGCCGGCGTACTCGCGGAAACGGTCCGAAACGATGAGATTCCGGCCGCTGATCTTGAACTCCATGGTGCCCTCCAAATGACTTCGGTGACACGACGACAGGTAATGATGTTCGGCCATCACCTGGCCGCCGACGGGTGGCAATCCTCTGCGAGGTACCCGTTCAATCACGTTAGTTCACCCGCTGACGTTATTCACCTTTTGTCCGGTTATTTTTTCTCCAGTCCCGCAAAGGGAGCGGAGGGGTGCTCCCCCGGCACCCGTCCCGCACCGGACGCGGCGGCAATAACGACCGCTCCACCGACCAGTGCACCGGCGTGTCGCAGGGCACGGGCAGCCTCCGCCACCGTCGCACCAGTGGTGAGGACGTCGTCGATTATAAGCACCCTTCTGCCGGCCACACTGCGCCGCCGGGAATCCCGGAATCCGGCCGCGACGTACATGCTGTTGCGCACATTGGCGCGGCGGGCCGTTCGGCCCAGACCTTTTTGGCTGAGGCGGCGCCAGGGCGCCCGGTAGCGCAGCCGCAGCGGGCAGCTCGGCTCCGTGTTCGGAGGAAGGGCACGGCGGCGCTGCACGGCGGCTAACAGGGCCCGTACCGGGTCGTAGCCCCGGCGCCGGAAACTGGTCCCGCTCGTCGGGACTGGCACCAGCTGGATGGGATCGCTCGACCTTGGCTGGTTTCCCACAGCCGCCTGCAGGGCCGCAGCCAGGGCTGCCGACAGGGCTGCGGCGAGATCCGTCCGACCGTGGTTCTTGAAGGCCAGAAGGACCTGGGCCAGCTCGTCCCGGTAGGCTCCGGCCGCAACGGCGGGAAGCAGCACCGTCCCATCCACATCCATCAGCGCCGGGGCCGCCTCTTCCGCACGGAACGGAGCCTTGACACCTTTGCGCAGCGATCCCGCACATGAACGGCAGAGCGCAACGTCCTCGGCTCCGCAAATCACGCAATCGACCGGCAAGATCAGCAAACTGAAGTCATGCCACACTCGCGCCGCCCGCAGGTAGAGGCCCGGCCCGCATCGCGCAGGCACACCGCGGGCGGACAGCCCGGGCGCGGGCACGCCGCGGCCGCGGCCGCGGGCGGGCCGCCCGGGCGCAGGCAGAACCGGGGCGGGCACTCGGAGGGTGGGCACGCCGGGGTCGGGCCGGGAATCCTGGACTGGTGCATTCATGCATCCAGCCTCGCCAGCGGCGGCCTGCCAGGCAATGCCACAGCGCCGGCAGGTGGACGGGACGGGTCAGCCGGAGGCTGTGCAGGAGGGGTCAGCCCGCAAAGGCCGGATCGGTCACTCCCTTCGCTTCCAGCGACCAGCCATTGCCGACCCGGGCAAAAAGACCCTCGGCCGTTCCGGCATAGAGATCCAGTACGCCGTTGCCGCCGCTTAACCCCAGCATGCCCTTCAAGGGTGCCAGCCGCGAAGCCGCAGCTTTGAGGTTCAATATTTCCACCTCCACGGGGCCGGTGGCGGAGGGCCTCATGACGGCCACCGACGTCTCATTCAGCCACACTCCCTCGCTGGCATTCACCGAATTGAGCAGCGTGATGGGCTGGGTCAGGTCCTTGGGTAGATCGCCGCTGCGCAGGATGCCGGTGATCTGCACGGTGCTGACGCCGTTCTGTTCGGAAATCACCAAGGCGCGGCTGCCATCGCGTGAAACCCGGAAGGATGTCACAGTGCGCCCCTGCAGCCACTGCACCTTCAGCACCACACCGGCCGACGGCTGGCCCTTGCTGGTTCCGGCCGGAACGGCGATGACAGTTCCGCGCTGATCCCCGGTGGCAGTCCAGAGCCAGTCCTGCGGGGAGAAAGACGGCGCCGTCAGCTCGACTCCGCTGGCCACCTGCCGCTCAGGTTGCCCCGGGCTGACCGCGTAGAGCCGGCCGTGATCACCGTTCAGGAAGGCGTACAAATTGTTTCCGTAAGACACAGCGGGGTGCGATGGCGCGTACTTGGCCAGCGCGGGCAGTCCCTCAATCTGGGTGCTCGCACCATCGGCGTAACGCACCAACTGGCCCTTGTACAGCGCCACTTGATGCGGCGGCACCTGATTGTTCACCAGCGGAGCCGGCACGCCCTGGTCCGGCGTCCCCAGATCCACCTCACGGGTATCCGCCCGCAAAGTCACGGAGGTCACGGTGTTAAGGTTCCGCAACGTCAGCATCAGCTGGGCCTGCATCTGCTGCCGGGATTTCACCGACGCATCCAGCAGCGGCTGCGCGGTCAGGTCCACCTGCGCCACCCCGTTGTTCACCGGCACAGAATCACGGACAAGTTCCATCCCATTGGGGAAGGCGCTGGCGACAGCCCCCAAAAGGTATGGCGCGGGGCCATTCAGCAGCGCCCGCACAATAGACGTCGTCGTCGTCGTTGCCTTTCCGCTGAGCCAGCGGACGTCCGGGACGGCGAAGGCAAACGTCGGATCATAGAAATACAGTGAATAGGCGCTGAACAGGGTGTCGAAGTTGGCTGTCTGGAGCATGATGCCGTCCGGCACCTTGCTGATCCGCCACTCCCCGTCGACCTTGGTCAGCGAGAACTTGACGGTTTCCACCGCCCCGGGCGCCGCCGGCGTCCGGATACCGTTGGGATCAACCGTCGATTCGACGTCGAAGTCAACTTTGAACTCCGATCCGGAACCGTCGCTGACGGCCTTGAACCCTCCTTGGTAGACGAGGGTCCGCGTATCGGCTTTCCAGGTCTTGGCTATGCTGCGGTCCAGATACTGTCGGGCAACCTGGAAGTCGTCCGCCACGCCGGTACCCGCGGCAATGAACCCCTCCACGATGCTGGCCGCACTCGCCCCGGGCACTGGAGCGTTCTGCCGAAAGTCGATGTTGACCGGATTGTTGCGCCCGGGCAGCAGATCACTCCTGCCCACCGGCCCGTCCTTGGGAATCGCGGCACAGCCCGCGGACAGCAGCATCAGCACTGCCGTGATTCCGGCGCAAAGGGCCTGGGCGATTCGTTTTCTCAGGGGCCGCACTGTCATCAGAGTGTTATCTTTCCGGACACCACGTCCGTTGCTGATTTAATTGCCGCCTCGTCCGCCGGCACCGGCTCGCCGTGCAGCTCAAGGCCGCCCAGGCCGGAATCACCGCCATCCGGCGGAAGCTGCAGCGGAGAAACGGAGAGTGCCGTCCCGCTTCGGCGCGGCAAGGTCAGACGGAAGCAGGACCCGTTGCCGGGCTCACCCCATGCCTCCAGCCGGCCGCCATGCAGATTGGTGTCCTCGGTGGCAATTGAGAGACCAAGCCCACTGCTGCCGCCGGTGGTCCGGGCCCGGGCGGGATCCGCCCGCCAGAACCTGTCGAAGACCCTGCCCACTTCGCCGGGAGTCATGCCGATTCCATGGTCCCGCACGGCAATAGCCACGGTGTCGGCATTGGAACCCACATAGATTTCCACCTTTCGACCTTCGCCATGTTCCAGGGCGTTGACCACCAGGTTGCGCAGGATTCGTTCGATCCTGCGCGGATCCATATCCGCGACACTGCTGTTGCCCGGGACGGTTGACACCACGCTGAGCTCGGATCCACACTGCTCGGCCAATGGTGCGGCACCATCCAGGACATGCTCGACGACGGCGAAGACGTCGCGCGGCTCGGCATCCAGCACCGCGGCTCCGGCATCAAAGCGGGAAATTTCCAGCAGATCCGCCAGCAGGGCCTGGAAACGTTCCACCTGGTGGTACAGGAGCTCGGCGGAGCGCTTGTTGATCGGGTCGAACTGCCCGCGGGCGTCATAGAGCACCTCGGCAGCCATCCGGACTGTGGTCAGCGGTGTGCGCAGCTCATGCGAGACATCGGAAACGAACCGCTGCTGCATCTGCGAGAGCATCGCCAGTTGAGTTATCTGCACCTGCAGGGACGCGGCCATCTTATTGAATGAGGTAGCCAGGCGTGCCACTTCGTCCTCGCCGTTGACCGTCATCCGCTCCTGCAGCTGGCCGGCGGCGAGCTTCTCGGAGACCGCAGCAGCGTGGCTGACGGGCTGGACCACGTTGTGCGTGACATACCAGGCAATCCCGCCGATCAGCAGCAGCAGGACGCCGCCGCCCAGCCACAGGACGGACTGAATGTAGTTCAAGGTGTCTTGAGCATTGTTCAGGTCATAAATCAGGTACAGCTCGTAGTCAGTTCCCAGCAAATTCACCCTGCTGCCCAAGGCAAGCGCAGGGTGCACGTCCTTGCTTCCGATCGGAAGTGGAATCGATTGCCAGAACTGGCCTGAATTCTGCTGCACCGCAGTACTCAATTCGGCCGGAATAATGGCCCGGGTGACTCCGCCGGAATCCGACGAGGAGACGGAAAGCGAATTGGTCTGACCGGGGATCTCCACCATGAGATATTTGCGGTTTTCATCGGCTCCGCCAGCCTCCAGCAGCTTCAGCGTGTCGCGGACGTAAGTGGATACGCTGGGCAGATCGCTGAGCTGGGCATTGTCAAAGCTTTCCTGCACCTGCGTCATGCCGCGTGAAGATTCCTGTTTGGCCTGCTGCAGCCGCTCCTGGAACAACCCGTTCGCAATCTGGTTGGACAAGAAGGCGCCCACGCCGGCGAAGGCCAGGAAGGCAACCAACAGCGTCACCAGCACGGTTCGAAACTGCAGTGAGGTCCGCCAGCGCCGGACCAGCCGGGTGCGCATCCGCCGCAGCCATGCCGTAAAGTCCCGTGCCCGGTGCAGCAGGAAATCCTGCAGCAGCCGCCGGCGGGCTTCCCACCCCGTTTGCCCGGGCGCTCCGGCAGATACGGATGGCGCGGCCGACGTGGGTGGCACGGATGGCGCGGGCGGCACGGCTGCCGTGCGTGGCGCGGCGGCCGACGTGGGTGGCACGGCTGGCGTGCGTGGCACGGCTGCCGTGCGTGGCGCGGCCGGCGCCCCGGCACCGGGCATGGCTTTTCCGGGCGCCTCGAAATCTTCGGTATTTTCCATCCGCCCGCGCCAAGCTGCCTTTGTTACTGTCCCGCCTTGTATCCCACGCCCCGGACGGTGAGTACCACCTCGGGAGCCTCCGGATCACGTTCGATCTTGGACCGCAGCCGCTGGACGTGGACGTTGACCAGCCGGGTGTCGGCGGCATGCCGGTATCCCCAAACCTGCTCGAGCAACAACTCGCGGGTGAAGACCTGCCACGGCTTGCGCGCCAGTGCCACGAGCAGATCGAATTCCAGTGGTGTCAGCGAGATCTTCCTGCCGCCGCGGTTCACCACGTGTCCGGCCACGTCGATGCTGACATCCGCGATCGTGAGCGTCTCCGGGGCCTTGGTATCACCTGGCCGCAGCCGGGCGCGCACCCGCGCCACCAGCTCGGCCGGTTTGAACGGTTTCGGCACGTAGTCGTCCGCCCCGGATTCAAGGCCACGTACGACGTCGGACGTGTCGGACTTGGCGGTCAGCATGACGATCGGAACGTCAGACTCGGCGCGGATCTGCCGGCAGACTTCAATCCCATCCATCCCCGGCAGCATCAGGTCCAGCAGCACCAGATCCGGCTTGGCCGAGCGGAAGACGGCCAGCGCCTGCTCCCCATTGGCGCAAAAGACCGGATCAAACCCGTCGTTACGCAGCACAATGCCTATCATTTCAGACAGGGCTTCGTCATCGTCTACTACCAAAATGCGTGCCTTCATAGTTATATGTTCGCCTATCCCCTGCCTAATGTCTCGTTGGGCAACGGACGCGCCCGCCGGCAGGTTGCACATCGGAGCGAACGACGGCGGCCCTGCGGAGCGCCGCAGAACGTCAGGGCGGGCGCCTCCGAAGGTGCGAACGGCTCAGGCCTTACCGACGTGGCCCGGTGCAGCCCGGCGGACCGGCTGGAGAATAAAGCGGCCGGGAATCCGCCATGGAAGGCGTCGGCTTATATGGCTCCAGGACCCCGCCAACGGATAGGCTGAACAGCAGTCATCATCGCCCATCCTGGCAGATCCGCCGGGCGGGTCCGGGGCCAGCTTTTTTGGGGAGTAGTTCATGACGCAGGGACCGGAACGACCCAATGGCGGGCAGGACCCGCAGGATGAACTTTCCGCGGACCCGGTGCCCGGGCCGGACGTGTCCCCGCCGGACCCGATCGCCGAGCCTGCAGTCCAGCCCGCGCCGCCGACTTATTCCCAGCCCCCATCGCCTTCGCCATGGGGCCAGGCGCCGCGATGGGGTCAGTATGCCCCGCCACCGGGTTCGGTCCAGGGCAGCCAACAGCCGCAGCAACCGGGCTGGCCAGAGCAATCCGGTTGGCCACAGAAACCGGGCCGGCCAGAGCAATCCGGTTGGCCACAGCCGGCAGCGCCCGGTTACCAGCACTACGCGCCCCCGCCCAAGCCGGGCGTGATTCCGCTGCGTCCGCTCGGTCTGGGTGAGGTGCTCGATGGCGCCTTCCAGGCGGCTCGGCGCAACGGCAAGGCGATGTTCGGTTCGGCCCTGCTGATGCAGGCTTTTTCCGCCGTCGTGTCCCTGCTGCTGCTCGCCGTCGTTGTCGGCAGCGGCCTTCCGCTGCTCTCGCTGGCCAGCGGCACTGTCACGGACAGCCAGCTCAGTTCATTTTTGGTCGGCTCACTGAGCGCCGTCATCGTCGCGGTCCTGCTGCAGACCGTAACGACGATGATCCTGCAGGGTGTCCTGGTCATACCTGTGGCACGCGCCGTCCTGAACCGGGGCACCGGCTTCAGCCAGATGTGGTCCCTGGCGCGCCGCCGGATCGCCTCGCTGATAGGGCTGTCACTGCTCTATGTGCTCGCTGTCCTGCTGGCGCTGACCATGGTTGGACTCATTGGCTGGGGTCTGGTGACGGCCATGGGTGCCGGCGGAGCGGTCATCACTTTGCTGCTGCTGGTGGCGCTGATTCTCGGCTTCGTCTGGGTTGGAGCCAAACTGCTTGTGGCCCCAGCCGCGCTGGTCATCGAAAACATCGGGATTTTCCGCTCCATTGGCCGGTCCTGGACCCTGACCACCAACAACTGGTGGCGCACGTTCGGCACCGCATTCCTGGCGAATCTGATCGTGGGCGTTATCACCGGAGTCATCGCCGTGCCGGTAAGCTTCCTGGCCAACATGGTCGCGCTGCTGGTCAATCCGCATCCCACAGCACAGGAGCAGATCACCCAACTGCTCATAGTGCAGGCCATCTCCACGGTGATCTCCAGCTTGCTGGGTGCGGTGGCCCTGGCCTTCCAATCCGGCGTGCTGGCCCTGATCTACTTGGACCTGAGGATGCGGAAGGAGGGCTTCGACGTGGTCCTGATGAAGGAGCACGAAGGCGGCCCGGGAACGGACCCGGCCGGTATTCCTGGCCGGGCCGCCACTGTTGCGCCGTGGAAACCCGCGTCACCATGATGCAACGGTGCGGGCCGGTCCAACCGGGCCCGGGCACCTTGGCGATCCTGGGGGTGTTGGCGCTGGACGTTCCGGTGCAGCCCAGCGGCGCGATGGCCCGACGTCTGGCCGCGGATGAACTCGCCAAGCAGGTCTATCAGCAGGCCAAACCCGGCTTGGCACAGATCATTTTGAACTGGGTGGCCGAATTCGTTTCAGATCTCCTCGATGGGCTCAATGCTCTGAACGCCAATCTGGGTCTGGTGCTGCTGGCGGCACTGGTCGTGGCCTTGGTCGTCGTTGCCGGGTGGCTGGTCCGGCCCCGCCTGAACCGCAAACTGGATCCGTCCGCGGAGGTCTTCGCGGACGCCGAGCCATTGACCTCGGCCGAACACCGCAGACTGGCAGCAGCAGCGGCGGCCGCCGCTGACTACCCGGGCGCCGTCACCGCGCAGTTCCGTGCCCTCATCAGGGGCTGCGAAGAACGGGCCGTGTTCGATCCGCAGCCTGGCCGAACTGCCCACGAAGCCGCCGACGAGCTCATGCATGCCTTCGGTTCCCTCGCTGTCCCGCTGCGGAGCGCCGCCGAGCTTTTCAGCGGTGTCAGATACGGCCGGACTCTGCCTTCCCGACAGGACTTCGAACGGCTGCGCAACTTGGACACGGATGTCGGAGCCAGCAGCCCACACTATCGCGACCAGCCGTCCGCCACGATCAGTGAGCTGTAGATGACGTTGCAGCGGAGTCCGGAGGCTTTTCCCGGGGCGGCGCGGCGGAAAAACCTGCCAGTTTGGCCACAGCGGTTCCGCGAGGGGCTGCGGCGGCACAGGTTTTGGCTCCTGATCGGTTCAGCTTTCCTGCTGGTTACGCTGGGAATCCTTGTGCTGGGCAATTTCGGCCCCCGCAGTTCCGCGGCCCTGGCTGTGGACAACCCCGGGCCCAATGGAGCCATGGCCGTTGCCAGAGTGCTGCACAGCCAGGGCGTCACGGTGCAGGCGACCGATTCGCTCGACGCCACTATGACTGCGGTCGGCAGCGCGGGGCCCGGACGCAGCACGGTGCTGCTTTACGATCCCGGATCCCTGCTCGATAAGGCCGGGCTCACCCGGCTGGCGGCGGCGGGGCCGTTGGTGCTGGTGCAGCCGGGCCCGCTGACGCTGCGGGCAGTCACCGGCTCCATTACCGCAGCCGGGCCCGTGCCGGACAGCTCGGCCAGCTCCGCAGTTCCGGCTGGCTGCAGTAACGGCGACGCGGTGGCGGCCGGGCGCATCGACGCAGGACACGGCCAGCTGTACCACGGTGAGGTGGTTTGCTTTCCGGTCCGGGCAGCCGGAGCCGGCCAGGTGCGCTCCGGCCTTTTCGCTGCGACGGCGGACGGCCGGGCGACGGTGCTGGGCAACAGCGCCATCCTCAGCAATGACAGGCTCGCCAGCAGCGGGAACGCCGCTCTGGCCCTGAGGACACTGGGTAAAACGCCACAGCTGGTGTGGTACACACCCTCGTTAAAGGATCTCCGGACCTCTGCGGCACCGAAAGATCTTTCGCAGCTGACCCCCCGATGGGTTCTGCCCGCCGGCATCTGGCTTCTGATCGTTGCCTGTCTGAGCATGCTCTTCAAAGGCCGGCGGGACGGTCCGCTGGTGCCCGAACCGCTGCCAGTGGTGGTCAAGGCAGCCGAAACCGCCGTCGGCCGGGCGAGGCTTTATCAGGACGCCCGAGCCACCGAACATGCGGCCGCGGGCCTGCGGGCGGGTACGCTGATGCGGCTGGCGCAGCATTTCCGACTGGGGGCTGCTGCGGGCGTGGACGACGTACTGCGGGCCGCAGTCGGACACAGCAACCGCTCCGCCGCGGAGCTGGCGGACATCCTGGTCTGGGTCCGGCCGACGACGGACGCGGCCCTGCTGCGGTGGGCGCAGGACCTGGACATCCTAGAGAAAGAAGTAACTTCCCGATGAGCAATTCCTCTCCGGAGGCCCGGACAGACTACGGTAACTTCCAGCCGGGGCCGGCCACCCCAGTCCAATCCCAGCTGGCGGCCGATCCAGCGCGGCAGGCCCTGCTCAACGTCCGCACCGAAGTGGCAAAAGCCGTCGTCGGGCAGGATTCCGCGGTAACGGGCCTGCTGATTGCCTTGCTGACCGGCGGCCATGTGCTGCTGGAAGGAGTTCCGGGTGTCGCCAAGACGCTGCTGGTGCGTGCCCTCTCCGCTGCCCTGAATCTGAAGACAAATCGGATCCAGTTCACCCCGGATCTGATGCCCGGGGATGTGACGGGCTCCCTGATCTA
Source organism: Paenarthrobacter sp. Z7-10 (assembly GCF_026932795.1). Lineage (GTDB taxonomy): Bacteria > Actinomycetota > Actinomycetes > Actinomycetales > Micrococcaceae > Arthrobacter_M. The sequence goes on along the minus strand of NZ_JADPVH010000014.1, from coordinate 23,529 downwards.
CGATGTGCAAAGTTCCGGATTCAACTTCCGGCAGGGCCCGCTGTTCACCAACATACTGCTGGCTGATGAGATCAATCGGACGCCGCCAAAGACCCAGGCCTCGCTGCTGGAGGCGATGGAGGAGCATCAGGTTTCCGTGGACGGGGTCTCGCGCCAGTTGCCTTCGCCGTTTATGGTGGCCGCAACACAGAACCCGGTGGAATTTGAGGGTACATATCCCCTGCCGGAGGCGCAGTTGGACAGATTCCTGCTCAAGCTCACGATGCCGCTGCCCGGGCGCGAGGATGAAATCGAGGTGATCCGCCGGCACAGCAACGGCTTCGACCCGAGTAATTTGGCCGGGGCCGGGGTGCGGCCGGTGGCGGGGGCGGATGATGTGGCCCGCGCGCGTTCCTCCATTGGCCAAGTGGAGATATCCGCGGAGGTTCTCGCCTACATCGTGGACATAGTCCGCGCCACCCGGGCAGCGCCGTCGTTCCAGCTGGGCGTCTCACCGCGCGGAGCGACCGCGCTGCTGAACACCTCCCGTGCCTGGGCCTGGCTGGGAGGGCGGAGTTTTGTCACGCCCGACGACGTCAAGGCACTGACGCTGCCGGCGCTGCGGCACCGGGTGGAGCTCAGCGCCGAAGCTCAAATGGACGGTGTCCAGCCGGACGACATCCTCGCCAGCATCCTGGCCACCGTTCCCGTTCCGCGCTGAGCCGCCGAATGGCCATCACGGGGAGATTCGTCCTGCTGGCGCTGGCCGGGCTGTTTCCGATCCTGCGCTTTCCCGCGGCGCCGACCATCCTGCTGTGGCTGCTGCTGCTTGGTGCCGTGCTCGCCCTGGACCTGACGCTGGCCGCGTCACCCCGGACGGCCACGCTGCGCAGGGAGATACCTCACAGCGTGCGGCTGACGGAATCCGCCACGGCCGTCCTGGTCATCGGCAATGGTTCCCGCCGGACGATGCGGGCATGGGTGAAGGACGGTTGGCAGCCGTCTGCCGGGGCGCTGAATCCGCGCCAGAGTGTCCGCATTCCGGCCGGCGGAAGGAACCGCATCACGGTCCGGCTGCACCCCACCCGGCGCGGGGAACTGTCGGTTCCGCACGTTACCGTCCGGTCCTCTGGTCCGCTGGGCATGGCCGCCCGCCAACTCACGATCCAGGCGCCGGGCCACCTGCGTGTGCTGCCGCCCTTCCATGCCAGAGCGCACCTGCCCGCCAAACTGCGGCAGCTCCGCGGGCTGGATGGAAAGGCAGCGGTTCAGATCCGCGGCGCTGGTACCGAGTTCGATTCGCTGCGCGACTATGTCCGCGGCGACGACGTCCGCTCCATCGACTGGCGTGCCACCGCCCGCCGCCGGGACATCGTTGTGCGCACCTGGCGGCCGGAGCGGGACCGCCGGGTGGTGATAGTGCTGGACACCTCGCGGACCTCCGCAGCCCGGATTGAGGACGAGCCGCGGCTGGACACCGGCATCGAGGCCGCGCTGCTGCTGGCAGTGCTCGCGGACCGGGGCGGGGACCGGGTGGATTTTCTTGCCTTCGACCGGCGGCTGCGCGCACGTGTCGGTTCTGCGGCGAAGGGAAACCTGCTCAGCGCGCTGGTCCAGGCCATAATGCCCTTGCAGCCTGAGCTGATCGAGCTTGACTGGACACAGATTCCCGCCCAGGTCCACGCCGTCTCCGCACACCGCTCGCTCGTGGTGCTGCTGACCGCACTGGATTCGGGAGCAGCCGAGGAAGGTCTTCTTCCCCTGGTCGCCACGCTGGTGCGCCAGCACATTGTGCTGGTCGCCACCGTACGGGATCCGCTGCTGGAACGGATGCGCGCCGACCGCAGCACGGTCTCCGCAATATTCCGCGCGGCCGCCGCCGAACGCGCCCTGCTGGACCGGGCGGCCGTGACGGCACAGTTGAGGCACTTGGGAGCCGAGGTGGTTGACGCCGCACCACACGAACTTCCACCACAGCTGGCGGAGCGGTACATCCAGCTCAAAGCCGCAGGCCGGCTGTAGCCCATTAGGGTAGGTTCATGTTCGATTACGCGCAGACGGCTCAGCGCGCTCCGTGGTCTGCCCTTCCGCCCCTCGTCCGAAAGACGCTGACCTTGCATCTGGGCGAAGATGTGCTTTCGGTGGAGCCAGCCGGCGGCGGCTTTACGCATGGTTTTGCCGCGATCCTGCGGGGCGGGTCCAAATGCATGTTCGCCAAGGCGGCTCCGGAAACCGACGACTTCCTCTACGGCGCATATCTGCTCGAAGGCCAGGTGCTGAAGTCATTACCGGCGGGGCTGCCCATGCCAGGCTTTCGGACCGCCGACGGCGTCGATGCAGGAGGGATCCGCTGGCAGCTGCTTTGCTTCGATGCGGTGCAAGCTCACATGCCCGGCCGGCCATGGACGGAACCCGAGCTGGGTGCAGTGCACGCATCGCTGCTGGCAGTGGAAGCCGGAGTGGGCGAACTGCCGCCGCAGCTCAAGGGCCAAACCCTCGCGGAACAGCTGGCCGGAGATCCGGACCTCAAGCGGCTTTTTGGCGACCTCGCCAGCGGCGCCGAACTGCCGGCTTTTGCGCCGCTGGTGACTCCCGAAAGTGCTGCGGATCTGCAAATGCTGGTGGACCTCAGCGCATCAGCATTGCGGGGGCAGTCCGTACTGCACAACGATCTGCGTCCAGACAATATCCTGATTCGGGAAGCCGATTCAGTGGCCTTATTCTGCGATTGGAACTTCCTCACGGTTGGCCCGCGCTGGGCGGACTGGGTGCTGGTGCTGGCATATGCCTGGCAGGACGGCTTGGACGCGGACGCCTGGCTGCAGTGCTCAGAGTTGAGCCGTGGCGCGGATCCGCAGGACATTGACGCCTGGCTGGCCATACTGGCCGCCTATTTCGTTTTCAATGGCGCACGAGCCGAGGTTCCGAGCAGTCCGCGGCTGCGCGCACACGGAAGACACAGCGCCCGAATGCTGACCGGCTGGCTGGCCCAGCGCCGCGGTTGGAGTTAGCGGAGGCGGACGGCACAGTAGGGTTTCAACCATGAGTGGCATTTATGAGCAGGCACTGGGGGCTGACTTCGGCCGGCTGCAGCCGGAAGTTCAGCAGTACTTTTCGCTCCAGCCAGGCTCCGGCAACTACGGGGTGGGGACCGGAACCTTTGACGTCGCGGGCTGCCCGCAGCCGTGGATGCGCCCGCTGCTGAGCCTGGCAAGCTCAGAGGAGGCGTTCTTTCCGGAATACGGCGAACAGGTGCCGTTCCGGATCGAAAATCACGCCCAACTGGATCCTTTTGGCCGCTCCAGCCTGACCGCCCGCCGACAAATCTTTTTCCCGTCCCGCACCCGGCTGTTCCAGGACACCACGAGCCTGGGCCGGCCCCAGGCGGCCGGCAGCGCGGACCCGAACCGGAACTCGAACTCTGACCAAGCCCGCGGCGCCTCATCGGCAGGCCGGCTTCACCGGACGAACCCCAGTGCCCTCGTGGACTACGTTGGAAAGCACCACCGGCTCCTCACTGACCTTGCGGTGGAAGTCACCGACAACGGCTTGCTGCGAGGCGTCTCACAGGCATCGCGGCTGCTTGCCGGCCCGATCCGTCTGCCCCTGCCGCCGCTCCTCGACGCCAAGGCCTATGCGCAGCAATGGTGGGATGAAGGAGCCAAGAAGCATCGTATTCAGGTCAAAGTGATCCAACCGCAGGTAGGCGTGGTCCTGGTCTACGCCGGCAGCTTCGACTACGAGCTAATACCCTACCCCCAGAGCGAGGCCGCCGCCCACGGGGTTCCTGGTTCGCTGCCTGCCTATGCTTGGCCGCAGCGATGGGAGAGCCGGCTCTAACCGAACGCCGGCTCCGCGCTGGTGCCCGGGTTATTCGGCCATCACATCGTTGAGGGCACGAGCCGTATCTGTCAGCCTCAGCAGCGCGGCGCGCGCGGTCGACGGCGCGTACCCGGCCAGCCCGGTCGAGGGGGTAAGGCGCAGTGCGGACAGCGACTTGACGGGCAGTCCCAGCCCGCGCCATGGCTGCGTCACCGACTGCACCAACCGGGACACACCCGGGGCTCCTTGGTCCCTTCCCGGCGCTGACCCCTGAGCACCACGGCGCTTGCCGGCCACCGCATCGGCCCCCGGCTCCTGCGCCGCAGCGATCCCGGCCCAGACTTTCCTGCCGGCCTCAATTGCGGTGGCCAGCTGCTCCCAGTCCTGGGTTCCCAGCTCACCGACCGGCAGCGCAACGGCGTCGGCACCGGTGGAAAAAGCCAGCCCCAATGAGGAGCCTGCACCCGGCACGGCCAGCACCACTTCCGCTGCCCCCGCGGCACGCGCCGCGGCCAGAACCAGCTCCCAGCCGCGGGCCACTTCGGTTTTCGAAATGGCCCGCAGCGTGCGGTATCCGCTCGCGGTGGGGATGGAGCCGGCCAGCACCCGATTGATCTCCGGTTCGTCCAGCTGCACGGTAATCCGCGCGTTCGGCGCTGCTGCGGCAACCTTCGCCAAGTGGTCCGCCATCCCCGCGGCCAACGACTCGGCGAGTTCGCGCCGCGCGCCGGAATCCAGAAGCGCGCGCTCGCCATAGTGCAGATGCAGCGATGCGGCCAGAGTCCACGGCCCACACAGCTGGATCTTCAACTCGGCGCCGGGCTGCTCCTCGGTGCCAATAACATCGGCGAGCATATTGACGTCCGAACTGAGCATCGCCACCGCTCGGCGGTAGTCAGCGCCGGCGCGATCCACCAGACGCCAGCCAAAGGGCTGCACGTCCACCGGAAGTTCCACCAGCATTGCTGCCGTGCGGCCAATGGTGTCCGCCCCCACCCCACGGTCCGGTAATTCCACCAGATACGGCAGATGCGGACTGCCCAGTTCGCCGCGGGTAATGCGCACCGCTTCCATCGGATCGCTGCCGGGCCAGCTGCCCAGCGCCGTGGCGGTGACCTGGGCCGGTCCGGTTCGGACAGGGCCGTTTTCCGCTGGCGTCCCGGACTCCGGTTTCGGCGTAGGAGCTTCGGATTCGCGGCGGCTCACTGCTGTGCCGGGTTGCTGCGGACGGTCGGCGACCCATCTCCAGCGTCATCCTGGCCCGCGGCATGGTTCTCGGAGATGGCCTGATGGTGGTGGATGACCTCGCTGATGATGAAGTTGAGGAATTTTTCGGCGAAACCGGGATCGAGATGGGCTGACGCGGCAAGCGCCCGAAGCCGGCCTATCTGCGCGGCCTCTCGATCCGGGTCCGCCGGCGGCAGCCGATGGGCGGCCTTGAGGAATCCCACCCGTTGAGTGGCCTTGAACCGCTCGGCGAGCAGATAGACCAGGGCAGCGTCAATATTGTCGATGCTGGACCGGACGGAGAGCAGTTCGGCCATGACTTCCGGGGCGATCCGGCCGGCGAGCGAGCTGGCCTCGGCATCAAAAGCCGGCACGTCGGCGGGGCTGTCGGTGGAATCGGTCATGGATTTAGTCTAGGCGCTGGGCCTGGGCGGCCCACAATGTGACCGCCGGCTGCCCGGTGCGGGCCCCGGCAATGGCGCGGCTCACGCCAGTTCGCCGCGGGGCCATTGACAGCGTCGCCGGCGATGGCTGTAGTGGTGCTATGCCGTCAAAGGAGTGAGCATGAAAATCGCAATCTTAGGGACCGGACGCGTCGGCCAGACGCTGGCCGGCAAATTTGTCCAGCTCGGCCACGAAGTGACCATGGGATCCCGGGACGCCGCCAATCCCAAAGCGGTTCAATGGGCGGCGTCGGCCGGCGGATCGGCGCGCGCGGATAGTTTCTCCGGCGCGGCCCAGGGTGCCGAGGTCATCCTCAACGCCACCGCCGGGACGGCTTCACTGCAGGCACTGCAGAGTGCCGGATCGGCTAACCTGGACGGCAAAGTGCTGATCGATGTCGCCAATCCGCTGGATTTTTCCGCCGGGTTCCCGCCGTCGTTGTCCGTTGTGAACACGGACAGCCTGGCCGAGACCATTCAGCGGGTCTTCCCTGCGGCGCGCGTGGTGAAGACGCTCAATACGATGACGGCGGATCTGATGGTCAACCCGCAGCTCGTTGCGGGCGGCGACCATGACGTCTTTGTGGCCGGCGACGACGGCGATGCCAAGGCCGTCGTCGTCGGCCTGCTGGGTGAGCTGGGCTGGGAAGCCGGACACATCCGGGATCTGGGCGGCTTGGACGCCGCCCGTGCATTGGAGATGTATCTACCGCTGTGGCTGCGGCTGATGATGACCTTCGATCAAAGTGGCCGTTTCAATATCCGGATCGTTTCGGCCTGATTGGTCAGGCTCCACCCGCGTGCTGCCGGTGGAGCCTGACCCGGCCCGAACGGAACCTCCTCAGCCGCGCAGCAGCGCCTGGTGCGCCTCGCGGCGTTTGGCCTGCTCTGCCGGATCAGGCACCGGCAGCGAGGCGATCAGCCGCTTGGTGTAGTCGTGCGTTGGAGAGCCCATCACCTGGCTGCCAATCCCCTGCTCCACCAGTTGTCCCTTGTAAAGCACGCCGACCCACTGCGAGAGGATGTCCACCACGGCCAGGTCATGGCTGATAAACAAAGCGGCGAACCCGAACTCTGCCTGGATCTCCTTGAACAGCTCCAGCACCTTGGCCTGCACCGAGACATCCAGTGCGGACGTGGGCTCATCGGCGATCAGCAGCTTGGGATTCAAAGCCAAAGCCCTGGCCAGCGAGGCCCGCTGGCGTTGCCCGCCGGAGAGCTCATGCGGATAGCGCTCCGCGTAGGCCCGTGGCAGCTGCACCGCCTCCAGCAGCTCGGCAACCCTCTTGTCCACCTCGGCCGGCGAGCGCTGTTCATGGATCACGATGGGCTCGGCGACGCATTCGCCAATGGTCAGCTGAGGATTAAAGGATGCCGCCGGGTCCTGGAAAACAAACCCGATATCTTTTCGCAACGGCCGGAAAGTGCGCTCCTTGAAGTTGAGCATTTCGTAGCCCAGCACCCGCAAGGAACCGCCGGTGGTCCGGTTCAGCCCGGCAATCGCCCGGCCAATGGTCGTCTTGCCGGAGCCGGATTCGCCCACCATGCCAGAGACCTCGCCGGCGGAGATGGTGAAGTTGACCCGGTCCACCGCCCGGAACCCCGGGCTGCCTAGCCGGCCCGGATATTCGATCACCAGATCCTTTGCCTCCACCAGCACCTCGGCCTCCTGATGCGCACGCTCCGTCAGCCCCGCGGAGGCCGAATTACGGCCCAGGCGTGGCACGGCGGCCAGCAGCTTCTTGGTGTACTCCTGCTGCGGCGTCGCGAACAACGTGGCAACCTCGGCCTCCTCCACCACATCGCCCTGATACATCACCACCACCCGGTCGGCGAGATCCGCGACCACGCCCATATTGTGCGTGATCAGCACAATGGATGTCCCGAAGATGTCCCGGCAATCCCGAAGCAGCTCCAGGATTTCCGCCTGTACCGTGACATCGAGCGCTGTGGTGGGTTCGTCGGCCACAATCAGCCCGGGATTCAGGGCCAAGGCGGCGGCAATCACCACTCGCTGCTTCTGCCCACCGGAAAACTGGTGCGGATAATAGTCCACCCGCTTCTGGGGATCGGGAATGCCCACCTTGCTCAGCGCCTCGATGGCCCGGGCCCGTGCCTCTTTTCTGCTGACCCGTTTGCCATGCGGCGCATGCGCCCGCAGGCCCTCGGCAATCTGCCATCCCACGGTGAAGACCGGATTGAGCGCAGTGGATGCTTCCTGGAACACCATTGCAACTTCCTGGCCGCGGATCTGGCGCAGATGCGCCGGGGTCACGGTGATCACATTGTTGCCGCTGATCAGCACCGCTCCAGAGCTGATCGCAGTCTCCGGCAGCAGGCCCAGGATGGTCTTGGCCGTGACCGTCTTACCGGAGCCGGACTCCCCCACAATGGCGACCACCTCGCCCGCGGCCACTGTGAGGGAGACGTCGTCGACGGCCTTGACGTCCCCGCTGTCCGTGGCGAACGTGACCCTCAGGTGCTCAATGCTGAGTACCGGACCGTCCCGGACATCGAGAACATTGCTGGCATTGCTGACGCTGCTGGCCTTGCCCAGCTGGGCTGCGTGGCGACTCATACCTTTACCTCATCCTCAGTATTGCTGATTCCGACCGTGCTGGTGCCGGCGCCTCTGGTTCCCACGGCGCCCATTCCGGCGGGACCGATCGGTGCCGGCGGTGCGCTCTTGCCCGCACGGCGCCGGCCGCGCAGTCGCGGATCATTGAGATCGTTCATGCTTTCACCAACCAATGTCAGACCCAGGACGGTGAGCACAATGGCCGCACCCGGGAAGACGCCCGTCCACCAGATGCCGGCGGTCGTATCCGAGAGCGCCTTGTTCAGGTCGTACCCCCACTCGGCGGCAGAGGTCGGCTCAATACCGAAGCCCAGGAACCCCAGACCGGCCAAGGTCAGGATGGCCTCCGAAGCATTCAGCGTGAAGATCAGCGGCAGCGTCCGGGTGGCGTTTTTGTAGATATGTCGTGCCATGATCCGCACCGAGGAGGCGCCCACCACCATGGCGGACTCCACAAAGGGCTCCGCCTTGAGTCGGATGGTTTCCGCCCGGATCACCCGAAAGTACTGCGGAATGAACACCACGGTGATGGAAATGGCTGCGGAAAAGATGCCGCTCCACAGGTCGGAGCGGCCGTGGCTGATGGCGATGGACATCACAATTGCCAGCAGCAGCGTCGGGAACGCGTAAATCGCATCCGCGATCACCACCAGAACGCGATCAAGCCAGCCGCCCAGATAACCGGAGAGCAGCCCGAGCGCCACGCCAAGGAAGATGGACAAAACCACGGCAATGACAATCACCAAGACGGCCGTCTGCGTTCCCCAAACGACGCGGGAGAGTACGTCGTAACCACCCGCCGTCGTGCCCCACAGATGGGCCGACGACGGGGGCTGCTGGGTATCGAAATGCTGCGCGAAACCGTAGGGCGCGATCACGGGAGCCAACGCGGCGGTCAGCAGGAAGATGGCCGTGATGATCAGTCCTGTCACCAGCATGCCGCGCTGCAGGCCGACACTTTTGCGCAGATGGGACAGGATGGGCAGGCGTTGAGCCAGAGTCTGGTTTTTCCTGGCCATGGTCAGTACCTCACCCGGGGATCGATCAGCGCGGCAACAATGTCCACGATGAAGTTGGTCAGTGCCACGATGACTGCCAGCAGCACCACAATGCCCTGCACGGCCACGAAGTCGCGCGCGGTCAGATAATGCGCCAGCTGGAAACCGAGTCCCTTCCACTCGAAGGTGGTTTCGGTCAGAACCGCCCCTCCCAGGAGCAGGGCAATCTGCAGGCCCATCACCGTGATGATCGGGATCAGCGCCGGCTTGTAAGCATGCTTGGTCACCAACCGGAATTCGCTGACGCCGCGGGAACGACCCGCTTCCACGTAGTCCTTGCTTAGCGTGCCGATTACGTTGGTGCGGACCAGCCGCAGGAACACGCCGCCAGTCAGCAGGCCCAGGGCGACGGCGGGCAGCACGGCGTGTGCCATCACGTCACCGAGGGCTGCCATATTTCCGCTGCGGATAGCGTCCAGCCAGTAGATGCCGGTGGGCGAAACCAGCGAGGTGAGCGCAATTTCGTCCGCCGAATTGGCCCGCCCTGCCACCGGCAGCCAGCCCAGGGCCACGGAAAATACCAGTTTCAGCAGCAGACCGGCAAAAAACACCGGGGTCGCGTAGCAAAGAATGGCGAAGAACCGCAGCACCGCATCCGGCCATTTGTCGCGGTGCCGCGCGGCGACCATGCCCAGCGGAATGCCTACCAGCAGGGCCACCACCAGCGAGTTGATCGCCAGTTCAAGGGTTGCGGTGCCGTAGCTGGCCAACATGTCCGTCACCAGCAGGTTGTCCGAAATGGTGCGACCAAAATTACCGGTGGCGATCTGACCCAGGTACTCGAAGTACTGCACAATTACCGGCCGGTCATAGCCGGCCTCATGGATCCTGGCTGCCAGGGCCTCCGGCGGCAGCCGGTCCCCCAGCGCCGCAGTAATTGGATCGCCGGTGATCCGCATCAGGAAAAACACCAGCGTCACCAGAATGAAGATGGTGGGAAAGATCAGGAAGAACCTGACCACAATATAGGCGCCCAGCCCGCCGCCGGAACGGGATTTCTTCGGGGGAAGTAAACCATCCTGCTCATTGGGGGGCGCATCAATCAACGTTGTCATTGCTACCTAGCTCTATTTTGTTCAGTTCATTTCCAAGACCACGTGCGGCATTTCTAAGTCCACGTCCGGCACGTCGCGGAACACACCCAGCACCGATCCGCCCGGCGTTCAACGCATAAGGAGGCGAGGCGTCTGCACGACGCCCCGCCTCCCCACATGCAGGTCCGTGTTGGTCAGCGGCTAGGCCGCCATCTGCGGGACTACTTCGAGAGCACGCCCAACCGGAACTTGAAGGAAGCGTCAAGGGTGTCCTTCACGCCCTTCACATCCTTGCCGGAAACCGCAACCTGGGCTCCCTGCAGCAGAGGCAGGGTGGGGAGATCCTTGGCCACCGCGGTCTGGATGTCGCCGAGCAGCTTCTCACGTGCGGCCTTGTCGGTCGTGGTCAGCTGCTTTGCAATCATGTCCTGCACCGCGGCGTTGTCGTAATGGTTCTTTAGGAAGTTGTTCTTGGAGAAGAACGGAGTCAGGTAGTTATCCGCGTCCGAGTAGTCCGGGAACCAGCCGAGCTGGTACATCGGGTACGCGTCCTTAACCCGGTCCTTGGTGTAGGTGACCCACTCGGTGGACTGCAGGTTGACCTTGAAGAGTCCGGTCTTGTCCAGCTGGTCCTTGACGGCTGCATACTCGTCGCCGGAGGACTTGCCGTAGTGGTCCGGGTTGTACTGCAGGTTCAGCTCCACCGGGGTGCTGACGCCGGCATCGGAAAGGGCCTTCTTGGCCTTGTCGACACTCGGCTTGCCGGAGCCGTCACCATACATTTCCTTGAGCGGTTCCGTGGCACCGGCGAAGCCCTGCGGAACGTAGGAATACACGGGCAGGTAGGTGCCCTTGTAGACCTGGTCCGCGATAGCCTGGCGGTCGACCGAATCCGCCATGGCCTGGCGGACGGCCAGAGCCTTGGCCGGGTCCGCCTGTGCGGTCTTGGCACCGAACGGCATTGTGTCAAAGTTGAAAACGATGTAGCGCAGCTCGCCGCCAGGGCCCACATCAACCTTGACCTTGTCGGTCTTGGTTTTCAGGTCGGCCACGTCGGTGGCCGTCAGCGAACGGGAGGCAACGTCGATGTTGCCCTGTTCCACGTCCAGCTTGAGGTTGTTCGAGTCCGCGTAGTACTTGACCGTCACGTTGTTCGTGGCCGGTTTGCCCAGCAGTCCCTGATAGTCCGGGTTGGCCTTAAAGCTGATCAGCTCGTTCTTTTTATACGACTCGATCATGTACTGGCCGGCGAAAGACTTGGCCTTGATGATGTCTTCGTCATTCATCACCTTGGTCGCGGAAAAGGCCTCGTTGTCGACAATCGGACCGGCCGGGCTGGTCAAAACCTGCGGGAAGGTCTGGTCATTGCCGGCCTTGAGGTTGAAGATGACGGTAGTCGCATCCGGGGCGTCCACGCTGGCCAGGTTTCCCAGTAGAGCTGCCGGACCATTGGCATCATTAATCTTCAGCTGGCGGTCAAAGCTGAACTTGACGTCGGCCGAGTCCAGCGCGGATCCATTGGCCCACTTGAGACCGGGCTTCAGCTTTACGGTGTACACCTTGGGCGAGGTGAAGGAGGCCGATTCGGCGATATCCGGCTGCGGATCGGCGCTGCCGGGCTTGGAATTGAGCACGAAGGGGTAGATCTGGTTCATCACCATGAACGAACCGTTGTCGTAGGAGCCGGCCGGGTCCAGGAAGGTGACCTTATCGGTGGTGCCGAACACGATCGGGGCTCCGCCGGAGGCGGCACCGGGACTGTTCGCGCCGGTTCCGCCACCGCTGGGGCCAGTACAGGCCGTCAATGCCAGGGCCGAGACGCCCGCGAACGTCGCAACGCAACGCAGGCCCATCTTCTTCTTAGCCATCTACAAACTTTCTTTCGGGAATTTCGACATGCGCTTTTTGCCCACAGCGTTGTGGGATAGCGCACATTCGTGATTCCTTGTTTCTATCAGACCCGGCGGGCTTTTCTGGCACCGGCCCGGCATTTGCAACCAGATATTTATCTACCGAACGTTTGGCTGGGGCGAAGTTCCTACCCGGAAACGCACCCGAATGGGCGCCCGTGCCGCCTGTTCCGCGGCATCATGGACAAAGGGCCCGAACGCCTGTTCCGCGCCGGCTGTTCGCGCAGCGGCATCGATGTTGAAGTCTGCGAGCAGTTGCGCCCCGGTGGTGTCCACCAGTTGGTCCGCCATCTGCCCGTCGTCAAGCCATGCCCGCAGCAGCACCTCATCCAGCTCCAAATGGAACTGGATGCCGATCGCGCTGCCATAGCGGAATGCCTGATTCGGACACTGCGCCGTCCGCGCCAGCAACGTTGCCCCCGAAGGCAGCCCGACGTTGTCCGTATGCCAGTGCACGACTGGCGTTGTGCCGAGCCCGCCGAGCACGGGGTCGCCGGCCACGACCTCCACCGGTGCCATGCCGACCTCCCGGGTCACGCCGGTGCGCAGCTGCGCGCCGAGCGCCATCGCGAGCAGCTGATGGCCCAAGCAGATCCCGAGCACCGGTACATTGGCTGCCACAGCGTCCCGGATGAGTGCCACCTCCCGCGCCAGTCCCGGGTAGCCTAAGACGTCGTCGGCGTCCATCGGCCCGCCCATAATCACCAGGCCTGCCAGCTCATCCATGCCGGGAAGCCGCGGATCCGCTTCGGCGACAATGTTGCGCACGCTGAAGGGGACGCCGACGCGGTCCAACGCGGCGCCAATGAGCCCGGGGCCTTCCCAGGGCACATGCTGAAGGACCAGGACACCTTGCTGCACACTATTCGCCACGAGAACAGCCTATTCCTCCGTGCTGGACCTCGGTCCAGATCTCTTGGCGTGTGAAAGAGGATGCCGGCACCCACCAGCACCGCCGATGCGTTCGGGGAGGTACGGTCATTGGGTGAGGATATTCACGATTGGCCACTCCACCCATCCGATCGACGAGTTCGTGGCGTTGCTTCAAGCGCATTCCATCGGCGCCCTGGTCGACGTGCGAACCATCGCCAAGTCCAGGCACAATCCGCAGTTCTCCGAGGAAGCGCTGGCCGCAAGCCTGCCCGCCCATGACATCCGCTACCGCCGAATGGCGCAGTTGGGTGGCCTGCGGCACAGCCGAAAGGACAGCATCAACGCGGCCTGGCGCAACGCCTCCTTCCGCGGCTACGCGGATTACATGCAGACCGGCGAATTCGCCGCGGGGATTACCGAGCTGATGGATTTTGCGGCCGCCGCGCCGACGGCGATCATGTGCGCGGAGGCCGTGCCCTGGCGGTGCCATCGATCGCTGATCGGCGACGCCCTGCTGGTGCGCGGCGTGGAGGTCCTGGACATCATGAGCCCGAAGTCCGCCAAGGAGCACCTACTGACAAGTTTTGCGCAGGTGGACGGCGAAGCGATCACGTATCCGCCGGATGAGACCACGGATTCGTCCACGAAGCGGTGACGTCGCAGGACGCCTGCGGTCGGATGGCGCGAACGACGGCGGAAGCCGGCCTTTGCGGCCGGGCGCAACCTTGCGCGCGGCTGGCTTACAGCTCCGGGCGGGCCAGTGATCGGGCCGCGTCGATGGTGGCCTGGCCCAGCACCCGGGTGCCCTGATACAGCACCACCGTCTGGCCCGGGGAGACGCCGCGCAGCGGCTCAATCAGGGTGACCAGCAGCTCCTCACGCACGGTGCCGTCGTCGTCGGCCGTCCACTCCACCCGGGCGCGGGCCGGCACCGGATCGCCATGCGCTCGGACCTGAGCCATGCAGTCGAAGTCAAGGGACCGGCGCACGGACCCGGGACCCTGCACCTCCCCGGAAACGTCCGCCGCGGCCTCGGCAATTGGCAGCCCGGCCCAGGAGATCTTGATCCCGCGGATCTCGTCCATCGCGAGCATGGCCTCCGGCCCGACCACCACCTTGTTCTCCTTGGGCCGGATCTCCAGCACGAAGCGCGGCTTGCCGTCGGCGGCCGGTGTTCCCAGTTTCAGGCCGCGCCGCTGGCCCACCGTGAACGCATTGGCGCCCGGATGTTCGCCGACCTTGGCCCCTGCTTCATTGACGATATCCCCGGTGGCCATGTCGATCTTCTCCGCCAGCCAGCCGGCGGTGTCGCCATCAGGAATGAAGCAGATGTCATGGCTGTCCGGCTTCTTGGCCACGGACAGCCCTCTGCGCTCCGCCTCGGCACGCACCTCGGCCTTGGACGGCGTCTCCGCCAGCGGGAACATCGAGTGCTGGAGCTGCTCGTGGGTCAGCACACCGAGCACATAGCTTTGGTCCTTCGCCCAGTCCGCGGCGCGATGCAGTTCCTTATTGCCGTGACCATCGTCGATCACCTTGGCGTAATGACCTGTGCAGACGGCATCGAAGCCCAGCGCCAGCGCCTTCTCCAGGAGTGCGGCGAACTTGATCCGCTCATTGCAGCGCATGCACGGGTTCGGCGTGCGGCCGGCGGCATACTCGTCGATGAAGTCCTGGACCACGTCCTCCTTGAACCGCTCGGAGAAGTCCCACACGTAGTACGGAATGCCCAACTTGTCACACGCACGCCACGCGTCGTTGGAGTCCTCGACCGTGCAGCAGCCGCGGCTGCCGGTGCGCAGCGTCCCGGGCATCCGGGAGAGAGCCAAATGCACGCCGACGACGTCGTGCCCGGCTTCCACGGCGCGTGCGGCGGCGACGGCGGAATCCACTCCCCCGCTCATGGCGGCTAATACTCGCATTACTTTCCAACTCCAGACTGGCTTAGCGGCGCGGACACCGGGGCGTGCGCGGTCCCGGCATTCCTGCTCTTCGATCCTGCGGTTTCAATGCTCGACACGTGCGAGGCCATGCCCGCCTGTTTTGCGCGCGCGTATGCCTGTGGCAGGACTGCCACGCATTGCTCAACGTCCGTGGGTGTGGATGTATGCCCCAGGCTGAACCGCTGCGCACCGCGGGCCGCTTCCTCGGTTATACCCATCGCCAGCAGCACATGTGAGGGTCGCGGGACACCAGCGGTGCAGGCGGACCCGGTGGAGGATTCGATGCCCGCCATGTCCAAAAGGAACAGCAGGGAATCGCCCTCGCAGCCGGGAAAGGTGAAATGCGCGTTACCGGGCAGCCGCCCCTCGGGCCGCAGCGCAGGGTCCACGCCGCGCAGGACCGCATCCGGAACGGCGGCCCGCACCCCGCTGATCAAAGCGTCCCGCAGCGCCGCCAGACGTCCGCTTTCTTCGGGCAAATGCCCGACGACGTCAGCGGCGGCAGCGGCGAAGGCGGCAATGGAGGCGGTATCCAGGGTGCCGGAGCGGACGTCGCGCTCCTGGCCGCCGCCGTGCTGAACCGGCACCAGCTTCACCGCGCGGCCCAGCAGCAGCGCGCCGATTCCCACCGGGCCACCGATCTTGTGTGCGCTGATGGACATGGCGGCCAAGCCGGAGGCACTGAAGTCCACCGGTACCGACCCGAACGCCTGGACCGCATCCGAGTGCACCGGAATGCCATACTCCGCTGCGAGCGCGACGATCTCAGCGATCGGCGCAATGCTGCCCACCTCATTGTTGGCCCACATCACCGAGATCAGGGCCACCGAATCCGCGCCCGCCCCGGTGCTGCTCCTGTCCCCGTTGAGCTCCGCCGCCAGCGCATCAAGCCGCAGCACGCCGTCGTCGTCGACCGGCAGCCAGACGACCTCGGCCCCTTCATGCTTTTCCAGCCAGGCCGCCGTGTCCTGCACCGCCGCGTGCTCCACGGACGAGACCAGGATGCGTTTCCGTACCGGATCGGCATCCCGCCGGGACCAGAAAAGCCCCTTGAGGGCCAGGTTGTCCGCTTCGGTCCCACCCGACGTGAAGATCACTTCAGAGGGGTGCGCTCCTGCGGCCGCGGCGAGGGTCTCGCGCGACTGCTCCACCACAGCGCGGGCACGGCGACCGGAGCCGTGCAGCGACGAGGGGTTGCCGCTGCGGCTGAGTTCGGAAGTGAGTGCGGCCAACGCGGGTCCGGAGATAGGCGTGGTTGCCGCATGGTCAAGGTACACGGGCATAGTCCCATTCTACCCAAACCGAGAACCCGGCCGGAGACGGAGGATGCTCTCAGGAGGCGGCCCTGGGTGGACGCGGGGTGGGATTGACGGTGTCCGCGTCCCAATGCAAGCTGGTTTCGACGCCGACCTCAAGCGCTTCCAGGCCCGGATGTTCGACGACGGCGGCGATCAGTTCCGCGCTGCCGCCCACCAACGTGGAGTCAAAGTCGATCTCCGTCGCGAGGCACCAGGCCCGGTCCGCGGGCCAGGCGAGATTCGGGGTTTCGGAGTTTAGCCCCGTTCCGGTGTCCAGCCAGGGTGGGACCTGCAAATTTGGTACGGAGCCACGGACCACCAAATAGCGGCGGAACCCGTTGCCGACGTCCAACGGTCGGCCGCAAGCAAATCGGACGGGAAAACGGGCACCTGGAGCCGCTCCTTATGCCCGGTAAAACCCTGCTGCGCCTGCATCCGCGCTTGCTCGTCCACATCCTGCTCCTGCGCCAGGAAGGTGGCGCTGGACATGTTGCTGGCGTCGTTGGCCAGTTCCCAGCCCTCCCAGATCGCCAAAAAGATCCGCTCCGGGGTGGCGGTGTGCCGGCCCGGCAATCGCGTTGAACTGCATCTCCGGATGCCAAACGGTGCCCTGGGCAGCGGCCACGTCGCGCCAGCCAGCGCGGCTGCCGTCGGGCCAGGAGGCGGCGTGAAAGATGCGGACGTAGGCTTCAAAGCAGTCCGGGACCGTCCCGCCCACCGCCGCGGCTGGCGAGCGGCCCCCGGAGACACCGCGGTAAGCACTAAGCCGCTCCGCGATCCATTCTCCGGCGTCCGCCCCGTCCAGGTCTTCACTTTTTGCCCCCATGCCGTGAGCCTATGCCCGAATCCGCTCTGCCCGAACCGGCGCTACTCCACCTGACGGCGCACGATCCGGGCGCAGCAGTAGGGTCCATCCGGGTCGGGGACCACGTCATGATCCTTATCCGCACATCCCTGCAGGGCGCCTGTAAGTAAGGCACCATTCATCCCGCAGACCACGTCGGTGTGGCTTCGGGCCAGCCGATGGAACGGACAATTATGCAGCAAATATCCGCCCTTCCCGTCGGTCCGGGGCGCGAATCCGTTAAGGCGCAATGCCTCGCCGATGCTGCCGGCGTCGGCACCCAGCCGGCTTCCGACGTCGAACGCCACCTCTGCCAACGCCTGCTGGACAGCTGAGCCGCTGGCGGTGGAGCGTTCAATCGCCGCAGCCATCAGCTGCGCCGCCAAATCATAATGCCGGTCCGGAACCGAGGCCGCCACCTCACCTTGTCTGGGCAGATACAGCTTCGCCGGCCGTCCCGAGCCCGGACCGCGGCGCCGGCCGGGCTTAGCGAATTCGATGCTGAGCACGCCCGCGTCCACCAGCTTCTGCAGCTGGAACACCACAGTGCTGCGCGGAATCCCGAGCGTCCGGGTCAGGCTGTCGACGCCCAGGGGCACAGGACTTTGGCGAACGGCCTCGAACAAGGCCCGGCGAACGGGATCGCCCAGCGCCGCAACGGCAGCCAACTGGTCCTGCCGCTCCAAGCCATTCCCACCTGACGCCGCGGGCCACTCGCCGGACACTGCGTCACGGTGCCTGATCGACGGCACGCCGGCCCCCTGCTCATCGGGTGCGCCCGCCAGCCCGCCGGCCCCGGCCGCCCGCCCATCGGATCCAGTCACCGGGGCGGATCCAGTCACCAGCCCGGACGCGCTGGGATCCGGCAGGAAACGATCCGCTGTGGTTTCGCGGGCCGACAACCGTCCCGCCGTCTTCCGGTTTCCATCAGTCACGAGAAATCCATCTCTAAAAGTAATCTTCTTGACTTAAAGAGTCTGCGCTTCTAAAGTCAGAAAAACAAGCTTTAGAAGGACCAGGAACGAAGGCGAACCATGTCCATTCAGTCCCAGCAAACCCCCGGGCTGCTGCCCAGTTTCGACCCGGAAGCCATCGACGCGGACGCTGCCGATTTGGCTGCTTCGGACGACTTGGAGCGCGAATTTCCGGAAACCGGGTTGGAGGATCTGCAATTGTTCACACAAGGCCGCCGCTCCGCAGCGGCCTCCGACCGGATCGGTCCCGACCGGATCGGTCCCGACAAGGCCCCCACAGCCGCGGCCATTGACGCGGTAGCTGCTGAGCGGGCGATCCGGGATTTCCTGCATGCGCTGGGCCGCGACACCAATGATCCGCACCTGCTGGACACTCCCCGCCGGGTAGTGGGCGCCTTTACCGAAATGCTGACTCCGCGGCCGACGACCTGGACCACTTTCCCCAATGACGAGGGCTACCACGACTTAGTGCTGGTGAAGAATGTCCCCTTCCATTCGCTCTGCCAGCATCATTTGCTCCCGTTCCGCGGCGTTGCGCATCTGGGTTACCTCCCCGGCGACCGGCTTTTCGGGCTTTCGAAGCTGGCCCGTGGTCTGGAGCATTTCGCCCGCGACCTCCAAGTCCAGGAACGCCTAACTCAGCAGCTGGCGGATTGGCTGGTTCAGACACTGAATCCGCGCGGCGTCGGCGTTGTCCTGGAAGCGGAACATACCTGCATGTCGCTCCGCGGTGTGCTCAGCAGTGGAACCATCACCCGCACCTCCACGTTCGATGGAGAACTGAGCACGTCAGGGCCGCTGCGGAGCCAGTTCCCGAACTGACTCCATCCCCTCCGGCGCCCGCCGGAAGGTTTGGTTAAACAGTGGAAAGAGATGTCCCATGAGCCGCATGAACAGCGCCGATGGCAGCGGCGAAGCAATGGTCATAGTGGGAGCGGGACTGACGGGAGCAACTGCTGCGGCCACGCTCCGCTCCGAAGGATATACCGGCCCCATAGTGCTGATCGGGGCCGAGCAGGACATTCCGTACCTGCGCCCGCCACTGTCCAAGGGTTTCCTGACCGGCAAGGAAACCGAGGAATCGCTGCTGCCCTATCCGCAGTCCTGGTACGGCGACAACGACGTGCGGCTGATCACGGACGAAACGGCCGCCCGGACCGATCCGGCGGACCACAGCGTCACCCTAACCAGCGGCCACAGCCTAAGGTACTCAAAGTTGCTGCTGAGCACCGGCGCCGTACCCCGCATTCTTGAGCTCCCGGGTACGGAACTGGAGGGCGTACAGTATTTTCGCACCAAAGCGGACAGCCGGCAGCTCCGCACTCAATTAGCCAAGGGCGGGCGTCGGCTGGTCATCATCGGTTCGGGCTGGATCGGGATGGAGGTCGCCGCCAGCGCCCGGGAATTGGGCAATGAGGTCACTTTGCTTGGACTCGAGGAGGTGCCGCTGAGCGCGGCGATAGGGCGCCAACCGGGATCTGTTTTCGTTTCCCGGCAGCTTGAGGCCGGCGTGCAGTTCCGGCTCCCGGCTTCCGCGGACCGCCTCAACGCTGACGACGACGGACACGTCAGTGCCGTCGTCGTCAGCACCGGCGAAATTCTTCCCGCGGATCTGGTGGTGATCGCCGTCGGCGTCGTTCCCAACATCGCCCTGGCCGAGACCGCCGGGCTGAAAATCAGCAACGGCATACAGGTTGATTCCGGCCTGCGGACCAGCAGTGTGGACATTTTTGCAGCCGGCGATGTGGCCAATGTGCTGCACCCCGTCACAGGGGAATACGCGCGCAGCGAGCATTGGGCTAATGCCCTGGCCGGCGGCGAAGTGGCCGCTAAGTCGATGCTCGGCCACGATGCCGTGCTCGACGCCATTCCCTACTTCTAGACCGACCAGTTCGATCTCGGGATGGAGTACTCCGGCTACGGGGCGCGCGCCAGGAACGCCGACCTGGTGGTCCGGGGCAGTTTGGAGCAGCGCGAGTTCATCGCCTTCTGGGTTCGCGATGAGAAGGTGGTGGCCGGAATGAACGTCAATGTCTGGGACGTCCAGGAGGGCATCCAGGATCTGATCCGCAGCGGCCGTAGAGTGGATACGCAGCGCCTCGCCGACCCGCAGACCGCGCTGACGGACGTCTAACAGGAACGGAGAAACATGCCCGAGCCCGCAGGAGTTTCGCCGTTTTTCCAGCCGCCGCTGCTGAATCCGATTCACGAATTCGGTGGCAGAACACTGGATTTCAGCCGCAAGGTTGCACTAATGGCGATCATTAATCGGACGCCGGATTCCTTTTACGACGGCGGCCGCACCTTCTCGCTGGACGCCGCAGTTGCCGCCTCGCTGCAGGCCGTCGACGACGGCGCGGACTGGGTGGATATCGGCGGAGTGCCATTTTCCCCAGGTCCCGCGCTGAGCCCCTGGGAGGAGGCTGAGCGGGTAGTTCCAGTCATCGAAGCGGTGGCGGCGCGCAGCAACGTCATCATTTCCGTGGACACCTTTACACCGAAGGTAGCCGAGCTGAGCATCGCGGCTGGCGCTCACGTCATCAACGACACCACGGGCCTGCAGGATCCGGACCTGGCTGCCGTCGTCGCCGCCAGCGACGCGCACCTGGTGATCACCCACAGTTTGGCATCCCCGAGGACCGTTTTTCCACGACCGCACTATGAGGACGTGGTGGCGGAAGTCGTGAGTTTCCTGCGCGCCAAGGTCGATCTCGCCCTGAAGCTGGGCATTGCCGAGAATCGGATCATTCTGGACCCCGGTCATGACCTGAACAAAAACACCCTGCATTCGCTCGAGCTGACGCACCGATTCCGCGACATCGCCGCCCTCGGATTCCCATCCCTCGCGGCGGTGTCCAACAAGGACTTTATCGGCGAAACATTGGGCCAAGAGAAGCAGCAGCGGATGGCAGGGTCACTGGCAGCCGCCGTGATGTGTGTGCTCGGCGGTGCCCGGATCGTGCGGATGCACAACGTTTCGGCTGCCCACTCGGCCGTGCGGTTAACCGAGGCGGCCTTGGGCTGGAGGGAACCGGAATACTTGCTGCACAACATGGGCGATGTCAACGCCCCGGTGCACCGGTGAGCCAGAATCGCGAAGACCAACAGTCCGAGAGCAGGGAGCGCGCCTACCGCGAACCTGTGGACCGGATCTTTCCCGACCCGGTACCGGACGCCACGGATGCGCAGCTGCTGGACTGGTATGCCGGTCCAACCGGGACTGCGCCGTGGGTCAGCTTCAATTTCGTCTCAAGCCTTGATGGCGCGGCCGCCCTTTCCGGACGCTCCGGAGGATTGGGCAATGCTGCCGATCAGCGCATCTTCACGCTGATGCGCCGGTCCGCGGATGTTCTGCTGGTAGGGGCGCAAACGGTTCGCACGGAGGGCTACGCCGGCGAACTGCTGGACACCGCCGCCCAACAATGGCGCCTGCAGCACGGCAAGCCCGCCCACCCGGCTTTCGCCATCGTCTCCGGCCACCTTGACCTTGACCCACACAGCAAGCTTTTCGCGGCAGCTCCAGTGCGTCCGCTGATTTTCACCACCGAAGCGGCGCCGACCGACAACCGCAGGGCGCTGTCAGCCGTGGCCGATGTCGTCTCCGCGGGCACCCGGGTTTTGGACATCCCCACAGTGATTGCCGAACTCGCAGCCCGCGGCCTGAGCCGCATCCATTCAGAGGGCGGCCCGCATCTGTTTGGCTCCTTCCAGGAAGCCGGTCAGGTGGACGAACTGTGCCTTTCCCTCTCCCCCCTCCTCGTGGGCGGCGGGGCGCCTAGGATCGCAGCGGGCATCGCCGTCGGCACCGTTGCGGGGTCCGCCGGCAGCCCGGACGCGGGTCCACAGGCCATGGCCCTGGCTCATATCCTTAAAAGTGCGGATATGCTTTTCCTGCGCTACCTGGCAGCGCCCAAGCCGGGAGTGGGCCTGACGCCCCACACCGCTCTATGACAGCCCATCGGAAAGGCCAATGAGTGAGTGACCCCATCCTCACGCACTACCAAGTACTGGGCATCGCGGTGACCGCTACCGAACGGGATATCAAGACGGCCTACCGAAAGGCGGCCCGACATGCCCACCCCGACCACGGCGGAGACGCCGAGGCGTTCCGAATGGTAACGGCGGCGTACGAGACACTGATGGATCCCCAGCGCCGCGCCGCTTACGATAAATCCTACGGTGCTGGATCCCGGGCCCAACCCGCGTGGTTTGCACCGTCGTCGTCGGCCGGTTTCGGATCGCCGAACGGCAGCAGCGCCTCCGAATCCTTCAACGTCAGCACGTCGGCCCGGGAGCAGAAGGTCTCCGCCCGCGACGACGCCGTCTTCGTGCCTGCCTATGCCGACGTTCCGGCGGGTGCCCAGCCCCTGCTGCCCTTGGCCCGAGCCGCCCAGCAGGTGCACGGTGCACCGCGCAAGCGTGGCTTGTTTGGCGCACAGGCCCGGCTTCAGCGCGAAGCACGCACCATCCAACTGCTGATGCAGCAGGTGCTGCCGGACATACCATCAGCGCGTTTGATCAATGGCCTGGTTTCCCCAGCGGACAACAGCTACATCGATCATGCCCTGCTGACCGGTTACCGGTTGGTGCTGATCGGGTCCATGCTGCTGCCCGAAGGCGCCTACCGCTGGAACGGCGGCACTCTGGTCCACGGCGCCAAAGTTCTTGAACCGCCGAGGATGCTCCCGGCCGTCCGCCGCATGCAGGAGCTCTTTCCGGAATGCAATGTAACTGGCTGGATATGCGTCCACAGCCCCGGCGGAAACCTGTATGAGCCGGTTATTGATTACGCCCGGGGCAGTGAGCCCGATGGCTCGGATCTGGTCCACGTGCTCAACGGGTCGCGGCTGATTCGCGATGTGAAACACTTCCTCGCCGCCGGACCTACCCCAAATGTGGTCGATCTTTCAGTGCTGAGTCGCCTGCTGGGTGGCATGTACTGAGCGGTTCGCTTTCCGCCATTTCGGGACCTGGCCCTGATGCCGGTTCGCGGCGATGTGTGTGGTTCGACGTGTGTGTGCATTGATGGTGTGTGGATGGGCCGGGAGTTTTGTCGGTGGCTGTTTGTAGGCTGTTGGTATGGATTTGGTTCAGGGTTTCGATGCGGTTCTTGGGCTTCGGCTCGAGGAGGCCGATCGGCACGGCGAAAATCCATTGGCGTGGGAACTGGCGGCCCATTGTGATGAGCTGGCCCGGCTGGGCCGCGATGATGACGCGCCCGGAGTGCTGGATCCGATGGGGGCCGTGCTTGCACTGTTGGGGCTGGACCCCTGCGGGATTCAACACCTGCTGGATTTGGCGGAACTGCCGGCGTGGATGAACGACCCCAGTAACCCCGGCGCCGCCGCTCCTCCCGTCAGTAACCCCGGCGCCACCGCTCCTCCCGTCAGCAACCCCGGCGCCGCCGCTCCTCCCGTCAGCAACCCCGGCGCCACCGCTCCTCCCCCCAGTAACCCCGGCGCCGATCCCATCACTGCTGCCGATCTCAGTCCCGATCCCGTCGTTGCTGTGGTTGGTGCCGTGGCTTCTGCGGTTCCGGCCGGGGC